>JAITGA010000001.1 GCA_031280955.1 Lachnospiraceae bacterium
GTGGTGTTAGATGATGGAATTTATAAAGAAGTTAATATTAGTATTCCTAAACCAGATAACCGTAATTGGAAACCTATATATTTTCTATATACTCTTTATAGGGCACAAGTTACCGAAAGTTATTATGGAAACTTAGTTGAAGGTGACATTATTTATGTAGGGCAGATTGGTGGGAAAATGGGAAATAGGCACTATATAACCAACGCTATGATTCCTATGATGTATGCTGATGACTTAATACTGTTCCTAACTACTCACGAAGAAATAGAACAAGCAGATTTAATAACACCATGGTCTGCTGTCTACCACATCGAAACAGAAAACGATACTAGAATTTCTTCAGACACAAGAGCAAGTGACGATCATAAGCTAGTACCGGTAGATGAACGTGGACGTTTATCTTTTACCATTGGCGAGTTACGCAATTACCGTGCTAAAGAAGAATGACTCTACTGTAAAATAAATATAGACAAAGGGATTTATATGAAAACAAAGATGATTATCTTAATAATTGCATTTATTTCCCATAGTGCTTGTACTACTGTTTATGATGCTCAAAACTATATTAGTCAGATTGAAGAGAACAATGAAGTAACTGAAATGATTATCCTCGCACAGTGGGTTTACTATGAAAATCATGATAAATTGCTTCAACGTGCTTCTCATGTTATCAGAGTTATTGTACTTGATGATGGAAGAAGTGAAATGGTAAATACACGCACATATAAACCTGATAATCCAGATTGGAAACCGCGTTACGACTTATATACACTACATAATGTAGAAGCAATAGAGAGTTTTTCGGGAGACTTGGTCAAGGGTGATACAATTGACATAGGACAGGTAGGTGGAGAAACAAGTGAGCTACGTGTTATGAATAAAGATAGAATACAGTTTAAAGTTGGTGATGATATAGTGTTATTTATTTATATGCATGAATATATGACATATGCAGAATTACTTTCACCAATGTGCGCTGTCTACCACATCGAAACAGAAAACGGTACTAGAATTTCTTCAGACACAAGAGCTAGTGACGACCACAAGCTAGTACCGGTATATGAACGTGGACGTTTATCTTTTACCATTGGCGAGTTACGTAATTATTGTACTAAGGAAGAATGACTCCAATGTCAGTCTGTACGGCAGTCGGGTTCAAAAGCGGCTGTTATACCCTTTTCGTTTAAGGCGCGCCTTAAGGCCGGGGCAAGGATTTGTTCGTACCTCATATCCAGTGCTTGTTTTAGATACTCTTTTCTCGTATCGGAAATACACAGAGTTGAATCAATGATAACACTAATTTCCGCCATGTCGATTTTCGGAACTGTCCGTATAATTGCTTTCGTTAAATCATAAGGGGGATTTTTGAAAATCTCGTGATAAAATATCTTTTTACCGTCCATGTAATAACATGATGTCAAATTAAACTCTTTTTCCTTGAATAAATTGGCCATTTCCATATATACGCCCATCTCGGCGTCATCCAACAAAGCCCCTAATGACGAGCCGCAATCATAAACGGGGGCAAACCTAACCTCACCGTCTTTTTCCAACACGCCCCAATTTCCAAAATGCCTGTCCCCATTGCCTATCAAGGCATCAACAACGAAAACATCCCAAAATCCATTGATGATGCTACTTTTGTCAATTAAAAGCTTGTTGTTATTGACGATAAGATAAACATTTTCAATAGTCGCCCCGAGCTTTTCGTCGCTTGCCGTGGTTTGATTTGCCAGCTTTGAAAACTCATACAGCGTCCCTCCGTCTAGGGTAAAATCTTTGCACCCGACCACTAATTTTTCTTTGCCAGTTGAGTCGGTGAAGTATCCCAAAACCGTTTCTTGGGCTTCAAAGCCGCAAGCTTTAAATATACTAGAGCCAATATGTTCAGAATATTGGTTGTTTTTGTAGCTCAACATATCCTTTAGCTTTTTATCCCTTATCGGGTCAGGATATTTCAGCATATAAAGCTCATTACCATAAAAAATAGTGGTTTTCTTCTCCGAACCAAGAAACCTATTCAGCCTTTCCTCCCCATCGTTAAAGTTAATCATTAGCCAGCACCTCTAAATATGACCTTATTTCATATGCGTCTACCGGGTTTAGGAAGCCTTCCACTTCCCTGTGTTTAATCGTAAAGAACAAATCTTCCCAATGCTTTTTAAGGGCAAACCGGTTATACTGCGTGTTTTCTTTCTTATATGTTTCATACAGCTCATAAAAAGCGTTAAGCTCATTAGGCAAGCCTAAAATGCCCTTGAAATCATCAGGAACATATTTATATCCGTTGTTTATTAAGTCCATTTAGCTCACCTCCTGCCTGTTGATGATATTATAGCATTAAAAGGCGGATTTGCAATATAATTCCCACTCATTTACCCTCATTACTCTGGAATAACATCAATGAATAGCTCCAAAGAGGGTTAATGAATTTTTTTCATTTGACAAACCCTTTAATTCTGTGTAATATGTTGACTTGAATATGTTCACAAAAAAGGAGGAGTATTAAATGAAGAAGTTTAGGAAGCTTTTTAGTTTGACCATGGTAGCTGTTATGGCTATGGGTGTTTTGTCATCTTGCGGCAATGATGCCCGCGACACGTTCATGATTGGCGGTATCGGTCCTTTGACAGGCGGTGCGGCTGTTTATGGAATTAGTGTGAGAAATGGCGCACAAATCGCCGTTGATGAAATCAATGCTACCGGTGGTATCAACGGCAAAGAGATCGAGTTCAACATGCAGGACGATGAACTGGATGCCGAGCGTTCAGTCAATGCCTACAACAGTCTGAAAGACTGGGGCATGAATATCCTGATGGGAACAGTTACCAGCGGTTGCTGTGTGGCGGTTGCTGCTCATACTGCTGCTGACAATATGTTTCAGCTTACCCCGTCAGCTTCATCAGTCAGCGTAATTGAAGGCAATGACAATGTCTTCCAAGTTTGCTTTACCGACCCCAACCAAGGGATTGGTGCTGCCGATTATATCGGTCAAGTGGGCGTTTATGCTGATGGCGGTGAGTTGGTTTCAAGGGTTGCCGTTATTTATGACAGCTCCGATGTTTATTCATCGGGAATCTACGAGAAGTTTATTACTGCCGCCGCCGGACAACCTTTTGATGTCGTCGCTGTTGAAGCGTTTACCGGAGACAGCAAGAGTGATTTCTCCGTCCAACTGCAAATTGCCAGAAATGCCGATGCGCAATTGGTCTTCCTGCCGATTTATTACAATGAAGCCGCACTTATTCTGACTCAAGCTGCCGCAATGGATTATTTTCCTGTCTTCTTCGGCTGTGATGGACTTGACGGTATTCTCGGAGTTGAGAATTTCGACACTTCCCTTGCTGAGGGTGTTATTTTGCTGACTCCCTTCGTAGCTGATGCCGATGATGCGCGGACACAGGCTTTTGTCGCTGAATACCAACGGCGGCACGGTGAAATCCCCAATCAGTTTGCTGCCAATGCTTATGATGCAATCTATATCATCAGAGATATAATTCTACATAGTGGTGCAACCTATACGATGAGCATTTCCGATCTCGGCAATGCCCTGAAAAAGGCGATTACAGAAATCTCCTTTACCGGTCTTACCGGCGACAACATGACATGGCGTTCCACTGGTGAAGTCAACAAGATTCCCAAAGCGATGATCATCAGAGGCGGAGTATACATAGGATTATAGTCTGCGAAATACGAACTGAGTACAGTTTGTGAGTCAAAAGGAACGCTGCTTAAGCGTTCCTTTTTGATAAGGCAGGGGCTTGATAAACTGCTACTCGCCCCCCTTTCCCTACCCCCTAGACATTTTCATCTTGCGTAAATCACAAAAACTCTGTTATACTGAGTCAGAAAACAAAAGGAACATGTGAAATGAACTTTATCAGCTTTTTGATTAACGGTCTCAGCCTTGGCAGCATATATGCCATCATTGCTTTAGGATATACGATGGTATACGGCATCGCCAAAATGCTCAATTTCGCTCACGGCGATGTAATAATGGTCGGTGCTTTTACTGTCTTTTGGGGTGTCAGTATGCAGGGCTTTGACCCCTTTTTGTCGCTTCTTTTGTCCATCACCATCTGTATTATCCTCGGGGTGACGATTGAATTTATCGCTTACCGTCCACTGCGGGGAGCGGCATCGAAGCTGGTGGTTTTGATTACGGCAATAGGTGTCAGCTACTTTTTACAAAACCTTGCCTTACTTATCTTCGGTGCCAGTACCAAGTCCTTTACCTCGATTGTGCCTTTCGGTCCGGTACGTCTCTTTGACGGGCAAATCATCATTTCGAGTGAGACTTTGGTAACATTTGCCGCTTGTCTAATTATTATGACTTCACTTACCTTATTTATCCACAAAACTAAGCCGGGGCAGGCGATGCTTGCCGTTGCTGAGGACAAAGATGCTGCCCAGTTGATGGGAATAAATGTAAATGGTACGATTACCTTGACTTTTGCGATCGGCTCAGGCTTGGCAGCCATTGCCGGGGTACTGCTATGTTCCGCTTATCCGGTCATTTCCCCATACACCGGAGCGATGCCCGGCATCAAGGCTTTTATTGCCGCTGTTTTCGGAGGTATCGGTTCAATCCCCGGAGCTTTGATAGGTGGACTTTTGCTCGGTGTCATTGAGATTTTGGGGCGGGCATACATTTCCACACAGTTATCAGATGTAATCGTGTTTATGGTTCTCATTATCGTTCTTTTGGTGAAGCCAACAGGACTGTTGGGACGGAAGTTACAAGAAAAAGTATAGGATACGGTCAAAAGGAGTAATAGTGGCATGAGGGAACGTTTGGCACAAATACCCAAACCAATGCGGGAAAACCTGATTACCTTTGGTATCGTGGTGGTAGCCTTCATTGTCATGCAAATATTGATTTCTCTTAATATGCTTTCCCATCTTATGACGGGTTTGTTAGTACCGCTTTGCGTATATGTAATCATGGCGGTATCACTCAACCTGACAGTCGGGATACTCGGTGAGCTAAGCTTAGGACACGCCGGATTCATGTGTCTGGGAGCGTTTGCGGGTGCATTTTTTACCAAGGTAATGGAAAATGTGATTACTTTTTCTCTCTTTCGTTTCATACTTGCTATTTTGATTGGGGCATTGGTAGCAGGGGTGTTTGGTCTTTTGATTGGTTTGCCGGTACTTCGTTTTCGTGGTGACTATCTGGCGATTGTCACCCTTGCCTTTGGGGAAATCATCAAGAATATCATCAATGCCCTATTCGTAGGTCTTGATGATAAGGGATTTCATTTTTCGCTACGGGATTCACTATCGTTGGGAATGGGCGAAGAGGGACGGGTGATTATCAACGGAGCGCAGGGTATCGTGGGTATGCCTCGTGATTCGACATTCTTGATTGGTACTATCCTCGTTATCATTACCCTCTTTATCGTCCTCAACCTTATCAATTCCCGAGACGGCAGAGCGATAATGTCAATCCGTGATAACCTGATTGCCTCGGAGTCAGTCGGTATCGATGTCACCAGATATAAGCTGATGGCTTTTACCATTTCTGCCGCTCTCGCAGGGGTAGCGGGGGTACTTTATTCCCACAACCTGAACAGCGTTCAAGCGACACCACGCAATTTTGGCTTCAATATGTCAATCATGATTTTGGTCTTCGTCGTACTCGGCGGGATAGGTAATATCCGTGGTTCGATTATCGCCGCTGTCGTCCTTACAGTACTGCCTGAGGTACTGCGGGGGATAAGCGACCAGAGAATGTTGATTTATTCAGTAATTCTGATTGTGATGATGATTTTCAACTGGAGCCCCAAAGTCCTTGAATGGCGGGAAAAACATTCGCTCAAGGAATGGCTTTCACGCTTGCGAAAGCGTAAAGCAAAAGTATAAGGAAGCTGTATGTCACTTTTGAAAGTAAACAATTTGAGCATATCTTTTGGTGGCTTGCGGGCTGTAGATCAATTCAACATCAATGTTGAAAAGGGACAGCTCTATGGTTTGATTGGTCCGAATGGAGCCGGTAAAACAACGGTTTTTAATCTGTTGACCGGAGTTTACCGTCCCAATGAGGGCATCGTTTATTTGGACGGCAAGGATATTACCAACAAGAAGACTATGGACATCAGCAAAGAGGGAGTCGGACGCACCTTCCAGAACATACGTTTGTTCAAAAAGCTGTCGGTTCTCGACAATGTCAAGGTCGGTTTGCACAACCGCTATCACTATAACTCAGCGGCGGGGATATTACGACTACCCAAGTACCACCGCATCGAAAAAGAGATGAATGAAGAGGCATATCGTTTGCTTTCGGTCTTTGACCTCGTCGGCGAAGCGCAGATGGCGGCAGGAAATCTTCCTTATGGCAAACAACGCAAGTTGGAGATAGCACGGACAATGGCAACGAATCCGAAGCTGTTGTTGCTTGATGAACCGGCGGCAGGCATGAATCCGAATGAGACCAAGGAACTGATGGATACGATCAAATTTGTCCGTGATGAGTTTGCAATGACAATACTCCTGATCGAACATGACATGAAACTGGTAGCAGGGATATGTGAAGAACTGACAGTACTCAATTTTGGTAAAATATTGGTAAGCGGCAAGACTTCGCTGGTTCTTGCTGACAGCAGGGTCATCACCGCATACCTAGGTGAAGATTAAAGAAAGAACAAGAAAGGCAAAAGATTTATGGCAATGCTTGAAGTAAGGGATTTGGAAGTGAGTTACGGTGTCATTCAAGCGATAAAGGGCATTTCTTTTGCTGTAAACGAGGGTGAGGTCATCGCTTTAATTGGGGCAAACGGAGCGGGCAAAACCACGATTTTGCATACTATTACCGGATTACTTTCCCCCAAGGCGGGTAGTGTCTTCTTCGATGGGGTCGAGATATCGAAGATCAAGAGTCACAAGATTGTGGCAATGGGAATGGCGCATGTGCCGGAGGGACGGCGGGTTTTTGCTCAACTCAGCGTTTACCAGAATCTGATGTTGGGTGCATTTACCCGCAAAGATAAGAGCGAAATCGAGGAAAACCTTCGTAATATCTACAGACGCTTTCCTCGACTAGAAGAAAGAAAGGGGCAAATCGCCGGGACACTCAGCGGTGGTGAGCAGCAAATGCTGGCTTTGGGACGAGCCTTGATGTCGAGCCCGCGTATCATCTTGATGGATGAGCCGTCGATGGGGTTGTCACCGATTTTCGTCAGTGAAATCTTCGCCATCATCGAGGAAATCAGTAGTGCGGGGACGACGGTTTTACTAGTTGAGCAAAATGCCAAAAAAGCACTTTCGATAGCTGACCGTGCTTATGTTCTCGAAACGGGAAACATCGCTTTAGAGGGCAAGGCAATCGACTTACTGGATAATGACGATATCAAAAAAGCGTATCTGGGTGAGTAAGGAGTAGATTATGGATAAAATAATTATTACTATCGCTAGGCAGTACGGCAGCGGCGGTCGCACAGTCGGAGAGATGCTGGCAAATAGTCTGGGAATTAAGTACTATGACAAAGAAATACTAAAGATGGCATCTGATGAAAGCGGTATCAATGAGGGTTTGTTTGAACGTGCCGATGAAAGGCTAAAGAGTACACGTTTATTCAAAATCGCCCGCAAAGCCTACAATGGTGAGCTGATTCCCCCTGAAAGCGACGAGTTTACCTCCAATGACAACTTATTCAACTATCAAGCCAAAATCATCCGTGACCTGGCTGCTGAGGAGTCGTGTGTGATAATCGGTCGTTGTGCTGATTATATCCTGCGTGGTTACGACAATGTGGCTAGTGTTTTCGTTCATGCGCCTGAGGATTTTTGCATTACCGAGGCAATGAAAAAGCTCTCACTGCCACTTAGGGAGATAGACAAGTTCATTACTAAGACTGACAAAAGAAAAGCCGACTACTACAAATACTATACCGGACGTGAGTGGACAGATGCGAGGAACTACCATCTATGTCTAGATTGCTCCAAACTGGGATTCATCCTTTGCATGGAAGAAATCATGGCATACCTCAAAATCCGTTTCCCGGCGTATAAGTTTCCCGAGTAGAACAGTTAGTGGTTATATAGTATGATAAAAGATAAAGAATAAAAGGATAGGGATTATGATAGGTGCGGATGCGATAATTAAATGTCTGGAAGCAGAAAATATCGAAGTGGTGTTTGGGTATCCGGGAATGGCGATAGCTCCCTTTTTTAACAGTATTCGTGACTCATCAATTCGCCCGATTCTCGTTCGTAGTGAGCAAAACGCTGCCCATGCCGCTTCCGGTCATGCCAGGATCAATGGCAAAGCCGCTGTTTGCGTGGTAACATCAGGGCCGGGAGCAACCAATGTCATTACCGGAATTGCCACGGCATTTGCTGATTCAATACCGTTGGTATGTATCACGGGACAGGTTAATTCAGAGCTAATCGGCAGTGATGTTTTCCAAGAAGCCGATATCACGGGAGCAGTAGAATCCTTTGTTAAGTATAGTTACTTGGTCAAAGATGCAAATGATATCCCGCGTATCTTTAAGGAAGCATTTTTCATTGCCAATACAGGACGCAGAGGGCCGGTAGTGATTGACATCCCTGTTGATGTTCAGTTGGCAACGGTCAAAAACTATAGTTATCCGGCAGAAATTACGATGCGGACATATAAACCGACGGTCAAGGGTCATGCCGTCCAGATCAAAAAAGTAACAGGGGAACTGGCGCGGGCAAAACGTCCGATTATATGTGTCGGCGGCGGTATCCACTTATCGGGTGCGGCTTCGGAACTGCGTGATTTTGCTGAACGTTATCAAGTTCCCGTGGTCTCAACGATGATGGGAATCGGAGCGTTGCCGACCAGACACCCGCTCTACTTCGGTATGGTGGGGAACAACGGCAAAAACTACGCCAATCGTGCCCTTGATGAGTCAGATTTGCTGATAATGGTGGGAGCGAGATTGGCAGACCGTGCTGTAAATCGTCCCGAACATATTACTAAGGGCAAGATTTTGATTCATATCGATGTCGATACTGCCGAAATCGGAAAGAATGCCGGGCCGACGATACCCTTAGTTGGCGATGCCAAGCAGATTTTTCATCAACTTCGGGAGCTTGAATGTGAACTGACGATCAAGCATGATGATTGGGTGACGACCCTTGAAAATTATCGGGAGACGATGAAACGCACCCGCACCCCCAACCCTGCTTATGTCGATCCGGCGGTGTTCATTCGTCTTTTGGCGGACAAAATGACTGATGATTCCATCTATGTCGCTGATGTTGGGCAAAACCAGATTTGGTCATGTACATACTATATCGTCCGTGGCGGACGCTTCCTTACCTCAGGGGGAATGGGAACAATGGGCTATGCTTTGCCCGCAGCGATGGGAGCGAAGGTGGCAGCTCCTGACAGGCAGGTAGTGGCAGTATGCGGTGACGGCGGCTTCCAGATGTCGATGATGGAGTTGGCAACGATTTGTCAGCACGATATTCCCGTGAAAATCATCGTTTTCAAGAATAATTCGCTGGGATTGGTACGTGAATATCAACACCATGCCTACGATGACCGCTACTCGTGTGTGGATCTCGATGGCAGTCCTGACCTTTGCCAAATCGCCGCTGCTTATGGGCTTACGTTCTTACGTCTACATGATATGAATGAAGCCGAGATGATGATTGACAGTTTTCTTGCAAATGATAAGTCTGTTTTGATGGAATGTATGATTGATCCGTTGGATTTAGTCAAGGAAAGGTGAGGGAATGAAACGAATTTACTCGGTTTTCGTAGAAAATCGCCCGGGTGTCCTTTGTAAGGTAACAGGTTTGTTTTCCCGCCGTGATTTCAATATTGATTCGCTTGCTGTCGGTGAAACCGAAGACCCGTCAATCTCTTGTATGACTATCGTATCAAGCGGCGATATCCGGACGGTAGAGCAAATAGAAAAACAGTTAAACAAAAAACTCGACATTATCAAGGTCAAGACCTTTGATGAACTGTCCTGTGTGAGCCGTGAGCTTATTTTGGTCAAAGTGCGGATCAAAAAAGACCGTGACAACCGCCGGGAGATAATGGAGATATGCGAGTTACTTAGTGCTGAAATCGTCGATATGTCCAAGAACCAGATGATGATACAGATGTGTGATACTACCGAAAGAATCAGCCTGCTAATCAAAATGCTGCAATCAATAAGTATTGTTGAGGTAGCACGAACGGGAACGTTGGCACTTTCTAAATGTACAGACTAATGGAGATGAATATGCAAAAAAAAGTCTTTCAGTTATTGGTTGATAATAATGTTGGTGTTTTGAGCCGTATTTCCGGATTGTTTGCTCGCCGTGGTTACTCCATAGAGAGCATTACTGCCGGCATTACTGCCGACCCCCGCTTTACCCGGATTACCATCGTTGCCGCAGGTGATGAACTGATACTGGTGCAAATCGAAAAGCAACTGGCGAAGCTGATTGATGTCCGGGAAATCAAGGAACTCTTGCCGGAACGAAGTGTATACCGTGAACTGGCACTTATCAAGGTAAAGGTACCGGTTGATGACCGTCAGGGTGTTATTTCCTTGGTGGATATATTCCGTGCTAATATTATTGACGTGGCACCTGAGAGTATTATCATTGAAATGACCGGAGATCAGGACAAAATCGATGCCTTTATCAGTTTGCTGGAGGGTTTTGAAATCCTGGAGCTGGCACGGACGGGTATCGCCGGACTTACCAGGGGAACAGAAAAGGTTACGTATCTCTAAACAAGAAAAGGAGACAAGATGGCTAATATTTATTATGAAAAAGATTGTGATCAATCAGTTCTTTCCACGGCTACAATCGCCGTAATCGGCTATGGCAGCCAAGGACACGCTCATGCCCTGAATGCCAAGGAATCAGGATTAAATGTCATTATCGGTCTTTATGAAGGGTCACGTTCATGGGACAAGGCGGTCAAACAGGGATTTGCGGTATATCTAGCCGCTGAAGCTGCCGCCAAAGCTGAAATTATTATGGTTTTGATTAATGATGAGCTGCAAGGAAGTGTCTATGAACGAGATATCAAACCCCACCTTAGCGCAGGCAAAATGTTGATGTTTGCTCATGGCTTTTCGATTCACTTTGGCGAAATCACTCCGCCTGCCGATGTAGATGTGGTGATGATAGCCCCCAAAGGGCCGGGACATACGGTCAGAAGTGAATATCTGGCGGGTAAAGGTGTGCCTTGTCTAGTTGCCATAGAGCAAGATGCCAGTGGTGAAGCCCTAAAGAAAGCTCTGGCATATGCAGCCGCAATCGGTGGTGCTCGTGCGGGAGTTCTGGAGACAGATTTCCGTACAGAAACGGAAACAGACCTCTTCGGTGAGCAAGCGGTACTCTGTGGTGGTGTCTGCGCCCTCATGCAAGCCGGATATGAAACCCTCGTTGAGGCAGGATATGACGAACGCAATGCGTATTTTGAATGTATCCATGAGATGAAGCTGATCGTTGACTTGATTTATCAGTCAGGATTTGCAGGGATGCGTTACTCGATTTCCAATACTGCCGAGTTCGGCGATTATATCACGGGAACGAAAATCATTACCGATGAAACCAAAAAGGCAATGAAAGACATCCTCGCTAATATCCAGTCGGGCGCATTTGCCAAGGAATTTTTGGCAGACATGGGTGCGGGTGGCATGAAACGCTTCAAGGAAATGCGGGAAGCTGCCGCCGCTCATTCATCCGAGGTAGTCGGAGAGCAAATCCGCCAGCTCTATAGCTGGAACAAGGAAGAGGAAAAACTGATAAACAATTAACACCAAGGTCAAAAAGCCATGTTTATCATGTTTACATGAGAAACATGACTTTGAGACCTGAAAACATGAGGAAGTAGCCCGATTAGGGCGGATTCCGAATAGTTTTTAGTATTACGAGAGTGCATAGCACGGAGTAATACGTAGGTGTTTATTAACAACAATTAACACCGCTTACACAGGAGACCCCAGATGGGTATGACAATGACACAAAAAATCCTCGCCGCCCGTGCCGGACTGGCTGAGGTACAGGCAGGGCAGTTAATCGAGGTTGGGTTGGACTTGGTACTCGGTAATGATATTACTGCCCCGGTGGCAATCAGGGAATTTGAAAAAATGGAGGTGGGGACAGTCTTTGACAAAGATAAGATTGCCCTTGTTCCTGACCATTTCACCCCCAACAAGGATATCCAGTCGGCAACCCTTTGCAAAATCATGCGTGAGTTTGCCCATCAGCACGATATCACTCATTACTTCGAGGTAGGTGAGATGGGGATAGAACACGCTCTTTTGCCGGAAAAGGGTTTGACAGTCGCCGGTGAGGTGATAATCGGTGCTGATTCACATACCTGTACATATGGGGCATTGGGGGCATTTGCTACCGGAGTGGGTTCAACGGACATGGCTTATGCGATGGCAACGGGTAAGACATGGTTCAAAGTTCCGGCAGCGATCAAGTTTAGGCTCATAGGTGAGCTAAGTGAGTGGGTGAGCGGCAAAGACGTAATTCTTCATATCATCGGTCAAATCGGTGTCGATGGGGCTCTTTACAAGTCGATGGAGTTCACAGGTGCAGGGGTTTCAAACCTTACGATGGATGACCGCTTCACCATCGCCAACATGGCAATTGAAGCCGGTGCCAAAAACGGTATTTTCCCGGTTGATGGTGCGACGAAAGAATACCTGGAAGCTCAGGCAACGAAGCCATATAAGGTCTTCACCGCTGATGACGATGCTGAGTATGATGAGGAACATTTAATTGACCTTGCCGTTATCCGTCCTACTGTTGCGTTCCCTCATTTGCCGGAAAACACCAAGACTGTGGATGAGATAGTCGCTTCATATCCTGAGGGCATCAGAATTGATCAAGTCATCATTGGCTCTTGTACCAATGGCAGGATAGAAGATTTGCGGATAGCGGCTAAGGTTCTGCGGGGTCGCCGCATTGCCAAGGGGATGCGTTGTATCATCATTCCCGCCACCCAAAAGATATATCTGGAAGCTATCAAAGAGGGATTACTGGAGGTATTCGTTGAGGCAGGAGCGGTGATTTCACCACCGACTTGCGGGCCGTGCCTGGGAGGCTTCATGGGAGTACTCGCCGCCGGTGAACGCTGTGTTGCCACTACCAACCGTAACTTTGTGGGACGGATGGGGCATGTGGAATCGGAGATTTACCTTGCCAGTCCTGCAGTTGCCGCTGCCAGCGCAGTTGCAGGGATAATTACCAACCCGGAGGAGTTGATGGCATGAAAATAGCAAAGGGAATAGTTCACCGCTACGGTGACAATGTAGATACAGACGTAATAATCCCGGCAAGATACCTGAATATTACCGACCCCAAGGAGTTGGGAAGGTATTGTCTGGTGGATATTGATCCTGATTTTGCCAAGCGGGTAAAAGAGGGGGATATCATCGTTGCCGCCAAAAACTTCGGTTGTGGTTCATCACGCGAACACGCACCGCTCGCTATCAAAGCAGCCGGGGTTTCTGTAATCATTGCTGAAACATTTGCCCGCATTTTTTATCGTAATGCTATCAACATCGGTTTGCCGATTATTGAATGTCCTGCCGCCGCCACTGCCATCAAAGAGGGCGAACTGGTCGAAGTCGATTTTGCCAGCGGTTCTATCAAAAACTTGACCACGGGTGAAGTCTTCGCCGGACAACCTTTTCCTGCTTTCATGCAGGGTATCATAGATGCGGGCGGGTTGGTGGAGTATGCAAAAAAAGGCAAGGAGGGGTAGAAATAAATATCTACACTCAACCCCGCTTTTTCTTTTTCCGTACCCTGCGGACGATCAATACCGGTGGCAGGATGAGGATGGTCAAGACCAAAACCCCGGCACCGATGATGATAAAGAAGAACTTGTTAGGATTAGAAACTAAGGCAATCAAGGAACGATCATAAAGCTCGGTCTTACGTCCGGCGGCATAGCGATATTCCTCCGGTATTTGTGAAAGACCGTCTATTTGTGGGAAAGATTCCAGATACTGCGCCAAGGCGTACCACTCTTTTAGCTCCCGTGTGCCATCATACACGATATGTTCTTCAAAATCTGTAACCGGATTCCCATGCTCATCTTTAGGCTCAATCCGCAAAAGACCATATGACACATCAGTTACTGCTCCCAACATTTGACAGGAGTATAGACCACCGATGACACGGTAGAGTTTGTCATTTTCCAAATCACTTATTGAACCGTTGCTATTGACCAGTTGGACATTGGTAACACGGTTGAGCGGCAAACGGCGGAGATTGTATTGATAAACCAGACCTGACATATAAAGTTGGGCATCCGACATCAGCGGTGAGACAGAAACATCGATTTCGGCGGCAGTTTTAAGTTCTCGTCCCGTGAGATAAAGACTGACAAGGGGATAACCGGGGATGAGGTCGGGTCCGATACCGAGACTGCTAACATTGAACACTTCGGCAACGGTGATTTCCCCGGCGGCAAATGATTCCCTGATGACACCTGAGGGTACGACGGCAACATCTACGGGACGATATGCTGCTCCCTCCGCTTTTTGGACAGCGTAAATATAAGAATCAGAAATCAGATTGCCTAGGGCTTCATCACGAAGTGTCATTGCGAACTCTTCAATCGGGGTAAAGCTAAATATAGAACGGGCAATGACTTGATCATATTGATAACCGAAGAGACTCAGGTAGTTTTCATTGATAAGGTCACGGAAACTATTGATTTTCGCAGTAATTTTCTCCGACGGTTCATTTGTTAGCAGAGCTGAACGGAAGTTAAAAGCACTAACTTCAGGGGGGTCTGCAACGAGGGGTTCGTCACTCACGGGCAAAGTCATGAACCCTCTGACACCAAAACGATCATCACTATCACGAGTGAGGAAAAGGACACCAAGGTCATAAGCATGTTCGCCGCTGGAGACGATGTGTGTCTGTCCAACGGTAATCGGTGCTGACATGAGAGTATGAGAATGACCGCTGACTATCACGTCTATCTCAGGCACAGCCGCCGCCAACAGCTCATCCTCGGAGCGGCGGGGGTCATGGGAAGTTCCACTGTGGGAAATACAGATGATTATATCAGCAAGACCATCGGCTTTGATTTTTGCCACTACAGCGGCAGCTGCTGTAATCGGGTCATGAAAATGGAGTCTGGTTTCCGGGGCATAAGAGGCAGCTTGCTTCCCGATCAAGCCAAAGACAGCAGCTTTAACCCCGCCTTTTTCGAGAATGAAATAATCCTCCACCACGCCATAATTTTTCATCGCCGTTTGCAAAGTGGCAACTACATGAGTGTCATCATTAGCCAGACTTAACTCCCAGTCGATATTGGCAAGGGCGATAATCGGCAGGGAATCACCGGACAAAATAGCGGCATCAAGCATGGCGGCAAGCCCGGAATCACGATAATCAAACTCATGGTTGCCCAGGGTCACGGCATCAAAGCCCATCATCGCCAACAAGCGTAGTTCAGGGGCTTCATCGGAAAAGAGAGTCTGGAAAAGTGTTCCCATCGAGAAATCACCGGCATCAAAAATGAATGAATCAGGATGCACATTAAGTATAGCATCAATTCGCGTTTCCAGATTAGCAAAGCCGCCTCGAAGCCCAACTTGTCCGTCTTCCATGAGATAGCGGGCGGGAGCGAAATGTGAATGGAGGTCATGGGTGAAGATTATCGTGACATAATCAGATGAAGCGACATCAGCAGCGGCGGCAGGGTGAGGGGAAGTGAAGAGTAGCAACGAAAAAGCTGTCAGGGAAAGTAATAAGGCTTTGAGAGTCGATAATGGTATTCTTTTATGTCCGGTTATATTTTTCATTTTTCATCCTCTTCTGAAATAGTTGTTGTGATTTGATAGCTATATAATAACGTATCATCGCAGATACTGCAAGTTGACGGTGGTTTCAGCGTATTTTACAGGATTTAAAATAAATGGTATAATACGAGTATTAACATGATGTGGAGGGTTGAAATGACGATTGACAAAATCGGGGAAGCAGGGATTTATACGTTTGCTTTGGACGGCAAATTGGACACGACTACTGCCGGGCAACTTGAGGCTGTGCTTATAAGCGCATTCACAGATGAATCTGCCATGGAAGTAACTCTGGATTTTACCCAACTCACTTATCTGTCTTCAGCAGGGTTACAAGTGCTACTGGTGGGGCAAAAATTGGCTAATGCTAGCGATGCCGTGATGACCATTACCAATGTCGCTGAGGATATCATGGAGGTATTTGAGATGATGGGTTTTTGTGATATTTTGACGATTATTTGACCATCAGTTGTTTGTGTGAAAGCGAAGTAAGAAGAAAATGAAAATGCGTATGAAAACCAAAGTAGCTGCTTTGTTTCTCATGATGGGAATAATACTTACAGCAGTAGTTGGATATGTTGCGTATACACAGAGTCATAGACAGGTAAGTAATAACTATTTCGAGCTTGCTTTCAACTCGGCAAAGATGGCGGCTCAGATTGTAAGTGGCATTGATTTGGTTGATTATCATGTGCAAGGAAAAAACGATGAGTATTATGAATTACATAAGAAACTTAGCGACTTACAGAATTTTTATGCTCTAGAGTATCTCTATATTGTCATACCGAACACAGAACGAAATGAATCAATTTATATCTTTAATATTTATACTGACTTGGATAATTCTCTTCAGACATATGGTTTGGGTGAGTTGGAAACTGATTGGTTGCTCTATGAAGATGTTCTGCGTACTTTTCTGATGGGGACTAATAGCGATCACATGGTTATCACTGATTCTGCATATGGATATCTGGTATCAGCATTTGTGCCGGTTTTTGCAAGTGACGGAAGAATCCAAGCGGTTGCGGGGGTGGATATATCAATGGAGTCCCTTATCCGTGAAGTGCGAAATCGTACCTTTCAGATAATGGGATTGGCTATGATTATCAACATAATATTTTTCATTGCTTTGTTGTTTTTGATGCAACGGCAGATACTTAATCCGGTTGTAAAGCTCTCTAGACATATGAAGGAGTTTTCTACTGATGACGCACTACAATTGATAGAAATAATCCATACGGGGGATGAGCTGCAAGATATGTCCGAGAGTTTTAATCGCATGGTCAAAACACTTAACGAATATATCGAAAATCTGGAAACCATCACCGCCGACCGTGAGCGAATTGCCACCGAACTCAACATTGCCACGCATATCCAAACTAATATGTTGCCCGGGGTTTTCCCGGCATTTCCTGACCGTAGCGAGTTTGACATCTATGCAAGTACAAAACCGGCGCAGGAAGTAGGCGGAGATTTCTATGATTATTTTCTGATAGACCAAGATACTTTGGCGGTGGTAGTGGCTGATGTATCGGGCAAGGGTATACCTTCGGCATTATTTATGGTGATTGCCAAGACGCTTATCAAAAGTAACGCCCAGCATGGGAAAAGTCCCGCAGAGGTTTTTGCGGCTGTCAACAAAAACCTTTGTGAAAACAATGAAAGAGGAATGTTTGTATCGGCGTTTATGGGATATCTCGATGTACCCACAGGCAAACTCAGATATGTGAATGCCGGTCACAATCCGCCGTTGATAAAGAGGCGAGGCGAGGAGTTTTCATGGCTCAATACCCTAAAGCCCGGATTTGTGTTGGGAGGCATGGAGAACATGTCCTATCGGCAAGGTGAAGTCACATTAAATAATGATGATGAGTTGTTTCTTTATACAGACGGCGTGACCGAAGCAGTCAACAATGATGATAAACTTTTTGCCAAGCAACGGTTACTGAATACAGCAAATAATTCTCGTGAACTACCATTAAAGGAGTTTACCGTAGCAATAGAGCGTGAAATAGAAGCATTTTGCGATGGGGCAAAACAAGCAGATGATATCACGATGCTGGTGTTAAGGTATATGGGTATAGCAAATAAAAATGAGTTAAAAATAGAAGCAAAAAAAGAAAACATGAGTGTGGTTTATGATTTTGTGAATAAATATCTAGAGGGTATTCCCGCAAAAGCTAAAAACCACATCAATATCGGCGTGGATGAGGTCTTCTCAAATATATCACGTTTTGCTTATGCCCCCGAAATTGGTAATGTTATCATTCGTATAGCCGTCGGTGATGAAGTGGTGATTGAGTTTGAGGACGAGGGAATACGATATAATCCCTTGGAAAACAAGGACCCGGACATCACCCTCAGTATAGAAGAGCGAAGAATTGGGGGATTGGGAATATTTTTGCTGAAAAAGATAATGGATGATGTAAGCTATAGTTATCAAAACGAAAAGAATATATTGACCATTTCTAAAAAAATCAAAGGAGAGGGTTAAATGAAAAAGGTCTTCGAAGTTTTACTTTTACTAATGTTTATGGTAACACTTTGTTCGGCGTGTGGTTCGGATAAGGATACCACGGCTGCGGCTGCTGAGGAAGCGAGGCGGGAAGTTACCGGTACATACGTGGATTATGTTGATGCTGAGATGATTATTGGAGTACAGTCAGGGTCAATATATAACCTTGTGGCACAGGATGTATTTCGGGCAAAGGTTATACCTGAGTTTGTAGTAATGTCTGATTTGCTCGAAACACTACGGATGGGACGGTTAGATGCAGCTCTTTCTGATAGTTCGTATGTTACTCCCCTTCAAGATAGCGGCGTGTTTCCGGAATTTGAATATCTTTGGGTCTCGGAGGAGTCCTTTGCCAACCATTCTGCTCCGGTTTTTCATGAAGAGGAGCTAAAGAAAAAATATAATGAGTGGATAGGACTGATCAAAGCTGATGGTACTCTAGAAAGAATGACCAACTTCTGGTTGGGAATGTCATTGCCGGAGCAGGAGGAATTACCCAAGTTTGAGTTGACAGGTGAAAACGGAACTTTGCGGGTGGCAGATACGGGAATGTTTCCGCCTTTCATTTATCTGGATGCCAATGGCGACCCGACCGGATTTGACTATGAACTGATAAATCTCTTTGCGATGCACTTGGGGATGGATTTGGACTTAACTTTCATGTCTTATGATGCGATTATTCCCTATGTTATCAGCGGTAGAGCTAACATGAGTGCATGTTTGTTTACCATAACTGAAGAACGTGGTGCGAATGTTATCTTTGGTGCTCCGACAGTGACGACCTTGGCGGTTTTGATTGTTCCCAGTGATACGATATCAAACGATGCTTCTGCGCACGCAACCATAGAATTTGGCGACTTTCGTGAATGGCTCAGTACGGCTATAGAACGTAACCTCATTACTGACAATCGTTGGCGTTTGATAACGGACGGACTTCTGGTGACGATGACGATTGCTGTTTGCTCACAGTTTTTTGGCACGATATTTGGATTTTTCATCTGTTGGGTACTGACCCGCAAAAACAAGTTTGTGAACTGGCTGGGGAGGACATATTGCCGCTTAATCAATGGCTTGCCCATCGTCGCTTTATTGATGATTACGTACTATATCATCTTTGGCAGTACCCAGATATCCAGTATCATTATCGCAATATCGGCGTTTACGATGGTCATGGGGGCGAATGTGGCGCAAATCCTGAAAGGAGCAATAGATACCATCGACCTCATCGAAATTGAGGCAGCACGAAGCATGGGATTTACGCCGCTTAAGGCGTTTTTGACGATCACCTTGCCACAAGTTATCCGCCGTGCCTTGCCGAGCTATTCCCATGGCTTCGTCGAATTGGTCAAGGCAACGGCAATTGTTGGTTATGTCGCCATTCAGGATATGATGCGGGCGGCGGATATTATTCGCAGCCGTACATTTGATGCATATTTCCCATTGTTGTTGGTTTCTTTGATATATTTAGTAATCACTACTATCTGTGTGTATGTGCTAGGTTTTATTGTCAAAAAGATTGATGGAGGTACTAAATAATGAGCATTATTTCGATAAAGAACATGGAGAAGCGTTACGGTGAAAATGTCATCCTAAATGATGTCAGTGTTGATATTGAAAGAGGAGAGATAATCTCCATCATCGGACCATCGGGTGTGGGTAAAAGCACTTTTTTACGGGCAATCAATTTCCTTGACCCGCCGACAGCGGGTGAGGTTTTCTTTGATGGCACGAAGATAACGAAGAGAAACATCGACTCCATTTGTCTCAAAATGGGAATGGTATTTCAAAACTTCGGTTTATTTTCCCATATGAATGTAATCGGAAATCTCACCGTAGGTCCGATTAAATTACTGGGGAAGTCCAGAGAAGAAGCAGAGGAAAAGGCAACAGAACTACTTAGGATAGTCGGACTTTCCGAACGGGCAAAATACATGCCGTCACAACTTTCAGGTGGTCAAAAACAACGAGTGGCGATTGCTCGTTGTCTGGCGATGTCGCCGGATGTGATTCTATTCGATGAGCCGACCAGCGCCCTTGACCCGACAATGGTAAGTGAAGTTATGGCAGTCATCCGCAGTCTCGCCAAAACAGGAATAACGATGTTGGTTGTGACCCATGAGATGGACTTTGCCCGCAATGTATCGAATCGGGTCTTTTACATGGACGAGGGCGGTATCTATGAGGAGGGATGTCCCAAGACGATATTTGACTCACCACAAAAAACGAAAACACAGGTATTTATTCACAATATTCGCTCATATAACTATGAAATCAAAAACCGTGAATTTGACTATGCGGAAATGCTCGCCGGCGTGGATAACTTCTGTTTCCGTCATGATATCAGGAGAAATACTGCCAATCAGCTCCGACTTCTGGCAGAAGAGTTGGTCATCAACATCGTGACCCCGGGTTATAACGAGTGTTCACTTTATGTGAGTTTTTCGGAAAAATTGGGAACTCATGAATTGTCGGTGTCATATAACGGTGAAGAAGCCGATATGTTGGAAAAATCACAAAATAAGCTTTCCGTATCAATGGTGCGGAGAACGGCGCGGGAGTTACGCCATGAATATACCGCAGGAAAGAATACTTTGACGGCGTTGCTCTAGTCATTGCCGTGAATTGTGAGTTATGTCACCTCGGTCAACCTTAGAGCAACCTCAGTAAATTTCTCACTTGTAAATTGTCGGCAACTCTAGTAAAATAGCCTCATGTGACTAAAAGAAAGCGGAGGATTTGACATGAACGTTTTTACCACGGACAAGATAAGGAACGTCGTTTTGTTAGGACACGGCGGTAGCGGCAAGACCACTTTGACGGAAGCGATGGCATTACTATCAGGTGTCACGACTCGGATGGGCAAAGTGACTGAGGGCAATACGATCAGTGATTACAGCAAAGAAGAGCAAAAACGTCATTTCACGATCAGTGCCGCTGTTGTGCCGATTGTATGGCAGAACGTCAAGATAAACGTGATTGACAGTCCCGGATACTTTGACTTTGTCGGTGAAGCCGAGGAAGCAGTTAGTGCCGCATCAGCAGCGATTATCGTCATTGATGCCAAGTCAGGGGTCGAAGTCGGGACTATCCGTGCTTGGGAGCTTTGCGAAAAGTACAAGCTACCGCGGATGATTTTTGTCACAGCAATGGATGTTGACAACGCATCCTATGCCAATGTCTGCAAGCAGTTAGCGGAGCTTTATAGTACGAAAGTAGCCCCGGTGCATTTGCCGATTTATGAAAATGAAAAGTGCAGCGGTTCTGTCAATGTTTTGTTTGAAAAAGCATATAAATGGAAAGATAAAGACCTCGTCGCCTGTGATGTTCCTGAGGCGGTAGCCGATGATATGGCAAGCTACCGTGATGCAATCATGGAAACACTGGCATCAACGAGTGAGGAAATGATGGATCGTTATTTTGCCGGGGAAGCTTTTTCCGAGGCAGAAATAAATGAAGCGATGCAAAGTAACATCATTGACGGAACGATTGTGCCGCTTTTGTTCGGCTCCAGCGTCCTTTGCCAAGGGGTGAAAACCCTGCTTGACGATATTGTCGCTTATATGCCAAGCCCGCTTACCCATGAAGTCAGCGGTAAGAATACCAAAAGCGGAGCGGAGTTTGTCGCCAATCATGATAGCTCCAAGGTTAAGTCAGCTTATATATGGAAGACGATAGTTGACCCCTTTATCGGCAAGTATTCACTTATAAAAGTCAATTCAGGAATCTTTCGTACTGATGACATGATATACAATGAAGCCCGTGATATTGAAGAAAAATGCGGTAAAATCTATGTCCTCCAAGGTAACAAGCCGATTGAGGTAAAAGAACTCCACGCCGGGGATATCGGTGCTTTGGCGAAACTTACCGATGCGGCGACAGGCAACAGCCTCTCCACCAAAGCCGACCCGATCAAGTATGAGCCGTGGGAAATATCCACACCTTACACTTACAAAAGGTATATCCCCAAGAACAAAGGCGATATCGACAAGATTTCACAGGCTTTGCAGAAGATGTCAGCAGAGGATATGACCATCAGAATAAAGAATGATGCCGAGAACCGCCAAACTTTGATTTATGGGATGGGAGATATGCATCTGGATATCGTTCAAAGCCGTTTGAAAAATGAGTACAAAGTTGATATCGATCTCATTACCCCTCGGGTTGCTTATCGTGAAACTTTGAAAAAGAAAGCAGATGTCGAGGGTAAACACAAAAAACAATCAGGCGGTCATGGACAATACGGTCATGTAAAGATGATTTTCGAACCCTCTGGCGATTTGGAAACGGCATATGTTTATGAGCAAACCGTTGTCGGCGGGACAGTACCTCGCAATTATTATCCGGCAGTAGACAAAGGGTTGGCAGAATCCGTACTTAAAGGACCCTTGGCAGGATATCCGGTCGTGGGTGTGAAAGGTACGCTATATGACGGCTCATATCATGCCGTTGACTCATCGGAAATGGCGTTCAAACTGGCAACCATCCTTGCTTTCAAAAAAGGATTCATGGAAGCGGGACCGGTACTGTTAGAGCCTATCGTGTTGATTAAAGTGACAGTTCCTGATGCTTATGCCGGAGATGTAATGGGTGATCTCAACAAGCGGCGGGGACGGGTACTGGGTATGAACCACACCAGCGGCGGTAAACAAGTAATCGAAGCGGATATGCCGATGACCGGGGTTCAAGGTTATTGTACCGATTTGCGTTCGATGACCGGCGGTCGCGGGGATTACTCCTATGAGTTCGTCCGTTATGAGCAAGCCCCCAGTGATATTCAGGAAAAAGAAGTTGCCGCCAGAGTCCAGGCAATGGCTGATGGCGAAGAAGAGTAAGATTGAAACAAGGAGTAATACATGGCAGGTAAGGCGCGAAAATCCCCTCCCACCGGTCGTGGGCGTGCTTCAAGGAACGTAAAAGGAAGAAGACGAAGCGGGCGATTGGAATCGGGTTTACGGCGGGAAATCACGATATTAGTCATGTTGGCGGCAGCCATATTTATCTTTCTTTGTAATTTCTCCTTTATGGGTGAAGCCGGTGATCTGGTCAGCAAGGTGATGTTCGGGCTATTTGGATTGCTCTCTTATGTCACACCGCTTCTATTTTTCTTCATGGTGATATTTGCGATATCCAACCGCGGGAGCAGAAGAGCCACGCAAAAGATTGTTGCCGGGGTTTTCTTCTACCTTGCCATTGGTATTATATGTGAGCTGTTCGTGGCTGATTTCACCTCAGAGACACTTTACAAGTTCGGAGAAATCTACAAAAGGGGAGCAGAAACACGTACCGGAGGGGGAATCATCCCTGCATGGTTGGCTTTCTTGGGAGAACGTTACATAGGTATCGTTGGCACGGTATTGGTGGTCTTGGTGGTAGCTATCATTGCCGCTATCGTCTTGACGAATCGTTCCTTATTCGCCGGAGTCAAAAGCGGCGGCGAAAAAATCCGTGACTTTGCCGAGGAAGAGGGTGGGGAATGGCTAAGCCGCTCACGGGAATCAGCGATAAAGCGTCGTGAGGAGTCAGCGAAACGCCGGGAAAAGGAAGAACAGGAAAAACTTGTCCTCCAAGAGGAAATAGATAATGAAAAAATCCTCCGCCGTGACAAAAAAGTCAGCGGGGTAATGGCAGACACGAAATTGACCGATTCAGTCAATGAAACTCCCAAGATTCGGGAAAACATGCATGAAATCAATCTAAACGATTTCGACGAACGCTTACATGTCAGCGGCGAGGGTGTCGATTATCTGGAAAATATCAATATCAACTCCCACAACAATAGCGATTTTGAAATCAGGGGAAGCGATATTCACGAGATAAGCCTTGATACTGACAAAAAAAGAAAGCCCAAGGTAGTAGCTACGGCGGGTATGGCAGCGAAGAAGACTAGCGTGAGTGATACCAGGGGTGATGACTATATCTTTCCACCGATCGAAAAGCTCATCTTGGGTAAAGGCAAGTCAAGGGGTGACAGCGACCGTGAGCTAAAGGAAACTGCCGCCAAACTGCAACAGACCTTGCTCACTTTCGGGGTCAAGGTGACGATGACCGAGATAAGTCAAGGCCCGGCAGTCACCCGCTATGAGATGCAACCCGAAGAGGGGGTCAAGGTAAGTAAGATAGTCGGGCTTCATGATGATATCAAACTAAATCTGGCAGCTACTGATATTCGTATCGAAGCACCGATACCGGGAAAGGCGGCGATAGGGATAGAAGTCCCCAACAAGGAAAACAGTCTTGTTTATTTCCGTGAACTAATTGAGTCGCGTGAGTTCCAGGATTTTCCCTCTGATACTGCCTTTGCCGTCGGCAGGGATATCGGTGGTCGGATTATAGTGGATGATATTGCCAGAATGCCGCATATGTTGATTGCGGGAGCGACCGGCTCAGGCAAATCAGTATGTATCAACACCTTGATTATGAGTCTACTTTATAAAGCTCATCCCGATGATGTGAAGATGATAATGATTGACCCCAAGGTCGTAGAATTAAATGTATATAACGGTATTCCGCATTTACTCGTGCCTGTTGTCACCGACCCCAGAAAAGCGGCGGCGGCTTTGCAATGGGGAGTACTGCAAATGACGGAGCGATATCACCTCTTTGCTGAATACAGTGCCCGCGATTTGCGAAGCTACAACAAAAAGGTATCGGCACTGGCACTGAAACCTCCCGCCGGAGTCGATGTACCGCCACGTTTGCCGCAAATAATCATCATTGTTGATGAACTGGCGGATTTAATGATGGTAGCCCCCCGGGATGTGGAAGAGCTTATTTGCCGTTTGGCTCAACTAGGCAGGGCGGCAGGGATTCACTTGATTGTCGCCACCCAGCGGCCGTCAGTCGATGTCATTACCGGACTCATCAAAGCCAACATGCCTAGTAGGATAGCCTTTAATGTCGCCAGCGGGATAGACTCACGAACAATACTTGACAAAATCGGCGCAGAAAGTCTGCTAGGCAAAGGCGATATGCTCTATTACCCGCAGGGATATACGAAACCGGCGCGGATACAGGGGGCTTTTGTCACTGAAAAAGAAGTTGCCGATGTAGTGGCGTTTCTAAAGGAAAAGAATAAAGGAAATGTCTATAGTGCCGAGATTGCAGATGAAATTGAAAATAGTGCCGTCATCGGAAGCAGTAAAAAAGGCACACCGCTACGGGAGACGAAAGAAGGGCGGGATGACTATTTCGAGAGTGCGGGTTGGTATATAATCGAGACGGACAAAGCCACGGCAGGAGATTTACAAAGAAAGTTTGCCATCGGCTTCAATCGGGCGGCGCGGATACTCGATGAGTTGGCGGCAGCGGGAGTGGTAGGCCCGTCCGACAAGACGAAAGCGAGACAGATACTTATGAATACGGAACAATTTGCCATGTTTCTGGGAAATGATGAATAGGTGAGCTTATGTACAAATCTGATATTGAAATAGCCCGTGAGGCAAAAATGCTGCCTGTCGCTGAGATAGGAGAACAGCTCGGCATAAATGCTGATGAACTGGAGTTTTACGGCAAATATAAAGCCAAGATAAGCGATGATTACTTGGCGCGTATAGATTCCCTGCCTGATGGTAAGTTGATTTTGGTGACTGCCATTAACCCGACTCCGGCAGGAGAGGGGAAAACGACCACAACAGTCGGTCTTGGTCAGGCATTTGGTCTCTTAGGCAAGAAAACGGTTATTGCTCTGCGTGAACCTTCGCTCGGGCCTTGCTTCGGTGTCAAAGGCGGAGCGGCAGGCGGAGGACAGGCACAGGTAGTACCGATGGAGGATTTGAATCTTCATTTCACCGGAGACTTCCATGCGATTACCGCTGCCAACAATCTCTGTGCCGCACTTTTGGACAATCATATCCAACAAGGTAATACCCTCGGTATTGATCCTCGTCAGGTGGTCTGGAAGCGTTGTCTGGATATCAATGACCGTGCCCTTAGAAATACCGTTATCGGTTTGGGGGCAAAAGCTGACGGTGTGGTGCGTGAGGATCATTTCGTCATCACTGTGGCTTCGGAGATTATGGCGGTGCTTTGCCTTGCCGGCGATATGGCAGACCTAAAAAAACGACTGGGGCGAATGATAGTCGCCTATGATTATGATGGTCAACCCGTGACCGCAAAAGACCTGCAAGCAGTAGGCTCTATGGCAGTATTGCTAAAAGATGCCATGAAACCAAATCTCGTCCAGACCCTGGAAAACACTCCCGTCTTGATTCATGGCGGACCCTTTGCCAATATCGCTCATGGCTGTAATTCTGTCAAAGCAACCAAAGCCGCCCTCAAAATGGCTGATTACTGTATTACCGAAGCAGGTTTCGGAGCGGATCTGGGGGCAGAGAAGTTTCTCAACATCAAATGCCGAATGGCAGGTATTGCTCCTGATGCCGTCGTCCTCGTGGCAACTATCCGCGCCCTCAAATATAATGGCGGGGTGAGCAAGGATAACCTAACGACTGAGAACATAGAAGCACTAAGGAAAGGTATCGTCAATCTGGGAAAACACCTTGACAATCTGAACTCATTTGGCATTCCCGTGATTGTTGCCCTCAATAGCTTCATCAGCGATACGGCGGCGGAGATTGCCTGTGTCAGTGATTTTTGTAAAGCAAGGAAGTGTGAGTTTGCGGTATCAAATGGTTGGCTTGAGGGTGGGCGCGGAGTAACGGAACTTGCCGAAAAAGTGATAAATACCATAGCCGAAAAAGAAAGCAACTTTGCCTTTACTTATCAAGATGAAGCTCCGATAAAGGAAAAAATAAAAGCGATAGCCACCAAGATATATGGTGCTGATGGTGTCGATTTTACCGATGTCGCAACTCGGCAAATCGCTCGTCTTGAAACCCTTGGCTTTGGTAATATTCCTGTATGCATGGCAAAAACTCAGTATTCATTATCTGACAACCCGGCACTACTGGGTAAACCAAGCGGCTTTCGGATAAATGTCCGTGAGGTCTATGTCTCGGCAGGAGCAGGGTTCATCGTCGCCTTGACAGGAGCAGTAATGACGATGCCGGGATTACCGAAAGTTCCGGCGGCTAATCATATTGATATTGGTGCCGATGGCGAGATATGCGGACTCTTTTAGGAGAAAAATGGAAAAAATCATTAGCGGAAAAGCTATTGCCGATGAAATATTAGCAGAGTTAAAGTCAGAAGCGGCAGGACGAGATATAACCCTTGCCGTGATTATTGTCGGTGCTGACCCGGCTTCACATATCTATGTGAAACATAAAAAGAAGACCTGTCAAGCTATCGGGATAGGTTCACAGGTACATGAACTCTCGGCAGATACAAGTGAAGCGAAGTTGTTGGCATTGATTGATGAACTCAATCGTGATGCGGCGATAACAGGGATATTGTTACAGTTGCCGCTGCCGCCGCATATCAGCGAAGAGCGGGTAGTGGCGGCGATAGACCCGCAAAAAGATGTTGACTGTTTTCATCCTATCAACATAGGCAACTTACTACTGGGACATGACGGTTTCATGCCGTGTACTCCCGCAGGGATAATCACTTTGTTGAAAAGGGCAAATATAACGATAGCCGGGAAGGAATGTGTCATCATCGGACGCAGTAATATAGTCGGTAAGCCGATGGCACTTTTGCTGTTACGGGAAAATGCCACAGTAACGATAACTCATACGAAAACTGTTGATTTGGCGGCAGTATGCCGCCGTGCCGATATCCTGATTGCCGCCGCCGGACGTGCCAAGCTAGTGACAGCTGATTATGTAAAGGATGGAGCAATCGTTATTGATGTCGGTATCCACCGTGATGGGAAAAAGCTTTGTGGCGATGTTGATTTTGACGCTGTTTATCCTCATGTTGGTGCAATTACTCCCGTACCGGGGGGAATCGGGCCGATGACAATTGCAATGCTAATGAAAAACTGTGTGGAAGCGAAACCAAAATGAAATGTATTAAATGTGGTTTTGAGTTGATAGATGAACGCTTGATATGTGAAAAATGCGGGGAAGAGGTGCAAATCGTCCCTGATTTTGAGCCGGAAATAGAGATGAGTATCAGCGAGGCACTATCAACGGTGGTAAATGGAATAATCCCGCTGTCTGATGAGGAAGCTGCTCCCACTCCGCAAACCGAAGAAAAGGCTTTCTTTTGGTTCTTGACGGACAAAGCATGGTGGCGGAAGTGGCGGTTTTGGTTGATTGCGGGAGTAGTGATAGCGGTATCAGTACCGTTGGTTTCATACTTTGGCATTAGTTATTACCGCAACAATTCAGCGGCGTACCAGATAGAACAAGCACGAATCATGGCGACGAATGGTGATTACCACGGAGCTTATCAAGCCATGATGCGGGCTGATACCCTACGCCCCAACGATGCGGCAATACGGATAGTATGGGCACAGTACGCTCATCAGAGCGGCGAAACTGATGTAGCGGTGGCGATTTTGTTACCGATGACGATGTCATCATATTTTTCATGGGCAGAACAGGATGAGAGCTTCGCCTTGATTGTCAGCTTTTGGGAAGAGGTAGGGCGTTATCAGGATATAAATTCCCTGTTGCTTGCCAATACCGATGAGGACAGGAGTAGCCTATTCTCTCATTTTTTGGCACCGCCGCCGATTTTCAATGTTGAGTCAGGGGTCTACTATGACAGTTTGATATTGCAACTGTCGGCATCGTGTGAAGGAGCGGAGCGGGGTAGGATTCGTTATAGCCTTGATGGCTCAGAGCCGAATACGGAGAGCAATGTATATACTGCCCCAATTAACTTGTCACTCGGCGGACATCACGTAGCTGCTGTTTTTGAAAATGAGTTCGGGATTTTGAGCGAGGTGATAAGCCACTTCTTTTTCGTGGATGCCTCGATGACCCCGCCGCCGGAGATAACCCTCGCCAGCGGGTTATATGTTGAACCCACTCGGGTAGCAGTAGTGGCAATTGAGGGGAGTGAGGTTTTCTTCACTAGCGATGGCACAGTTCCGACTGTCGCCAGCAGGCGTTATACAGCTCCGTTCATGATACCACTGGGACAAACGGAGTTTAATTTCATTGCTTTCAGTGAAGTTGGCGGAGCAAGCGAGGTAGTGACGAGAGTTTTCGAGTACCGCTTAATTAGTGATATTACTCCCGAGATGGCAGCAGAAAATGTCCTCGAAGCCCACATCAGAAATGGGAAAATCGCAGACATTAGCGGGAAAGCAACTAATGAAGAGGGTTATTTCAGTTATAATACTGATGCCCTGATTGGCATCGAGGGAAAAGGGCCTTTCTTCATGGTTTATGAGTATTATCAAAGCGGTGACGAAGAACCGCAAAGGACAGGACACATTTTTGCCGCTGATGCCATCACCGGGGCGGCGGCTCACTTGGTACACAATGAACACGGTGTCCTCGATGCGATAATGTTGTAAAGGAGAAAATCATGTACAAAATAGTTGAGTCACTTACCTTAACTGCCGATATATTTCAATTTGAAGTAAAGAGTGATAGGATTGCAAAGACCTGTGAGCCGGGGCAGTTCGTCATCGTCCGTGCTGATGAAAATGGGGAGCGGATTCCGCTGACTATTAGTGATTATAATCGTAAAGACGGCACGATCAAACTAGTATTTCAAGTGGTTGGCGCATCTACTCATGCTCTGTCACTACTAAAAACCGGCGATTCCTTAAAGGATATAGCGGGACCGCTCGGCAAATGCTCATCATTTGTAAATGAGCCGCAGGAGAATCTAAAGCAAAAGCGTTTCCTTTTCGTTGCCGGTGGCGTGGGCTGCGCTCCTGTTTTTCCGCAGGTCAAGTGGCTTACGGGTAATGGTGTCACTGCTGATGTCATCATCGGTTTTCGTAACAAATCACTAGTGATTATGGAGAGTGAGATGGAGGAAGTGGCTACCAAGCTCTATGTTACGACTGATGACGGCTCACATGGTTATCATGGACAGGTAACAGCAATGATAAAGGAACTTTGTCAAGCGGGGCAAAGTTATGATATCTGTATCGCCATCGGTCCGACGGTGATGATGAAATATGTTGCTTTACTGACCAAGGAACTGGGTATTCCCACGATTGTCAGTATGAATCCTGTCATGGTAGACGGGACGGGAATGTGCGGTGCCTGTCGGCTTACGGTAGACGGCGAAGTGAAGTTTGCCTGTGTGGACGGACCGGAGTTTGACGGACATATGGTAGATTTCGATGAGGCGATGATGAGATTGGGACAGTACCATAGTGAGGAGAAAGCAGCATATAGAGCAGCTATTGCTGAATGATTGCTGAGTGTTCACTAATATAAAACGATAAGCAAAATAACAGTCACCCTGTAAACAGAAATTATGGATATGAGGAAATAAATGGATAAACAAAAGCAAGTACCTATCCGGATGGAAGACCCTGTGCTTAGGGTAAAGTGCTTTACCGAAGTATGTCATGGATACAATCAAGAAGAAGCGATGGCTGAAGCAAATCGCTGTCTGGAGTGCCGCAATGCAAAATGTATAAACGGCTGTCCGGTGGCAATAGATATTCCCGCATTTATCGCTGCGGTCAAAAAAGGAGAAATCAACGAAGCGGCAACTATCATCTTTCGAGCATCATCACTGGCGGCAGTATGCGGGCGTGTTTGTCCGCAGGAAACCCAATGTGAGAAACTATGTGTCCGTGGTATCAAAGGTGAACCGGTGGCAATCGGCAAGTTGGAACGCTTCGTTGCTGACTGGGCAATAGCCAACGATGTCTTCCCGAGTGAGAAGAAGCCACCCAATGGCAAAAAAGTGGCAGTCATCGGTTCCGGCCCTGCCGGTCTTACTTGTGCCGGGGATTTGGCGAAGCGGGGATATGAAGTGACAATCATGGAGGCACTCCATGAACCGGGCGGAGTGTTAGTATACGGTATCCCGGCGTTTCGCTTACCCAAAGCCGAGGTAGTGGAAAAAGAAATTGCCAACATCAAGTCGATGGGGGTAAAGATAGAAACCAACACCGTAGTAGGCAAGTCAGTAACCATAGATGAGCTACTGGAAGAAGAGGGATATGCTGCCGTTTTCATCGGTACGGGAGCAGGGTTGCCCAAGTTCATGGGGATACCCGGTGAACAAGGCGGCGGTGTCTTTTCTGCCAATGAATACCTGACCCGTGCCAACCTGATGAAAGCAGGAACGGCAAATTCCCTAACCCCGATAATGCGGGCAAAGAGCGTTGCTGTAGTTGGCGGGGGTAATGTAGCCCTTGATGCTGCCCGTACCGCCTTGCGACTGGGAAGCGAGGTACATATCATCTACCGCCGTAGTGAAGCGGAGTTACCGGCTCGTGCAGAGGAAGTTCATCATGCCAAGGAAGAGGGGGTCATCTTCAATCTCCTCATCAATCCCTGCGAAATCCTGACCGATGAAAGAGGCTGGGTACGGGGAATCAGATGTATCAAGATGGAGCTTGGTGATGCCGACGAATCAGGACGGCGGCGGCCGGTCGAAGTAAAGGGAAGTGAGTTTGATATCGCTGTAGATATGGTAATAATGGCACTCGGCACTTCACCCAATCCCTTGATAGCGGCAACAACCAAGGGACTTGCGGTCGATAAATGGAAGTGTATCGTCGCCGATGAAGAGAGCGGTCTTACCTCGAAAGCAGGGGTTTTCGCCGGCGGTGATGCCGTAACCGGAGCGGCGACAGTAATCCTGGCAATGGGTGCAGGGCGAATGGCGGCACAGGGTATTCACGAATATCTGATGGGAGGGGACAAATAATGTGGTGTCCGGAATGTAGGGAGGAATATGTGGCAGGAATAACGAAATGCGCCGATTGCGGGCTTTCATTGGTGGAGGAACTGCCGCAAAAGAGAAACGAGGAAACATCGGAAAAAGAAGAAGAGGCTGTGTTGGTCGAACTTCTGAAGCGAGTTTCTGCGGGTGAGGAGTTTTCCGCCGCCGAAGGGATGGAAGAAGAAACATTGGCGAAGCTAAAAGAGGACGCGGCGCGGGAAATGGCGGCAAGGATGCGTAACCAAGCGGCAAAGGTCTACAAGGACAGTTCCGTTGCTGCTGATGAACACCGTTCCTCGGCATATTCTCTGCTTTTGGTCGGAACAATCGGCTTGGTGGTGGTGCTGATGTTCTTCTTTGACTTTTTCCCTTTTCAGATGACTGGTTTCCCCAAATACCTGATGAGCGGTGTGATGAGCGGGATGTTTGCTTTGTTCGTAGTGATGGGGGTGCTTTCGATTAGGAAGTCCAAAACCCTGACGGTGAAAGCCGGCGAAGACAGGGATATGACTGATAGAGTAAAAGCCTGGTGCTTGGCAAATGTGACCGCTGAGCAAGTTGACTTTGCCGTGATGAGCAAAGAAGAGATAGCAAGCTTTAGCGAGGAAGTGAAATTCTTTCGCCGTGCCGACAAACTGGGGGAAATTATCGACGGCGAATTTGGCGAGTTGGAAGAGGGATATCAAGAGTTTCTCGTGGAGGAGGTATACTCCCTGCTGTTTTCGGATGAGAGCGATATCTAGTTAATAGTCTTCGTCACAGGCTTAGATGTGTAGGAAATGACGAAGAGATACAAAGAGATACAAAAAGATACAAAAAGATATAAAGATACGAAAGTTTACGAAAGAGACGATATGGACGAATTTGAGAAAAAAATCGACATCAACTTGGATGACATGCAAAATATCTTCGGGCGGCATGACAGTTATATCCAAAAGATAGAACGTGACCTAAAGGTCTCGATCATCGATCGTGACGGCGGCATCAAAATTCGCGGCGAAGTGGAACAAGTGGACAAGGCGGCACGGATTATGCGCCAATTGACTGAAATCTCGATGCGGGAGAAAAGTATCGAAGAGCAGAATGTAGACTATGCTATCTCGATGAGTAAGGAAGAAAATGGTATTGATGAGCTAAGTTTGCTTAATACCAGTGACTTCATCTGCCACACGATGAGCGGTAAGCCGATCAAACCGAAGACAATTGGGCAAAAAAGGTATGTTGAGGCGATGAGTGAGAAGATGATCGTCTTTGCTACCGGGCCGGCGGGAACCGGCAAGACTTTTTTGGCAATGGCGATGGCAATCACCGCATTCAAGAAAGAGACGGCAAACCGAATTATTCTCACCCGCCCTGCCATCGAAGCGGGGGAAAAACTCGGCTTCCTCCCCGGCGATTTGCAAAGTAAGGTTGACCCCTACCTGCGCCCGCTCTACGATGCCCTACATCAAATCATGGGAGCAGAGAGTTTTCTCAAAAACATGGAAAAGGGCTTGATAGAGGTAGCGCCATTAGCGTATATGCGGGGGCGTACTCTTGACAATGCATACATCATCCTTGATGAAGCGCAAAATACGACCCCGCCGCAGATGAAGATGTTTCTGACGAGGATAGGTTTTGGCTCCAAGGTAATCATCACCGGAGATCTGACGCAAAAGGACTTGCCGGTCGGGGCAAAATCAGGGCTTGACGTGGCGATAGAGGTACTAAAAGGCGAAAGTGATATTGCTTTCATCAATATGACCAGTAAGGATGTCGTTCGCCACCCGCTGGTGCAGAGAATCGTGAATGCCTATGAGGATTATGAACGCAAAATCGCAAAATCCCGTGCTGTAGCAGAAGCACCAAGGAAAGGGAAGAAGAAATAGAAAGGGATTTGACAAATCAACAGCACCGTGAAGCCGTGAACAAAAGGGACAAGGCTTATTCATTGATTCTTTTCGTGGCAACGGGAACGTTTGCGGCTACGGCAGCTTACTTTTACGGAAAGACATATATTGAACTGATCGCGATTTCGGTAATGGCTTTTTTGGGTGCGGGTATCATCATTTTCTTGCTTGCCGATGCTGCCAACCGTGCGTCACAAACAAAGGAACAGGGTAAAAACCAAGGAAACGAGCGGGAAAATGAAAAAAATGCCGAAGCCGATTTGGAGCGTTATTATCGCAATGTCGGCGATGAGGGTGGTTACTCACGACTCTTTTTCCTGGCATATATGATAACATTGCCGATCGTGTGCGTGATTCCGCTCTTGCCGGAGACAGGCTGGCCATTTTTGGTTATCTTCATCATCCTGGGACTCACCGGCGACCGTCTGACGGGAATATTCGCAGCTACGGTATTTCTTTTGATAGCGGTGATGCTAACGGCAGTACCGACGATACTACTATTTTTTAGTTATTTTTTGGCAGGGATAGTGGGAGTAGTACTTTTTTCTCATCTGGATGAGGCTTTTCGGGTGGCATGGCCGTTGCTGATTTCAGTAACAATTAACTTCGTCGTCAGTGCCGCCAATCTGGTGATGGTAAATGAAGGACAACTGGACTTCGAGACTCTCTTCATCATGGGAGCAAACCTGCTGGTCTGTGTTTTGTTATTGCTAGTGTTTCTCAGATTTTACAGCGCCAACGTGATTCACAAAAGCCGTATCAAGTACATGGAGATAAATGACCCGGAGTTTCCGATACTCGTAGAGCTAAAACAAAAATCGCTGGCAGGGTATTATCAGGCGGTGCATACGGCATATCTTAGTGACAAAATGGCAAAACGACTGGGGCTTGATGATATGGCGACCAAGACTTGCGGGTACTATCACAAAATCGGGACGCTGCGGGGTACGAACTCTTGGGAGGCGATTGAAGAGATATGCCGTGAATACAAGTTTCCCCCGGCGGCGATAAGTTTGTTAAAGGAGTATACTGACCGTGAATCAACCATCATGAGCAAAGAAGCGGCGGTAGTACTTTTTGCCGATACTTTGGTTGCTTCAATACTTTACATATTTTCCAAAAACCCTCGCGCCACCCCCGATTACAACCAGATAATCGAGGCAATATACGAACGCAAGGTTAATAGTGAAATTCTTGACAAGAGCCTCCTCACAGTAGGGGAAATGAAAGAAATCAGGGAAATGCTCAAGGAGGAACATCTGTATTATGACTTTTTGCGTTAGGCAGGAGATGGATTTATTCGCAGCTGCGGAGAAAGATACAGAAAAGGAGTTTTGTCTCGATGAGGTGACGAGGAACATAATTAGCCATATCACCGCAGAGGCGGCTTGCCCTTATGCCCTTCATGTAGATATTCTTTTGACTAATGACGAGGGGATGGCACGGGTGAACCATGAGCGGCGTGGTATCAATTCGGTGACTGATGTACTTTCGTTTCCGGCGATAGTTTTTGAAATAGCCGCAGATTTTGGCGGGATAAATGCGGGTTCGGCGGCTTTTGACCTCGATAACGAGCAGCTGATTCTCGGTGACATCATCATCTGTGTGCCGAAAATCCACAGTCAGGCAGCTCTTTATCAGCATAGTATCAAGCGTGAGTACGCATTTTTGCTCACTCATGCCCTGCTTCATCTACTGGGGTATCATCACGATGATGAGGATAATGCGGCGGTAATGGAGGCAAAAGAAGAGCAGATACTGGCAAAAGTAGGGATAAGCAGGACAGATAAAGTGAAATTATAAGTTAAGGTAAGCGATGAGAGACGGTTACGAATTTGATGAAAAAAAAGACCCCCTGATAGGCGTAAGTGGCATTGCGATGTTGCTTTGTCTTATCTTTCGTGTGCCGCTGATGTCAGTCATCGGTGCGGAGGGTATCGCCTTTTTTGCCCCTGTCAATGAGCTTTATCTAATAACAATCGCTTTCGTCAGCGGCGGGTTTTCTCTGACAACGATGTCTATGCTCAAATACCGGATCGGTCGTGAGCAATATCGCAACGCTGCCCGCCTCTTTCGGGTGGCACGGGTGATAGTTGCCTTATTTAGCCTTGCTGTTACCCTTTTTATCATCATTGGACATCGTTATATCAGCACCACCTTGTTCAATCAGGATTTTAGCCGCTTGGCGTTACTGGCAATCGTCCCGGCGGTCATCATGATGACATTCGTTTCGTTACTGCGGGGATATTTCGAGGGGATGGGGACACATTACCCAACGGCACATTCGCTGATATTGGAACAGGCTTTTACTATCGTTCTGGGGGTGTTGATGGCAGCTTATTTCCTTGATTACGGGGAAAAAGTGGCAGTAATTCTCCATGATGGACGTTACGCCCCTGCATATGGGGCTTTTGGGGCGGCTCTGGGGATATGTGCGGCAGCGGTGATATCGCTACTGCATTTGACGGTAATCTATCTGATGTACCGAGGAACATTTCAGCGTCAGGTTTACCGTGACAATTCCCGACAACGGGAAATGGCATCGACAATATACCGAACCTTTTTGATGCTCAGTATCCCGGCGGGAATATTTATCGTCATTGACAGGGTGGGAGTATTGGTCGATCAGCGGATATTTTATCATTTCGCCTTATTGAAGGATATGGGGGCAGGAGAAGAAGGTGTTTACGGCATGACACAGGTATGGGGGAATTACTACGGTATATTCCTAGTCGTTGTCGGGGTACTCACGGTTTTGATTGCCCTTTTATTTGCTCATGCTGCTAATAATATCACTGTTTCGTGGATGAGGGAAGAGTACGGAGCTGTCCGCAGTCAGTTGACTCAGACTTTTTCCCTGCTCTGTGTTGCTGCAATTCCGCTGGCGGTGTTGACGGCGGTGTTGGCAGAGCCTTTGGTGATGGCAATCGGACAAGGGGACAAGGAGATAGCAGTTCCGCTTTTGCAGGCGGGCAGTGCGATGATTTTTCTTTCGACTTTTGCCATCTTCTGGATTGATATCCTAAGACGGTTCAAAAAAACGCTGATGCTTACTTTCCTCGTCATTGGCGGGTTCATAGTTCATATCGGGACTTTGCTGATTTTGATGTATACAGCCGGAGAGCAAATTCAGACGGCACAGCAACTCATTACCCGGGTTATTGTCGCCAATCTGATCGGTGCCGCCTTTGTCTTCGTCAGCGGATTGATTTTGGTGGCACGGTGCCTCAAGCTTCGTGGCAACTGGATTTTCGGCAGTCTGCGCACGGTGATAGTGTCGATTTTGTGTAGTGCCATTATCGGCTTGTTGTCGGTACTTTTGGTATGGCTTTTCATGGATATGCTTGGTTCTCATGTGACGATAATCATTTGCTTTGCGGTTATGACGATACTTTACCCGGCATTGATGATGGTACTTAGGGGACTTTCGGTGAATGAACTGGAACATCTTCCCGGTGGTCAGTATCTAATCAGGCTAGGACGGCGTTTTGGGGCATTATAAAGGAGGAGAGTATGTGTAATATCGCTATCATCGGTGGCGGAGCAGCGGGAATGACGGCGGCGATAGTTGCGGCAACCGCAGGGGCAACAGTAACCATCTTTGAGCAAAAAAAGAAAGTGGGGCAAAAGCTGCTTTCAACCGGGAACGGCAAGTGTAATCTCTCAAACCGGAGAATGGTTATGAGTGAGTATCATACTTCTCACCCCCGGAAAGCGGAAGCGATACTTAATAAGTTTGGCGTTGATGACACAGTGGACTTCTTTGGGAGCTTGGGAGTGATGATAAGAGAAAAGAATGGTCATCTTTATCCTTATTCGGAACAGGCGCGGGCGGTACTGGATGCAATGCGGGTTCGCCTCGCTGAACTGGGGGTGTTGATAAATACTGATACTCCGGTGACGAGTATGAAAAGAAAACCCGATGGCAGTTATCTGGTGATGGGGGCGACTTTTGACAAGGTGATTATTGCCAGCGGCAGTCAGGCAGGGGCAAAAAACGAGGTTGCCGCCAAGGGCTACCGTATCGCTTCGAGAATGGGACACAAGATAGTACCGGTAGTTCCGGGTTTGGGTCGGTTGATGTGCCGTAACCAATTGCTTGATATCCTCGGCGGGGTGCGCTGTCAGGCGAAAGTGACCTTGTTGGTTAGTGATAAAAAGGATCCGCAAGAGATGGAAGTATTGCTTGAAAAAGGCGATTTTTCAAGTTTTGAAGTGAAGGGCGAGGAATCAGGGGAGATTCAGTTTGCTGCCAATGCTCTTTCGGGGATACCGGTATTGCAGTTAAGCCGAATCGCCGCGTATGCGCTTCTGGCGGAGATGGATGTCTTGGTGGCAGTTGATTTCATTCCCGACATGAGTAATGAAGAGTATCAGGAGTTTTGCCATCAGCGGCTCAATAATGCCGGCAGCAACTCGATATTGGGTGATTCGGGACTGCGTAAAAAGACTTTAGAGCATTTCTTGCTGGGAATGACTCACAAAAAAATCAATCAGGCAATCATCAAAAAACATCGGCTTCACCCTGATGACAGTATCGCTGATGTGGGGATGCGGCAACTTGTGCCGTTGATGATGACATACAAAAACATGGTATTTCATATTAGAAGTGTCGATGATTGGGAAAATGTCCAAGGTAGTGCCGGTGGGGTGTCGCTTGCAGAACTTAGCGATGAGCTTGAGTCACTTTCATCACCCGGACTTTATTTCGCCGGGGAGATTATTGATGTAGATGGTCGTTGCGGGGGTTATAATCTGCAATGGGCGTGGTCAAGTGGACATTGCGCGGGGGTTTCTGCGGCAGGGAAAGAAATAGTATAGATAAAGTGGATTGCTTCGCTACGCACTTATGGATTGCTTCGCTACGCTCGCAATGACAAGGCTGTAAACCCCGTCATTGCGAGGAAGCACGAAGTGCGACGAAGCAATCCATAGTCGAATCGAACCAACTCACAACGGGATTGTGAGTTCCGTCATTGCGAGCGCAGCGAAGCAATCCATAGTTGCAGCGAAGCAATCCACAGTCAACTCACTACAGTAAATATCTAGAACAACTTCTTCCTCACGATATGCTTCTCAATTTTGTTGAGTAAGGTATCATCTTTGAATGGTTTGACCACATAGTCACAAACGCCCATATCAATAGCTTTGCCAATCGTGCTAAGTGTTCCGTCGGCGGTCAGAAAAATGATGGGGGTGTCGCTATGTTCCTTGCGCGCTCGGATTTGCTTAACGAGGTCAAAGCCTGTCACTTCCGGCATTTTGTAATCAAGTAAGAACAAGTCAGGGACGACATGGTCAAGGAAGGTATTCACCACGGTGGGCTTGGTCAAAGCGTAGATTGTATAATGTTTTTCGAGAATTGCACTGATGTTTTTGACCATGAATGCGGCATCATCAACGACGAGGACACGCATTTTGCGGTGTTCCTCTTCCTTGTCAAGGGCACGGAGAATATGACCAAGCGTTTGTTTGAGTGTGGAGGCGTAAGCGGGGTCACTACCGACCAGTGAACGGGGCGGATTCTGAAATCTCAGGATATGGGAGCGGAAATCATTGAGAGCAAGGATAATGTCCGTGAGTGCCCTTACCGGTTCTCTTTCCTTGTTGCAGGTATATAGCTGCGTGGAAAGTGTATAACAACCAATCCGCTCAAACGAGGTGATGATATCAGAGATATCATAAAGTCCCCGCTTTTCCAGTTGGCGGAGGGTGTCGGGGATTCTGATGTCTATCAGGGTGGAGATACGCTCGAAAAAGTCAATCCCGGTCAGGTCACTTTCGCGGGCAGCAATCGCCCTAACATCGAAATACCCGCTTATCATGAGGGTGGGTAAATAAAAACGGGTGTTTACTTTGGACATAGATACACCTTTCTATGAAGTGGGTGAGTCATTTACCTTCATTATTTCTTCCAAACTACGAAGTGCGCCATCATAATCGATCATCATGATCGATGCTTCAATATCCTTTAGTTCTTTGAGAAGATTGTCATCGGCAAGATCGGTGAGATCGTCCAGATGCTCCATCTTTTCATCGATCAAAGCCATATCACTAGTCTTGAGAGCCAGGGACAGTCCATGTAAAGCAACACGCAGCTTGGCTGGTATCTCCAGACTCGGGGTGTCGTCCTTTAAGGCAAACGCTGCCACCAGTTTGTCATGCAGGGTTTCCAACATCACGAGGAAAGCATCAGTATTGGCACGGCAATAATCCCAGTCATTGTTACATACTGCTCTTTCAAGCAAAAGAGCCCGCTCGGAAAGTTCAACGGCACCGATACATGAAAGTGCGCCTTTCATGCTGTGGGTCATCAGTTCAAATTCTTCAGTCTTTTCTGCTTCCAGATGAGCGGTCAGCTGCTTGCGATAGCCCTCTATCTCAGAAACCATCATTTTGAGCGAAGTCGAGAAGACATCATACTGATGGGAAATCTTGTCAAGAGCGACTTCGGTGTAGAGTCCTTCGATCGATTCGATTGCATCCCAGAAATCCACATCGCGGATATCCGGTGATGACATCATGTGTTTTTCCAGATAACCGGTAGCGGGTATTTGCTTCTCGGGGGGGAGGAAAGTGAGGAGGACGGCAAGCATGTCAGCTTTGCCGACCGGCTTCAGGAGCAGTTCATTCATGCCTGATTTCATATATACATCCCGCATCCCCGGCATGGCATTGGCGGTTAGGGCGACGATGGGACAGGTAATACCCATATCACGGAGCATTTCCGTGACTTCGATACCATCCATGCCCGGCATCATATGATCCATGAAGATGAGGTCATATTGGTTACGTGTGACCAACTCGATTGCTTGTTGCCCTGACAAAGCGAGGTCAGGAACTATTTGGCAAAGTTTCAATAAGCCTTTGGAGACATTTAAGTTAATCTGGTTGTCGTCAACCACCAACACCTTGGCATCGGGAGCGGTAATCAGTTTGACAGAATCGGTCAAGATAATCTGAGTTGAATCACCGAGGACGACAGGGAGGTTGATATGGAAGATACTGCCTCTTCCGGGGATGCTTTCGACTTTGATGTCCCCGCCCATCAGGTTGATGAGGTTTTTGGTAATCGAGAGACCAAGTCCGGTTCCTGCCATGTTGCGGTTGATAGCAGCATCAGCTTGGGCGAAAGGGTCGAAGATGAGAGCCAGCGACTCTTTCGAGATGCCGATACCCGTATCCTTGATGACGAAGTCAATCGTCCCCTCATTGACCTTGATGATGAAATCAACCCTGCCTTTTTCAGTGAATTTGACGGCGTTTCCAAGGACATTGATGAGAATTTGCCGTAGTTTTGCATCATCGCCAAAGAGACACTCCGGCGGGTCGCCCTCGATACTGCATTTGAAGGTAAGTCCTTTGCGGTGTGCCAGTAAGATGGCAACAGAGCTGACGTGGTCAATCATGGCAACGAAGTTGAAATTGACATGGTTGAGGTCAACATTGCCGGTTTGTATCTTGGAAAAATCGAGGATATTACTAATCAAATCCAGCAATGCCGTTGCCGAGATATTGATGTTTTCGACATAGGAACGCTGGAGATGGGAAAGGCGTGAATTGGAAAGCAAAACCTCCGACATCCCAATGATGGAGTTCATCGGGGTGCGAATCTCATGTGACATATTGGCAAGAAAGAGGATTTTCATCTCTGCTGCCATTTCGGCAGCTCTTTCTTGTACCTTGAGCATATGTTTTTGCTCTTCGTTTCGTATCATTAGTTCGCGGTTCTCTTTTTCCGCACTAATATCACGAGCATAACAAAGGAAATGGTAAGAGTTGTTCCACATGATGCGAATCAACCTAGTTTCCGTAGGTAAAAGTTCACCGCCGATAGTGAAGAAATCCCATTCGAAGCTCTTGGTTGCTCCTTGGTTCATCACTTCACTGATTATTTGCCGTGACAAATCCTCACTGCAAGCCCCGCTTGTTTGATACGGCGGGGTCACACAAAGGAGCGGGCCTAGGATTTCCTCCCGGTTCGATGCCCCGAATGCTCGTATTGCTTCGTGGTTGCAGTCGATGATATTCCCGTCGGCATCATGCATTAGGCAGATTGTTGGGATGGCATCGACCATGACCCGGTTTAAGATATTGGTCTCATGTACCTTGACACTCTCCAAATGACGGATATAAGCGTTGGCAATCAAGCTGCTGGCAGAACGAAGCAGGATTATCTCTTCATCAGGGATTAACGTTTCGCTATGGCAGTTGTTGAAGCCGATGAAACCCCAAAGTTGTTCACCCAGGAAAATAGGTTCGATTAGGATTGACAAGATATTGTGCGGCGACAAGACGGCTTTTTCACTTTCCGACATCTGGGAAACGATACCATTGATATGAATACCGGCGGTAAGGAGATTTTCCCATTCGGGGACGAGATCGCCAAGCGACAGTTCTGCTATCGTTCCCTTTGGCGTGTCACTTTCGTGCCAGAGACCGAAATTCGGCCACGAACAAAGGCGGGTATAGTAATGCCGTCCCTCACGGATATGATTTTTGTAGATATAGACATAGTCGGCATCGCCACCATCGGCAATCAGCACCAGCGTTCGCATTAGGTTACTGTCGAAATCCTCCATTTCCGTCCGTAGCATTATCGCGGAAATGCGGTTGACTATCCATAAAAGCTCTGCTTGGCGCTCAATGTGTTTGAGCATGATTAGTGATGCTTCGTGCGAGTCATCACGAGTAAACACTTGTTCCTCGGTTACATTTGATTTTTGTTTGTCCATGATGATTATTATATAGTAAAAGGGGTCGTGATACAAGTGGGTTAGATAGAAAATTTCAGACCTCGCAAAGACGAAACACCCTTGACAGTAAAATGTCCTTATGATAGGATTGGCATATCAAGTAATTTTGTTGCCTAATCTTTGTGTCATATCTCTCTTGTCTGACACAGCGCATCGTAATGTATATGTTTTTGCTTATATTATGATGTACCATTTATGGAGGAATATCAATGAAAAGAAAAGTAATTGCATTGTTATTAGCCACCTCTTTGACCGCGGTTTTAATCGGGGGGGGGGGGTGCGGAGGTGACGATAGTGTCACTTTGACCGTCTGGGAATCTACCCAAGGGCCTGATGAGTTCATTAGGCAAGCAGGAGCTGCTTATACAGAAAAAAATCCCAATGTAACCATTAACTATGTCAATGTCGAGTTAGGCGATTCTGTATCACAGATTGCCCTTGATGGCCCTGCCGGTGTCGGTCCCGATTTATTTGCCGCTCCCCATGACCGTCTGGGTTCGCTTGTGGTAGACGGTCATGTTGTTCCCGTAGCTGATGCCGGTCTTGCCGGTAGGGTTCTGGCTTCATGCGCAACCGCTGTCACTTTCAACGGCGTGATGTATGGCTACCCGGTATCTGCAGAAACTTATGCACTATATTACAACCGCGCTTTGATAAACGAAGCTGATGTCCCCACAACATGGGATGGACTCAAAGCATGGAGCATGGATTTCAACGCCGCCAATCCCGGCAGCTATGGCTTCATCATGGATATTGGCGCATATTATGTCATTATCTTTACCACCAGCGACAACAATCGTCTGTTCGGTCCTTCAGGAACAGACACTACTGCTACCAACATCAACTCGGCAGCATCGGTAAAGGGGATGCAGTTCTTCGCTTCCCTGCGTGATGCTCTGCCTGTTCCCGCCGCTGACCTCAATACCGCTACAGCTGATGCCAACTTCATCGGTGGCAACGCAGCGATGACTATTTCCGGGCCTTGGAATGTGGGTAATTTCACTTCCGCAGGTCTTGATTTCGGTATCACTACCCTGCCGAGTCTGCCGGGCGAAAGCAATCCTCCGGCATCATTCTCAGGGACACGCTCGATGTTCGTCTCAGCTTACAGCGAAAACATTGATGAAGCCCACAAGTTTGCAGCTTTCTTGGTATCAGAAGAGATGCAGACTCTGCGTTACAATATCACCGGCGCACTGCCTGCTGTAGATGTTCCCCTTTCCAGTCCCCATGATGGTGCTTTCGTGAAGCAACTTGAGTATGCGTTCCCGATGCCATCAATTCCGGAAATGGGCAGATACTGGGATGCGATGAACAATGCCGCAAGCAATATCTGGGATGGAGCTAACATTGAAGCTGAACTAGATGCCGCCAATGCCGCAATCCTTAATTAACGATTACAGTACCGGGAAAACGGCATCGTTTACGATGCCGTTTTTATTTCCTTTGCTATGAGAGGAAAATCTAAAGGAACTGTGTGATTCGGTTTGAATACTTACTAAAAGCATTGTCGTTAATCGTCAAGAACAATAGACTGATTAGCAAAGTGATGTTCAAAACTGAGAACTATAGAAAGTGGGTGATGGATTGAATAAGATGTCAACAGTCGGCATATTGGCTTCCGATGGCAGTAATCGACAAAAAGTAGTACTGACAGCAACCCTTTTCATGGGTCTTGCGCATATTATTTATTTTCGCCAGTACCTTAAAGGGGCAATTTATGCATTACTTGAGGTGATTTTTATCATCTTTATTCCTACGATAGTCAGAAGAATCAGTAGTCTGATTATTTTGGGTGAACCCCAGCCTGATTTACCGATTATGCAACGTGATAACTCAATGTTCATGTTGATAGACGGAGTTATCACGATAATAATAATAGCTATCTTCTTCGTTATTTATTATCTGTCGGTAAAAGATGCGACTCATGAGTATCATGATTACTGCATCAATCATGGTGAGTACAAAAGCAACCGCAGTTCATTTGCCAATTTGCTGGGTAAGGCATTTCCCGTAGTTGGATTGGCTCCAAGTATTGGTTTGGTGGTCTTCTTCGTCTTAGTCCCGCTCTTATTTTCTGCTGCCGTGGCATTTACTAATTATGCCTCGCCGGGACATATCCCGCCGGGGAATACTGTTGATTGGGTCGGTAGTGAGAATTTCACCAGTCTGTTTGGCGGTAGTTCTGAATGGACATCGGCTTTTATCCGGGTGGCGATATGGACACTTACTTGGGCGACGGCGGCAACGGTGACATGTTATTTTGGCGGACTTTTGATGGCTGTCGTCCTTCATGAATCAAAAATCCTCATCAAACCATTCTTCCGTACCATCTTCATCTTGCCATATGCCGTTCCGGCGGTGGTTAGCATGTTAGTATGGCAAAACCTATTGAATGGCACATTTGGGATTATTAATCGTACCTTGATCGAGATTGGGGTGATGAGTACGCCGATTCCTTGGTTGTCAGATGCCTCACTGGTGAAATTCGTCGTTGTTGCCATCAACTTGTGGGCAGGTTTTCCTTATTTCATGTTACTTTCGATGGGGACAATGACAGCGATATCAGCTGATGTTTATGAAGCTGCCAAGATTGACGGTGCGAGTAAGTTTCAGGTTTTCCGGCGGATATCCTTGCCGCTCGTACTTTACCAGACAATGCCGCTTATTATTATGTCATTTACGCACAATGTCAACAATTTCGGGGCGATTTTCTTCCTGACGGGTGGAGGCCCGACAGCTGCTGATTCCACTACTTCCGGGGCAGGAGCAACCGATATCTTGGTGACTTGGATTTACAAACTGACGATCAACCTACAACAATATAAGTATGCGGCAGTAATAGCGGTATTGATATTTGTCGTACTGGCACCGTTTGCAATCTGGAATTTCAGCCGTACCAAATCATACAGGGAGGGTGAACTATGAGTAAAATAAAGAACTTTTACCGCTACCTTAATACAACAATCGTGATGATTTTCCTGTGTGCGATTACTTTCTTGGTTATTTATCCATTGGTTTATACTGTAAGTGGAGCATTGTCTCCGGGACGAACGATGGCAACACTCAACATTGTTCCTTTTGCCAATGGTATTACTTTTGAACACTATACATATCTGTTCACCACCACTCCGTATTGGTCATGGTTTCGCAATACCTTTGTCATAGCGATATCGACATCAGCAATGACGATACTGGTAGCTTCAATGGGAGCTTATGTCTTTTCCCGCTTCCGTTTCCCGGTCAAGAAACAGATGTTGATGGCACTTTTGGTATTACAGATTTTCCCGTCTTTCGTTGGCATGGTGGCGATATATGTCATTCTACTGAGAATTGGCGGGCTTGATACCTTATGGGGTTTGGTGCTGATTTATGTGGCAGGAAATGTTCCTTACAATGTATGGCTGGTAAAGAGTTACATGGACACGATACCAAGAGCGCTTGATGAAGCGGCACGAATCGATGGAGCTAGTCATTTCCGTACTTTTTCCACGATTATCCTGCCGGTTGCCAAACCGATTATTACCTTTTTGGCGATAGTCAGTTTCACCGCTCCGTGGATGGACTTCATCTTCCCCAAGCTGGTACTGCGTTCGGCTGATAAGCAGACACTAGCGATTGGGTTGTTTAACTTCGTGACTGATAGGAAAAATGAGTTCTCAAACTTTACTGCCGGGGCGTTATTGGTGGCGATACCATTTGTTATCTTCTTTATCATCACCCAAAACATTTTGGTAACGAGTATGAGTGGGTCAGCGGTTAAGGAATAGGAATCATGAAAAGAAATAGCAGAAGTAAGTTTCAAGCAGTTTATTTTGTCCTACTGGCGGCAGGTCTCGCTCTTATCTTGGGCGGGTGCAGCAAATCTGACCCCCTGCCGCCGTGGGTTGACTTCCCTGATGAGGCGATCGCAAGCTCAATTTTCGTCCAACAGGTAGAGGGTTTGCCCGGCAATTTCATCATGGGAGCGGATGTCAGTTCTTTCATTTCCCAAATTGAAAGTGGGGTGGTTTTCCACGACTGGGATGGTAATATTCTTGATGAGCAGGGTTTCTTTGACCTGTTGGCGGCATCAGGGCTCAATTATGTGCGTTTGCGGATATGGAACGATCCTTATGATGAGCAGGGACGCGGGTATGGTGGTGGCAATAATGATACGGAAAAAGCGATACGGATGGGAGAATGGGCAACCAAGGCGGGGTTGAAAGTCATGCTCAATTATCACTACTCTGATTTTTGGGCTGATCCATCGAAACAACTCACTCCCAAGGCATGGGAGGGATTGACGATAGAGGACAAAGCTATTGCTCTCGGCGATTTTACCACCGGTAGTCTTACCGAGATACTCCGTGCGGGGGTTGATGTCGGCATGGTACAAATCGGTAATGAGACTAATTATGGTTTTAGCGGGGAAACGACTTGGGTAAATATGGCGATGTTATATCGTCATGGGGCTGATGCGGTAAGAAAAGTGGCGAAGCAGCAAAGAAAGGATATTTTGGTCGCTGTCCATTTCACCGACCCTCATCATGGTGATTCATTCGTCCGTTATGCTTCAATTATGGACAATTTCGGAGTCGATTATGATGTTTTCGTGACTTCGTATTATTCATTTTGGCATGGTACGCTAGATAATCTCACGGATGTGTTATCGCAAATAGCTACGACCTATGACAAAAAGGTAATGGTCGGCGAGACTTCGTATGTTTATACCTTTGATGAGGGTGGCGGGCATGGTCATTCACTAAGCGAGGGTACGGCAGGGGTTAGATATATTTATCCGGTTTCTGTCCAAGGGCAGGCTACCGCTGTCCGTGATGTGATTGCTGCGGTGGCGGCAGTCGGTGAAGCAGGAGTAGGGGTGTTTTATTGGGAGCCGGCATGGATACCCGTTGCCGTGTATAATGGTGACGATGCAATGCTCGCTAGGAATCGCAGTATATGGGAGGCATATGGTTCTGGTTGGGCTTCCAGTTTCGCAAGTGGCTATGACCCTGCCGATGCGGGGGTTTATTTCGGTGGTTCATCATGGGAAAACCAAGCGATGTTTGATTATTCGGGGCATCCTTTGGCTTCGCTCAACATATGGCGGTATGTTCATAGCGGTGCGACTACCTCACTACGGATAGAGCGGGTCGAGGATACTTTCCACAAGGTTAATCCCGGTGAAGAAGCAGTATTGCCTGATATAGCTGTTATCCTGTATAATAATGGTGATGTCGAATGGAGGGAAGTAGTCTGGGATAGCGGGCAAATCGCTGATGCCGTGGCAAATGGCAGGGGTGAGTACTTGATCACGGGAACAGTTAGTGTCGCTGATGAGGTATTTGCCGCTAGGTGTTATTTGACGATAGATGTCATCAATTATGTGCCTGACCCCAGCTTTGAAGAGGGTAACTGGGGTGATTGGCAGATATCAGATATGGCAATGGCAGGGATACGCCATGAACCAAGCAATGCCAAGACAGGAGAGTATTGTCTTCATTTTTGGAATAGCGGGGAGGTTGGGTTCACCGCAGAGCTTACAATTGACGGACTTGCTTCGGGGTATTATAATTACTCTGTATCGTTACAAGGCGGTGATGCCGCTCCTGACTCAAAATTCTTGATTTATGCTATCAGCGATGAAAGGTATGAAATGGAAACAAGAACCACGAGATGGCAGGAATGGCAGTCTCCCGAGATAAGCGGGATATGGGTAGGTGATGACGGTAGGGTAACAATCGGTGTCTCGGTAAACGCTACTGCGGGAGCGTGGGGAAGTTTTGATGATTTTTATCTTTTCCGAACTGATTAGGCGTAAATATTGCTCCACCAATTAAGCTTTGCAGGGGAGCAACTAACTATATTTTCAAAATAATTTTTCACATAGAGAGGAGTAAGTGTTGATGAAAGCTTACAAGGAAATGTCGAAGCAGGAACTGGAGGGGTTGCGGGTGGAGTTTGAAACCGCATATGAGGCGGCGAAAGCCAAGGGGATGAAGCTTGATATGTCACGGGGCAAACCGGCATCGGAGCAGCTTGATTTTGCCAGCGGGATTTTGCAAACGGTTAATTATGAAAATGCCCATATTGCCGAGGATGGTACTGATTGCCGCAATTATGGCGGTTTGACAGGGATACCCGAAGCCCGGCGTTTGGTCGGCGAATTGATGGATGTTCCGGCAGCAAATGTTATCGTCCGTGATAATTCGAGTCTAAATATTATGCATGATGTTATTTCTCGCTCAGTCACGCATGGGGTAATGGGTGAGCCGGCATGGAAGTTGCTTGATAAAGTCAAGTTTCTTTGTCCTGCGCCGGGTTATGATCGTCATTTTGCCGTGACGGAGTATTACGGGATAGAGATGATTACCGTGCCGATGACAGCAACGGGTCCGGATATGGATATCGTGGAGAAGCATGTCAATAGTGATGAAACAGTAAAGGGAATCTGGTGTGTGCCTAAGTATTCCAATCCGCAGGGTATCAGTTACTGTGATGAGACGGTGAAAAGGTTTGCCGCTCTTCGTCCGGCGGCGGCGGATTTTCGGATATTCTGGGATGATGCTTATGTGACTCATCATCTGTATGAGGAAGAAGATAAGCGTGATTTCATTCTGGAAATACTAGGTGAATGTGAAAAAGCGGGTAATCCCGATATGGTTTATAAGTTTTGCTCATTCTCAAAAATTAGTTTCGCCGGAGCAGGTATTTCCGCAGTAGCTTCATCAAAAGCCAATCTCGATTATATGTTGGGTTCGCTCTTTTTCCAGACAATCGGGCCGGACAAGCTTAATATGCTTCGTCATGCGAAGTTTTTCCGTGATCTCGATGGAATCAATGCCCATATGGCAAAACACGCTGCTTTGTCGCGGCCGAAGTTTGAGATGATTGCTGAGTTTCTCACGAAAGAGCTGGGTGGTCTGGGTATCGGGACTTGGATCAATCCCCGTGGCGGCTACTTTGTCTCTTTCGATTCGTTGCCGGGTTGTGCGAAAGCGATTATTGCTCTGCTAAAAGAGGCAGGGGTGGTGATGACTCCGGCAGGGGCGACTTATCCATATGGCAAAGACCCCGAAGATACGAATATCCGTATTGCCCCGACCTTTCCGCCGTTAGCGGAGTTGGTACAGGCAATGGAGTTGTTTGTGCTTTGCGTGAAGTTGGCGAGTGTGAGGAAGTTGCTGGCAGGGTAGGGCTATCATGGATGGAGCTTAGGTATGGTTTCAACAATATGAAACATACCACGCTCTGAAAGTGTATATAAGAAATTCCCAAATGGAGCTTAGGTATGGTTTCAACAACGGGGACGCTCTCGCTTCGTATAGAACGTAGCGTTACATAAGGTGCCAGCCCGACGAGCGGGCTATACACCACCTAAGTAACGACGTTCTATAAGCCCCCGTTTTTTGAAACATACCACGCTCCTTGACTTGTAACAGCATTCCTTATAGCCGTCATTGCGAGCGTAGCGCAACTCAACCCGCTTTGCGGGTATGGGATAGCAATCCACACCGACCACGCTCCTTGCATAGCGGCATAGTATCCGACAGAAAGGTTTCGGGCAACATGGAGCAGATTAAGCGTGTCTCACGCGAGCTAATTCATAAAGGCAGGATTTTGGATTTCTACGAAGATACGATGCAAATGCCCGATGGTAATGTCGTCAAATGGGATTTTCTCGCTCATGTCGGAGCGGTGGCGGTGTTACCGATTCTCGAAGATGGGCGGGTAGTAATGGTACGCCAGTATCGCAATGCTTTGGAGCGGGAGTTGCTTGAGCTTCCTGCGGGTAAGCTTGACTATCCCCATGAGCCGGGGTTGGAGGTCGCAAAGCGGGAGTTGGCGGAAGAGACGGGTTACACGGCGAAGTCGTATGAATTGTTGCTCTCATTTTATACGGCGGTGGCTTTTTGTAATGAAAAGATAGATGTCTATCTGGCGAAAGGCTTAGAGGCGGGAGAGCAAGCACTTGACCAATACGAGTATGTCAGTGTCGAAATCCACCACTTGGATGAAGTGTGCCGGATGATATGGGCGGGTGAAATCGTCGATATGAAGACAGTAGCGGCTATTATGGCGTACAAGAGCTCTTATCAGGGGAGTTGAACTTCAACTCCCTCTGCGATATCAAGGAAATACTATGGACACCAAGAACGATATCCGGGAACAGGCAATTCTCTGCGGGGTAGATACAGGGGTAGAGGGGAGTTTTGATTCCTGTATGGAAGAGTTGGAGCGACTGGCAGCGGCAGCGATGTATGAAACTGTCGGTGTAATAACGCAAAAAATGACCGAAAAACACCGTTCGCTCTATGTTGGTCAAGGAAAAGCACAGGAGATAAAAGAGGCGGCTCTTGCTTTGGAAGCGGGAACTTTGATTCTTTATGATAATTTGTCACCATCACAAATACGCAACTTGCAACGGGAAACGGAGTTGATGGTGCTGGATCGTACCGCTCTCATTTTGGAAATATTCGCCAGTCGTGCCAAAAGTCGTGAGGCGAAGTTGCAAGTAGAAACGGCGACCCTCGAATATATGTTGCCACGTCTGGTGGGGATGCGTGAGGCACTAAATAGACAGGCAGGAGCAAGCGGGGCGATGTCGAGTCGTGGCGGCGGGGAAAAGAAGTTGGAGCTTGATCGCCGCAAGATTAACCGCCGTCTTGATGAGCTAAAGAGAGAACTGACGAATATTGCCGCTGACCGTGATATCATGCGAAAAAAGCGGCTTTCTGCCCGCATACCGTTGGTATCATTGGTAGGTTATACGAATGTGGGGAAATCCACACTCCTCAATTCGATGATGACGGTTTTTTCAGCAAAGACAGAGGGTGTGTATGTCGAAGATATGTTGTTTGCGACCCTTGACACGACGATACGAAGGATAGAGACCGGCGATAATCAAGACTTTTTGCTCGCTGATACGGTGGGATTTATTCATCGTTTGCCCCATGGTTTGGTCAAGGCTTTTCGTTCCACGCTCGAAGAGGTAAAAAACGCTGATTTGTTGCTTCATGTCGTTGATTACAGCGATGAAAACCACAAGGAGCAGATAAGGGACACGCTTACGACCCTAGATGAACTGGGTGCTTCGGGGATACCGATGATTACGGTTTATAACAAGGCGGATCTTTGCATGAGTGAACTGCCTTTTCAAATGGATGAGGAGAAGATATATATTGCCGCCGGGAAGCAGGTGGGGATAACGGAGTTGGCAAAGATGATTGTTGCCAAGGTTTATGCCGGTTTCGTGGAAGTGAACTTTTTGATACCATATAATGAGGGAAATTTGGTTGCTTATTTACGGGAAACGGCTATGATAAAGGAATGTGAATATCTGGAGGAAGGAACACGAATGAGGGTTAGCTGTCATATCGCTGACCAAAAAAAGTATAGTGCCTATGTCATTACGGATTAACAAATATATCGCCGCCGCCGGAATTTGCTCACGGCGGGAAGCAGATCGCATGATTGCCGAAGGGCGGGTGAGTATAAATGGCGCAGTCGTCTTACTGGGACAGACAGTAGGGGATGATGACACGGTTAGCATTGACGGTGTAATAGTCAGTAAGCAAAGACCGCCGCTGCGGGTACTGGCTTTTAACAAGCCTGTCGGGGTCACTTGTACTGCCAAAGACCCTCATAGCGACCTCATTATCAGTGATATCATCACTTATCCTGTTCGTCTGACTTATGCGGGGCGGCTTGACCGTGATTCCGAGGGATTATTATTATTAACCAATGATGGGATGTTGATAGAAAAGATGATGCGTGGCAGTCATGCGCATGAAAAGGAGTATGTGGTACGGATAGACCGTGAGCTGACAGCGGCGATGATAGCGAAAATGGAAGTGGGAATTTATCTGAAGGATTTGCGGATAACGACCAGACCATGTCAGATTACACCCCTAAGTGAGGATACTTTTGTGATTGTCCTGACCCAAGGTGTCAACAGGCAAATCCGGCGGATGTGTGCAGCTTGCGATGCCAATGTCATCACACTCAAACGGACGAGGGTTTTGTCAATTGAACTGGGCGAGCTAAAGAGCGGTGACTATCGTACCGTGGAGGGGGAAGAACTAAAGGAGCTTTACCGTTATTGCGGGATGGATGAAAATGAGGCTGTGATGGAGTAGCTAGAAAGAGGTAAGTATGAACCAAGAAAGCAAACAAGTCATCAGAATAAGGGAACTTACAGAGATATTATCGGCGGCGGCGCAGGCTTATTACGTCGAAGACAGGGAGTTGATGTCGAATCTGGAATATGACAAACTCTATGATGAATTGGTTGAACTGGAAGAAGCGACCGGGTTTGCCCTCGCCGGCAGTCCCACGCAGTATGTCGGTTATCAGACAGTATCGGATCTTGCCAAAGAAGAACACAAACGACCGATGCTCTCATTAGCTAAAACCAAGAGCCGCGACGAGGTGCGGGCTTGGCTTGGTGAGTATTCCGGCATTTTATCATGGAAACTAGATGGTTTGACGATTATTGTTACTTATAATGAAGGAAAACTTGCAAAAGCTCTAACAAGGGGCAATGGTGAAATCGGTGAAGTCGTGACTACCAATGCTCGTCATTTCATCGGTTTACCGCTGACGATTCCGTATGATGGTGAGGTAATCTTGCGGGGTGAGGCGGTTATTTCTTATAGCGATTTCGAAGCCATCAATGCCGTACTTCCTGAGACGGAAGAAAAGTACAAAAATCCTCGTAACCTATGCAGCGGTTCAGTCAGGCAATTAAGTAATGAAATAACAGCGGCAAGAAAGGTACGTTTCTTTGCTTTTGGTCTGGTGCGGGTAGAGGGAATGGAGTTTTCCCATCGTCATCAACAGTTAGAGTTTCTGGGGCGGCAAGGTTTTACGATGGTGGAGTCACTGGCAGTCGATTTTGACAGTGTTATCCCCCGCATTGAGTGGCATGAGGAAAAGATCAAAGATTTTGACATCCCGACTGATGGATTGGTCATTTGCTATAATGATATCAGCTTTGGTGAGTCTCTGGGGACAACGGCTAAGTTCCCCCGCGATGCGTTGGCTTTTAAGTGGAAAGATGAGGAATGTGAGACCACCTTGCTGGATATCGAATGGAGTCCCAGTCGCACAGGTCTCATCAATCCGATTGCCGTCTTTGCCCCGGTAGAGCTTGAGGGGACGACTGTTACCCGTGCTTCGCTTCATAATATCAGTATTCTTCGTAGCCTGAGGTTGGGGATAGGTGATCAAATCATGGTTTATAAGGCGAATATGATTATTCCCCAAGTAGCCGCCAATCTGACTGAGAGTAATACCGCAGAGATTCCGGCGATGTGTCCTGCCTGCGGTCTGATGGCAGAGGTACGTGTTACCAATGATGTTAGTTCGCTTTATTGCCCCAATTATGATTGCGGGGCAAAGATGCTGAAGTCATTTAGCTTGCTCACCAGTCGTGATGCCCTCAATATCGTTGGTTTGAGTGAAGCGACGCTCGAAAAGTTGATAGGACGGGGTTTTATCCGCACATATGCCGATATCTTCCGTCTGGCAAGATATCGGAAAGAAATCATTGCGATGGAGGGTTTTGGTGAAAAATCCTTTGATAATCTGGTCGAAAACATCAATGTTGCCCGTTATACGACTATGCCACGCCTCATCTATGGACTCGGGATTGCCAATATCGGTATCACTACTGCCAAAAACCTATGCAGTGAGTATGAATATGATATCGAACGGCTACGCAATACGACCGCAGATCAATTGCTGCGTGTTGCGGGCATAGGACCGGTAGTAGCGGCTTCGATTAGTGAGTATTTTAACAACAGCAAACATGTTGCTTGGCTTGATGAATTGCTAGCTGAGGTAAGGATAGCGACACCGATATTGGATGAAGTGGAAAGTGATTTGGAAGGACTGAGTTTTGTCATTACCGGTAGTTTGCAGCTATTCGTTAGTCGCAGTAACCTTGAGGAGGAGATAATGAAGCGCGGCGGCAAAGTGACTTCCAGCGTATCGGGAAACACCCGCGCCCTCATTAACAATGATGCTTCTTCCGGTTCTAACAAGAGCAAAGCTGCCCGTGAGCTTAACATTCCTATTTTGACCGAAGAAGAGTTTATCGAGATGTTTCCGGTTAAGTGAGACCAATAGTGAGGGGGCGAAAGGAGAAGTATGCCTATTAAGATTCAAAATGATTTGCCTGCCAAGGAGGTTCTCGAACAAGAGAATATTTTCGTGATGGATGAAACCCGTGCCCTCAAACAAGATATCCGTCCGCTCAAAATCTGTATTCTCAATCTGATGCCGAATAAACAAGAGACGGAACTCCACCTTTTGCGGGAGCTGTCCAATACCCCGCTCCAGATTGATGTGACTTTTATGAAAGTTGCAAGCCATGTATCGAAAAACACGAGTGCCAATCATCTGGAGAAGTTTTATCATGATTTTACCGAGCTTAGGGATGAAAAGTTCGATGGTTTGATCATCACGGGCGCCCCGGTAGAGCATTTGGATTTCGTCGAGGTTGATTACTGGCAGGAGCTATGTGATATCATGGAATGGTCGAAGAGAAGTGTCACCTCGACCATTCATCTTTGTTGGGCTGCCCAAGCTGCCCTATATTATCACTTTCAAATTGAAAAGCTTCCGCTCCAAGAAAAGATGTTTGGGATATACGAGCATCAGGTACTGCTGAGGAAGATGCCGCTGGTACGTGGCTTTGATGACTTTTTCATGTTACCCCACAGTCGTCACACGACAATAGACGAGGCAGCGGTGATAAATCATCCCGAGCTGATGGTACTGGCACAATCTATGACGGCAGGGATATCACTGGTCAAAACTGCTTTTGGCAAGCAAATTTTCATGATTGCTCATCCCGAATATGAGCGGTATACCCTGCATAACGAGTATATACGTGATTTGGATAAAGGTTTGCCGATTAAGCTTCCGGTCAATTACTACCCTGATGATGACAGTACTTCTAAACCGCTGCTTTCATGGCGCGCCCACAGTAACAATCTTTACAGCAATTGGCTCAACTTTTATGTTTATCAGCAAACGCCGTATGAGTTGTGAGGTGGATGGGGAGGGTGGTGAATGGGGAGGGTGGTGAATAAGCTGTTGACTTCCTCTTTTTATCGTTTTATGATGGTTATATCGAAAATATCTATACTCCCGAAATGAAGGAGGATGAGAATATGGAATGTGTTCATCAAACAATTGGTAGTGCCGCATTAGACGGAATTATTGATTTGCCGCCAAATTTACGCAACAGAAAAGTTCAAGTTATTGTTCTACCTGCGGAAAGTTACACACCAAAACAAGAGTCAAAGCGTGAGATTCAATTTGGTTTTTTGAAAGGTGTTGTACCACCGTTGCCCGATAGCTTTTTTGACCCATTGCCAGAAGAGGAACTACAAACATGGGGACTGTAAAATATCTGCTTGATACCCATACTTTTTTGTGGGTTGCTCTTGATGATTCTAAATTAAGTGACACAGCAAAGAAAGCGATTAGCGACAAGAACGTTGATATATTTGTCTCGCCTGTTACTGCGTATGAAATCTTAAACAAACACCGTACAGGCAAACTGCCTGATTATATGTATGTTGCCGAGAATTTTCACGAAGTGTTCTATAAACTTGCAGCAAATGAATTGCTTATAAGTATCGAGCATTTTCACTATGCGGCAAAATTCGAGTGGTCGCACCGTGACCCATTCGACAGAATGTTAGCGGCACAGGCAAAAATAGAGAATATGACCCTAATTACAAACGACCCTGCTTTTAATGACTTACTGTGGTTGTCACGGCTATGGTGAAAAATACCCCTGCTTGTTCATCGGTCGGGAATGTGAAACATATAATATGGTGTAATTTTGCAGAGGTGTTTAGCGAAATTACACCATAATTTTGCAAAATTGTATCATAATTTTGCTGACATTTAAGGAATGGATTAAAGAGGAGAATGAATAATCAGAAGATAAAAGGCACAGACTCAATTATCTGTGCCTTAATTCTGTGTTTAAACAATATACTTTTCCCTACGCTTTTGCATCCCGCTCTGCCATGGTGATATAGGCTTTTTCGGGGCAAATCGGCTTGTAGGCGGGGCGGATGATTTTGCCTTTGTTGACAAGCTCTTCCAGACGGTGGGCGCACCAACCGGAGATTCTGGCGATGGCGAACATCGGCGCATAAAGCTCCATCGGGATGCCGAGCATACTGTAGGCGAAGCCGGAGTAAAAGTCTACATTGGAGCTTACACCTTTGAACATCTGCCGTTCGTCAGTAATTACTTTCGGACCGAGTTTGGCAACCATTTCATAGAGGGCGAACTCCTCTCTTAGACCTTTTTCTTCGGAAAGACTCTCAACGAAGCCACGGAATATCTCGGCACGAGGGTCAGATTTGGAATAAATCGGGTGTCCAACACCATAAATGAGTCCCAGACCGTCAAATGCCTTGCCGTGCAGTACATTTTTGAGATAAGTAGCAATCTCATCTTCATCTTTCCAGTCTTTGACTACCTTTTTGAGGTCATCAATCATCTGCATGACTTTGATACTAGCACCGCCGTGACGCGGGCCTTTCAGCGAACCGATGGCAGCAGCGATGACGGAATAAGTATCAGTCAAGGTTGAAGTGACGACATGGGTAGTAAAGGATGAGTTGTTACCGCCACCGTGTTCCATATGGAGAACGAGGGCGATGTCGAGCAGTTTCACCTCCAGGGGGGTATACTGACTGTCGGGACGGAGAATGTGGAGGATGTTTTCCGCCGTAGAAAGTTCTGCTTTGGGATAATGGATGAAAAGGCTTTGTCCATCATGGAAATGACGGTATGCCTGATACCCGTAGATAGCCAAAAGCGGGAAGATACTGATGAGTTGCAGACTCTGGCGGAGGACGTTCTCGTTGGAGGTGTCGTCGGCTTTGTCGTCATAGGTATACATGGTAAGGACACTGCGGGCAAGCGTGTTCATCATGTCATAGCTAGGTGCTTTCATGATGATATCACGGACAAAACTGGTTGGCAGTGAACGATAACCGGCAAGCAGGTTTTGGAAACGTGCCAGTTTTTCGGTTGAGGGTAAATCTCCAAACAACAGGAGATATGTGATTTCCTCGAAACCGGTGTGATTGCTGTTGTCGATGCCGGCAATCAAGTCTTCAACGGCATAGCCACGGTAAAAGAGCCGTCCATCGGCAGGAACGGTGACACCGTTGACCGTTGCCGAGGCACGGACATCAGAGATATTGGTCAAACCGGCAACGACACCTTTACCTTTTAAGTCACGAAGTCCCTTTTTGACATCATGCTTGATAAACAGTTCCGGGTCGATGTTGCCGTTTTCGACTACCAGTTTGGTCAAATCCTGAATTTCAGGAGTAATGCGTGAGTAATTGTTATGATCCATAGTAACCCCTTCCTTTTGTTCACTTTTCACATTTGATTAGTTTGTGTGGTTAATAATATCACAGAATATAGGAAAAAAACAAGTAAAATTATTGAAAAGGTGAAAAGCGGGGTCTTCGTTTGTTGAACAAGGGCATTAAATATAGTAAAATAGCATTACTATGTTACTCCACCAACCAAGTTTCCGGTAAGACTGTGTAAGATTTAACTGATGGAGCAAGACCCCCAAGGAGATATTATGGATAAAATATCCTCACTCCGGATGGAAATGAAGCGAAGGAATATCGACTGCTATATGGTGACTTCGAGTGACCCGCATGGGTCGGAGTATGTGGCTCCGACATTTAAAGCGCGGGAGTATCTGACGGGTTTTAGCGGTTCGGCAGGGACGTTGGTAGTGACGATGACTGAGGCGGGGCTATGGACAGATGGGCGGTATTTCACCCAAGCCGAGGCAGAGCTTCAGGGTAGTTTGGTTACTCTCTACCGCATGGGTGAGCCGAAAGTACCGACAATAAACGAGTTTTTGAAGAAGACGATGAAGCAAGGTCAAGTCTTTGGCTTCGATGGGCGGATGGTATCGGCGCAAATGGGAAAGGTATATGTGGATGAGCTTTTGCCGCTAGGAGTGAAAATCTCTTATACAGAGGATTTGATAGCTACAGTATGGAAAGAACGCCCTGCCTTGCCACGGCAGGCGATATGGGAACTATCTGTTGACTGGAGTGGTCAATCGACAAAGGAACGGTTGAAAGATGTGCGGACTGAGCTAAAGAAGCAAAAGAAGTCGCCGCTTATCGAAGCGGCTGACGGCGGGAAGAAGAGTGCGGGGTGCGTGGACAAGGAAGCCCTTATCTTAAATAGCCTCGATGACATCATGTGGCTCTTCAACCTACGTGGCAGTGATATTCCTTTCAATCCGGTAGCACTTTCATATGCCTTGGTCACAGAGGACAAAGCAGTACTGTTTGCGGACAAAGCAGCGGTTTCTGATGAGCTTAGGCAGAGTTTGGCAGCGGCTTCGGTCACGGTGGAAGAGTATGATGACTTTTATGAGTGGCTCGACAGGCTCATACTGCCGTCTGATACCGCCGTCACCCTTGACGGGGAAAGGTGTAACTATACCATTTACCAAAGTCTTCATATGAAAGCGAAGCTAAGGCTCACGATCAGTCCGCCGCGGCGGATGAAAGCAATCAAGAACGAGACAGAACTGGCGCATTTGTCCCATGCCTACAAAACTGATAGTGCCGTATTGATACGTTTCCTCAAATGGCTTAGTGAGCAAGAAGAAACAGTCAATGAACGTGGGGTGGCGGCGAAACTGGATGAGATACGCCTTGCGGCTTTAGATTGTTATGATTTGTCATTTAATACTTTGGCGGCATATGGTGCTAATGCGGCAATGATGCACTATTCGCCGAGTCCGTTATCGGATGTAAAGCTAAAAAAGGAAGGGTTCTTCTTGATTGACTCAGGTGGTCAATATTATGGCGGCACGACTGATATCACCCGAACAGTAGTAATGGGAGCGATAAGTGATGATATGCGCCGTCACTTTACCGCCACACTCAAGGGGCTGCTCAGTTTGTCCAACACAATCTTTCTCCACGGAGCAACAGGGCGTAACCTCGATGCGATTGCCCGCAAGCCGCTTTGGGAAATAGGCAGTGATTACAAATGCGGGACGGGTCATGGGCTTGGTTATATGCTGAGCGTCCATGAGGGACCGCAAGGTTTTTGGATGAAAGAACGTCCGCAGATGCCGGAAGCAGTCCTCGAAGCGGGGATGCTGCTTTCGATTGAGCCGGGGGTATACAAACCCGGGGAATATGGAATTAGATTGGAAAATATCGTCGTCGTCAAGGATGTATTTGAAAATGCAGATGGGCGTTTTCTTACTTTTACCCCGCTTACTTTTGTGCCGATTGACTTGGCGGGAGTCGAGGTGACGCTACTTTCGCCCACAGAGAAAGAACAGTTAAATGACTACCACCGACAGGTACGGGAAGAAGTGAAGGCTTATCTGAATGAAGCAGAAATGGAATGGTTGATAAATGCGACAAGCGAAATCTGAAAAGAAAAGCCGCATCCCTGCCCTCGATATAATCCGCGGCATCGCCATCATCAACATGGTTTTTTACCATTTGCTTTATAATATGGTATATATTTTCGATTACAAAATCAGTTGGTTTTCGCTTCGTGAAGCCTATCTTTGGCAACAGGCGATATGCATCACTTTTATTATCGTTGCGGGACTTTCGTTTCCCCTCAGCAAAAGTCCGTGGCGAAAAGGTTTAATCCTCACTGTTTGTGCAGCTATGGTCAGTTTGGCAACGTGGTTAGTGATGCCGGAGCAGTTGATAGTTTTCGGGATTTTGCATTTCATGGCGGTGGCAGTCCTTTTGACGGCGGCTTTGTCGAAAATACTATCTAAGATACCGTCAGGAGCAGGTTTTGCGGTTGCGCTAACATTATTTTTGCTCTTTCGTAATATCTCCTCCGGCTATCTGTCGTTTTTCGGCTGGTGGGAGACGACATTGCCGCAGAGCTTTTATCAAAATGATTGGTTATTTGCGCTGGGCTTTTCGTCATCATCGTTTCGTTCCGCAGATTATTTTCCGTTACTACCTTGGTGGTTTTTGTTCTTGGCAGGGTTTTTTGCCTCGAAATGGTGGACGGCAGGAATGGAAGCCTGGCAAAAGCGGTCTGATTTTACCGTCAAAAGAGGATACCGTATCATGGACGGGAGTATTGGTTTCCTCGGTCGCCGCAGTTTGTTGATTTATATGCTGCATCAACCGTTACTGATGGGGGTGCTATGGCTTTTGGAAGGAGTTAATAAATAATGGAAGCAAATGAACGAAACGAAACACGAGCGCAAAAACGGCGCAGAATCAGGGAAGAAATAAAGAGTAGCCGTGTGGCACGACTGGGTGACGGCAATCCCTTAGTCACGGTGGTGGTATGTGTCATCGCTTTGTTGGCACTTACGGGTTGTATCGTGTTGATAATGGAGCTTAGGCATTGGCAGCAAAATGCGGAGGTCACGACGATGGAGGCAGAAGACCATGTTCCACATGGCGGTGGCGACGAGAGAACACCATCTGAGTTAGATGAGCCTGTCATTGATACGGTAGTTTTCCCGCTTGATGATGGGGAAGACTATTCAGCGGCGGCGGCACTCGTTGAACTCAAGGAACGGTTGATGGCAGGAGAGGATTTGTCGGCGATTTTGCGGGCGGTTTATGTAAATGATGTCGTCGTCGGTGCTGACGGCAGGTTTCACTTTTTCCCGATTGATGAAAACCTTGCCATGCATGAGTATGACACGGAGCGGTTTGTCCTCGATGACAGAGGCATACTCAGCTATCAAGATGAGGATGGGAATGTGCTATCCCGCAAGGGTATTGATGTTTCCCGCTATCAACTGGATATTGATTGGGAAAAAGTAGCGGCTGATGGGGTCGAATTTGCGATTATCAGGTTGGGTTTTCGGGGTTCAAGTGAAGGTGGTTTGTTTATCGATCCCTATTATGAAGCGAATATCGAGGGAGCGTTGGCGAACGGGATTGACGTGGGGGTGTACTTTTTCACCCAAGCTTTGAATGTGGAAGAAGCAATCGAAGAGGCGGAGTTTGTTCTATTACATATCGGCGAATATGACCTTGCTTATCCGGTGGTGATAGACATTGAAATGATTGAGACTGCCAATCCCCGGACACGGAACATGACCCAGGATGAGTGGACAGAGGTGGCGATTGCTTTTTGTGAGCATATCATAGCGGCTGGTTACACGCCGATGATTTATGGGAATTTGCGTAGTTTTATGCTGATGCTCGATATCAGTCGCTTGGAGGCGTATGAAAGATGGTTCGCTTTTTTCCGTACGCCGATTTACTTTCCCTATCAACATAGTATCTGGCAATATACCGACCGGGGGCAGGTGGACGGTATCGAGGGACCGGTGGATTTGAACATTGGTTTTTGGCAACCGTAAGCGGAAAGGGAGGACAAAATGGGAAATGAAGCCGCCATCAAGGAAGAAATGTGTGAAATCGGCAAAAGGGTGTATCTGCGGGGGATGGTCGCCGCCAATGACGGCAACTTCTCAGTCAAGTTGGGTGAGGGTGAGTTCCTTTGTACTCCCACGGGGGTCAGCAAGGGTTTCATGACTCCGGAATATATTTGCAAAATTGACGGAGAAGGGCGATTGTTGGCAGCCAATGGAGATTTTCGTCCTACTTCGGAAATGAAGATGCATCTGCGGGTTTATCGTGAACGTCCTGATGTGTGTGCCGTCGTTCATGCTCATCCCATGTATGCTACCAGTTTTGCCATTGCCGGGCTTGCCTTAGATAAACCGATTATCCCTGAGGCGATTATCAGTCTGGGCTATGTGCCGCTTGCCGGATATGGGATGCCGACCACCGATGAAATTCCTGACGCCATAGGTGAATATTTGCAGGGTTTTGATGCGGTTTTGCTGGCTAATCATGGAGCGCTTACTTATGGTGATTCTTTGTTAAACGCATATCACAAAATGGAGTCGGTCGAGTTCTATGCCCGACTTCTATATCAGGCGCAGGTGTTGGGGGGAGCAAAGGAGCTTGACGAGCATGAGGTGGGTCGTCTATATCAACTGCGCCGTGAACTGGGGATAGGGTGAAGCAAAATTTCAAAAATGAGATTTCTGAAATTTGGCTTCCACTATATCTGGAATAAGTCTTTTATCTTAGTTGACAAGAGTTGAAATATATTGCTATATTGGTATTATTGTTAATATATTGTTTATGAAGGGAGAGAGTATGTATTATCTAAACACTATACGAAACATTAAACGAAACAAAAAAAACACTTTTTTTATGTTGTTAATGGCTTTAATTTTGACTATTTTAGTTTCGCCATTTCCAGTAAAAGCAATTGATATTGAAAATGACTATATCTTTTTTATGCCTGAACATCCAGCTTTTACACAAAGTGATGTAGAGAGTAATTTCACAAACTATGCTGAAAGAGGAGCAACAAGAGAAATACATACAACTGGCTTTGCTACAAATGTAGTTGGCATAGTGTTAGACTCAGTTAATGGAGAAGCACTTCCTACTGCTACTATATTAGCAGTAGGAAGTACTTCCATTGAAATATTTAGTGACGCGAACGGAAAATTTAACATCCAAAATATGCCTTGTGATATATACAACTGGTATATATCAGCAGATGGGTATAGAAATGCAGAATATCATAACTATAGCATAGACATAGGAGACACTATCATTTTCACGTTTTTCTTGAATGCTCATGAAGAAATTCATGTTAATAGAAATGATTTTTATCGCAATGAACGAAGTGTGTTACCAGAAGACTTGTTACACAGTTCAATCGATTTTAATAATGAGGTAAGCCGTAACATGACTTCCCCACCGATTGTAAAAGCGAACATTAGGGTTTTAAATAACAACAATACAATTACAACAGTTGGACGACGTGATTATCTCTATGCGGTTGTTTCGTCAGAGCTATATACAGAAAACTGGTATACACAAAGAGGACTTAGTTCTGCACAGGTACAGCAATTGTACAGAGCGCAGGCTTTGGCAGCTAATGCATTTACTGAATATGCATGTAAAGTATATTCTCCACACAGTGCATTAACTGCTGATGTTTGCAGAACCACTTGCTGTCAAGTATATGATCCAACAAAGATTACAACAATCGCAATAAATGCCGTAAATACAATATTCGAAAATAATGGTGGTACTTGGAACACAGCTCTTGTTATGCATAGACCTACTAATTCTACATATGCTTACATTTGGGGAGCATATTTTTCTAGTTGCGGGAATCAAGGGACATTAGCTCATGCTGGGCAACCGGCACTTTTAGCAAAGATATGTACTGATCTTACAAATGGAGTTGGTGGACATAGAAAAGGCTTATGTCAAATGGGTGCTGCTGAGAGAGCGAAAAATGGGAATACAGGAGTACAAATAATTAATCATTATTATACTAATTGCTCTTTAGTTACCTGCACTCTAGGTTAATGTGTTATAAAAAGCAAAAATGAGTTACATAAAAACAAATATTGTGTAAATGTAATGATTATATACTCATAAGAATGGTAGTAATGTACATGATAAAATCATATAGATACTTTATTGTCTGTATTTCCTTATCTACTATTTTTTTGCTATGCAGTTGTGATGAGCGGTCATCAGATGCAAGTGATAGATTGTTAAGTGATGTTTTGATTAGTCAAATAAGTTGGGAAGCAGACGAATATTTGCTATCGTTATTATCGGATGAGTTGGTGGATAAAGATGTCATTACGCTTAAAAGTATCATATATGGAAGTTTTACTAATGTAAGTGAGGAGCAAATATTGGCTTCATTTCATGTAAATGCACCTCATGCAGCAACACTTGACAGAACAATTGTTGCGATATATGACAGTATTACAATGAAGATTGTTTCGCAAAAAACTTTTGCCGCTGATACGGTATGTTTTTATGTCTTGCACGGAGTGAACAGCCATATATTGTTTATTGGCGATGTTACATATCAGGGTATATCTGTTTATAAAGCAGAACTCTATGAAATACTAGATAATCAATGGATTGTTAAAAAAATTATTGATGAACCACTCGGTGAGACCTCATATTACTATTCCTTTACTAATGGGATTATCTTACATTTATTTGCAATAAGTTATGATGAATACCGTAATCCCTTATTACAACATAAAGATACTCTTTATTGGCAGGGGGATGAGTTTGTCAGGAGGTAAAAGGCACAGACTTAATTACCTGTGCCTTTAAAACATACTTTTCCCTATGCTTTTGTAGAATATCTTGCGAACAGTAAGTATACTATATTAAGTATTTTTCAAAATTTATTTTTTAAAACTCTCACAATTCACAAATTTCCACAATATCTGGAATAAACCTTGCATTATTTTCAATATGTAGTAAAATATAGTCAAAGGGGGTAAGGTAAACCCGAAAAAGTCCGATATAAGTAAAGAGTAACGAATGGATTGCCGCGGATGAAGTGTAACATGTGGATTGCCGCGTCGAACACTGCTGAGTTTCGTGAAACGAAAATCAGTGAGTGTTCTCCTCGCAATGACGAGTTGAGGACGTGATGTTCCTCGCAATGACGGCGTATGTTCTCCTCGCAATGACGAATTTGAGGGTGTGATGTTACTCGCAATGACGAGTTGAGGACGTGATGTTACTCGTAATGATGGTGAATGATTTCTCGCAATGACGAATGAAAGGTATGGTCACACCTATGGCAAAGGCTAAGACATCGGTGTTGAAAAGTACGAAAACCAAAAAAAATCAAACTAATGAAAAAAGCAAATTGCGGATAAATCCCAAAACATGGCGGACGATACGTTTGACGACCGCTTCAGTTCTTTTACTATCGGCGATAGTCGTCGCCGCTATCCCTCCTGATGACCTAACAGCAGCTACAGCCGATGATGTCGGCGATACCATCATCGACAATCGCGGCAACGCTTCATACCCGGATGCGGCGATGTTGGCAGGTGATCTTGATTTCCTAAGACCTGTCGGCGGTCCCGATCTAACTATGCCTTCCGTGAGTGATCTGCATCGTTCTTTTAACATCCGTGCCTTAGGTAATGACTGGGTAATGATTACACAGTTTTATTTTTCCATCCATTTGCTTGGACCCTCACAAACACCCTATGCAATCATAAACAACTACAACTCGATTTTCCCTGAGGAGCGAGTGACGCTGACTCATACGACAACACTTAACTATTATACTGTAGATGAAAATACATTCGATACATTTTTCTCTAGTGGTTTTGGCTCGATAGAGCTAACATATTCATACTTCCAGTGGGATACGGATGCAGAAACTCCCGATTTGCCGCTGCTAGAGATGTTTTGGGCGGATGATTTGGCAGCTAGGATTGTTGATTTCCAGGCTTACAAAGCTTATTTAGCGGCAAAAGCTGCTTGGGATGCAGTAAATGACGCTTATAATGCAAGTCCGGATACAAATCCCCCTCCTGGACCTGAACCGCCTGTAGTTTTAGAACCCGTTACTCTATCCCGTACTCCCAATATGCTCTCACCTGAAGTACAGCGTCGTTTTTATTGCCAGTGGATGGAAACAAGAGGAACTGGTGCTGATCAAATTTTCGGTAGCAATTATGTGTTAGTACCGGTTATGAACCAAAGTGAGTCAACACCGGGTAACTCCCCGGGTCAAGTCAATATCTTTGTGGCTCGCGGCGGCAACCCTATCCCTCCGGCAAGAAATGATGACAATGGTTTTTTGATTACAGGATCATCAGTACCGGTAATTGGCATCGGTGAGAGAGCCTTTGAAAATGTCCGTAATGTTCAGAATTTGACTATACCCCGGGAAATCGGCTATCTGGGTGATGAAGCATTTTTGAATGCAGACTTACTGCAAAGCATAACGATTACCAATGTGGAAATTATCGGCAACCGTGCTTTCAAAGGCTGTACCCAGTTGGCGACGGTAAATTTAATCGGGGCAACAACAGTCATAGGTACGGAGGCATTTGCCAATACAGGAATAGTGGAAATCATCATGCCCTCCTCACTAGACCGTATCAGCGATGGTGCTTTTGCCCGCTGTCCGTCACTTAGGAGAGTAGACATGAGGGAGATGAAACGCCCGGGGGCAGCCATTGGCGACTACGCTTTTTATGATTGTATTTCCCTTGATGCGTTGATGATGGACGGGACACAAATTACCAGTATCGGCGAAGCCACTTTTGCGGTTTTTTCCGCACCGACAGGAACACTTACACACATCAATTTGCCCGACCAAATCACAGGGACGGGTAACAGCATCCTTGGGAACTATCTCTTCGAGGGGCGGACGAATCTGCGTAGTGTCAAGATGCCGTCGAATTACGGTACGACCAACCATGTCCAGATTCCCTCAGGAATGTTCCGCAATTGTACCAGACTTGATTATGTCGAGTTCCCTGATTTGGGCGGTGACAACTGCGGTTATGCAACTTTTGAGTTTACTGATGCGGCTCCGACTTATCATGACCCACGCGATGAAGGAACCCCGCCGGCGGCTCACTTTAAGAATCCTTATAATGGGATGCTTTTGTTCTTCGATGTTCTCAATACTGAGTTCTATGTCCGGGGGCCGGAATTTGCAACAGATGGCAATTTTGCCCGACCAAGGGTCTCGACATGGAAGGCTTTCACCCGGGTCTCTGATTTCGTTCCGTATATCTACATTAACAGACAGAACGTGGAAATATATGAGGTAAGTGATGGTGATTATATCCTACAGGCAGACGAAAACGGTGTCCTCAGCGGTTGCCGTCTGGTTATCGATGCTCCGTATTCCGGTCCTGCCGACTTGATTGACTTGGTCATCCCCAGTATCGTTGGTAATATCCGTATCACCAGTCTGGCAGCGGATGCCTTTGCCAATCCCAATTTGCGCAGTCGTTTACGCTCAATAACGATAGAAGATGATAGTCTGACGGCAATAGCCGCCAATGCTTTTGCCAATCTGCCACGACTGGAATGGGTAGTCATCGGTGATTCGGTGGAGAGTATCGGTGCCGGGGCTTTCTTCAATAGTTCACGGCTTTCAGAAGTGACTTTCCACTCACCCAGAATCGGTCATGACCGTTTTACCATCGGCGAGAATGCCTTTCAGACCAATGGCGAACGTTTGATAGTCAATGGTGATATCGTTCCCGGATACGCGCCGTTTGAATTTGCCCTCGGCAAAGAAAGCGGGCGGATCGATGCTGATGGCAAGCGGGTAATGTATAAGAGTCTTTCACCTAGCTTTTTGACGGTAATGTTTGATAATGCCAGTGAAGAAATAGTACTGCTCAATTATCCGCGCTACTTTGAACTCGATATTGATAACACTTCTTATCGGCGGCGGATGGAAAGTCATTATACGAGCCGTTATGCCAGACCGGAACACGATTTCCGCCGTGATAATTTCATGTTGGCTTTTGATAAGATATTCGAGGATTTAAATGATGTGAGCGAAGTTGACGATGATGAGAGAACGAAACTCAGTGAGCTATATGACAGTAATCTTTATGGGCCGTGGATAAGTACGATTTTCGTCGAAGACCTGATTGATAACAAAGCAGGAGTACCAGGCAGTCCTTACTTTTTGGACAAACCATTTTATGAGAGTTATCTGCGAGCTTTTTATCAGTTACGGGTTGGCGGGGTATCCGATACTACGGGAGCGAGAGTCAATGAGTACAGTATCCTCAAGAATCATGAGCGGGGTATTGAAGGACGTGGTGATTTTGAACGTCTGACTGATGAAGAGTGGTCGTGGATTATGGCGACACAAAATATCATCGTTCCTGCGGGGGTCACTTCGATAGATGCGGCGGCGTTCTATGATTCATCATCCAATAACCGCAACATAGCCGAGTACTTTGTCGGCGATAGTGCAGTTGGTAGCAATGCCAGAGCTCGTGATATAGCGATGGGGGTTATTCCCTCGGGGAGTCCACAAAGCGATGTCCCTGTAGTTGGCGGGCTATTCAGCGGTTATCAAAGGGATTATGATGAATATGGTTCAGGGACGAAACAAGAGTTCATCAAGGGTAATGATCGTATTCTCTCTGTCCATATGAGCACGGTTAAGTATTTGCCTGACTATGCTTTCGACAGCTGTGAGCAGCTCCAGAGTGTTACTTTGGGTGCGGCTCTGTCCGATATCGGTATCGCTCCTTTCCGGGGAGCGACTTCGATGGTGAGTGTCGTCGGCAATGACTATTATCATGCTGCCAATGGGATAGTCTATTCGGTCAAAACCGATGGCACATATCGACTGGAAACAGTCTTGGCTTCACGCGGCAGATTGGTGGGTGAGGCATTTGTCAATAGTGATACCGATCCGGCGATTAAGTTGATTTCTGAGATTACTCCGGGAGCATTTGAGGATTGTCACCATATCACCCGGGTTTTCCTAAGTGATGCTACTTTGCTACAAACGATTCCGGTCGATGCTTTCAATAACTGTGATCGTTTGCAAGGTGTAGATTTGCCTGATACCATCAGAAGGATTGAAACAGGGGCTTTTGGCGGTAATGAGTCGATTACGGTACTGATTCCCGGTTTTGAAGTCCATATTGCCACGGATGCCTTCGTGCGTGTGCCGACCAATACGATTATCACTTACCGTAACACATCGGCACATGAATATGCCGAGTATCACAAGCTGGGCTTGGTGTTTCTTGATGGACTTTACAAAGTGGATTTCCTCGACCATGAGGGAATGGAGTTGATCCCGACACAGTATATATCCGAGGGTAGAAGTGCAGATTTGCCCGATGATGAAGTAATGAAAGAATTTGCGGCAAAGCTTTTGTTGGAAAACCGTGTATTCACGGGTTGGTCGCGAGACCACAATAATATTCGTGAGAACACGACCATCATCGCTCTGACCCGCAACATGGAAGATGATGAGAACCGTTTTGTCGTCACTTTTTATGACCATTCGGGGACGCATGTGATAAGTGAACAGAGGATAGCTCTAGGTGGGAATGCGGTAGAACCGCGTCCGCCTGATCGAACCGGTTATCGTTTCGTAGGTTGGCTACCGGCAGGAAAGTGGCAAAATGTACAGGAAAATATGAATATCCTTGCCAATTATGAGCGTACTCCCGGTGGCGGCGGTGGTGGCGGTGGCGGCGGTGGTGGTGGTAGTGAGTCCGAAGAGGGAACTTTCACCGTTACAGTTTCGGGTGGTAGTGGCTCAGGACGTTATGCACCGGGGGCAGTAGTGACAATCTCGGCTTATGCACCGACGGCTGGGCGGGAGTTTGACCGCTGGACGACTGCTTCCACGGGAGTAGGTCTGCTTGATGCACGTTCACCGATTACGATCTTTACGATGCCCGGCAATAATGTAGCTGTCTCGGCTACTTATCGTAATATCCTGCAACCGAATGAGGGTGGCGGGGGTATACCGCCAAACAATGACGCACCGGGTGGTGGTGGCGGTACGACACCGTCAGGACCGGGTAGCGGTGGTGGCAATGTTCGTGTCGATATCACCAGACCGGGGATACCGAACCGTGACTTGGCTTCGGCGACGATAACAGGGGCACTTGATGATTTCGTCCTGCGGATAACCGACGATCCGCTGGCAACAGCGGCGGTGATAGAGGCTTTGCAAAAAGAGTATGGTGATCTCAGCGATTTGCGTTATTTGGCGATGGATATTACCTTGTATGATGCCACAGGGACGTTTAAGATAACCGATACGACTGGGCTTGATATCAGCATAACGATTCCGATTCCGACTGATTTGGTTCGTTATGGCGGCAGTAATCGGGTTATTTCTGCCGAGGGCGGCGAGTATGAGCGGTTGGGGGTACGGTTCTCGACGATAGACGGAGTCCCATGTGTTACCTTTAGTCCGCCGCATTTTTCACCGTATGCGGTGTATGTAGACCTCAATGATTTGAGCGGTGGGGTGATAGATGATACGCCGAAAACAGGCGATGGGTTGCATCCGAAGTGGTTCTTGGTAATAGGGCTTTCCAGTATGTCCGTGTTCTTGTTCTTGAAGAAGGACAAGAGGTTGAAGGTACAGACGGCGTAGGGAGTACACGGATTTCGCCTTGCGAAACCCTTAGTACCGCAAAGACGATAGAGTAGCATACTGGTATGACGAGGTGGATTGCTTTTTGCAATGACGATAACACAGTTAATTAACGAGGAGATAGATTAAATGTCGAAGATAAAGATGTCTACGCCTTTGGTGGAGATGGATGGCGATGAAATGACTCGCATCCTTTGGGAGATGATAAAGGAAGAGCTTTTGCTCCCTTTTATCGACCTAAGGAGTGTCTATTTCGATCTGGGGCTTAAGGCACGGGATGAGACCAACGATCAAATCACTATTCATGCCGCCGAAATGACATTGGAGTTGGGAGTGGCAGTTAAGTGTGCGACGATTACTGCCAATGCCGAACGGATGGACGAATATAAACTCAAGCAAATGTGGAAGAGCCCGAATGCGACAATCAGGGCGATACTCGATGGGACGGTTTTTCGTGCCCCAATTAGTCTGGCTTGTTTGGAGCCGATGGTAAGATGTTGGCAAAAGCCGATTACGATTGCTCGCCATGCTTACGGCGATGTTTACAAAAATACTGAGTTCACAGTGGATAGAGCGGGTAAGGCGGAGTTGGTCTTTACTGCTGCTGACGGCAGCGGGGAGAAGCGAGAGACCATTCATGAGTTCACCGCAGCGGGGATATTACAGGGTATCCATAATACCGAGAAGTCGATTGCGAGCTTCGCCAAGGCGTGTTTTGAATACGCTCTTTCGACACGGCAAGATCTTTGGTTTGCTACCAAGGACACGATTTCGATGAAGTATGATGCTTTCTTTAAGGAGATATTTGCGGACTTTTATCAGCGTGAGTATAAGGAAAAGTTTGCTGATGTCGGGATTACCTATTTTTACACCCTGATAGATGATGCGGTGGCACGGGTGATGCGGGACAAAGGCGGCTTCATCTGGGCTTGCAAAAATTATGACGGCGATGTGATGAGTGACATGATTTCGGCGGCGTATGGGTCGTTGGCGATGATGACATCGGTACTGGTGTCGCCATCGGGGGCGTTTGAATATGAAGCAGCTCATGGTACGGTACAGCGACATTACTACCAGCATTTAAAAGGAGCGGAAACATCGACTAACTCCGTTGCCACTATCTTTGCGTGGACGGGGGCGTTAAGGAAAAGAGGCGAACTCGACGGATTGACTGAACTGGTCAATTTCGCCGATGAGATAGAAGCGGCTGTCTTGGCAACTATCATGGCAGGGAAGATGACCAAGGACTTAGCGTTAATAACTACTTTGACCGACGTGGAGGTACTAAACAGCAGGGGATTCATTATCGCAGTCCGGGAAACATATGAGAGAGGACGTAGATGAGGTCTTCATCAGTGATTCCTAATCATTGTCAAAGAGGACATTTGTACGTGGATTTGGGTGCGATTCGTGCCAATGTCCTGACTCTCGACAGACTCTTCAAGGCGCAGGGAAGCAGTACAGAAGAGGGGTCTATTTATGCTGTGGTGAAATCGGATGCTTATGGACACGGAGCAGTAGCGGTGGCACAGGCTTTGACTGATATGGATGAAGTCTGCGGTTTTGCGGTCGCTACGGCAGAGGAAGCGTTTGAACTGCGTGAAAATGGAATAAAGAAGCCGCTTTTGGTGATGGGGCATGTGTTCCCTTATGCGTATGAGCGGATGATAAATGAGGAGATAGCAGTACTTCTCTTCGGTGATGATATTCTGGAAGCTCTTCATGACTTAGGTGTTCGTCTGGGAAAAGTGGCTTTGGCGCATGTGGAAGTGGACACGGGGATGAGTAGGCTGGGTATCGGTGCTGATGAGCAGGGGTTACTTTTTATGCGAAAAGCGTCGGGATTCAGTCATATTCGGATTGAGGGTATATTTACCCATTTTGCGCAAGCGGACGAGGTGGATCAGGAGTTTACCCGGCGGCAGTACAGGGAGTTCGTAGCTTTTGCTGATCGTGTTGAGAGTGAGCTACAGATGAAAATACGTTATCGTCATGCGGGAAATAGTGCGGCGGTATTGGCAGGGGTGGAGATGCTGCTTTCGTTTACCCGTCCGGGGATAGGTATCTATGGAATCGTTCCCTCGGCGGCGGTGCAGGAACGGATGGAAGCAAAACTGGAGCCGGCACTTTCGTTTGTGAGTCAAATAGTGATGTTGAAAGATAGTCGCAGTGGGACGCCGATTAGTTATGGGAGTACTTTTGTCACCGAGAAAGAGACGTTGGTGGCGACGGTGCCGATCGGTTATGGAGACGGATATCCTCGTTGTAATAATGGCGGTGAGGTGTTGGTTAGAGGGAAAAGAGTTCCGATAATCGGGCGGATTTGCATGGATTTTATGATGCTAGATGTGACAGGGATAGAGGATGTGGCGGTCGGCGATCGGGTTACTCTGCTAGGTGAGGACAAGGGGGAGCGGATAACGATCGAAGATTGGAGTCGTCAGAGCGGGCGATATCATTATGAGTTGATATGCGATTTGAATCAGCGAATACCGCGGCTTTTTGGAATTGGAGGGGGATTATGAAAAGAAGGAGATCAAAAGCGAATTGGCATGATTATATGTGGTGGTCGGTGTTTGCTGTTTTTGCTTGCTATCTGACTTACCATGTTTCCCAAGAGGTCATGTTGATATTCATGGATTCTGATGCCTTGGTGATGAGGGCGGGCTTTGCGTTGGTGTTATTGTTGGTCTTTGCCCTTGTGGGTTTGATGATATATCTGGTAGCGGCACTATTGGGACGATTGCAAGACCAAATCTGGAGCGTAACGGGTGAGGTAATCCTGTGGGTGATGATTTGTGCGGTCGTGCTTTACAAAAATCCGATCCCGCCGTTGATAATGCATGACAGGTTGTCGGAGCTACATCCTTTACTTCCGCAAATCGGCGTTTTCGGGATTGCCGCACTTAGATATGCGACTTTGATGGTGATTTTCTTCGCAATCCGTTTCATGACAGGAGTGTTGGCGGCGTATGGGGTCGCACTCATACTTACGGTGTCGGCTGTGATGGATACTGCCGCTATTTTTCATCAGGCGGAGGTGGTGTATTTCTTCGTGGCGGCGGTGGTACTGCTCTTGATGGGTTGTTGTCGGCGGATAATGGCGGAAAACCCCAAGGAAGGTGCGGCACTCAATCTGGCGGTAATGGTGGTAGCGGGGCTATTGACCGGGATACTCTGGCATTTTGATTTGGTGGCAGTATTGCTGGTGATGACGGGGGTATATCTGCTGTGCATCGGACGGACACAGTTGTCACGCTTTTTCCTCAATGCCTTTTTGTTTTTGAGTGCAGTTTTTCTGGGAATGTTCTATATGGCTTTTCGCGAAGTGGATTTCTTCGTTGCCGAGGTGCTTGATTACTTGCTCGTCCGTGCGGAGGGGCGTTATGCTCTTTCGATGATGGGTAAAGTGGTGATTCCCCACGAGAGTCTGCCGGTGTTGGTGGCGATGGCGATGTTTACGGTTATCTTGACCGGGGTTTTCTTCAAGACAGTGAATAAATGTCTGGCGATTTTTGCTTTTTATATCTTGATGCTGTGTGTGGTCTTCCCGATGAGTGGTTTGGCAACGATGAATCTTAATATCTGGATAACGTTGGCATGGGGAGCGGCGGCAGGGATGGGTCTGCAGGAGGTATGGCGGATAGGGTATCGGAGTGTGCGGGCTGAGGAAGAAGAGGACGATGATGAGGATGAGGAGGAGGATGAGGAGGAGGATGATGTCGTAGATATTGTAGATGAAACAGAAGCAGAAGCGGCGGCGGACGAGACGGCGGCAGAAGCAGATATGGAAATCGCTGAAGATGCAAATCCTGATATAGACATAGGAAATATCAAGTTCAAACGTAAAAGTAAAGCTGAGACTAAACCTGAACCTAAGGCGTCGATAGTCGAACCGGTGGTAGTGACTGTACCGGTGCCGGTATATGTGGCTGCGGGAGAGACGGTGGCAGGGGTAAATGGTGCAGCGGTAGCAGAGTTAGAAGCAGTGGCTGAGACGATGCGTGTTCCTGAACCAGCAAGAGCAATGACTACAGAAGCGGTGAATGTTCCTGAGCCAATTCGTGTTCCTGAGACTGCGAGTGCAGTAGCAGTAGAACCAATAAAAGCAACAGAGCCAGCAGGAGAGCCGGAGCCTGTGGCAAAAGCGGCGGATTTACTGCATTCTACTCCTGAGTCTAAGGCTTCCACTTCATCAATAAATGTTAGTGATTTCTTGCATGTGGCTGATGAAGTGGTGGAGGCAGAAGCAAGTGATAGTGCGGTGGTAAGTGATAGTGCGGGAGTAAGTGATAGTGCGGGAGTAAGTGATGGTGCGGGAGTAAGTGATAGTGCGGTGGTAAGTGATAGTGCGGGAGTAAGTGATAGTACGGTAGCAGGTGATAGTGCAGTAGCAAGTGATAGTGCGGCAGTAGGTGATAGTGCGTTGACTGAGTCGGTCAATGAAGAGATGAATGAGGCAGAAAAACCGGAAGCGAAGCCAAGCGGTACGAGTGGGGAAAAACCACTTGACGGTGGAGTATCACGATATGATTCTACAATTGATACGGAATATTTGAAGAATCCCCTGCCTTTGCCGCCGGTACCGAAGAAGCAGGAGATGGATTACCCGATTGAGATACCCACTACGCAGATGTTTTACGATGTCACCGTCAAGGATGGAGACGATTATGACAGTTATCGTGAGGGGTAGTAACCACCGCCTTTGCCCATAGTGCAATTTGCAACGGAAAATCGCATCGGTAAATTGCAACGTCGGTAAATTGCAACATCAGAAAATTGCAACATGGAAAATTTAATTGTAATTTGCCGCAAATTGTGGTAGCATAAGTGAGGATTTGGCAGTATCTGTATAATTTGGCAAATATACTAAAATGCAGACTCGCTACCGACGAGAAGACAGTAACAATACTAAGACTAAGGGAGGTAAGAAGTGAATCTCAACAAAAAACTACGGGTAGGAATACTGGGCGGGACCGGCATGGTCGGACAACGCTTCATTTCTCTGCTCGAAAACCATCCTTGGTTTGAAGTGGCAGTAGTGGCGGCTTCACCCCGCTCAGCAGGTAGAAGTTATAAAGAAGCAACACAGGGACGTTGGAAAATGGCGACACCATTACCGGAATCAGTAGCGGGGATTACTGTTTTTGATGTCAGCGACATAAAGAAAATCGCTGCCGAGGTCGATTTCGTCTTTAGTGCTGTGGAAATGAAAAAGGATGAAATCCGTCAAGTTGAAGAGGACTATGCTCGTGCTGAGGTACCGGTGGTATCGAACAATTCTGCCCACCGTTTTACCCCTGATGTACCGATGTTGATTCCCGAGATAAATGCAGATCATCTGGATGTTATCGAACATCAGAAATGCCGCTTACAGACGAAACGAGGGTTCATTGTCGTAAAACCTAATTGTTCAATCCAGAGCTTTGCCCCTGCGCTTGCCGCATGGCGGGAGTTTGAGCCTGTTGAGTTGGTGGCATCAACATATCAGGCTATTTCCGGGGCTTCCAAGACCTTTGCCGAATGGCCGGAGATGGTGGAGAATTTGATTCCTTATATCGGCGGCGAAGAGGAAAAGAGCGAGACTGAACCGGGCAAAATATTTGGGCAAATAATAGATGGTGAGATAGTTTCGGCAAAGCTCCCGGTTATTACCTGCCAATGTCTGCGGGTTCCGGTGGTCGATGGACATACCGCCGCTTGTTTTGTCAATTTCCGTATTAAACCGACGAAAGGGCAATTGATAGAGAAGATAATGACTTATGAGGCTTTGCCGCAAGAGCTAAGCCTTCCCAGCGCACCCAAACCCTTTATCCAGTATCTGGCGGACAATGACCGCCCGCAGGTGAGCCTTGATGTGAATTACGGAGCCGGGATGGGGATTAGTATCGGGCGTATCCGCGAAGATCATTTGTATGATTTCAAGTTCATCGGTCTGTCACACAATACAGTGCGTGGTGCGGCAGGAGGCGGGGTTTTGACGGCAGAGCTTTTGCAAGCAAAAGGATATTTTGCGGGTAAATAGTGTGTAAGGCTATGACATACGGCGGGTTTGACGAATATTATCCGCTACGGATGATATGTCTGCCGTGGGTTTTAATGTAACCAAGTGTATCTAAGGTGGTGGGAGTACTTCTTTAATAGCAGTGGAAGCATGGCTTCCAAAGCAGTAAACGGGGGGGGTTCTTTATGACTAACTTAAACGAAAATGTAGACATATTAACTGCCAGATATGCCCAGATTGCTCATTCTGAGCGGATGTACCGCCTCATATGTGAGACTTCTGAGAGTGCGTATATTTACCAAAATTTCGTCGATGACACCATCCGTACCATTAGTAACTGGGGTTATTACTTCGATTTTGAAATCAATGAAGCCAGCGACATGATGAATATCTATAATTTCATCGAGCGGGAGTACGCAATTGCCCTGCGGGATATCATGTCTCTGGAAAAGACGGGACGGAGCGAAGACAGCGTGGTGTTTCGCCTTTTTGACGGCAAGACTTGGGTAGAATGTAATGCCTGTGTCATCTACGATGAAAATAAGAAACCGACTGATAAGATTTTGCGTTTTACCAATATTACCAAGCTCAAAAATGCCAATGATGAACTGGCTTATATGGCGTATTACGATATCATGACCGGTCTTTACAACCGCAACTACTTCGTTCGTCTGCTCGGTGATTTCGTGCGCCGTGCCGAAGTAGAGGAAGACTATATTGCGGTTTTGTTTATCAATATTGATGATTTCCGCAAGTTAAATGATAGTTTGGGGATGGTAATCGGTGATGAGATTGTGCAAACGATAGGGCAGTTTCTTGGTGAGTTCAAAAACGAAAACATCATCGTTTCGCATTTCTCGGGAGCTTCATTTTGCCTGGCGATTTATGACCCCTGTGGTCTGCGTAGCATCGATGCTATCACTTCTTCGATTCACGACCGCCTCAAATGGCCATTTTACCTTTCTAATCAACAGGAAATCACGATAACTGTCAGTATTGGCATTTCACAGTATCCCGAATCGGCAACGACGACCCTTGATTTAATCAACTGTGCGGAAATCGTCATGTGTAAGGCACGGACGATGGGACATAACTCGATCAAATATTTTGATGCCCCGATTTTGCAGGAATTTTTGCAAAATGTCTCGATTGAAAACAAGCTGAAAGAAGCAGTCTTTAACCAAAACTTTACCCTCAAGTTCCAGCCGCAGTATTTCATCGAGGGCAAAAAGTTACGTGGGGTCGAAGCCCTGATTCGTTGGCGTGATTATGACGGCAGTATGATTAGCCCGATGAAGTTCATTCCGATAGCCGAGAAAAACGGCACGATAATTCCGATTGGAGCGTGGGTAATGGAGGAAAGTATCCGTACTTATGCCGAGTGGCGAGCCGAATATGACTATTCGATGGTACTGTCACTCAATATTTCTGCGATTCAATACGCCCAGACGGATTTCATCGACAATCTTCTCGAAATGATTGACAGATATGGGGTCAAACATGATGAGATAGAACTGGAGATAACCGAGAGTATCTTGATAAGTGATTTCCGTGATGTTAGCGAGAAACTGATTAAACTAAGGGATTACGGAATTAGGATATCACTTGACGATTTTGGAACCGGCTATTCATCACTTTCATATTTGAAAGGTTTACCGATTACAACACTCAAAATCGACAAGAGCTTCGTGGACACGGTTTTGCTCGATGAAAACACCAAGGTAATCACCGAGTCGATAGTCTATATGGTCAAAAAGCTAGGGTTTGAGACCATTGCCGAGGGTGTGGAGACAGAAGAGCAGTTTCGTTATTTGGAGTCGATAGGATGTGATGGTATCCAAGGGTATTACCTCAATCGCCCGATGACGGCGGAAGAGCTGGAACAGCATGTACTTTGTTATATCTAGTGGGAGACCCCACCAAAAATGATTTTGGGACGTACTCAGGAACTAAAGGAACTCAACACCTTTTATCAGCGTGACGGCAGCCAAATCATCGTTCTTTATGGCGAGAGCGGTATCGGAAAATCTGCGGTCATTGCTGATTTTTTGGGTAGCAAACCTTTCTTTCTTTTTCAGGCTCGTCCTGCTTCTGAACGGGAACAGCTTTTTCACTGGGGACGGGAGCGAAACAGCAGTTTGGAATCGTCAAAGTTGCCCAAATTGCTGCCGGAATATCCCGGATATAGTGATATCTTTGCCACTTTTACCACCAAGGGCAAACAAAAGACAGTTCTGGTCGTTGATGAGTTCCATCTGATTGTCAAGAACAGCCCTGATTTCATGCCACAACTGATTGATTTCGTCCATGATAAATGGAAACGCGGCGAGGTTTTGGTGATACTCGTGAGTTCGCAACCTAACTGGATCGAAAACAACATGATTACCAAAATTGGTGAACAGGCATATGAGATATCTGCGTTTATGAAGATAAAGGAAATGACGTTTTCGGCGTTGTCACTTGCTTTTCCCGACTTTGCCGCAAGGGAGCGGGTGGAAGCTTATGCAATCCTCGGCGGCAATCCTTCGCTCTGGCGGCACTTTGGTGAAAAGCTTTCGACTAAGCAGAATATTTGCGGGAATATTCTTTCGGCACAGGGATATCTATATCGCTACGGTGAGGAGTTTGTCGCCGAACAGCTTCGAGAAACCGGGATATACAGCACTTTGTTGGCGGCGATAGCCGAGGGACGAAACCGCCTGAGTGAGCTTCATACCCATACAGGATTTTCCCGTGCCAAGATTATTGTTTACCTCAAGAACTTGATAGGGTTGGGGATAATCGAAAAGCTGCCATCTGCGGAGGCAACATCAGGGGTAGCAGCTTCAGGAGAGGTTAAAGGAAAGAGCAGTTATCGGATTAGTCATCATTTTGTCCATTTTTATTTTACCTATCTTTACCCCAACATGAGTGATTGGCAGCGACTTGAAGCGGCTGCATTTTATGATGTGCATATCATACCAACTTTCAAAAGCTATGTTGCTGATTATTACCGGAAGGCCTGTGCTGACCGTCTCGCAGAGTGGAATCTGGCGGGGAAATTACCGCTTGCTCTAGAGCCAATGGATGAATGGCGGGGTAAAATAAGAGCAACATCGGTCACGGCGATAGATATTATCGCCCGTGGCAGGAATCGGGTAAAAGGTGAAAAAAAGAAAAAAATCGCTCTGGAAGCTGATGATACCGGCGGCGGGTTAGTTTATGACAAGACATTGGCAGCTCTTTGTAACTGGGAGAAGCCGCTAATGACGTATGATGACTATGAGTGGTTGTTGTTCGCCATCGAAAAAGCGAAGATGACAGTAGACTATATTTACTTGTTTTCAATCGGGCATTTCGATGAACGATTGACGATTGAGGCAAAAGTAAAAAAGAACATATACCTAGTTAAGTGGGAGTAGAAGATGAATGAGATAAACGCTGAGAATCTCTTTGACTTAGAAAAGAGTATTGCCGGAGAAAAGCTGGGGGCTTTGGAGTATCCGTGGCAGGCACTTTCTTTACTGGAAGACTGGATAATAGAACTGGGCAATCAGCTTTCTCCTGATGATTTCACACAAATAGCAGAAAACATCTGGGTGGCAAAAAATGCAAAGGTCGCCGTAACGGCATCACTTAACGGGCCTTTGATCGTCGGTGCGGGTAGTGAAATTCGTCATGGGGCATTTATCCGTGGTAATGTCATCATCGGCAGTGACTGTGTAATCGGAAATGCAACGGAAGTGAAGAACTCGCTTCTCTTTGACGGCGTTCAAATCCCTCACTTCAACTATATTGGTGACAGTATACTCGGTCACAAAGCGCATCTGGGGGCGGGTGCGGTCATCGCCAACACCAGAAGTGATCACGGAAAAGTCATGGTGCGGTGGGGAGACAGGGTAGTCGCGACCGAACTCTATAAGATGGGGGCAATGGTGGGCGATCGTGTAGAAGTCGGTTGTAATGCCGTCATTTGCCCGGGGACGATAGTTGGCAGAGGCGCGACAATCTATCCCCTTACGATGGTAAAAGGGTTGGTGACTGGTGGGAGTGTGGTACAGCGGTAAAATTATCGATGGAAATTTCTCTCTCTGGAAAATGAAATGTTATCTCACTCTGGAATCCATACGGTAAATATGTGTGTATCTTTTGTACGCTTTTGTACGCATCTAACATGGTGTTGATTTATCAATGGGTACGCTCTCGCTTCATACAAAACGTAACGGTACATAAGGCGGCAGACCCAAATATCATGGGTCTATACACCGCCTAAGTACCGACGTTTTGCAAGAACCCATTCAATAAATAACACCATGATAGACACGCGTATATCCAATGCGTATATCCCCCGCGTATATCCTAACTGAAAACGTTATTGACATAAATATGGATTTATGTTACCATCATGTTTAGTATAAGCAAACAAAAAGTTTGGTGCATCAAACTTTTACCAGTCCGAACCCGATGGTAAACTTGACAGGAAGAGCTATCTTCTTTGTCTAAATGGTGAGGGAAGATGAATATTGGCGAAAAACTAAAGCAACTGCGGTTCAAGAATGACCTTACCCAACAAGACCTTGCGGATCGGTGTAACCTTTCCAAAGGTTTTATTTCCCAAGTGGAGAATAATTTGGCTTCGCCCTCAATTGCCACTTTGATGGATATTCTCGATGCTCTCGGTGTCAATGCCAAGGACTTTTTCAATGACAGAAATGACCAGATTGTCTACGGCGAAGATGATGTTTTCATTCAGGATGACGGCGAAATGGGGAATCGGATTAGATGGTTGATCCCCAGCGCGCTGAAAAATAAGATGGAACCGATACTCTTAACGATGGGAACTAATGGACGTTCACAGCTTTATTATCCGTTCGATGGAGAAGTGTTTGGTTATGTAATAAAGGGGACAGCTCTTCTTCATATGGGTAGACAGACATATAAGCTAAAAGAGGGTGAGAGTTTTTACCACTCAGCTGATTGTGAACACTACCTCGAGAACACGGCTCTTCATGAGACGGAAGTATTATGGGCGACCATGCCGCCGAATTTTTGACATTTAGGGAGTGATGAAAGTGAACGAATATCTAATCAATCTTTGCGGTGTCCACAAATCTTTCGGGCAATCGGAGGTACTTACTGATATAAAACTCTATATCAGGCGAAATGAGTTCCTTACCCTATTGGGACCGAGTGGTTGCGGAAAAAGTACGATTCTTAGGATAATCGGCGGTTTTGAACAACCCACGAAGGGGGATGTTTTATTTTTGGGGCAAAGTATTTTAGATATACCGCCTTATAAGAGGAAAATCAATACTGTATTCCAGAAATATGCCCTCTTTACCAATATGAATGTCGCTGAAAATATCGCTTTTGGTCTCAAAATAAAGAAAGAGCCAACCGCCAGTATAAACCAAAAAGTGGAAGAGATGCTTCGCCTCGTGAATTTGTCGGGCTATGGTATGCGGACGATACGCAGTCTGAGCGGTGGGCAACAGCAGCGAGTAGCGATAGCGCGGGCGCTTATCAATCAACCACAGCTTTTGCTTCTCGATGAACCTTTGGGAGCACTCGATTTCAAGCTGCGAATGGAGATGCAACTGGAACTCAAAAAAATCCAGCAAAAACTGGGTATCACTTTCCTTTATGTGACGCATGACCAAGAGGAAGCAATGACGATGTCCGATACCATCGTCGTCATGAACGAAGGGGAAATATTACAAATCGGAACGCCGCTTGATATTTATAATGAACCCAAAAATGCTTTTGTGGCTAATTTCATCGGCGAAAGTAATATCATGGATGGTATCATGCGTGAGGACTATCAGGTGCAAATCGCCGATGGGATGCTCAAGTGCGTGGATGGTGGATTTGCCAAGGATGAAGCGGTAGATGTGGTGGTACGGCCGGAGGATGTGATTTTGCTGAAGCCGGGACAGGGACAATTTGCAGGGAAAGTGAAAGAAATCATCTTCCGAGGAGCGAACTATGAGGTCTTGGTGGAAACGGCTTCTTTTGTCTGGAAGTCCCACTGTACTGCCAAGTATGAACACGGCGACCAAGTCAGTATTATGATTGCACCTGATTTGATTCATGTGATGAAGCGGAGACGTGATAGTGACCAAGATACATAGACGGCTTTTTTCAATTCCATACTTGGTTTGGACGGGAATTTTTATTATTTTGCCGCTCATTTTGGTTTTTTACTATAGTTTGACGATAGAATCAGGTGGTCAGTTTTTGTTCTCGACGAGTAATTATGCACGGCTGATGGATCCTGTTTATCTAATTGTCTTACAACGTTCGGTGGTGTTGGCGTTGTTATGTACGGTGATTTGTATTCTGTTAGGCTATCCGGTCGCTTATATACTAGCGTCAAAGGAGTATATCAACAAAGGATTTTTGTTGTTTTTGTTCCTTGCCCCCATGTGGATGAATTTTCTGTTGCGGACTTATTCCTGGGTATCGATTCTGGAGCGAAACGGTTTCCTCAACTCATTATTTGAGTTGGTGGGATTGCCGCGAATGGATATGCTATACAACAACTCGGCAGTTTTGCTCGGTATGGTCTACAACTTCTTGCCTTTCATGATCCTTCCGGTTTACTCGGTCTTGCGGCGTAGCGATCAAGGAATAATCGAGGCAGCACAGGACTTGGGAGCAAATCCAAGGCAGGTTTTTTTCCGTTTGACCCTGCCACTGAGTATTCCGGGGATGATATCCGGCATTACGATGGTGTTCATGCCTGCGACATCGACATTCATCATTTCCGATTTGCTCGGTGGGGCGCAGAACATGCTAGTCGGTAACTTGATAGAACAACAGTTTTATAGGGCAAATGATTGGCATTATGGCTCGGCAATTTCGGTAGTTTTGATGGTGCTATTATTACTGTCATTTGTAATATTTACAATGGTTGACAAAAATGAAGAGGAGGGAATATTGTTTTGAGAACGATGAAGAAGGCTTATTTATCCCTCGTATTGATATTTATGTATGCACCAATTGCGGTTTTGATAGCATTTTCGTTCAATGAATCCCGCTCCCGCGCTAATTGGACCGGCTTCACCCTCCACTGGTATGGGGAACTGTTTCGTGACCAACGGATACTCAGTGCCCTCGGTACTACCTTTTCAATAGCGTTGATATCAACGGTGATTGCGATAATTCTCGGGACAACGGCAGCGATTGGTATCAATGCGATGAAGCCGGTAGGCAAAAAGACGACGATGACCATCAACAACATTCCTGTCATCAATCCCGATATCGTCATGGGTATTTCATTGATGATTTTGTATGTGTTCGTTTTTCGTTTTTTCGTCGCCGGACTGGAATTGGGTTATGCCACCCTACTTTTGGCACATCTTTCATTTAACACATCGTATGTGGTGCTATCGGTATTGCCAAAATTGCGGCAGCTGGATCCCAATGTATTTGAAGCCGCCCTTGATCTCGGGGCAACACCGCTACAGGGGATTAGAAAAGTAGTAGTACCTGAGATAATACCGGGAATTATAACCGGTGGTTTGCTGGCATTTACGATGTCAATAGATGACTTTGTGGTCAGTTTCTTTACTGCCGGTTCGGGAGTGGAGAATCTCTCGATGGTTATATATTCGATGACTAAGCGAGGAATCAATCCAAAAATCAATGCCATTTCTACCTTGATGTTCATATTTGTAATGGCTTTATTATATGTAGTAAATATGCTTGATAAAAACAGTAAGAAGAAGATAATATCAAGTGACTGATAACGGAGTTACTGTATAAAGAAAAGTTTAACTGTGTTACAAAAGGTTGCCATCGCAACAATAAAGGAGGAAATACGATGAAAAGAATTATTTTGACCCTGCTTGCTTTGTCCCTGATATCCCTGCTATCAGCTTGTGATAATCAAGATACCCTGAGGATATATAACTGGGGTGAATACATGGACGAGGATATCCTGCGGGAATTTACACGCGAAACAGGGATTAGGGTATCATACTCCACCTATGCTTCCAATGAAGAGATGTATGCGCGGTTAAAGGGTGGCGGATCAACCTTTGATTTGATTTTTCCCTCTGATTATATGATTGAGCGAATGATCAATGAGGATATGCTGGAGCAGATAGATATGAACAATATCCCTAACTATCAATATATCGGGGAAAGTTTTAGGGATTTGTCGTATGACCCCACCAATCAGTTTTCTGTTCCTTACATGTGGGGAACGCTGGGAATCGTCTATAACAAAGCGATGGTTGACGAGGATGTGGATAGTTGGGGGATACTTTGGGATGAAAAGTATGCGGGACAGATAATAATGTATAACAGTATCAGGGACAGCTTCGTTCCACCGCTGAGATTGTTGGGGTTTTCCTTTAATACCCGTAGTGTGGAGGAGCTCCAACAAGCGCGTGATCTTTTGATTGAACAAAAACCGTTGGTTCATGCCTATATGGGTGATACAGTGCGTGATAGCATGATAGGAAATGAGGCAGCGTTGGCGTTGATGTATTCAGGGGATGCGGTTTATTGCATGGAAGAGAATGAAGTTTTGGCATATTCAGTGCCTAAGGAGGGGAGCAATATTTGGTTTGATGCGATGGCAATACCAAAGGGAGCGAGGAACAAGGACAAAGCCGAGGCTTTCATCGACTTTCTTTGCCGTCCTGATATTGCCCTACGTAATACCGAGTATATTGGCTTTTCTACTGTTAATATGGGAGCTTTGCAAATGTTACCGGAAGAGTTGCTCGCAAATCCGGCTTATTGGCCAACCGACGATATTATCGAGCGTTGTGAGATATTCCTTGACTTAGGCGATTTTGCGAGGGAGTTTGACAGGGCATGGACGATGATACTGGCGAGATGAGGTTGGGGATTAGTGAAGGATGGTAAGGGATAGTAAAGGATGGTAAAGGGTAGTAAGGCTAATAGTGTATACTGTATAATAAGACGAGGCGGGTCATATGACCCGCCTCTTAGATATTGCAGCGACATATTAAATCTTACACATCTAAGTGGTTTAACAGCCGGAGCAATTATAAACGGTTTGCTGTCTCCATCATCCGTTAGTGTGAGCAGGGAACAATTTGCCGGAATTTTCCTTCATCTCTCTCCCAAACCACTACGTGGATATGGGAGGGCAAGCGTTAGGTAAGCGTTATGGAAACTGACCGAAACCAAACATATTGTCAACACTCTCACAAAATGATATAATGCAAATCGTCATGGAATTTCATATTTATATAGTTGTAAGCTTACAATATAAGCAAAAATCAAAGGAGTAACCAACATGAATAGGACAAATAAAGTCAAATTTCTCAACAAAGTACTAAGTGGCTTCGAGGTTATCATCGGATTGCTACTTTTGATAGTTATCCTCGTGAAGTTGATTGATTTGGCTTTTGCCCTTTGTTCCATCGACATCACCTTGTTAGCCCCCGATTTTGAAGATATACTGACGATAGTGTTTAACCTCATCATTGGAACTGAGTTTGTGAAAATGCTTTACAAGCACTCCACAGAAGCGTTACTTGAGGTTTTGCTATTCGCCACGGCGAGGACGATGGTATTACCCAGCAGCGACACCACCCAAATCATCGTCGGCACGATTACACTTTGCTCCCTCTTTGCCATCAAAAAGTTCCTGCTTGTGAAGAAGGAGGATAATGAGGCAGATGATAACAAGAAGTCGATATGGACGCGGTGAAAATAGGCAAGACAAGATAGTTAAGAGTATTTAGTAAAAAAGCTCTGGCATGTGTGCGAGGAGTAAGGGAGTTCATTCTACTTAACGGAATGCCGCCCAAACTGGAAAAACCATAGAAAAGTCTTTAGATTTGAGACATGTCCGGTTCGAAAACCGATAGCAAGCATGTGGAATTTATCAAAAATGTAAAATATGACATACATTGTCATATTTTGATGTTATAATTGTCTTAGGTGATTATAATGAAAACGAGTCGGTTATTTGAGATAATCTATATTCTATTGTCAAAAGAGCGGGTGACGGCAAAGGAGTTTGCCGAACGCTTCGAGGTCTCGACACGGACTATTTACCGTGATGTAGAGGCTATTAGTATGGCAGGGATTCCAATCTATACAGAAAAAGGTAGTGGCGGGGGGATTAGCTTGTTACCCGGCTTCGTTCTTAATAAAACTATGTTCAGCGAGGTGGAGCAAAAAGAGATTCTCTCTGCAATCCAAGGGGTTTCCCGGACGGGAGCAACAGGAACAGACCATATTTTACAAAAACTCTCGGTAATCTTTGACCGTGTGGCTGTCAATTGGTTGGAAATTGACTTTGCTTACTGGGGACGTGACATGGGGTGTCTCTGGGAGGACATCAAGACGGCAATATTAGAGCGGCAGATTATTGAGTTTGATTATTATAGTTCTTTTAGTGAAAAGACAAACCGACGTGTTGAGCCGCTACAGCTGTGGTTTAAGTTTAATGCCTGGTATATCAAGGGGTTTTGCATAGAACGGAAGGAAATGCGTACATTCAAACTGACACGGATCAAAGAACTCACGGTCACGAGAGTGACGTTCGCCGAAAGGGAGTCACTTGATAATGCTGAAACCCCGACATCAGAAGAACATGATCCATTAAGTATAAAGATACGTTTGCGAATCGCACCCGAGATGACATACAGGGTCATGGATGAGTTTGCCAATGACGAGACGGTACAGGAAGCTGACGGAAGTTATCTGGTGACGATTTATTGTCATCAAGATAACTGGATTAACAATCTGATACTTTCCTTTGGTGAGTATGCCGAGGTACTGGAACCACAACATATCCGTGATATCATTGCCGCAAAAGCACGTAAAATTAGTGAAAAATATTTATGAAGTATTTTTAATATGACATACTGATGTCTAATTACATGGTTTATACTATGGTGACACAAGAGCCGAAGTGTACCAATGGAAGGGAGGTTTCCGATGGCAAAGAAAAGTGAGGAATTGGTCTCAATAGTTACGAAATTTGCGGAGTCTGGCTGGGATTTGCTCGACGCTCCTGCCAAGAAATGGCTCGCAGTTACTGATTGTGCTGATAGCGACAAGGCACTCATCACCGCTATCAAGCAAGCCGTTACCGATTGTGGAAGTTGCGGTTGTGAAATGGATACGCTTTACAAAAAGGCTCTGGTTTTACTCGCGGCATAAGTTATTATGTGATGAATAAGATATGCTTCGGCTCATGTGTGATTTGGATTGCTTCTCTCAGCTCCGATTGGGAACACTAACCCTGTGAATACTGTCATTTTGGTAATCGTGATTGCGAAAATTGCATATATATGGTATCATTTGACTCAACATCAATAGGAGCGAAGTGGGTTTATCACGCTTTGGTGTGGAGGTTTCAAGATGGGAAAAGACCAGAAAACCAAAATACTCTTCATCTGTCACGGTAATATCTGTCGCTCGCCGATGGCAGAGTTTGTGATGAAAGATATGGTGGCAAAAGCAGGGATAGGAGAGCATTACTTCATCGCCTCAGCGGCGACGAGTACTGAGGAACTCGGTAATCCTGTTTATCCGGGAACAAGGAAGCGGCTTGCCAAGGAGGGCATCAGCGTTGCCGGGAAGACGGGGATACAGATTAGACGTTCCGACTATGAAGAGTATGATTTCTTGATAGGTATGGACACTCGTAATATCAACAATATGATGCGGGTGTTTGGCAGTGACCCTGAGGAGAAAGTGCAGCGGCTTCTTGATTACACCGATTCGCCTGCTGATATTGCCGACCCGTGGTACACAGGCGATTTTGACACCACCTACGATGATGTGGTAGCAGGTTGTACGGCATTGCTCAAATTGATAGAGGGTTAAACTAATCGCCGCGATTTCGATGTAACCTACGATGATGTGGTAGCAGGTTGTACAGCGTTGTTTAAATTGATAGAGGGTTAAACTAATCGCTGCGATTTCAATACAACCTACGATGATGTGATAGCGGGTTGTACAGCGTTACTCAAATTGATAGAGGGTTAAACTAATCGCTGCGATTTCGATGTAACTTACGATGATGTGATAGCAGGTTGTACGGCGTTGCTTAACTTCATAAATAACAGCTAAGTTGAGGAATATATGAAGATTACTTATATCGGACACAGCGGATTCTTGGTGGAGTTGCCTGAACTCTATCTATTATTTGATTATACAAAGGGACAAATCCCGGAGATTGCTCGGGACAAAAACTTACTGGTTTTCGTAAGCCATGCTCACGGCGACCATTACAACGAAAAAATATGGGAACTTGCAAATACCCATCTCCATGTCAGTTACATCCTCTCTGATGATATCTGTGAGCATATCCCGCCATCACCACACAGCTATCAGATTCACTTAGTGAGTGCCGGACAGACTTATCAAATTGGTACTGATGTTTCCATCCAAACCGTTTTCTCAACCGATGAGGGAGTTGCTTTTGTGGTAAAACATGGGATTTACTCTGTCTTTCATGCCGGCGACCTCAATCTCTGGACTTGGACAGAAGATGAGGAAGCGATAAATCAAGATCGTTTGCGCCGCTTCATGCTGGCGATGGCAGAAATCGCGGACAGCGATTTCGATGTTGCCTTTTTCCCCATTGACCCCAGACAAGAAAGTGCCTGTGGTGATGGTATGACCCTCTTTTTGCAAGCGGTAAAAGCCAAATATGTCTATCCGATGCACTTTTGGGATGATTACTCGGTAATTAGCGCATATCGAACGAAAAATCCCCAATATCGAGACTGTATTATCGAGATAGAACATGAGGGACAGGGGTTTTTTAACTACATTGACTAATTCGGTCAATGCAAAACATGACTAAAGCGAGGACTAATGCACAGAAACCAAACCCGAAAAATCCGCATCGGTGACAAGTATATTGGCGGCGGTTCATCGATTTTGATTCAGTCGATGACCAATACGAAAACTGAAGATATCACAGCGACCGTGACGCAAATCCATGCCCTGGAAGCTGTGGGTTGCGACATTGTCCGTGTGGCAGTACCGACTTTGGCTGCGGCGGCTGCTGTTAGCGAAATCAAAAAGAGGATAGGCATCCCGCTAGTGGGTGATGTTCATTTTGACCATCGCTTGGCGATAGCTGCCATCAGAAACGGTGTTGATAAAATCCGTATCAACCCTGGTAATATCGGCGACAACGACTCGTTGACCAAAGTAGTCAATGAAGCAAAAAGCCATAACATTCCGATTCGAGTTGGTGTCAACAGCGGGTCTTTGGAAGCAGAAATACTGGCAAAACACGGTGGTGTCACTGCCGAGGGTCTGATCGAGAGCGCCCTCGCCAAAGTATGCCTGATTGAAGCTCGCGATTATAGAAATATCGTCATCGCTATCAAATCCTCTGACGTGTTGCTATGCAGGGATGTCTATTTGAAAATAGCTTCAATGACTGATTATCCGCTTCATGTCGGGATAACTGAGGCGGGTGGGTTGTTGAACGGCTCAATCAAATCAGCAATTGCTTTTTCGATGATACTGGGTGCAGGTATCGGTGATACGGTTCGTGTTTCTTTGACTGATGATCCCGTCGCAGAAATCAAGGTGGCACAAACCATTTTGCGCAGTCTCGGTCTTTTCGATGGCGGGATAGAGGTGATTTCCTGTCCGACTTGCGGGCGTACCCGGATAGATTTGATAAAACTGGTCGGTGAAGTGGAAGCGATGATAGCTGAACTACCATCCACTACTGCCATCACGGTAGCAGTGATGGGCTGTGTCGTCAACGGACCCGGTGAAGCGCGGGAAGCTGATCTTGGCATCGTCGGTGGTGATGGTGTTGGTTTGGTGTTCAAAAAAGGTGAAATAATCCGCAAAGTGAAAGAAGACGAGCTTCTAGCCGCTTTGCGGGAAGAAATACTCAACTGGAGAAAAAACTGATGTCATTTTCATTTCGTGAGGCATTTCCCACTCTAGTTTTAAGTGAAGCCTTAGAAAAGGCTTTTTCGCAGACTCTGATTACCAAAATCACGACTACCAGTGAGCATGATATCCTTCGTATCCATGTTGCCGTTGAGAGCTTGTTGGACAAATCAAGTGTCAATAGCATCAAGGTGGAGATCAAAAATCAGCTTTTCCCGCAAAAGGAGATGAGTATCGAGATAATTGAGCTGATAAATAATCATATCGGTGAGGATGGTGGATTGGCAAAGATTAACGATGAGGCGTATCCTTCTTCTGCGAGTTCAAAAACAAAATCGCGAGTTAAGAGCGCACAGAGCACGTCCGCAATGACGAAGAAAGCCTCTCATCCCGATATCATCTATGGACGTGATTTCAATGATGGTGAGATGACGGCGATTGCCGATATCGAGGGGGAAATGGGGACTCTTTTTGTCCGTGGCAAGATTATCTTCCTTGATACTCGGGCGATTAAGAATGAGAAAACCATCATTACTATCAACGTGACCGACTTCACCGACACGATTAAGATTAAGCTCTTCGTAGATAGCAGTCAGGCAAATGAATTAAAAGAAAAATTAAGTATCGGCAGGTTCGTCAAAATCAAAGGCACGGTTCGTCATGACAAGTTCGATGACGAAATATCTATTGGTTCTGTTCATGGTATCAAAAAAACTACCGATTTTTCCCATATCCGTACTGATACGGCGGCGAGGAAGCGGGTAGAGCTTCATTGTCATACGAAAATGAGTGATATGGATGGTGTCGCTGATGTTTCCGCACTAATTGAGCGGGCTTTTGCTTGGGGACACGGAGCGATTGCGATTACTGACCACGGTGTCGCTCATGCTTTCCCTGAGGCAGGGCAGACATGGCGGCGAATCAAGGGAAAAGATGATTATGACGAAACCACGCAAAGTGCCGCCGACTCGTTCAAGGTCATCTACGGTGTCGAGGCATATCTGATTGATGAATCAGTTGATAGCGAAGCTGATACAGGCAATAATGAAACCAACAGCACCGCTTCCGCTACCGACAAAGTCAAGCAACCCCCCTACCATATCATCATCTTGGCGGCGACCGAAACCGGGCGGGTTAATCTCTATGCCTTGATATCCGCATCACACCTTGATCATTTCTCGAAACGTCCTTGTGTTCCCCGATCCTTGCTGACTCGTTTCCGTGAGGGACTTATAATTGGTGCTGCTTGTGAGGCAGGAGAGCTTTTTCAGGCGTTTGTAACTGATAAACCCGCTTCACAACTTGCCGAGATTGCTTCTTTTTATGATTATTTGGAGATTCAACCTGTCGCTAACAACGCTTTTATGCAAAAATCGGACAAATTCCCTGCCATCAACTCAGCAGATGACCTCAGGGAGATAAACCGCCGCATCGTTGCATTGGGGGACGAACTGGGCAAAGTGGTTGCCGCTACCGGCGATGTTCATTTCCTCGACCCTGAGGATGAGGTATACCGCCGTATCATCATGGCAGGGAATGGTTATGCTGATGCCGATGAGCAAGCCCCGCTCTATTTACGCACGACAGAGGAAATGTTGGCAGAGTTTGCCTATCTGGGAGAAGAGACGGCACAACGGGTTGTCGTTGACAGCACCAATCAAATTGCCGCTATGATTGACATGCTTGTCCCGCTTCGTCCTGATAAATGTCCGCCGCATATCGAAAACAGCGATAATGAGCTGCGACGGATTTGTTATCAAAATGCCCATCGCCTATATGGTGAACCTTTGCCGGAGGTAGCTGCGCTTCGTTTGGAAAAAGAGTTAGATTCAATTATCGGCAATGGCTTTGCGGCAATGTATATCATCGCCCAAAAACTGGTGTCACAGTCGGTTACTGACGGTTATCTCGTCGGCAGTCGCGGTTCGGTCGGTTCATCATTTGTCGCCACGATGGCAGGGATTACCGAGGTCAATCCTCTGCGCCCGCATTATTATTGCCGTGATTGTCACTTTAGTGACTTTGACCCGATAGAAGTAGAAGAGTATACCATCCGCTCAGGTTTTGACTTACCGCCTAAGGATTGCCCGATTTGCGGGATTTCCTTGGGAAAAGACGGTTTTGATATCCCATTTGAGACCTTTTTGGGTTTTGAGGGGGACAAAGAACCGGATATTGATCTCAACTTCTCCGGTGAATATCAAGGACGGGCACACAAGTTAATCGAGGAAATATTTTCCGAGGGTGAGACTTACCGTGCGGGTACGATTTCCACCCTCGCTGAGAAGACTGCCTTTGGTTATGTAAAAAAATACTATGACGAGCGGGGTATAGTGAAACGCCGCTGTGAAATTGAACGGATTGTCAGCGGTCTGACCGGTATTCGCAAGAGTACGGGGCAACACCCCGGTGGCATTATCCTCTTACCACAAGGGGAAAACATCAACTCCTTCACCCCCGTCCAGCGACCTGCCAATGACAGCAAAAGCGAGATAGTCACCACTCACTTTGACTATCATTCATTGGAACATAATCTCATGAAACTAGATATCCTCGGTCATGACGACCCCACAATGCTCAGGATGCTCCATGACCTAACTGGCATCGACCCGGTTACGATTCCTTTCCGTGATGAAAAAGTGATGTCGCTCTTTCTTTCCACCGAGGCAATGGGAATCACCCCCGAACAAATAGGGGGATACCGACTGGGAGTGCTTGGTTTGCCTGAGTTTGGTACGGACTTTGTTATCCAAATGCTGGAAGATACCCGCCCCCAAACTTTCTTTGACCTCATCTGCATCTCAGGTCTGTCACACGGAACGGATGTCTGGCTTGGCAATGCCCAACGGCTTATCAAAGAGGGAAAGGCGACGATATCCACCGTTATCAGTACTCGTGACGATATTATGACTTATCTGATTGGCAAGGGGCTTGATAGTGCCCTATCTTTTAATATCACTGAGAGTGTGCGGCGGGGGCGAGGGCTTACCAAGGAATGGGAAAAATCAATGCGTCTCGCTGATGTACCTGAATGGTATATCTCCTCATGCAAAAAAATCAAGTATATGTTCCCCAAAGCCCATGCGGCGGCTTATGTAATGATGGCATGGCGAATCGCTTATTATAAGGTATACCATCCCTTGGCTTATTACACCGCCTTCTTTTCCATTCGTGCTTCGGATTTCGATTATCAGACGATGTGTTGCGGCATAGAGCGATTGGAGCAGGAGATAGCCACCCATACTGCCAGAGAAACAGGAGGGAAGCTGACGGCCAAGGAGCAAGGAAGCCTGCGTGATTTACGGGTGGTGCAGGAGATGTACGCTCGGGGGATATCGTTTACCGCTATTGATATATATCAAGCAAAGAGCCATGACTTTCAAATCAAAGATGGCAAAATCATGGCAGCCCTGTCAAGTATCGAGGGCATGGGTGACAAGGCGGCGCAGGCGGTGGAAACAGCGTCAAAAGCAGGGGTATATCTTTCCCGTGAGGATTTCCGGGAACGGACGAAGGTAAACAAGACGGTTCATGATTTATTGGAGCATTTGGGTTTGCTTAACGGTTTGCCTGTTTCTAACCAGATGTCCTTGTTTGACGTTTTTGGCTAGAAAATTGCGTATGAAAGGTTCATGTTTTGGCTAATTGGACGATAAGTGCGGTACGGGAAGACTTTGACGAGATTGCCAATGAGTTTGCGATTTCGCCGATAACAGCACGTTTACTGGTAAATCGTAATATCCGCAGTCAAGAGGAAATCACCTCATATCTCAACGGTACGCTTGCTGATTTGGCTGACCCTTTCCTGTTAAAGGGATTGACTGATGCGGTCAAGATACTGGAGGGCAAAATCGCCGCCAATGCCAAGATACGCATTATCGGTGATTATGATGCCGATGGTATCTGTGCTACGGCGATACTTTTCAAGGGACTTACGACTCTCGGTGTTCAGGTGGATACGGTGATTCCCGACCGCATCAAGGATGGTTACGGAATCAATATCGACTTGATAAATAATGCCGCCGCCGCGGGAATTGATACCATCATCACCTGTGACAACGGTATCGCCGCTGTCGCTGAGATAGCTCTGGCACGGCAATTGGGACTGACGGTGATAGTTACTGATCATCATGAGCCACCTGACGAACTGCCCACTGCCTGTGCCATCATCGACCCGCACCAAACTGACTGCCTTTATCCGTTTAAGGCTATCTGCGGGGCAACCGTGGCACTTAGGCTGATTGAGGGACTTTTCTGCCATCTAAAAACACCGCTTTCACCTATTTTATATGATGAACTCGTCTTATTGGCAGCGATTGCTACTGTCTGTGACGTGATGGAGTTATGCGGGGAAAATCGGATATTGGTCAAACACTGCTTGAAAGAGCTTGGTAAATGTCAAAATATAGGTCTCAAAGCACTAATCAATGCGACAGGAATAGGCGACAAAAAACTGACTGCCTATCATATTGGTTTCGTCATCGGCCCTGCCATCAATGCTACCGGGAGGATTGACTGCGCCAACCGTTCACTTTCTCTGCTGCTGACAAGCGATAATGACGAGGCGGTACAGATTGCGGCATCGTTGGTGGCGATAAATGAAGAACGAAAGCTGATGACGAGTCAAAGAGTCACCGAAGCGATGCAAATAGTAGAGGCGATGGAATTAGACAAAGTAATCGTTATCTATCTGCCTGACTGTCACGAAAGTCTGGCGGGGATTATCGCCGGGCGTATCCGTGAACACTATCATCGCCCTATTTTTGTCCTGACTGACAGCGAGGATGGGGTCAAGGGTTCGGGGCGGGGAATGGATGCCTATCATATGTTTGATGAGCTTAGCCGGGTAAAAAATTTGTTTATCAAATTCGGTGGTCACAAACTGGCGGCAGGACTGACGATGGCAAAAGAAAACGTAGAAACATTCCGTCATCTAATCAACGAAAACGCTGTTTTGACAGCAGATGACTTCGTCGAAAAGGTAAAAATAGACATTGCCCTGCCTTTTGGCTTTGCCACCTTGGATTTGGTAAAAGAATTTGCCCTCTTGGAGCCTTTCGGGGTAGGCAATCGCAAACCGCTTTTTGCACAAAAGGGCGTAACGTTTCTGGCAGGGCAGGAGATGGGGACAAGCGGGCGGGCTGCCAGATATACGGTTGCCGATAGTGATGGACATAGGCATGAGTTGGTATATTTTGGTGATATCGCCACGTTTAATGCTTATCTTGATGAGGCTTTTTCACCTGAGCTAAGGAAGAATCTTTATCAAAAGGACATAGCTACGAGAAATAACCGCTCAGGGTCAGATACCATAATCGAAAAAAATAACGTTTACCAATCTATTATTCTCAATGTCACTTATCAGCCGGAAATCAATCATTATAAGGAACGAGTGCGGGTACAGCTGATAATGCAGCATTATTGTTAGGTCGCTTATGGATTTCAAGTTATCTAACAAGCATTTATTTATGACGCTAACCTCATTATTATCCTAGGTATAGGGACTAATTTATAGATATTCGAACATAAAACAGATGGGAAATATAGAACGAGATGCCATGGAATCATTAAAGAGATATCATTGGACTTAATGAAAAACTCTCTAGAATTGCTTTCCGAAAAAAATTTCGAAAAATTTATCTAATAAATTTCTTTTTTTCTATTGACAGGCTAAAATATATCGTGTACAATTACTTTATCGCTTTAGCGCAGCAAAGCATTAAAGCAGAAGTATGTTGCTCCATCAATGGAAATATACGCAGAGATTGTCGTAATTTCCCCGGAGCAATAGGAACTTTTACCACACACCAGCCATCAAACATCTGGAAGGAGAGACATCATGGCTAACATTAAGTACTACAGTGAGGATACGATACCCCTCGAAATGCACAAGGTACGAATTATCCAAAAGCTCTTGTTACTACCCATCGAGGAACGCTTGCGTTCACTCCGTGAAGCCGGATTCAACACTTTTTTGTTGAAAAACCGGGACGTTTTCCTTGATATGCTGACCGACTCGGGAGTAAATGCCATGAGTGACCGTCAGCAAGCGGCGATGCTGATTGCCGATGACAGTTACGCCGGGTCGGAGACTTTCTACCGTTTGGAAGATAAACTGACGGAAATCTTTCAAACGAAGTATTTCTTACCTACCCATCAAGGACGGGCGGCGGAGCATATCATCAACAGCGTCCTCATCAAGCCCGGTGATACCGTCCTGATGAACTATCATTTCACGACTTCGAAAGCCCATGTCACCGTCAATGGTGGTATGGTGGAGGAGCTAATCATTGATGCGGGTTTGGTAGAGGAAAGTGATTTACTTTTCAAGGGTGACATCGACATTGACAAATTAAAAGAGGCGATTACCCGTCTGGGTGCGGCTAAAATTCCTTATGTGCGGATTGAAGTCGGTACTAATCTCATCGGTGGTCAACCTGTATCCATTGCCAATATGCGCGAGGTCAGTGCGATATGTAAGGAACATGGGATTATATCCTTGTGTGATGCTTCACTTTTGGCTGACAATCTTTATTTTAACAAGATAAGAGAAGATGAGTTTAAGGACAAGTCAATCCTCGAGATAACCCAAACGATTTCATCTTTGTTCGATTTGCTTTATTTTTCCGCCCGCAAGCTCGGCTATGGGCGTGGCGGTGGCATCATCACCAATAATGAGCGACTCTTTGACATGATGAAAGAGCTAATCCCGCTCTATGAGGGTTTCATGACTTACGGGGGGATGTCGGTTCGGGAAATGGAGGCTCTTACCATCGGTCTCGATGAGACGATGGACGAGGATATGATCAATCAAGGACCGCAGTTTATCGCCTATATGGTAGAAGAGCTAAAGAAGCGGGGTATTCCTGTTATAACACCGCCGGGTGGACTGGGTTGTCATCTCAATGCGATGAAGTTCATGGATCATATCCCTCAGGAAGAATACCGTGCCGGGGCTTTGACGGCGGCGTTATATCTGTGCAGCGGTGTCAGAGGCATGGAACGTGGGACTATCTCCGAAGATCGCAATCCTGATGGAAGTGACCATCTGGCAAACATGGAACTTTTGCGTTTGGCATTGCCGCGGCGGGTATTTACGATGTCGCAGGTCAAGTATGCTGTTGACCGCATCGCCTGGCTCTATGCCAACCGTCATCTGGTCGGTGGACTTCGTTTCGTTGAAGAACCAAAAGTACTGCGTTTCTTCCTTGGTCGCCTTGATGCGGTGAATGACTGGCCGGAACAGCTGATGGCTAAGTTCAGGGAGGACTTTGGGGACTCACTATAGAGTAAGCCCCGCTAGTTTACCTTTTTGATACTCCGCAAGCCAGCTGACGTATTTATCGCCGGACGCTTGCGCTATGGTGTCGTCGCAGCGGTACTAAGGCTCCAGCCCTAAAGAGCGGGTCTGTAGCCTAAGTGCCGGCGACTCCAACATCCGGCTTATAAATAGTCAGCTGGCTTGCTCCTCGCTGAGCGAAAATACGGCATATGGCTTATTTATTTCTGAATTTATTCCAAATTTTAACTGCGGTCTTGTTTAATTTCAGAAAAACAGTATAATCTTAATAACTGAAATAGGAGGAGCTGCAATGGGCAACGTTCAAGTAAAAAATGGCAAAGCGTTCGAGTATGCATGTTTAGAATCGTTGTATGAATCTTTATCTCCTGCTCAGTATGTGTCGATTGAGGACACACCGCAACTAGTGACAGCGCGTGATGCGTTTATGACGGCATCTGATGAACTGCGAGTCAAGCTGAGATCTGCTGCTAACGCAGCAACTCGCATGATAACCCGGTTAGAGCCGCAACTTGAATATCCAGATAGGAACACCCCTTTATTTCTATCAATACAGGCAGACTCCCAAGGACAGTTAGGCGATGTTAGAGATGTGCTTTGTATCCGTAAGCAAAATCAATGGGAAATTGGCTTGTCATGTAAGCATAATCATCGCGCCGTGAAACACAGCCGCCTCTCGGCAACAATCGACTTTGGTGCGGACTGGTTTGACATTCCTTGTTCGTCAACGTATTTTGACGCTGTAACTCCATTGTTTGAGGAATTGCGAACAGTACGTGAGAGTTCCGGCGGTACAGCCAAATGGTCAGACTATACCGACAAGGTCGAACGCTTTTATGTCCCGGTTCTAAATGCATTTATGGATGAACTAAAGCGGATTGATGTTGCGAATCCGCATATGATTCCAGAGAGACTTATTCGATATCTGGTTGGCAGAAATGATTTCTATAAAGTCATTACTAACAATGCTAAGAAAACAACCTTAGTTGAGGCTATAAATATAACAGGCACTTTAAATCGTTCTTCAAAGGGAGTGCGCTCAGTTGTAAATATCGCACGATTACGTCTGCCAAGACGATTTCATAATATTGATTTTAAAATCAATTCCGGTACTACCATAGAGGTTGTATGTGATGAAGGATGGACTGTTTCAATGAGGTTACACAATGCGAGCACATGGATTGAACCTTCATTGAAGTTTGATGTAAATTTGATTTCTTTACCAAATACAATACATGCACAAGTTGAACCCTGGTGAGTCCAATGACGAGGTTATAGACTATGAATATAATTAGTTTATTTGCAGGAGCGGGTGGGTTGGACAAGGGCTTTGAAAGAGTTGGCTTTGATGTTATTTGGGCTAATGAGTTTGACAGTTCAATCTGGAAGACATATGAAGAAAATCATTCCGCCCCTCTGGACAGGCGCGATATTCGCCAGATTAACTCTAAAGATATTCCTGAGTGCGACGGAATTATCGGCGGACCACCATGTCAGAGTTGGAGTGAAGCAGGTTCGCTCCGTGGTATTGATGACGCGAGGGGTAAACTCTTTTTTGAGTTTATCCGAATTTTGCATGACAAAAACCCTAAGTTCTTCCTTGCAGAAAATGTGTCCGGTATGCTCTCAACTCGGCATCGCGATGCTGTGAAGAACATAACAGAGATGTTTGAAGAAGCCGGATACAATGTATACATCGAACTGCTTAATGCTTCTGATTATGGAGTGCCACAAGATAGAAAACGTGTTTTTTATGTAGGAATTAGAAACGATATAAGGGAAAAGTTCTATTTCCCACCACCACGTGAGAAAAAAGTCACCTTACAGCAGGCAATCAGCGATTTGAAAGAGAATGCGCTCCCGGCACAAGATAAATATTTGTCTAATGGAGACAGATGCATCGTACCAAACCATGAATACATGACCGGAGGATTTTCGCCTATCTATATGTCACGCAACAGGGTACGTAGTTGGGATGAACAATCATACACAATTCAGGCTGGTGGTCGCCATGCGCCAATCCATCCACAAGCCCCGAAAATGAAGTTTATTGAACATAATGTTAGAGAATTTGTCAAAGGGTCTGAACATTTGTATAGACGATTAAGCGTTCGAGAGTGCGCAAGAATACAAACATTTCCTGACAGCTTCAAGTTTTATTATAGCAATATCACCGATGCATATAAAATGATAGGTAATGCTGTTCCGGTCAGGCTTGCCAGTTACATGGCGAAAGCAATTTCATTGTGCCTTGCAAGGGAAAGTGATAGCATTGTATCCGAACCGATTGCCGATTATCATGATTCATATTATCTAGGTGGAGATTCTTGGATCTAGTTTACTGGCGAACGCTCCCTATGAGTCGGCTGTATTTGAAAGATACCATATAGGTCAAACGGTAAAATAACAATAATGAGTATTTTAAGGAGGAATGTAAATGAAAACTAGAAAATCCATTGGTCGCGAACATTCCATGTGTGTGCAGCCATCCTTTATCATTGGTACGTATGATGAGAACGGTGTAGCAAACTTCGCACCGATAACATGGGTAAGTATCACATGGGATAAAGATCGATTCTTACTTGTGATAAGCATGAATGGTTCAAAGAAGACGAAAGAAAATGCGGAAACAAACAAGAAACTCTCCGCAAACCTTGTAAGCACAGATATGTTGGAATTAATGGACAAGCTCGGTTCGTACTCTGGTAGTGATGTGGTGAAAAACGAAGTCTTGCATGAAGAAGGACTTACACTAAAAGTGCCAATATTAATGGAGAGTAAGTGGGTGTATGAATGTGAGGTTACAAAAATTGTGCAAATGGGCGATACACACACGTACTTCTGTGAAGTAATAGACGTAACCATTGATGCGTCAATAGATATTTCCAAGGGACATGATCTATTTACTCTCGACCCGGTGATCTATTCCGGAAATTATTATTCGATTGGCAAATATTTGGGTAAAATTGGAGATTTCGTATAGTAACATTATATAGTTCCATGACAGACACAAATTGTGTAAACACTATGCGTTACACTTTTGAGCTTATTAGCTCTGTAAAAGGTAGTGGTAAATTAATTATAGATAAATTTCAAGGTGGTGTCAGAGATTATGAGAATTACCGATAGGGATATATCAAAAGAAGAACTAAATGATATTTATGATGATTTTAAGAAAATTGAATTTCAAGATGGTGTACCGTCAAATAATCAAGTAAGATATCAATTCATTGCAGAAGAAAAGGATATTATCATTGGTTTTGTTTCTGGACTTACTAACCATAAATGGTTTTACTTGAGTGATATATGGGTTCATGAAAATTATCGGCGGCAGGGACTTGGAACAAAATTATTGGTGATGCTGGAAGAAAAAGTTAAATCAATTGGTATAAAACATATTTGGACATGGACAACTGGATTTACGAATCCAAAATTTTATGAAAGGCAAGGATATTATATCTTTACAATATTTGAGGATTTTTGTGAAATAGAAGGCTATCATCAAATAGGTTATAGAAAGGATTTAGATTGAATGATAAGCGAAGTGCCCATTGCCTTATGAAAACTTAAAAATGAACGGAAAAATAAATACAACAATTAATGACCACACAAAATAAACAGGTAAATATTCTAAGTTTTGCTCCGCTCTTTGTTTAAACTTTTTATATACTATAAATATTAGATTTCCCAACATGACAATATTTGTACCAAGTAATGTTATTTTATTAGGTGTTATTCCATATTCATTTAATCTATAAATTACAGCAGATAGAGTAACTACATTCAAAATTATAGTTATTATAGGCAAAATGTAAGAGCAAATGTAAATAAATTTATTGTTTATATTGCTTATGCTTGTAAATATTAAGATACAAATTACAATAACATTCATAACATTATAGATAATGAATATTTCCCTATTATCATATGGCTTTATATTGTTAAATACTGATATTATTCCAAATACTAATAATGATATTAAAACAATAGGTAAAAATATGTTTGCAATTATTACTGATAACTTTGTTTTACTGTTTTTTTCAATAACTAATAAAGAAATAAAAGGCGAGGCAACAACTCCAAGAGTAACAATATTACTAAAATAAAATCCATACGCTTCTATGCCAATAGCATAAAATAACGCAATTGATAAACCAACAATAACTATACCCCCGATGATAAATATTGTTGACCAAATTATTACTTCGCCGCATTTTTCAATGAAAACATTATATTTTAGTTTTTTATATTGGAAACTTGATTGTGAAACTAGAACAATAAACCAAAGTAATACAAACATAAAATAAAAGGCATTATTTATGGATTGTGAATTTACCTTATCTGGTATAATAAGGAAATAAATATATAGTATTAAGTTTGGAATAATAACCTTGATTATATCTTTTAATTTAATTGTTTCAAATAAAAAGAATAAAGATAACGTTAATGAAAATATTATTGGTATTGCTCTGGCTAAATAAATGCTTTCATCAAAAAAATTTACAAAAATTAGTCTTACTGGAATCCACGTAAAAACAATAAGAAGTGCTGTAAAAATATATTTCTTTGGATTTGACTCATTACCGATACTCTTATGAAATAATCGTGTATACCAGTATTTTATAACAATATCTGAGTCTTCATTGTACATTGCTTTAATAGTTTCTGAAAATGTTCTTTTATTAGAACGATATAAATCTTCTAATATTTTTGGATTAGCTATATTTTCCAGAATCATTTCACTATTTATATTCATATGCACCTCACAATAGTAAAAGTACATTATTTAGTAATTATTGTCAATATGTTATGGGTATTTCGCTTACCCTACTTCGTAAATCGTTCAAAGTATGGTGGAGCAGACTCCGGCTTACATTTAACTTTCAAGGAGCAAGCCGGCTGACTATTTATTAGCCGGATGTTGGAGTCGCCGGCACTTAGGCAACAGACCCGCTCTTTGGGGCTGGAGCCTTAGTACCGCTGCGACGAACACCATAGCGCAAGCGTCCGGCGATAAATACGTCAGCATAGGCTTGCGGAGTAGGCTTGCGGTGTAGCAAAAAGATAAATAAATAACCATACAGCAACAAATTTCCAAAACATCTAGAAAATGATCAAAAATGTTCATTTATACACTTTTAGCTATCATATAATATTCAAAGTACTGTTTTTAGTTAATTTATTATGAACAAAAAAAGAGCAATGGAGGCTAAAGAATGAATAATATCGAAATATTTGAGGGGATGGAATTTAGAGCTTTTGACGATACTGATGTAAAAACATTTACTCCCATTTTTAGAAGAGCATTTGATAATGATTCACAAATGCATCTTAATGTTTGCGGTGGACCAGATGGTTATAAGGACGGTAGATTTCTTAAACAATGGTATTTAGCAAATAGAAACGGTGCATTTGCTGTTTACAAGAAAAATACTCCAATTGGCGGAATAAATGTTTTTGTGGATTTACAAAAAAAAGAGGGGTTTTTGGGCAATATATTTATAGATACTGATTATGAAGATAGCGGAATTGGTGCTTTATGTTGGAAGTTTATAGAGTATAAGTTTCCGCAAATAAAAACATGGTTTACAGAAACACCAAAGTATTCTACAAGGAATCATCATTTTTATGTAAATAAATGTGGATTCAAAATATGGAAAATCGAAAACCCAAAGGAGAGAGATCAAGGTCAGTATTTTCTGGAGAAAATAATGTATTGATGCATGTATTTTGAGCCGGTGCGTAACTAGATGAAACACATAAAAAGAGCAGGCAATGTGCCTGCTCTCTCTATTCACTATACTTACTTTACAGTTTGAACTTGTCTACCATGCTGGTTAGCTGTACCGCAGTGTCGGCAGTTTCCCTCATGTTCTCGACTATCGTTTGGGCACTGATGGAGATATCAGTAGTCTGCTCGGCAACAACACTAGTGGTACGTGCACCCTCTTGAGCGGCGGCGGCTACTTCATTGATAGCCCGCATCATGACCTGGACGGAAGCGAGTAGCTGTTGTGATGTTGCACTCAGGTCACTGGTCATGTCACTCATATAGACGGCATCGCTTGAATATGAATCAGCGGCTTTGAGCATATCGTTATAGTCATGCATTACATCCTCGGAGACAAACTTGAGTAGATTGGAGGAGCTGGTTGCCAAGGCATTGACTGCTGCCATAACGACTTTGGTAATGGCTTGAATCTGGGTGACGGTATTCTTTGAGTTGTCAGCCAAGGCACTAATCTCATTGGCAACAACGGCAAATCCGCGTCCTGCTTCTCCGGCTCTTGCCGCTTCGATGGAAGCGTTGAGGGCCAGCAGGGTAGTCTGACTGGTGATACCCAAGATGGCATCAGCCAGAGCATTGATTTCATCAACGGCTTTGGAATCTTCCAGAGCTTGCTCGAGGGCTTTTTTGATTTCATTGAAAATGGTGTTGGACTTGTCGATGGAGTCGTTGACATCTTTGCCAAGTTGAGAGGCACGGTGGTGAATCTCGCCTGACTTGCTGGCTCCGTCTTCGGCTTTTTCCGCAACGGTTTCGACAGCGCGTTCGATTTCAGCGGCAGTAGCACTCATTTCTTCGGCACTGGCTCCGGTTTCCTGCATTCCTGCACTCAGCTCTTCGGTCGCTGCTGAGGTATCAGTGATACGGTCATTGAGCGTTGCCAGAGTACCGTTGGTGCTGTTGACAGAATCATCAAGGACATTGGTAGCTCCCTTGATACCGGAAACAGTATCTACCAATCCGTCACGCATAATTTGGATATTTCTGGCAAGATTACCGATTTCATCTTTTTGCTCCCGGAATGCTTCCGGTACTTCCAAGGTCAAATCGCCATTGGCTATCTTGTCAGTTACGATACAAGCATTTTTGAGTGCTCCCGCAATCAAGTTGGAGATGAAAAGCCCAAGGGCAATGGCGATAAATGCCATTACGGCAATGACGGCAATTGATGTGTTACGGCTGGAGAGATAGGTGTCGTAGGAGACATCCATAGTAACCATCGCACCTTCCTCTTCATATTCAATCATGGCTTCAAGGTGATTACGGATTTCCACGACTGCAGGGGTGATGACCTCAGCGTTCATGATATTGGCATCGTCGTAAGCATCTGCCCTTACCAGTGCATAGAGTTCATCCTTTATGCGGCGGTAGTTATCATTTAAGCGCACATACTCATCAAATAACGCTTGTCCCTTGTCGCTTGTGATGGATGATTCAAACGATCTCAGATAGCCGTTATTTTCAGCTGCGGTCTGGTTAATGACGTTAATCCCATTTTCACGTTCATGACTCAAATCTTCATTGACCACCCGGTTAGTATAGGTACTCATAAAGTTCAGGTTGGTCTGTATCCTTAGGACATCCATTGAGGCAGCGTGATTGACATAGTAGAGTTCTTGTGTGTTTTCAAAGATTCCGCTCATGCTGTTGATGTTGAGAACCCCGATGACAACCATACCTGCGACCAGTATCGCAAAGGAAGTTAAGAGCTTCGTTGCGATTTTCATGTTCTTGATAAACTTCATAGTTATCTCCTCCGACTTGATGAAATAGTTACATATAAATGTAATTAGGTGTATTATAGAGTATATAAATGCGCGAGTCAAGGCTAATAATGATAATTTTGCTATAATTTTACGATAAACATAAGCAAACTTACTTGAAACGGCTGTTTGTCCGCAGATAATCATGATAAAATAAAGATACAATCATTTATCCCTGCCAGGACCAACAGCTAGTGTGCCGCGTTTATATATCTACAATATATAGTATAACAAAAGGATAAAAAAAGAAAGGGGGACTTTAGTACTATGTCAAACCATGAAAACCTTATTAGCCGTGAAGCGGCGAAGACTTTGTTAAAGCAGTATAACACGGAGGAATTTCACTTGTTACACGCCGAAACCGTGGCAGGAGTGATGCGTTATTTTGCCCGCTTGCTCGGTTATGGCGGGGAAGAAGAGTACTGGGGTATCGTCGGTTTGCTTCATGATATCGATTATGAGCAGTATCCCGATGAACATTGCCAAAAAGCTCCGGAGCTTCTTCGCTCTGCCGGAATTAGCGAGGAAATGATTTATTCCATCTGTTCGCATGGCTATCAGGTGTGTTCGGAGCTAGAGCCGCTTCTGGAAATGGAAAAGGTTCTCTATGCCGTCGATGAGCTGACGGGGCTAATTGGGGCTGCTGCCAGAATGAGACCGTCGAAGAGTACTGCTGATATGGAACTGTCAAGTTTGCGCAAGAAATATAAGGACAAACGTTTCGCCGCCGGATGTAATCGTGACACGATTGCAAAAGGTGCAGCTATGCTGGGTTGGGAACTTGACGAGTTGTTGGAAAAGACGATACTGGCAATGCGGGAAGTGGAAGCATCATTACGGGTTTAGTAGCTTACTGAGCCAACGCATCCACTACTTTTACCAACTCCCGCTCACACTCGCGGTCGCCGCTGTAAGGATAGCGGCGGCAAACTTTCTCGAACGAAGCGAAGGCTTTGGCGGCTTTTTCACTATCTTCACTGAATAACTTTTCATAGGCATAGATTAGCCGATGCTTGGAGAGCTGTGTTTTACTGGCGGCGATGTATTGTTTGAGTTCAGGGGTGTAGAGGCGGGTGATTTCTTCTGTTCTTTGCTCACCATGCTCGCTGATCAACTCCAGAAACAATAGCTCACAAAGGGTCTCATTTCGTAGTAACATGATGAGATTGCTTCCTTGTTCGAGGATGCGCTTGGCAAGGAGCTTGGCGGCAGTGAAATCATGACAGTCAAGCAAACGGTTGAGTCCAAAGACGGCAACATTGCCGAGGATGGCATTGTTAAAATCATAGTCATCAGCAAACATAAACCATTCGGCGGGAAAGTCCTTACTTCTGCCTCCTAGTGACAATTTCGCATTTATCGAAAGCAACAGCCAAAAAGCATCACGAGTCAGGGTGCATTTTTTCAGTAACTTAATATTGTATCCATCGGTAGAGATACCGCCTAGTTTAAGAGGAAGTAGATTGGTGATACCAAGCAACACGCCTATCCCTACAAAGGGAAGAAAAATTACTATCGGCGTGGTAAGTGAATCTTTGAGGGCAAAATATAAACCCACGGTAATGAAGCTTGCAATCAAGTTGGTCAAACCCCCGGCATTATTGTAAAACATGAAAGGAAAAGAACCGTTTTTCTGCGGCGGTGGTGACATCAGGCATTGCCCCCCGACTCCGGCGATGGCAAATCTCTTAATACGAAGTTTCTCTTTTCCTGTGCCATTATCTTCCTTGATGAACATGATATTGGCGATTGTAAATGAAACGAAACCATAGCCGCTGATAAGTCCTCCTAGCAAATGCCCTGCCTCATGGAGGATGACATGGAGGAAAAAGGCAACAATGACTGAAATGAATAAGTATACTAAAGGTAAGATGATATTATCCCAGGCAAAACCGCCGCCATTTTCACCGTTGGTGTCAGCTGGGTTAATACCAGCCGGGTTATTACCATATATTGTAAAGAAGCCGATGACAAAACCGATGGCGGCGCCGATTAGATATGGAAGTATAGCTTTCACTCTTTTTTTGTTGGATGCTTCTTTGTTTTCTTTGCTCATTTTGTTAATATAAGATAGATATCGGATTTAGTCAAGTAAGGGGAATAGATCAACCCCAAGCAGAAATCTATGTGCTACACGATTTGTGGATTGCTTCGGCGTATAAAACTGCCTCGCAATGACGAAACCGGAAGTGAACAGAAACTCAAACTAAGCCCATCTCAACACAAATTCAACCCCGGTTTGCCATCGGCAATCTTTTTGTGTATTATTGATATTAGATAAATTTATTCACTTAAGTTATAGAAGCAAAAGGTTGGTCGGCTCATATTAAACGGGAGCAAAGGAGGCATATATGCAGTCAAAAGACAGGCTCATATCTCTCATCAAGTCGGGAGATACCGCCCTGGGAATCGAGTTCGGCTCGACCAGAATTAAGGCAGTATTGGTAGGTGGGGATAAATGCGAACCGCTGGCTTCCGGCTCTCATGAGTGGGAAAACCGCTTCGAGGCAGGCGTGTGGACTTATACCCTCGCCGATGTATGGGAGGGATTGGCGGCGGGTTATGCCAGTCTTTTGGATGACATTGAAGAAAAATATGCAGTAAAGTTGGAAACAGTCGGGGCGATTGGTGTCAGCGCAATGATGCATGGTTATATGCCATTTGACAGCGAGGGAAATTTGCTTACCCCTTTTCGGACATGGCGCAATACCTCGACAGGAGCGGCAGCGGCAGAACTTACTGCTCTTTTTAACTATAATGTCCCCCAACGCTTTAGTATTGCTCATCTTTATCAAGCAATCCTTGATAAGAAAGAGCATCTGGGGAATATTAGTTACGTTACTACTTTGGCAGGATATGTGCATTGGCAGCTCACGGGCGAGCGGGTCACGGGGGTCGGTGATGCGTCCGGTATTTTCCCGATTGCGCCTGATACGAAAATGTATCACCCACAGATGGCGGACAAATTTGCAGATTTAATCAAAGAAGAAAATTACCCTTGGCAGTTGGCGGATATTTTGCCCAAACCGCTTTTTGCCGGAGAAGCGGCAGGGCGTTTGACTGCTGCGGGAGCAAAGTTGATTGACCCCAGCGGTAATTTGACGGCAGGGATACCACTTTGTCCCCCGGAGGGTGATGCGGGAACAGGGATGGTTGCCACCAACTCGGTCAGGGTTCGTACCGGCAATGTCTCAGCTGGTACGAGTGTGTTTGCAATGGTGGTACTGGAAAAGGAACTGGAACGGGTACATCCGGAAATAGACCTGGTCACTACCCCTGATGGTTTTCCCGTGGCAATGGCACACGCAAACAACTGTACCTCTGATATCAATGAGTGGGTAGCTTTGTTTGCCGAGTTCGCAAAAGCAATCGGCAGTGATGTTCCCCGCAGTCAGATATTTGACATTCTTTATATGAAAGCCCTTGAGGCTGACATTGACCTTGGAGGGCTACTGGCATATAATTATTTGTCAGGAGAACATATCACCGGACTCAGCGAGGGACGACCGCTTTTCGTCCGCATGGGTGATAGCAATTTCACCCTCGCCAACTTCATGCGGACACATTTGTTCACTTCATTAGCCGCCTTAAAGGTAGGATTGGATATTCTACTGGATGATGAGGGGGTCAAGGTGGAGCGGATATATGGGCATGGCGGTCTTTTCAAAACTGAGGGGGTGGGACAGGGTTTCCTTGCCGCCGCAGTCAATGTTCCCGTCTATTTGATGGAGTCGGCAGGAGAGGGCGGTGCATGGGGAATTGCGATTTTGGCATCATTCATGCGCTCGAAAGCCGAAGATGAAGCCTTAGCCGATTATCTGGAGCAAAAGATATTTGTTGGTGAAGCAGGAAAGAAAATGCTGCCTGACCCGGAACATGTTCGCAGTTTTGCTTTGTTTAGCGAGCGTTACAAGAAAGGTTTGCCGATTGAAGAAGCGGCAGTGAAATGGTTACAGAAATGATGTTGGAGAAACTAAAAGAAAAGGTCTGTGAAGCGAATAAGCAGCTTTTGGTTCATGATCTGGTAACACTTACATGGGGAAATGTCAGCGAGATAGACCGTGAAAGCGGTTATGTCGTCATCAAGCCGAGTGGGGTTTCTTATCAGGAGATGACAGCGGCGGACATGGTGGTGGTTGACCTAGAGGGAAGACGGATAGAGGGTAATAAAAATCCGTCCTCAGATACGGCAGTCCATCTGGAAATCTATCGAGCTTTTTCCGATGTCGGCGGTATCGTCCATACCCACTCAACCTATGCCACCGCATGGGCACAAGCAGGACGGGCAATCCCTTGTTATGGGACTACCCATGCTGATTATATCTATGGTGAGATTCCCTGTCTTCGCAGTCTTACTGTTGAAGAAATCGAAAATGATTATGAACGTAACACGGGACTATTGATCGTCAATGGGCTGATACAGATGGGGCTTTCACCTCTTTGCGTTCCGGCGGTACTTTGCCATTTTCACGGGCCGTTCATTTGGGGCAAAGATGGAGAAACAGCGGTGGCAAACGCCGTAGTCATCGAAGAAGTGGCAAAAATGGCGTATCTGACCGAAAACATCGGAAATAACCCGCAATCAGCACCGCAGCAACTCATTGACAAACATTATAACCGCAAACATGGAAGCGGAGCTTACTACGGTCAGCAATAAACGAAGAGGGAAAACAATGGATAATATTGAAAAAACCAAAATCAGGACTCGTTATGCTCCCAGTCCGACAGGAAAGATGCATATCGGCAATCTGCGTTCGGCTCTTTATGAATATTTGATTGCCAAACATGAGGGTGGAGACTTCATTATTCGTATTGAGGACACCGACCAAGAGCGGTTCGTGGAGGGGGCAGTAGAAAATATCCACCGTTCCCTGGCGGCGGCAGGACTTGAAAGTGATGAAGGACCTGAAAACGGTGGTGCATATGGCCCTTATGTGCAAAGCGAGCGAAAAAAACTGGGCATTTATCAAGAGTATGCCGCACTATTGGTAAGCAAGGGTGAGGCGTATTATTGTTTTTGTGACAAGGAACGTCTTTTGTCACTAAAAGATGAAACAGGTTACGGTGTATATGATAAACAATGCCAGAAGCTTACCAAGGATGAGGTAAGCAAGCTCTTAAATGAAAGGGGCATTGTCAACAGAAATGAGAGTAAGGGATTTACGGTCGAAAGTGCAGAGGTTATGGATGATGATGACTCCGCAAAAGATGCGATTTATGATGAAGTACTGGGTAAGGACATCGAGATAAAGTTTGGACTGCGTCCCTGTATCCGCCAAAACAATCCTCGCACCGGAGCAACGGTCTTTTTTGATGAGATATATGGGGAAATATCAGTTGATAACAGCGAGCTTGACGACATGGTACTCATCAAATCCGATGGCTTTCCCACTTACAATTTTGCCAACGTCGTAGACGACCATTTGATGGGGATAACCCATGTTGTACGTGGCAATGAATATCTTTCCAGTATGCCTAAGTATATTCGTCTTTATCATGCTTTTGGCTGGGAAGTACCGCTTCATATCCATCTGCCGCTCATCACCGGAGCCGATCACAAAAAGCTCAGTAAGCGAAGCGGTGATGTGTCATTCGAGGATTTGTTGGATAAAGGCTACTTGGCGGCGGCAATCGTGAATTACATCGCTCTACTGGGGTGGAGTCCTGAGGATAATCAAGAAATATTCTCATTGACCGAGCTGGTCAACAACTTCAATTACCGCCGTATTTCCAAATCCCCGGCTATTTTTGACAGCGAAAAATTACGCTGGGTAAATAGTGAATACATAAAACAGATGGATGAAGATGAATTTTTTCAAAAGGTATTGCCGATAACTAAGGCACAGCTCGGTGACGGTTTCGACCATCCCTTGATTGCCACGGCACTCCAAACCCGGATTGAGTTATGGTCAGATATTGAAGGATTGATTGATTTCCTCAGGGAAGTACCGCCATATGAGAGCAGTCTTTATCATAACCAAAGAATGAAAACCACTCCCGAGGGAGCGTTAGCGATACTAACGGAAGCCCTACCGATCATCGCTGCGGTTGATGAGTTTGAAAATGATAACCTCTTTGAAATCTTGACAGCACACGCTACTGCCAACGGGCAAAAAAATGGGGTGGTAATGTGGCCGATACGAGTTGCCATTTCGGGGCTGGCTAACACGATGATGGGAGCAACACAAATACTTGAACTGTTGGGAAAAGATGAATCACTAAAGCGGATAAAAGCGGCAATCAAGCTAATTGCTGAATCAATTGATTAACTTTATTTGCTCCAAAGTAGTTTTTCCAGTACTCGTGCCAGACCATCTTCATCATTGGAAAATTCGGTGACGACATCAGCAATTTCCATCAAGCTGTCGGCACTATTTTTCATTGCTATTTTGTAACCGGCGGCTTCCAACATGCATAAATCATTTTCGGCATCACCGGCAGCGACGGTATCAGCGGCAGCAATGCCAAGATAATCGCAAATGCGATGAAGTGCCGCGCCTTTGCCCGACTCAGCGGGAAGCATATCAATGAAATAGGGGGTTGAATAGGCGTAAGTAATGTTAGGAAGTACCTTTTCCAGTTCCTCGCGCAAGGCAATCAGCTTGCGGCGGTCGTGATGCTCGATGGCAAGACATTTGTTCGGTTCAAAAGTGAGAGCAGTAGTGATATCGTCATATACTATCACGGGAGTATAGATAATACGGCTGTAAAACTCAAGCTCTTTTGTCTGTGCCGGGGCATAGATATGGGTATCGCTGTAGGTATGACAATACACCCCCATCTGTGCCGAAGTTGTGAGGATTTGCAAGGCATGGTCTATTTTCATTGTTACTCGGTGGATGATTTGCTCACGGTCACAGTCAAATATCTGCCCGCCGTTATAACCAATCAGAAACATTCCTGCGAAGTCGAGGGCAAGCTCTTTTTTTACATCTTTGACACTGCCAAGGTCACGTCCCGAACTGAGAACGAGATGATACCCGGCGGCGACTAAAGCCTGCAAAGCGGCATAAGTACGGCTACTGATTTTCTTATCACTATCAAGCAAAGTCCCGTCGAGGTCGGTAAAGAAAATTTTGTGAAAAGGAGAGGATTTGGAAGTGTTCATTTTCATTTTCCTTTCACATAGACTGCCGAACGCTTACGTGCCATCGCATCATTTGCCAGATAATCATCGTAGGTGGTGATTTTGTCAATGATTTTGCCATCGGGTAGGATTTCGATGATACGATTTGCCGTAGTTTGGACGAATTGATGATCGTGACAGGCAAAGAGGATGACTCCGGGAAACTTGATGACCCCATTGTTGAGGGCAGTGATGGCTTCCATGTCCAAATGATTGGTCGGCTCGTCAAAGAGAAGGCAATTTGCCCCGCTAATCATCATTTTTGACAAAAGACAGCGTACCTTTTCCCCACCGGATAGTATCTTCGTTTTTTTGACACCATCTTCGCCGGCGAAGAGCATCCTGCCGAGGAAGCCACGGACATAGGTAGCATCTTTGTTGGCGGAGTAGCCTGTGAGCCAGTCAGCGATTGTCAGCTCATTTTCAAATTCATGGTTGTTATCCTTGGGAAAATAGGCTAAAGAGGTCGTCACCCCCCATTTGTATGTGCCGCGGTCAGCTTCCAATTCGCCTATCAGTATCCGCAGCAAGGTGGTGATGGCAAATTCATTGCCGCCCACGAAAGCGATTTTGTCCTCACGACCGACAATGAAAGAGATATTGTCGAGGATTTTTTCATCGTTTATGGTTTTGGAGATATTGGTCACACTCAGAACCTCGTTGCCGATATCCCGCTCCGGGCGAAAGTCGATATAAGGATATTTGCGGCTGGAGGGGCGGATATCATCGAGTTCAATTTTTTCAAGGGCACGTTTTCTGGAGGTCGCTTGCTTCGATTTCGAGGCATTGGCAGAAAAGCGACTAATGAACTCTTGCAGTTCTTTTATCTTTTCTTCTTTCTTTTTGTTGGCTTCTTTCATCTGGCGGATAAGCAACTGACTTGACTCATACCAGAAATCATAGTTGCCGGTATAGAGCTTGATTTTGCCGTAGTCAATATCGGCAATGTGGGTGCAAACCTTATTGAGAAAGTAGCGGTCGTGGGAAACGACGATGACAGTATTGTCAAAGTCAATCAAAAACTCTTCAAACCAGGCGATGGCATCAAGGTCAAGATGGTTGGTGGGTTCGTCGAGCAAGAGGATGTCGGGATTACCAAAAAGTGCCTTGGCAAGCAGGACTTTTACTTTCTCACTTCCGGTAAGATTGCCCATGATAGTCGTATGGGTATCAGGCAAAAGCCCAAGACCGTTTAGCAAGGCGGCGGCGTTTGACTCTGCCTCCCAACCGTCCATTTCCGCAAACTCACCCTCCAGCTCACTGGCACGGATACCATCGGCATCGCTGAAATCCTCTTTGGTGTAGATTTCATCCTTCTCCTTCATGATTTCGTAAAGGCGGGCATTACCCATAATTACGGTATCAAGCACCGGGTATTCGTCGTATTTGAAATGGTCTTGTTCGAGGACGGACAGCCGCTGTCCCGGGGTGATGCTGATGTCTCCCTTGGTTGTGTCCTGTCTACCATCGAGTATCCGCAGGAAAGTTGACTTGCCGGAGCCGTTTGCCCCAATCAACCCATAGCAATTGCCGGGGGTGAACTTGATGCTGACATCTTCGAAGAGGGCACGTTTGCCGAAGCGGAGTGTAACATTGTGGGCGCTTATCATGGAAACCTCGCAGTTGCTGTTAATGGCATAGTGGATAGGTAACACTTACATTATACATAAGCTTAGTAAAAAGACAAGTGAGGAGGAGAGGAGGTGGATTTTGGGTGGATTTTGTTGGAACAGTAGAGGAATGTACTATAATATGCTATAATATGGTCGTTATTTGCGGCACAATTGTTGCTACAATAGGAAAACATGGGAACAATATGCTGTTTAATTCCTACATTTTCATCTTTGCTTTTTTGCCATTAGTACTGTTAGTTTATTATTGGCTTAACAAAGTAAAACACCACCGCATGGCGACGGCGTGGTTGACTATCTCGTCCTTGATTTTTTATGCCTACTTTAACTGGGCTTATTGTTTTATTTTGATTAGTAGCATAGGTTTCAATTATCTTCTCCACAGATGCCTACATCATATGGGCGAAAGGCAGGGTTTAAGCGTCGTACATTACCGCAAGTTCCTGTTGGTGCTGGGTTTGGTGATGAACATTACCCTCCTTGGATATTTCAAGTACTATAATTTCTTCATCAGTAATATCAACCAACTGTTTCAGACTGATTTTCTGCTGCAAAGTATCGTCCTGCCATTGGGAATTAGTTTTTTTACCTTTCAACAGATATCTTTCATCATTGACACTTATAAAGGAGAAACACCGTTATATCCTTTCGGCGATTACGCTTTGTTTGTCTCATTTTTCCCACAGCTGGTGGCAGGACCGATAGTGCTTCACAAGGAGATGATTCCGCAGTATCAAGACATCACGCGCCGCCGTCTTAGCTCGACTTCTTTATATGAGGGCTGTCAGTATTTTATCCTTGGGTTGGGCAAAAAAGTAATCATCGCTGATACATTTGGGCGGGCGGTGGATTTCGGCTATGCCAACGTTATCGAACTCAACAGTATAAGTGCCTTTATTATCATACTGGCATTTACATTTCAAATATATTTTGACTTCAGTGGTTACTGTGATATGGCAATCGGATTGGGGAAGATGTTCAATTTTGAGATTCCCATTAACTTTTACTCACCATATAAGGCAAAATCGGTCAAGGAGTTTTGGGGAAGTTGGCACAAGACATTGACCCGCTTTTTTCACCGTTATCTATATGTCCCACTAGGCGGCAACCGCAAAGGGCGGATTTTTACCTGTTTTAACATCATGGTCGTATTCGTCGTCAGCGGTTTGTGGCATGGAGCGGCATGGAGTTTCGTCTGTTGGGGCGTGGTGCATGGATTGGCTCTGATAGCTTATAATGGCTTTGTGACTAAGTGGTCACGGATACCGAGTTGGCTTAGGTGGTTTTCCACCTTCGTATTCATCAATCTCACCTGGGTGATATTCCGTGCTGACAGTATGTGGCAGGCAACATTCGTCATCCGGAGACTGGCGACAGGCGGTATCGAACAACCGCTTCACGGCATTACAGCGGTCTTTGGCGGACGTGGTCTTGATATCATGCTAGGACAGCTGGGTGTTGATAGCGGTATTTATAGTACGATTGCTCTTATCAATACGTTTATTTGGATAGTGGTGGTCTTAATTATAGTCATGAAGGGGAAAAATATTTTCGATATAGCTTCCATGAAAAGAACAGACGTTCCCTACTTGTTGATGTTGACATTTGTGTTCCTAATTTCTATCGTCACCTTGACTGATGTGACGGAGTTTCTTTATTTTGAGTTTTGAATGTGGGTGAGATTGTGAATATGAAGCAGGCTTTAATCAAGATTTCTTTATTCATCAGTACGGCATTACTTTTGACGGCACTCACCGTATACTTGGTTGACCCATTTTTTCATTATCATCAACCTTGGTTGGGATTAAATGCTTATTTATACAATCAAGTCTATCAAACACCGGGAGCAGCGCGAAATCTACCTTATGACAGTCTTATCCTCGGAACTTCGATGACGGAAAACTTCCGTGCTTCATGGTTCGATAAGGAAATGGGTTGGGATACGCTCAAACTCTCATACGCCGGGGCAAGAAGTGATGACCTGAATGCCGTGATGGGACAAGTTTTTCGAGATGGACGAAAAGTGGAAAATGTCTTTATGGATATCAATGATTATCAGCTTTCATCACCGCCGGATTCATTTTTGACCCTACGCCCCCGCCATTTGTATGACCGTAATCCTTTGAGCGATATAGAGTATTTGTGGAACAAGGATGTCTTGTGGGCAGCGTTTACGATGATTGTCACCTCAATTACTGAAAGGACGAAGCTTGATGAGTCTTATCTGTGGGGTGAGGTGGAGTTTGGCAAGCATCTGGTTTACCGTTCCTTGGAGGAAGTACGGCGTGGTTTTCATGAAAGTGAGAGCGTAAAGCTAGTTTCCGAGAGCTTGCCTGAGGTAGATTCAATCAAAGCAAGCCTTGATGTATGCGAACAAAACCTGGAGAACATCGTTTCTTTTATCGAAGAAAATCCCGATACTCGCTTCATTATTTATTACCCGCCTTATAGCATGGCCTACTGGCAGGGAGTGGTGGAAAGAGGACTATTGGCAGAAAAGATTGCTGTTTATACTTTCTCGATAGAATACCTACTGGCATATGCCAATGTGGAGATATACTACTTCCAAGATATAATCGATATCACAGGCAAGCTCGATAATTATCTTGATTTGGCACATCACCGTCCGGAGATTAACTACTATATCTATGCTAGTGTCCGTGATGGGAAGCACCGGTTATTTACGGATACTTACAAAGCAAAGTTGAGTGATATGTACCTTCTGGCACGGGATTATGATTATACATCGCTGTGGGGAGAGGGGTAGTTGTGGAGGTAGAGTCTTTTCACAAAACCTTTTTCACAAAACCTACGCAAATCACCTTGCCCTCAGTCCCAAATTGAGTTAAACTGTAGAAAGACATGGAACATGAAATACTGACTTCTAAGACACCCTCCCCCTTTTTTAATTCGAGGAACTCCTC
>JAITGA010000002.1 GCA_031280955.1 Lachnospiraceae bacterium
GTGGTGTTAGATGATGGAATTTATAAAGAAGTTAATATTAGTATTCCTAAACCAGATAACCGTAATTGGAAACCTATATATTTTCTATATACTCTTTATAGGGCACAAGTTACCGAAAGCTATTATGGAAGTTTAGATGAAGGTGACATTATTTATGTAGGGCAGATTGGTGGGAAAATGGGAAATAGGCACTATATAACCAACGCTATGATTCCTATGATGTATGCTGATGACTTATTACTGTTCTTAGCTACTCACGAAGAAATAGAACAAGCAAATTTATTAACACCATGGTTCGCTGTCTACCGCATCGAATCAGAAAACGGTACTAGAATTTCTTCAAACACAAGAGCTAGTGACGACCATAAGTTAGTACCGGTAGATGAACGTGGACGTTTATCTTTTACCATTGGCGAGTTACGCAATTACCGTGCTAAAGAAGAATGACTCCAATGTAAAACACATAGATAAAAGGTTTTATATGAAAACAAAGATGATTATCTTAATAATTGCATTTATTTCCCATAGTGCTTGTACTACTGTTAATGATGCTCAAGAGAATATTAGTCAGATTGAAGAGAACAATGAAGTAATTGAGGTGTTTACCCACGCACAGTGGGCTTACTATGAAAATCTTGATGAGTTATTTCAACGAGCAACTGATGTTGTCAGGGTAGAAGTTTTAGATGATGGAGCATGTGAAACGGTAAACATTCGCCTTCCAGATATAAACAATAAAGACTGGAAACCTTTCTATACTGTCTATACATTATATGAGGTAAAGGTAATAGAAACATATAAAGGAAGATTAGCAAATAATAACACTATCATGGTAGGACAACGAGGGGGCGAAACAGATAGAATACGGCTTGTCTCTGATGCATTTGTTCCTCTTAAAGCAGGTGATGATTTAACTCTATTTATAACCATACATGAAGGCATTTATCATGCAAATTTACTAACACCATGGGATGCTGTCTACCGTATCGAAACAGAAGACGGTACTAGAATTTCTTCAGACACAAGAGCCAGCGATGACCATAAGCTAGTACCGGTATATGAACGTGGACATTTATCTTTTACCATTGGCGAGTTACGTAATTACCGTGCTAAAGAAGAATGACTCCAATGTAAAACACAACTAAGCAAAGTGGTTTAATTGGGTTAGCTGATAATCCATATAATGTCAGTAGTAGTATTATGTATTATTGGCAGGACAGAAATTCACTAGTTATACCGACTGATTATGACATAGATGGAATTAACATGTTTTATTGAAAGAGGCGAATTACGATGAGAAGAAATATATGTCTATTACTAATTTGTTCATTTTTCCTATCTTCTTGTACAACAACTGGAGGGAGCGGAGACCGTCCTGTCAGTAATACTATAGTAGTCGCTTATCAACGAGCAACTGATATTGTAAAGGTTGAAGTTCTTGATGATGGAAGAGTGGAAACGATTAACTCAAAGTTGTTTTCGTTCAACTATAATGACATAGAAACGGAAGATAACTTTTACATTATATATCAAGTTCAAGTAATAGAGAGTTTTTATGGTGATAAAGTAGCAGGGGATATAATTGATGTAGGACAAGTAATAAATGAAATAAGTAATGATTGTGATAAAAGCGAGTATATAATTCCATTCAAAGAGGGAGATTATTTAGTGCTATTTTTGTCATGGTTTGATCATTATAGTGAGATTGCACCTGCAAGGTTGACGAGTCAATGGGCATCCGTATATCGTTATACGCCAAAAGTATGGAAGATATCAGGTAAAACTAAGAGTGATATCAGGCATATACTGGAAAACATGGATGAACGTAATGATTTTACTCTTACAGTAGGTGAGTTACGAGATGAACGAATTACAGAGCGACGAATAAATTATTATAAAGGTCGTTCTATAAAAATAGACTGGCTTTGTTACAATGTTTATTTTCATCTATAAAATAGTTGCGTTACATAAGTTTTATACCATAAAGAAGGAGTTATTATGAGAAAAATTTTGACGATACTACTTATTTCTTCACTTTGTTTTACTGCATGTAGAATGAATGAAGAAAACCAAGAAGACTATGAAGTTGAAACTATATATGTTTTTTCAGATTATCCAGAATGTAACACTATTGACGATGTCTTTAAATAGGCAACAGATGTCGTTAGGGTTGAAGTGTTAGACAATGTTCGGTATGAGATGGTAAATACGAGAATATATAGTCCAGTAGTTAAGGATTGGCAGCCTCGTTATGAATTATACTCTTTACACCAAGTGAGAGTAGTTGAAAGTTTTTTCGGTGATATAAAAGTAGGCGACATTGTAAATGTTGGACAGGTTGGGGGAGAAAAAGATAGAATTCGTGTTGTAAGCGAGTATTTTATTCCTTTTGAAAAGGGAGATGATTTAGTATTATTTTTAGTATGGTATGGTTACGAAGAGATAACACATGCAGAGTTAACAGTTCCGTGGGCGGCTGTTTATCGTTATGTTTCACAAGAAAACACTTTGTCAACTGAGAGATTGAATGATGATAATCGAATATTGGGAAATATGCATGAAAAGAATGAAATTAAGCTAACCATTGGCGAGTTACTTAATTACCGTGCGGTAGAGTAGTGGTAAATATTTTTGCGAGTAATGCCAATGTCGCCACCATTGACTGTGATACCGGTCTGATTACGGCTATTGCTCCGGGAACGGTGACAATCACGGCGATTTCCACGGCAAATGCAAATGTACGGGATACATTTACGTTGGCAATACGAAACTATGTATACATCAGTTTCGATGGCAATGGATATACAAGCGGAAACACACCTGCAAATACACTTGCTTTATCAGGCACAAACTATACCCTCCCACAACGTGACAGATTATCAAGAGCGGGTTATGTCTTTGCTGACTGGCATTGTGTGACAAGTAGCATTAACTATACTGTTGGCACACTAGTAGTGAAGCTGTTGCATTCCCACCGGAGGTTATACCAAAGTGGGAGCTTGAACCCCCACTGAGACAAAGTGCCAGTACTCCCCATTATCTTTTAGTGGAGTCTCAATCTATAGAGGAGGGGGCATCTCCCATTTTGGTATAACCTATCTTACTACGGCTAGTGGTACGTGGGTAGGAGGTTTAACGGGAACACGGTTATGAGTGACTATTTACCCAAGCAGGATTTTTTCCAAATCCATGGGATCAAGTGATTTGCCATCCTTATATACACGCATATTGCCGCCGGAGATTTCATCAACCAAGATGACTTCGCCGTTGTTGCCGCCAAACTCCAGTTTGATATCATAAAGTTCGCAACCGAAACGAGCGAGGTCTTCTTTGATAGTTTTGCAAATCAACTGTGTTTGCGATTTGAGCGACTCGTATTCGTCAAAGGAAAGGATTCCGAGCATTTGCAAGCAATCCTTGGTAATCGGCGGGTCATCACGGTCATCATCTTTGAGCGTTACTTCCACGAAAGCATCGAGATCTTGACCTTCCTTTGCATATTGCCCATAACGGCGCATGAAGCTTCCTACTGCCTTGAAACGGCAAATGACCTCGATTCCGTTGCCGAATGGCGCACCGGGCAGGACTTCCATGGTGTTGTCGCTGAGGTTGGCATTGATATAATGGGTTTTCACCCCTTTTTCCTGTAAAAGGCGGAAGAAATACTGTGACAGCCGCAAACCGCATTGCCCCATCCCGTCAATCGTGAGACCGACTTTGTTTGCCCCGGGGTCAAACACACCGTCCGTTCCCGTCACATCGTCCTTGAATTTCAACATATAGTTCCCATTTTCCAACGCAAATACATCTTTGGTCTTGCCTTCATAAACCAGTTTCATTGTCTCGCTCCTTTTTTTGTTGTGTTCAATTTCATTTTTTGTGTTCTTATGATATCATTATATCGGGAAAAAGCGGTGACGTAAACAGAAAATTTCCGGAATAGGTGATGTTAGGTATATCCAAAGCAAAACTAAAGTATATAACAGCGATGCTGATATTCGGAAGTGTCGGTCTGTTTGTGCGCTTGATTCCCTTGCCGTCAGCACAGATAGCCTTGTTTCGCGGGATAACCGGCAGCGTGGTGATGTTGGCGGCGATGTTTATTTTACACGAGAAGCTCTCATGGAAACGGGTTCGTGCCGATATGTGGGTACTGCTCGCCTCCGGTGCCGCTATTGGTATCAACTGGATACTCTTGTTTCAAGCTTATCGTTTTACCAGTATTGCCAATGCCACGATTTGCTATTATCTCGCTCCGGTTCTGGTTCTCTTTGCTTCGCCCCTCATTTTGAAAGAAAAGCTGACGTGGCTGAAGACGTTTTGTATTCTGGCGGCTGTGGTGGGAATAGTACTCATGACCGGCGGCGGCAGTAGCGGCGGTGATGATTTGGCGGGGATATTGCTGGGACTGGGGGCAGCAGTATTTTATGCCACCGTGATTATCCTCAACAAATTCCTCCGTCACGTTACAGATTATGAGAGGACGGTTATTCAACTGGCTTTTGCCGCACTTTCGCTATTACCATATGTGTTATTGGCGACTCCATTTGTACCCTTGCAAGGGAATGGTGAGCTTAACATAACAGGCGTTATTTTACTACTGGTACTGGGAGTCTTTCATACCGGGTTTGCTTATTATCTTTATTTCAGCGGTCTTCATTCTTTGAAAGGGCAAACAGCGGCGTTGCTTAGCTACATTGACCCGATGACGGCCATCCTCTTTTCTACTTTACTTCTTAGCGAAGCGATGGGTGGCGGGGAAATCCTCGGTGGTATCTTAATCCTCGGCGGAGCGATGTTGGGAGAGAGCAGATTTTCACAAAAAATGGCTACGAAAGAGGGATTGGCAGAGTTCGTGGTAGATGAATCTACGGATGTATCGGCTGATGAATCTGCCCTAGCTCAGACAAATGTGTACAGTAACGACAAAGATTGTTAAATTTCTGTTAATATATTGTGCAAACTGTACAAGAGAAGAGTTCTGTGCTATAATTAAGTGAAGCAAATCTAATGACAGGAGCAGTTCTCCCATATGAATATCAGCACCGGAAGAGAAAATGATGTCGATAATTGGCAAGAAGTAATGTTGATATATAATGCGGCACTTAAACAAGTCAGTATGAAGCTGGAAATTCTAAATGATGAGTTCCAGCGTGTTCATCGTTACAATCCTATTGAACATATCAAAGCCAGGCTCAAATCCAGTGAAAGTATCGTCAAGAAGCTGAAGCGGTATGGTTGTGAATCAACGATAGACAACATGGTGCAGCGTGTTAATGATATTGCCGGGATTAGGGTTATTTGTTCTTTTACCTCTGATATCCACCGCATTGCCAATATGATTACCCGTCAGGAGGATATCAAAATCATCAGCGTCAAGGATTATCTGAAAACGCCCAAATCAAACGGCTACAAAAGCTACCATATGCTGGTTTCCGTCCCGGTTTATTTGTCTGACCGCATCATGGATGCAAAAGTTGAGATACAGATACGCACCGTGGCGATGGACTTTTGGGCGAGTCTGGAACACAAGATTCATTACAAATTCGAGGGCAACGCCCCACTTCACATTGAAATGGAGCTGACGGAGTGTGCGATGATGGTGTCGGAACTGGACGAAAAAATGCTCTCGCTTAACAACGAGATACTGGCTCTTTTGGATGAGAAATAGAGCATTGATTATTTTGTCTAAAAAGGCAGAAGACCGCTCATTAACAGTAACAGTCCCATATTCCCCAAACCAAGTAACAAAGCGGCGATAATCATAATAAAAAGTGAACGGTGAGTGTTTTTGATTTGCTTTTGACACTCCAGTATCGAAACCGCTTGTTTGTTTGCCTCTTCAACTACTACTGCTTGTACATTGCGGTATACCTTGACATTTTCGGTATGAATCGCCGTTTCCAAATCGCTCTTGATGTCCGTGCGGATATTCTTGATGAGGTCAAATGACTCCTGACTGCCTTTCATGACCTCACGCAGTTCGTCCAAAGAGCTGCTCTGCGAGGATTTCATTTCCTCTATGGCTCGCATGGCAGTACGGATTTGCTCATCAAGTTTCATTTGTGCGGTGTTTATTTCCAAAACAGTACGTGCGGTAGTGTTAATTTGCTCTTCTACTCTTATTTGTGAAGCATTTATCTCCCCGACAGAACGAGAAGTGACACTAATTAGCTCTTCAAGACTCGCTTGCGCGGTGTATATCTCCACGACAGAGCGGGCGGTGAGACCAATTTGCTCTTCGATCTTTACATGTGCTGTACTCATCGCTGCTATAGTTTGCCCGCTAGAGATGAGTTGCTCCTCGACTCGTGCCTGTGCCGCATTCATCGCCGCTATGGTTTGCCCGCCGACACTTACCAGCTCCTCGACTCTCGCTTGTGCGGTACTTACTTCCCCGATAGTACGCCCTTGTTTGGCGATTAACTCCTCCATGGCGATGATGTCTTCAGAAATAGAAAGAATATGCTCATTGCCGGAGCTGCTCTTGGGAGCGGCGGTAAAAGCTTCGCGGCATGAATCAAGAATAATCTGGGCATCATAAATCAAATTCCTGATAGCCTGGGCGTTTTCTACATTACGTGCATTGAGACTTCGTACTTCCTGTGTCCACAAATCATACTCTAATAATGACTTTTTCATTAGGTCGGTTTGCTCTGTTTGCCTTCGCATTTCAATACCTCCGCCATCGATAGATGTTCTGGGTGCTTCTTGACCGACGAATTTGCCGGCAATCCGATTGATAAAATTGTCCATGCTATTCCTCCATAAATTTCAGAGAGATACCCTCACTCAATTAGATGGTGGGAGTACTTGTTATAATTCCATTGCGTGATGTTATTATATCATCTTTTTGGTTTGTATACAAGTAGATGGGGTAAATGTACCCTAGCAAATATGCCCTTGAAAGGTAATGCCTCACGCCCCCCTCTGACATTCACTTGTGTAGCCTCGGGATTGGTGATATTCTAAGAGGTGAGAGATAATGGAGAAAGACGAGAAACAGCATCACCTTATCTCACAAAATCAGCAGTACTGAGAAGAAAGGCTTTTATGAACAAGAAAACAACAGTAACACTTATACTGATAATAACCACACTCATGCTTTTGCTGTCATCGTGCGGGGGAAATCCGACTGTCATTGATCCGCCTCCTCAAAATATAAATGAAGATACTCGGACAAACGGTATGGATACTTCTTTCCCTTTCTCGTTTACCGCAGTTGACCTTTACGGTAATAGCGTAGATGAGAGTTCTTTGGGGGAAAAGCGGGTATATTTCCTCCATTATTGGGGAACTTGGTGTCCGCCATGTATAAGGGAAATGCCGGATATCGGAGCGATAGAGAGGGATTACGGCGACAGGGTGGGCTTTCTTGGTTTGGTTGACGACTTCGACACCAATCTGAGCGGAGCAATCAATATCGTGGAAGCGGCAGATATCACTTCATCATTTATTATGGTCGATGCCCATGCCCCTGAGATGGCGGAAATACTGTCCTACCTCTCCTCCGGCTATGTACCGACGACAGTTTTGATTGGTGATGGAATCATATATGAATGGTTGATAGGCGCACATGGAGCAGGTTATCGCGAGTATCTTGATTTGCTATTGGAACAATATTGCTCCACCAATTAAACTTTGCCAAAAGATTTGCGAGGAATTTTTGTGTAGAGCAAGGAAACGACGATGACTAGTGCCTTAAGGCACGGCCTTTTGGCACATTAAGAGGAGTTGACGAAGCTATACGCT
>JAITGA010000003.1 GCA_031280955.1 Lachnospiraceae bacterium
GAAGTAATCTTGAAGAATGACATGTTCTAACGTCATTCTTTAGCACTAAGGATTTCGCAAAGCGAAATCTGTGTGCCGTCATTGCGAGAAGCACACGTAGTGTGCGACGAAGCAATCCACTACGCACTACCATGTACATCAACACAACTTAAACTTTACTCTGGCTGTTCTAGCAGGTAATAACGGAGACTGGATGGGTTCCCGAGCGGCCAAAGGGGGCAGACTGTAAATCTGCTGACAACGTCTTCGAAGGTTCGAATCCTTCTCCATCCATGATAGTTAATACATTACGGTTTATATCGCGGGGTGGAGCAGTCTGGAAGCTCGTTGGGCTCATAACCCAGAGGTCGTAGGTTCAAATCCTACCCCCGCTACTTGAACACCAAATACTGCCGCAAAGCAGTATTTCTATACAAACACCAAGCCCAGATAGCTCAGTCGGTAGAGCAACGGACTGAAAATCCGTGTGTCGCTGGTTCGATTCCGGCTCTGGGCATTATCCCTCACGCAAACCCCGCAACACCCCTATCGCTCCTTCGAAGTCATAATCTTCTATTCGCTCTATCAACTCTTTCGTACCTGCAATTACTTTCAAACCATCAATCAAATTTACACAATCAGGATTAAAGTTTTCCAGCATTACTTCCAGCTTGTCCAAAAGTGCCGCTGCCTCTTCATCAGAAACATCTCCGCTTTGCCCCATCCCATCACTCCCCACGCTCTTACTACTATCTTGCGTGGTATGACCTTGTTCATCATCCGTATCATCACCCAAGTTAATCAGTATTATCCGTAACTCGTTTAGTGATTGCTCCAACACTTTTTGCAAGTGGCTCATTTTGCTTTCCCAGATTGCATTACCTTCATCTTTCAACAGCTCTTCGACCTCAGCAGCAGCATTTTTGAGGTCACTCATGCCTATCAACCCGGCATTACCTTTCAAAGTATGTGCCAAGCGATGAGCAAACTTCATGTCGCCGCTATTATAAGCTTTTGCGATATCGCCGTGGATTGTTTGACTGTTCTTTTCAAAGTAAGAAAGCAACCGCTTTTGCAACTCGCGACTGTCTTCTTTATCATCCACCTCACTACTTTCTACAGGCTTCAGATATTTGAGCAGCACCCGCCACAGCTCCTGTGAAGTAAAAGGTTTCCCCAGACAATCGGGAATCCCGTTGATTTTGTACCTCTCAAGCTCACTGGTCATCACATTGGCAGTCATCGCAATGATGGGTGTTCCTGTATCAAGAGCATTTATCTTTGCGGCGGCTTCCATTCCATCCATGACCGGCATGAACATATCCATGAAAATCAAGTCATACGGCGGCTCACCTTTGTCCAACCGCTCCATCACCATATCAACACCTTCTTTGCCGTTCACAGCGATTACGGTTTGGATACCTACTTGTGACAAATGCTCACAAATCACTTCCCGATTCATCAGGTTGTCATCACAAATCAAAGCCAGATGGTCAAAGTGCGGCTTCCCGATGGTGATGAACTCACTATCGGGCGACAGTCCGTTTATAGATGCGATGGTATCAAAGACCAACTCGAAACTAAACATACTGCCGACATTAGTAACACTCTCCACCGCCAATGTTCCCCCCATCAGCTCCACGATATTTTTGGTTATCGTAAGCCCCAATCCGGTCCCGCCGTAGTCACGGGTGGTGCTGGAATCAGCTTGGATAAAAGGATCAAATATCTTTTCTATCTGCTCAGGAGTCATGCCGATACCATCGTCTTTTATCTCGAAGTAGACCGTTACGTTCTCTTCGCCGATATTTCGTATCGTTGACGAGAACTTGACAGAGCCACTATCGGTGAACTTCACGGCATTGGACAAAAGATTCATCAACGCCTGATATAGCTTCACTTGGTCTCCTACCAGTTTCCGGTTGGGGAGCGGTTCGGCATAAATCCGCAAATCAAGCCCCTTTTCATTCACCATCGGCAACAGTACCGACTGACAACGGGCAAAGATATCATGCAGGTTAAATGGTTCATCATCCATTTCCAATTTGCCTGACTCTATTTTTGAGATATCGAGGATATCATTGATGATTCGCAACAGCCATCCGGTACTGTCCACGATTTTTTTCAAGTATTCTTTGGTCTGGGGATTGGTAGTATTACTTTGCGCCAACTCGGCAAACCCCATGATGCTATTCATCGGAGTGCGGATTTCATGACTCATATTTGCCAAAAAGTTGGACTTGGCTTGATTGGCGTATTCTGCTGTTGTCAGGGCTTCTTTTAACTCCAAAGCAGTTTCTGAACGTAGTAGTGCCCCCGCCACTATCAACCCCCACGAACGAAGCACCTGTTCCTCGCTTAAAGAAAACTCACGTTGGTCATTCACGTCAGAGATACTGGTAAACCCCCACAACTCATTGTTGATAAAAATCGGAACACAAAGAATCGAACCGATGTTGAACTTAGTAAGGGTAGCCTGTGCTTCCTCTCCCAGATTTTTGATAGGTCCATTGATACTGTTGCGATTGGCAAATATTTCTACCCAACCGGGCAGGGAATCCTGATAACAAAGCACAGGAGCAATTTTGAGATATGTTATCCCCTTGCGAACCCACCGATGTAAGGAACGAAGATAAAGTCTCCCGTCTTCACCGTAGTAATTTTGCCACAAATGCAGACGGTCAACGTCGAACCTCACCCCAAGCTGCTCCATACTGTCTTCCAAAACGGAGTTTGTATTTTCCGCCACATCCGCAGTCAGCAGGAGAGCCGCCGCATCATTTATAGTTTGGGTAAAATCTAACTGCCTTTCTCGTTCTTCGTCTGCTCTTCTTTTGTTTTCCAAGGCAGCACTCAGTTCCCGCAAATCACGAGTATAGCCGATGACAACACTTCTGCCCTCATACTCACTTCGTACCAGGGTGATATCCGCAGGGAACATTGTTCCGTCAGGCATTTGATGTGTCCAGTCAAAGCTAAGCCAACCCTTGGCAAATGCCTCTTTGATATATCCTGCCATTGTTTCATCGGAACGCAGTCCATCAGGTTGATATTCAGGTGAACATACGGAAAGATTTTCGATATACTCTTGTTTACTGTCAAAATCAAACAATCTGACCGCCGCTTCATTACAATCTATAATATCCAAGTGTTCATCCCACAATTGACAACTAAGCGGTGATGAATCGAGCATCAATTGGGTACGTTCGGCAGATTCCAGCATCATCCGTTCGGTGATGTCAGTATAATAGCCCTCAATGAGATGAGGTGTTCCGTCTGCTTTGGTTTCAATTACGTGACTACGCTCCCAAATCATCTTTTCCTTGCCGTTACGGTCTTTTATACGAAAAGAGGCTTCAAAAGTTTGCCCGTCACTTAGCAGCGAGACGAGGTTTTCGTGATGTTCGATGTCATCGGTGTGAATCAAATCAAAGAATTTGACCGAACCATCTCCCAACAGCTCTTCCGGCGTATAACCCAACAGCTCTTTACTACCCTCACTAACAAACACATATGTGTATTCGGGCGGGTCAAAGAGGCACTGGTAAGCCATCCCGGGGAGATTCTGGATAATAGCTTCTGTTCTTGCTTTTGCCGCATTGAGGGTGAGTGCTTGTTCAGTGATGATTTTCCGTTTTTTACGGTCACGGACAAGCATCGTAGTCATTATCGCAAAAACCAAGACGAGAGCGATGGAAATACGGATTATCCACGGTCTTTGCGCTTCCTCCAGTATCTGGCGATGGTCATAACTGACTCGTTTCCATTGCTCAGAGATGGCATTGGTATCAATCGTGAGCAAAGCTTTATCTATAATAGAGCGAAGAACTTCTTGCTCGACATTGAGACCAAACGTTGACAAAAAAGGATATTCAAAGACGATATTTGCCTGATAGCCGGGGAAGCCTTGATAGTGAATCAAATTGAGCAGACTGGAGTAACTATTCATTACCATATCAACTTCATCACGCATGAGGGCGTTAAAAGCCTCACTTTGACCGTCAAATTCAATTGTTTGCGGGTGGTTGGGAAACCATGTATGAAACAACTCCGTGCTGACAGTATTTTTGCTCAGTCCTATTTTGACGGTATAAACCTCATTGAGACTTTTGATGTGCGGAAACTCAACCTTGGATATCAAGGCGGCACGGTCAATGAAAAATGGAGTCTCCGGCCACAAGAAACGGTTTTCTCTTTGCTCGGTGCGCACCAGTTCTGTTAACAGCAAAACATCTCCATCTTCCAATTTTTGCATTAAATCAGGGAACTCGGCATATTGGTCATTTGTTATCTCAAACGACATCCCTGTCAAAGCCTCAATTTGTGTCAGGACATCAAATGCGATTCCCTGCCATTCACGGTCGCGGGCATTATAGAAATTGATCGGGTAGTTGTCGTAATCGGCAGCAAGCGATATGATGGGATTTTCCTTGATATAAAGAAGCTCTTCATCGCTTAGTGTCAAATGAAACTTGTTTTGGGTGTATTCCTGATAGCCTTGGTTGAACAGATGAATCATATAATTATCAGCACCGTTTTGCAATGCTTTCTGGAAAATGGATATAATTGGTTCAAGCTCTTCACTTCCGGTCGAAAGAGAAACCGGGACAAAGAAGAGCGGGAAAATATCGGTGGCGACAACACCACCGATGGCATCATAAATAGCCTCCGTTGCACACAAACCGATGACGGAATCAGCTTCACCCATCAGCAAGAGTTCATACGCATCAATGTACTCATCGACAATCATATATTCGTAATTGCCGGTCAAATAATAATCACGGGTGTCAAACAAAACACCGCCTGTAAGAAAGGCGTGCCGTAGGGGACGAGTTTTTTCGATTTCCGTAAGCGGCTCACTCCCGGGGAGTCGCAGATGCTTGGCAGTTCGCCAAGCGATAGCATCAGTCATATAGTACATTTGCCGGCGTTCCTCAGTAAGCAACAAAGTACCTGAGAAATCAAGTTCGCCGCTATTAAGACCATCAGTTATTTCCTGCCATGTAGCATGATAAGGAACGAAAGGGATTTCGAAAAGTTCACTCAACCACTCACAGGCAAGAGCCGAAAATCCTCTTATTTCACCATGACGGTCAATAAACGCCTCGTTATAGGGCATCATCGCATATCCGAAGTAGTCATACTTTTTCTGTAATGCCTCGACGGCAGCGATTTCAGCAGCAGTTATATCAGGGACATCACGAAAAGTAGAAAAAGGCGGGGAATTGTCAGTTAAACGTGCCTCCTCATGACTTCGACAGCCAATTACTGTAATTGACAGAAAAAGTACTACTAGCAATGGGCAAACAGCTCTCTTGATCATATGACTTTGCCTCCGCATAATTTTAGATTCTTTATTCTCAATAATAACACATTTACAGTTATTTTCATATTTTTTTGCTTTGTGAATAAAGCTTTGCGAACAAAGCACTTTCTTTGGTATAATGAAACTCACGAATAGGAAATGGAAGCATACGACCGATGAAGATAATTATAACAGAACCCGCACTCGGCGAGGAAGAAAGCGTTACGATATCGGTTAAGACAATGACCGACAACATGGTGCGGGCAATCAATTTGCTTAAAAGTCCCGATAGCGTGACCGTACATCTTGACGGTCAGGCTTATCAGCTTGCCGCTGCCAATATTTATTATGTGGAAAGCGTAGACCTCAAAACCTTTGTTTACGCCGCCAAAACCGTATACCGCAGTATGATGAAACTGTACGAACTGGAACAAATACTAAACAGTAGTGATTTTTTACGGATTAGCAAACAGGTAATTGTCAATGTGAAGAAGATTAAGAGCGTAGCTCCTGCGGGTGACAGCCGCTTCCAAGCCACGCTCATGAACGGTGAAAAAGTGATTATTTCCCGGCAATTTGTTCCGGCGTTAAAAGAGAGGTTTGGACTATGAGTGTCAAGGTAACGTTAAAAACGGTATTTTTCTTATTTTGCGGGGTGAACACAGCACTTGTGTTTTTTGTTGGCTTACAGGGAGTGCTTTTCGTGGAGGAGCTTTCCTTTTCGGGATGGGATATGCTCAAGCTGATATCGGTTGCCTTTGCCAGCAGTCTGCCAACCCTAGTATTTGCGGGGCAGGAAGCGGCTTCACGCAGGAGAGTTATTTTTTTACGGACGACTCATTTCATCTTGACAGCAGGAACGGTATTTGCCTTATTGATATTATATGGTATGATTGATACAAGCAATGCTATCTATGTCAGTCTGATTTTTCTGGTAATCTATATAGTAGCATATATTGTGATAGAGTTACGGGCAAAAAAACTTGCTGACAAGCTAAACGAACGGATAAACGCATTTCACAATAGCGAAAACGAAACTCACTAGCATTGCCCTTGAAGCGATGAACACCTCTTGCTATATTGATTGGCAGGAGGTGTTTTTCATGATAATAAAAGTGGATAATTTATCAAAGTCATATGCAGATATCGATGCTGTATGCGGAATCAACTTTGAGGTAAGTGAAGGCAGTCTGTTTTCTTTTCTCGGTGTAAACGGTGCGGGGAAATCCACTACTATCAATATTTTAACCACCTTATTGGCAAAATCAGGTGGGGCGGCGACAGTAGGTGGGTATGATGTGGACAAAGAAGGCGGAAGAGTTCGTAGCCTAATTGGGGTGGTGTTTCAAGAAAGTGTTCTTGACCCTATACTCAGTGTTCGTGAGAACCTGACCATACGGGGAAGCCTTTATGGTTTACGCGGCGCAAAGTTAAAAAGTGCGGTTGACAATGCTGTCAGGATAACGGCGATAGAGGAGTTTGCCTCACGCCCATACGGAAAGCTCTCCGGCGGTCAACGGCGACGTACTGACATTGCCCGGGCATTGGTCAATACACCACGCTTGCTGTTCCTCGATGAACCGACGACAGGACTCGACCCCAAGACCCGAAGTGACATATGGCATATGATACGGGAACTGCAAAAGACTAGCGGGATGACGGTGTTTCTCACGACCCACTACATGGAAGAGGCAGCTGAGAGCGATCAGATTGTCGTCATTGACAAAGGAAAGATAAAGGCAAATGGAACACCGCTGGAACTAAAGACGAAGTACTGCTCTGATTTGTTGAAACTAACATTCACAAACGGGAAGTACGAGGAGTACAAGTTGGCAACGACAGTAGATGCGTTGCCGATTATTGAGCGACACAAAGGAGATATCGCCAATGTGGAGATTATCAATGGGACAATGGACGATGTGTTTTTGAACTTGACGGAGGTGACTACCCATGTTGATTAAGCGAATAATGATTTTGTTTTTTCGTGACAAAACGAGTGTGTTCTTTTCATTATTGGCAGTACTCATTATTCTGGGGTTATATATTATGTTCCTCGGAGATATGATGGAACAGGCTCTTGAAGCACAGCTAGGGTACACATCGCCGCAAATCAATATCGCGATGGCGGGAATAATCATGGCGGGCATGATTGCTGTCACCAGCATCACCGGATGCATGGGGGCTCTTGAAATCAGTGTTGATGATAAAAAACGCGCCGCTCTAGATTTTTTGACCAGTCCGATATCGAGAAGCAAGATTACACTTGGTTATATCCTTGGCTCAGCTGCGGTAGGATTTATAATGACGATGCTTGCGTTTGGTACTTATCTAGTCTATATCATCGCCAGAGGCGGAAGCCTCATTAGTGCGGTAGATTTTGCCCGCCTATTGTTTACGGTCTTGTTAAGCGTACTGTGTGGAAACGCAATGGTATATTTTCTGACCCTGTTCATAAAAACACAAAACGCATTCACGGCAGCGAGTACACTCATCGGCTCACTCATCGGCTTCATCATGGGAATCTATATCCCCATCGGACAGCTGCCAAACTCAGTCGGGTGGGTTATTAAGTGCTTTCCCATGAGCCATGCGGCAAGTATGCTGAGGCAAATTCTAGTTGATGACACGTTAAATGAGCTGTTTGCTTCCGCTCCGCCGGAATCACTTACAAGTTTTCGGGAGATGTTTGGGGTAGTATTCGTATATGGCGATTTTACCAGTAGCTTTGGCTTTTCTGCCGCCGTGTTGGTGTTTACCACTCTGGTTTTTTATGTGCTTAGTTTGCTGGTGATACGGGCAAAATAATCAAGACGGCTCATGATGAAATGCCACAGTTTCGTCATTGCGAGGCGGTTTTATACGGCGAAGCAATCCATCTTGCATTTACCCATTATTTATAGTAGTGTATCTACCATGAGCAAAAACTTGAAATTCGCTTTTCGTCAAACCATACCCGTTTTGATGGGATACCTTTTCATTGGCGTTGCCTTCGGACTCATGTTGAGCGACATCGGTTATCATTTTTTGTGGGCGGGTTTTATTAGCATTGTCGTATATGCCGGAAGTATGCAGTATCTGATGGTAACGCTGCTTAGTGGCGGAGCTAGTCTTTTGTTTGTGTTGATGATGACACTCTTTGTCAACGGTCGTCATGTTTTTTATGGTATCTCCATGATTGAGAAATTTCGTGACATGGGGAAAAGATATCCTTACATGATTTTTTCCTTGACTGATGAAACGTATTCACTACTGGGACGAACCCAAGTACCTGCTACCCTTGATGAGCAAAAGGTGTTGTTCCAAATCAGTATGCTAAACCATAGTTATTGGGTGATAGGTTCACTTCTGGGAGGACTGGTGGGGCAACTTGGGGCATTCAACTCGACAGGAATCGAGTTTTCAATGACGGCGATATTTCTTGCTATCGTCGTAGAGCAGTGGGGGGAAAAGAAAAACAGGATACCGATATTGATTGGCATCGGTTGCTCACTTTGCTTTTTGCTTATACTGGGAGCGGAGCAGTTCATCCTGCCGTCATTATCGTTGACAGTTTTGATTATTCTCCTTTTCGGCAACAAAATGAGAAAGGGAGGCGAGGAGGTATATGATTGATATTGCCCATTCATTGGCAATCATTGCTGTGGTATCGATAACAACATTTGCCCTGCGAGCCGCACCCTTTGTTATTTTTGGCTCAAAAAAGAAGCTATCTTCAGGTTTTACTCATTTGAGTACATGTTTGCCGCCTGCGATTATGGCAACGCTGGTGTTTTATTGTTTGCGCAATATTGACTGGTATATCGGCGGGAAATGGCTGCCGGAGATAATCTGCGCTTTACTCGTGGTTATTTTGCATAGTTGGAGAAAAAACATCCTCCTTTCCGTGGCAGTTGGTACGATTAGTTATATGTTGATGGTACAATGGCTTTTTGCTTGATAGATTTTCCTTGATTGACAAGCTCGCCGACATCAAGTAATCTATAAATAGGCGGAATTTCATATTAAAGATGAAAGATATCCGTGTGGGGTTTATAGATGTCAGAGAGTTTGAGTAATCGCTTGCGGGATTTAGCCGCGGGCGATATCTATCCTTTCCATATGCCGGGACACAAGCGTGTGATTGCCGATGGCATGATGGAATCCATAATAAAGATGTGGTATTCATGTGACATCAGTGAGATATCCGGCTTTGACAACCTCCACCATCCGCAGGGAATACTCCTTACCATTAAGGAGAAAGCCGCCGCACTTTATCATGCCGAGGAAAGCTTTTGCCTTATCAATGGCAGTACCGCCGGGATATTAAGTGCAGTAGCGGCATTGGGAACGGCAAAAAAGCTTTTGGTGTCACGAGACAGCCACCTGTCTGTGTATCATGCGGCATATCTGTTCGGGATATCATTGGTGTATGCGAGTCCGCAGGAAAGTGAGATAGCCGCAAAACTGGCGAGCGACCCCGACATTGAGGCGATCCTCATCACTTCACCGTCATATGAGGGGATAAGCCATGATGTAGCTGCAATAGCCCGACTAGCCTACTACCATAATATTCCCCTGATTGTTGACCAAGCGCACGGAGCGCATTTTGGTCTGCACCCTGATTTGTCGGAAAACGCTGTCCGCCAAGGAGCTGACATCGTAGTTCATAGCCTCCACAAGACCCTGCCATCGCTGACCCAAACCGCCCTGCTCCATGTTTGCGGAAAGCGCATTGACCGCCGGGTGCTTCGCCGCTATTTGCGCATTTTCCAGTCGAGTAGTCCTTCGTATCCGCTTTTGGTATCGATTGAACAGTGCATCGACATGATGGAAACTGAGGGTGCGGCGAGATTTGACCAGATGTTGACTTGGCGGCAGGATTTCATTGACCAAGTCAGTCAATTGAAAAAGCTGTATATAGACAAAAGCCAAAAGGGAAATGACCCCTGCAAAATTGTGATTCGTATTGCTGATGGCAGTCAGGATAATCAATGCCGGGACATGACGGGAGGTTTACTGGCTGATATTTTACGAAAAGACCATCATTTGGAAATGGAGTATTTTGCCCGTGATTATGTGGTTGCCATTGTTACGGTGATGGATAAACACGAGGGATTTGTCCGTTTGGCGAAAGCACTATCAGCGATAGACCGAAGTTTGGTTATAGATACCAAGGCAAAAGAGGAAAAACGAACAAAAAGAGATTTATCGCTTCCCACTTTGCCCGAAGCGATGATGACCATTACCGAAGCGTATAACAGCGAGATGACCGAGATAGCACTTCCCGCCGCCGCCGGTAATGTCGCCGCCGAGTTTGTTGTTCCTTACCCGCCGGGGATACCACTATTAGTGCCGGGAGAGCGGATAGATGCCGGGATTTTAGAAGTGATTCAAGTGAGCTTGGCGAGCGGAATCACGATAAATGGGCTAAGCACGACCGCTAATGGGGAGTATACCTTACCTATAATTAAAACCAGAGTGTGCCAATGAACAGACCAAACTATGTTTTCTTCATCATGGGTAAGAGTTCGACGGGAAAAGACACTATTTTCCAACAACTCTGCGAGCAAAAAGACCTGGGACTCAAGGTGATAATTTCCTATACCACCCGCCCGATACGTGGTAATGAAGCTGAGGGTAATGAATATCACTTCACCGATGAAGCTTGTTTTCAAGCGTTTCAGGCAGCAGGGAGTGTTGTCGAGAACCGTGTTTATCATACATATCATGGCTTGTGGCGTTACTTTACCGTAGATGATGGGCAGTTTGACTTCCCGCCGGATAGCCCTGACCGTTTGATGATAGGGACATTGGAATCGTTTCTTTGCGTAAAGAAATACTTTCCTGAATTGAGTGTCGTGCCGCTTTTGATAGAGCTTGATGATGGTGTTCGCCTTGAGCGTGCCCTCAAGCGGGAGATGAGCCAAGAGACACCTAGATATGAGGAAATGTGCCGTCGTTTTTTGGCTGATACTGATGATTTTGCCGAGGATCTGATAGAAGATGCGGGGATAGACAAACGGTTTTACAATCATGAGTCAACGACTACGGCACAAAATATTGCCACTTATATAAGGGAACTGAGGGGCAAATAAGCGCATTTGTCCGATTTACTTTTTGCACGGATACATGACCTATTGGAGCTGTTATGGATATCAAGGTCAATCAAGTCACCCATGCCTTGTCGCCGGAGCTGCAAGTCAAAAACGCTGCGAATGACATCTCGTTCAAGTTCATCCTTGCAAGTCAAGTGAGCGAGAGTGAGTTGGCGGCGAAGTTGACGAGCATGATGGAGCAGATAAATGAGCAGGGAGAACGACTGGCAAAAAGGCGTGATATCAGGGATATGAAGCGGTATCGCGGGTTGATAAAGGAGTTCATGAACGAAATCGTCAGCCGCTCCCATGAGTTTACCCGTGAAAACTATCTCGATCGCCGTGGTCGCCATCGTGTGTATGGGATTATCCGACTTGTAGATGAAACACTTGATGATTTGGCACGGGAATTGGTTAAGGATGAGCAAGATCACTTAGGAATCTTGGAAAAAATCGGGGAAATTCGTGGTCTGTTGTTGGATATATTTACGTAGAATGGATAAAAAGGAGGAAGTATGGCAGGTTTTGGTGATATCATTGGGCAAGAGCATATCCGTGAGCATTTGATGAAAGCTATCAAGACGGGTAAAGTTTCCCATGCCTACATTATCAGCGGCGAACGAAGCATGGGCAAGGAGTTTATCGCCAAGGTATTTACAATGGCGATTCAATGTGAAAGCACGGAGAATGAAAAGCCCTGTCAGACTTGTGTTTCCTGCGAGCAAGCCCTGTCAGACAATCACCCTGATATACGGTTTATAATTCACGAAAAACCGGGGGTGATCGGGGTTGAAGACATTCGCCGCCAAATAAATGAAGATGTCGGTGTGATGCCGTACCGTGGCACGAGAAAGATTTATGTCATCAGTGAAGCGGAGAAAATGACACCACAAGCACAAAATGCGCTGCTCAAAACCCTAGAAGAACCACCGTCATATGCAGTTATAATTTTGTTGACAGCCAATAGCGGGTCATTGTTACCGACAATTACGAGTCGTGCCGCCTTGCTTCACATGAAAGCGGTTACAGATACAGCGGTGCGTGGGTTTTTGATGGAAACGATGATGATACCCGATTACCGTGCTGACGTTTGTGTCGCTTTTGCCCGCGGCAATATCGGCAGAGCGAAGCTACTGGCGGCAAGCGAAGAGTTGGAAAAAGTCAAGGACGAAGCGATTGTCTTGTTAAAGAACATCAACCATATGGATGTAAGTGAGATAATTGCGGCAATCCGCAAGATAAAAGAGCTGAAGTTCGACATTGGCGATTACTTGGACTTTCTTTCTATTTGGTATCGTGATGTCCTGCTATACAAAGCCACCCGTGATATCAGCCTCATTATTTTCAAGGAAGAGCGAGATTTTATCCGTCAAGTTGCCAGTGTTTGTGCATATGAGGGAATTGAGGAGATTATTGAGGCATTGGCAAAGGCGAAAACCCGTCTCGATGCCAATGTGAACTTTGAACTTACGCTTGAACTTTTGCTATTTTCCATCAAGGATAATCAACAAGCAACTGCCAATACTTGATGGCAAGGAATGTTGAGACTGATATTGTTTTGTTGCAATTTTCAAAAAGACTGCAAAAGCTATTTGGGGGAGCAATAGTAATTGACAAACCCTGACAGAGAGGACAAAAAATGACCAATGTAATAGGAGTCAGATTTCGCACCGCCGGGAAGGTATACTTCTTTGACCCGCTTACTCTGGAAATCAATCGCGGCGATCATGTCATCGTCGAAACAGCGCGCGGCGTGGAGTACGGAACAGTCGTCGGTGATGCACGGGAAGTCGAGGATGACAAAATCGTCCAGCCACTCAAACCGGTAATCCGGATTGCCAATGAAGAAGATGATGAAAAAGAAAAGAAGAACAAGGAAAAAGAAAAAGATGCTTTTCAAATTTGCTTGGAAAAAATAGCGAAACATGAGCTGCAAATGAAGCTGATAGATGCAGAGTTTACTTTTGATAATAGTAAAGTGTTGTTTTATTTTACCGCTGATGGGAGAATTGATTTCCGCGAGTTGGTAAAAGACTTGGCATCAGTATTCAAGACGAGAATTGAGCTGCGGCAAATTGGCGTTCGTGACGAGACCAAAATCGTAGGCGGGATAGGCATTTGCGGACGTGCGCTTTGTTGCTATACCCATTTGTCGGAGTTTGTGCCTGTTTCCATTAAGATGGCGAAGGAACAAAACCTTTCCCTCAACCCAAGTAAGATATCGGGGGTATGCGGTCGCTTGATGTGCTGTCTCAAACATGAAGAAGAAACTTATGAATATCTAAATCGCCGTTCACCGGGAATTGGCGATCTGGTCACTAGCGAAAGCGGAATGAAAGGTGAAGTCACCAGCGTTAATGTTTTACGCCAAACGGTTAAAGTCATCGTTGATGTCGGTGATGTCAAGGAAATCCACGAGTTTGCCGTCGATGAACTAAAATTCAAAAGTAAAAAGAAATACCGCAAAGACAATGTGTCGGTTCAAGAGCAAGCAGAACTGGAGCAACTGGAAAAAGAAGAGCAACAGGGAAGTGACTCGCAGTTGTGATTTCACCTCCGGATTCGGTATGGTTTATATTAACACTTTATTGACATATCCTGTCAATAAGAAAGAAACTACTTTGAAAACAACCGATATAAAAATCCCAATCTTGACAGTACTTCTGGCAATAGTTTTACTTGCTGTTACCAGTTGCACAAGTGAAGCAGACATAGGACATTACTATTCATACAAGGAAATCGCTGTGAATCAAGCCATCGGTGAAGTTTTTGATTTTGCCCATGACAACAGCGAGCTGATTCTTGTCGGTGTAACAGGGGATAGATGGGGTTATGAATCTCAGGAACTAAAAGTGATTACCATTGACCTTGATGGGAAAGTGAAAAATGACATCACGCTCGATGTCGATAATCCTCTCCTTGCAAATACTGATTCACGAAGTGCTATGGGTGCTGACTTATAAACTACCTATCAATCATGAGGAAAATATAACATATGATGCAATTTGTTTTGACCGTAATGGCAATTATATCAATACCATTTCCCTAGGTGAACTAGGCGGGATAAAACTCTCACGCACTTTTCACCAACTCGTTGTTTACATTACCCAAACAGGATTACCATATTTTTACATCCATGAAGTAAGTATTGTTCGTGATGAGAGTACAATCGGTACAATCCATGTGTTTGATGAAAACGGGGTAAAGATTGACCTCGGCGAGGAGCTAAACACTAATGTGATGGACTTATTTCGGCTTAGCGACGGGCGTGTTTTCGTCAGAACCCTTGACGAGGGATTACTTAATAGTTCAGAAGCGAAGATGTCGTTATCTTGTATTTGTATCCTGTGTTCCGACATATGTCATTCCGAAGTGAGGGCTTTAGCAGAAGAGCTTATGGATACTTTTGGTTATACTTTTATAGGCGGTCATGGCGACAACGACATTCTTATGACTACGAAGTGGGCGGTCTACAGCTCTAATATTAAAGGCGAGCGCGTGAAGCTACTCAATTGGCTAGATGAGGGGGTGGACAATTTCGCCGCTTCCATGTACAAAAATGTGATAAATATTGATGATACACTTTTTACTCTCTCCTATACTCCATCAACTGGTGGTGGCTATGGAGCAGATGGTAAAGTTAGTATTGTTAAGCTAAACCGTGCAAACCCATCTGATACTAACACAAGAGCATCACGAACAGTTATTAGTGTAGCGACATTATATTCAGACCCGGTAATCTTTGGAGCGGCAGTCAATTTCAACAGGATAAATCGTGACTACCGTGTGGAAATGAAGACATATTCTGATACCAGTAGGAGTTGGATTGAAGCGGATATAAACACATTCAACCTAGACCTTGCAAACGGTTATATCCCTGATGTGGTTTTTCTTGCCAGAAACACTCCGAATCAAAGCTACGCTACCCGAGGTCTGTTTAGCGACCTATACGAGTTCATGGCAAGCGACCCTGATTTTGACGAAAATGATTATCTAGATAATGTTTTTCGGCTTCTTGAAACAGACGGAAAACTATATCTGGGAACCACATCATTTAACGTAAATACGTTGGTGGGGAAAGCTTCAGAACTTGGTGATAGGCAAAGCTGGACGTGGGATGAGTACTATACTTTTCTCGATAGCAAACCGGGTGATACACTACCGATAGGTCTTAGCAGGCAGGCGATTTCAAAAGAGGATTTCCTGACGGTGATGCTCACACAGCGAATGAATGATTTCGTTGACTATGCAGATGGAGCATGTGATTTTGAAAGCGATGCTTTCATGCGATTGTTGCGTGAAACAGATAAGTTTCCGCAAAAGAGGGAAGATTATACTGTTCTAGTTGATTATCGCACAGGCAATCCACCACTTTTATGGATGCCCAATTTTACCGCATTTTACATTGATACTGGTTTTTATCCCAAGATAATTGAGTATGATATTTTCGGTGAGAAGATGACTTATATTGGTTTCCCTACTGATAACGAAACCCAAAATGGTTCATCATGTTCTCCGAATGATATTTTTGCCATATTTGAAAATTCTAGTAATAAAGACGGGGCATGGGAGTTTGTAAAGTATTTGTTGACTGATTTTCAAGAAACTGCGGGGATGGGATTGTCAAATTCATTACAAGGGTTTCCTGTGAAAAAATCAGTTCTGGAAAGATTAGCAACAGAGGTCAAAGCGGCAGAACTTTTTGAAGAGATTTTCTCGTATTTACTCCCGCCTACTGATGAGGAAATTGAAAGAATACTGGAACTGGTTTACACATTAGAGTATATTGATGTAATGGACAACAGTATTCTAAGTATAGTTTTGGAGGAAGCAGCCGCATATTTTCATGGACAAAAAACGCCGGAGCAGGTAGCGGCGATTATCCAGAACCGAGTGAACCTATATCTTAGTGAGAGATGACTCCTACTGAGATATAGCCTTAGTGAGAAAAGTGAGAGGGAAGTTACGAAAACATAACCAAAATCAAGTTAGCATCATGTATGATATGTGCCTTTTGCTAAATCAACCGTCTTTTTTCACCATTCACCATCTTTTTTCACCACAGGTATTTTTTATACCTTTAATCTATGTTATGGTTAGAATATCTAGAAATGATGATTGATGGTTTAGGCTTGAAAGGAAGGTTATATACAATATAGTACATGTGTAAACTATCGATATAAATACTCACGGCACTATACAAAGGAAAGTTTTCCTTGCACACAGACATTTTGCTATAATCACAGGGGGTATATCATGCAGCGAAAAGACAGACACATAATTATATCTAGGTATTTTACCCATAAAGCGATACTCCTGTTGCTTATCGTTTTATTCTGCTTTGTTTTGGCTTCATGTCGAGCGAATGAAGATAACCATAGTAACCATGATACTACATTGGCAGAAGATAACCCTGACACAGACACCGCATCGGACAACTCATCGCCGGGCGAAGCAGGTGATGTGGTGACATCGGGCACAGCCGGCACACAGGCAGATGAAGTCACAAAAATAGAGATTTCGATGGAAGAAGCTATCGCCATAGGGCTTACTGCCGCTACGGAGTACTTTGACAATCTACAACTTACCTGTGTATACACTTGGGATGCAGACAAAGAACCTATGATTACGACAGGTGAAGACGGGAAGCGGGAGTTATGGTACGCTTGGTATGCCAATGAAGAAGGAAACCTAGTCATTGTCTTGATTGTGGGAGGGGAGGTCTTTCATGTGGATGCGTTTGAAGAAAGTGGGAACGGTGGCTTAATTGATACGAGTGAAATCACGGTGACGTCAGCAGAAGCGGTAATGAAAGCTAAGGAGCTAGGACTGCGGGGCGGAAATCCTGAAAATGAATATGAATGGGTGAGTGGGTTCAATTTCGATTTACGTTATGCTTCATTGTTGGTAACTCCCGATGATATGCGGCTTTTCTTGCAAGTAATCGGAGCTTCACCAAATGGCAACTTTGCTCGCATTGATTTTGATGCCGTGACGGGTGAACTATTGTTGGCTGAGGAGCAAATCATCCACGAAGACGGTAGCTTGGAGTGGAGAGAGTTTAATTAGGGAGCGAGTTCATACAGAGGAATATTATGCAAAGAAAAACCAAAGTTAAAACCGCTATTGTTCTATATATATTTTGCTTTTTGATGCTATCTATAACCATATTCGCTGAATCAAGAGAACCGCTCACCATTGACATTGACGGGATTATTATTGATGTAGATCAATTAGCAAAGGATAATGATGTTGACCCACATGAATTATATGAATCGATAAAAAGCGGCATTGGTGCAGATAGAACCTCTCCTTTTGCGGACTTGGCTACTTTGACTCCTAATGCGGACTCGTTCGAAGCATCAAGAACACAAATACCGATAGAGACGATCGATTCATGGGGAAACGCAATCACTAAAATGAAGATACAGATAACACTATATAATCAAGATACTACGGCTCATGTGGTAAGTGAAGATTCATCTATGGCAAGCGGGAAAACTCCGATGACAGGAATGTGCAAGATGAATAAAAACGTCACTACAAAGACTAGAGATGATGATTTTTTTCAAATAAAACTAGGCACGACAATTATAATCCCAGATTCGACAGAACATATAAACATTCATGAAAAGAACTACCCCGCTTTCAAAGTAGATGATAGAAGCATAGCTGTTAGCCGCTCTCCGATGTGGTTAGATATTCATTTCGGAATAAACAGTGCGAGTAATCATAGTGCCGCAATTACTCATGGCGTTAAGAAAGTAACTTATTATTATCATTATTATTGAGTACGGTGTATCATTGAGTATCACCCAGTCTGTCAAGTTGCCTAAGAAAACACCGAGATTTTCCGGTAAATTAGTTTAATCATAGTATTGCATAATGGTAAGGAATGATGCTACCAGTTCATCTTTTTGCATATACATCTCATTATCATTTACTTGAATCGAACGCACCATCGCTTCTGTGACAGTCGGAACATTGAATCTTCCCGGTACAGCAATGTCGGTAAGTACAGGAAGTGTGCCGCTGTTGGCAATTATCTGCTGTGCTTCAGAGGAAATCAGATAATCTACAAATAACTTGGCGATTTCTTGATTGGGGCTGTTCTTGAAGATAGCGACAGGGCTGGGTATGACGATCATTTCCGGTGGGTACGAAATGGCAATAGGTGCTCCGGCTTCGGCATGGGTGAAAACCATGTAGTCCACTGCCAGACATGCAGCAAGCTCACCGGTCGCAACAGCATCAACGACTTGGCTTGATCCTTGCCCCACGAAAGCACCGTTGGCATGAAGACTTCGGAAAAACTGCTCTCCGAATATCTCCATCAATAGTCCTACGCTAATGAAAGCTGTTCCTGATGTAGCAGGATTAGCTATAGCGAAGCCGTTTGCAAAATCAGAGCCTGTCAAGTCATGCCATGAAACAGGGGGTGTTGAGACAAGGTCGGTGTTGTAAGCGATACCCAAAGTGCCTAAGCGGGCAGGGATGAAGTAGTCATCGGCATCGCTTTGTGAGTGAAAGACGGTATCTGCACCAATGGGACGATAGCTAAGTAAGAGATTGTTGTCTTTCATGTGGTAAAAGTCAGGCACTTCACTAGTCCAGATGACATCTGCTTTTATTGCCCCGCTCTCCCGCTCTGCTTCTATTTCTCTCATCAGGCTTCCCGCTCCACCCACTCGGGTTTCGATGGTGATACCGGGATATATGGCAGTAAAACCTTCCACTAAGTCGTTGGTAAGAGATTCACGCATGGAGGTATAAACAGTAAGTGTTCCTGTGAGCGTATGCTCTTCGTTGCCGTCATCTGTACATGCGGTTATAAAAGCAGCAACATAGATGGTTACGAGAATGAGGATAAGCAGTTTGGGTTTTCTCATGAATGGTTCCTTCTCTCTTTGTTTTCTGTTTACGGTTCAAATTATTAACATCAGTATAAATAATTAGTCCGATTACGAGCAAACTCGTAAGTATTTCTCCTGTAAAATACCTAATGCGAATGGGGGATTCCCACTCGCATTAGGTGTGCTGAAATTATCATATCACAGTTTGTTTTATCTTACAATATTTTTGCAAAAATATTTATCAGGGTTATGATATCTGTCGCTTCGTACCATGACATCAATTGTTCCAACTGTGTCCGTTTACCTGCACACATAACAAATGTTAAATCTTAAATTAAAACTTTACATGAAAGCAACGATGTAATCTTGACAATCTTCACAACCACCTATATATTGTACATAACAATGAAATACAGCAGCAAAGCTACAAGAAGTAATTAAGAGCTATAGTAACTTTGGAACTTTCTAGTTTCACTTCGTTAAGGAGACGTTATGCTGGAAAAAGTAAAAGAAATCATTGCCGAACATTTGAGTATTGAAGGTATTGAAATCACCCCCGAAACATCATTCAGAGATGATTTGGGCGCAGATTCGCTGGATTTGTTCGAGTTGGTCATGGCTTTTGAGGAAGAGTATGGAGTGGAGATTCCTCCCGAAGACCTAGAGGGCATTACCACAGTCGGCGGTGTGCTTGAGTTGATGAGGAAAAGACTTTCATAAGGCTTCACTTATTAGCGTTTGACAAAGTTCATACACACCGTAGTGCGAAGCGAAAGCCGAGTTTATTCTGAAAAGAAAGAATGAGATGCGAAGAAGCGGAATCCTTCTCCCTGTCACCAGTCTCCCCTCGCCCGGCGGAATCGGCTGCTTTTCCAAGGAAGCCTATGATTTCGTGGATTTTTTGGCGTTGGCAGGACAAAGTTATTGGCAAATTTTGCCGATGGGAGCGACAGGATATGGTGATTCACCGTATCAGTCATTTTCCACATTTGCGGGGAATCCTTATTTCATAGATTTGCAAGAGTTGATGGAAAAAGGATGGCTTAGTAAGGAAGAGTACGAGCAGTTTGACTTTGGCTCTGATACAGGCTTCGTTGATTACGAAAAAATCTATAATTCACGTTCAAAAGCTCTCTATTTGGCATTTGAGAAATGCAAGCCGAAGAGGATAAAACGTTACCGTGATTTCGTTTCTGCCAACAGCTATTGGCTCAGCGATTATTCACTCTATATGGCAATCAAGGATGCCCGCGGTGGGATTCCTTGGAACGACTGGGAGTTGCCGCTCAAACGACGTGAGCCATCCCATTTGGACAAATGCCGCCGTCAGTATCAACGGGAAATCGACTTTTATTTTTTCCAACAATATCTTTTCCACGACCAATGGCTGCGCCTCAAAAAGTATGCCAATGATAAAGGGGTGAGGATTATCGGCGATATTCCTATTTATGTGGCACTAGATTCTGCCGATGCTTGGGCTAATCCCGAACTTTTTCAATTCGATAATGACCTGCAACCAACGGCTGTGGCAGGTTGTCCGCCCGATTACTTCTCTGCTGATGGGCAATTGTGGGGCAACCCGCTTTATCGTTGGGAATACCACCGTGAAACAGGTTATGAATGGTGGACGAAGCGGATAGCTTCCAGCTTCCAACTTCATGATGTGGTTAGGATCGACCATTTCCGTGGTTTTGATGCGTATTACTCCATTCCTTACGGGGCAAAAAATGCCCGCAAAGGGAAGTGGCAGAAGGGACCGGGTTACGAGATATTCAAGTGTATCAAGGATACTCTGGGGGAAAAAGATATCATCGCCGAGGATTTGGGCTTTTTGACCCCTAGCGTCCTGCGTTTGGTGAAGCGAAGCGGTTATCCCGGCATGAAAATCATTCAGTTTGCCTTTGATTCACGGGAAGACAGCGATTACCTGCCGCATAATTATACCAAAAATTGTATTGTGTATACAGGAACACATGACAATGATACGATAATGGGTTGGTATCGTTCCTTGGCAAAAGCAGACCGTAAGTTTGCCGAGACTTATCTTGACATACGCAAGACGAAACGGGCTGAACGAAACTGGGAATTTATCAGGGCAGCATTGGCAAGCGTATCTGACACCGCCATCATTCCGATGCAGGACTATCTGGGACTGGATTCCCGGGCGCGAATCAATACCCCCTCGACGGTAGGGGGCAACTGGCAATGGCGGCTTGCTGCTGATTATGCCGGCGGCGATTTGGCAGTCAAAATCAGGGCAATGACAGAGCTTTACAGAAGAACGGGGCAATAAAATGGCAGAAATCCGCATTGGCAAGAGGGTGATATCGCGGAATTTTCTGCTTTTTTTGATTGCCAGTGCCCTCGTCGGCGTGACAATGGCAGTCGAAAATACATCGCTATCAAATCGCCTTATCGAGGATTTGCATTTCACCATCACTGAACGGACGACCCTCGAAATCCCCCGTGAACTGCCGGGGTTATTGGTGGTGTTCGTCATTGGTGCATTAGCCTTTTTGGGCGATGTCCGCACGGCGGCGTTTGCGAATATGCTGGGTGGTGTCGGCTTATTCGCTTTTGGTCTCATCCCTTCCGGTTATTGGCCGGTAGTCGCAACCATGATGGTTTACAGCATGGGTACTCATCTATATATGCCGATTCAAGGGGCTCTCAGCATGTCCTTTGCCAAGGATGGCAAAATCGGGCGGCGATTAGGTGAAATCCAAAGTGTGAACACGGCGGCACTCATTTTGACTTCCGGGGTTTTGTTTTTGCTCTATCGTTTCGTTAATATTCCTTTCGTGGTGTCGTTTTCCATTGGCGCAACTGCCATGATTTTGGCAGGAGTGACATTTTTGTTCATGACCCCGAATCAAACCGAAATAAGAAAGCAAAGATTCATTTTTCGCAAGAAATTTTCACTGTATTATGCTCTCTGTGTTGTTTTCGGGGCGCGGAAGCAAATCACGATTACCTTTGTCCCTTGGCTGCTCATTACCGTATATGGGCAACCGGTGGCAAATATTACGATATTGTTCTTCACCGTATCGGTGATGAACGTGTTTTTCCGTCCTTGGTTGGGTGGGATTATTGACCGCAAAGGAGAGCGTTTCACCCTCATGCTGGAAGCGGTTTTGCTAATGTTAGCTTGTTTTGGCTTCGCATTTTCACAGCTTTTGTTCTCTGGCTCGGTTGCCTTGGTAGTGGTTTCCGGCTGTTATGTCATCGACCATCTCTTCTCCGGTTGCGGGATGGCGAGAACCACTTATGTTAGACGGCTGACCGACAATCCCGGCGAGGTTTCGGCGACTTTGGCGCTTGGGGTTTCATTTGATCATATTGTATCAATGTCGATGCCGACTTTTGCAGGAATGTTATGGGCGATGAACATGGGAACGGGCTATGTCTACGTGTTTATTGGCGGGTTGGTTATCTCGGTGCTCAATTTACTGTTGGCGAATCGTATCCGTGTGCCGGAGGGAGAGAGACCATTATCGTAGCTCAGGTCAATCATTCACCGCACACCAAACCCTTATTCTCTTTACACCTCAAAACTATATTCATACATTGTACCGCCGCTCCCGAAGCTCCTTTGCCCAGATTATCAAAACTGGCACAAAGAACCATTCGCTCGTCATTGCCGGTCAGGTAGATGGCGAGGTCGTCCCGCCCCGCCATTTGATTGGCAGGCAAAAATCCCCTCTCTTCGTCAGCGATGAATACCAATTTTGCGCCACTATAGTATTCATGATAAAAGCTGCACAACTCCCGTAGTGAGAGGCGTGATGTAAAGGCACTGGCATAAAGCGGCACAGAAACTACCATTCCCGCAAAATAATCAGCAATCACGGGACTAAAAAGCGGTTCATGTTGAAGACGGCATATCTTGGTCATTTCGGGCAAGTGCTTGTGCTGTTGTGTGAGGGCGTAAAGCCGCGGGGCATCGTACTCAGTCGCCCGTGTTTCGTTTTCATATGCGGCGATTACAGGCTTGCCGCCGCCGCTATAACCACTGAGGGAATGAATGGAGAGCGGGTAATCTTGCTTGAGAAATCCCGCTGATATCAAGGGATAGACCAAGGCGATGAATCCGGTCGCATGGCAACCCGGCACGGCAATCCGTTTTCCGGTAGCGATATCCTGTCGATGTTGCCCCGACAGTTCGGGGAAACCATAGCACCAACCCGCCGCCGTGCGATGGGCAGTTGAGGTATCTATGATGGTGACATTTTCATTTTCCACCATTGCTGCCGATTCCCTTGCTGCCTCATCCGGCAGACAAAGAAAGGTGATATCCGACTCATTGATCAACCGTCGTCGCTCATTTATGTCTTTTCGTTTTTCGGGGTCAATGCTCATCACCTTGATGTCATCACGCTTCTCAAAACGGGAAAATATCTTGAGTCCGGTAGTGCCTTCACTGCCGTCAATGAATATTTTTGGTTTCATGTTGATACCGTCTCCTGTCGAATTGTTGTGCCAAATAGGTTACAGTTCAGGCTCATGATGAAATGCTGTGGTTTCGTCATTGCAACAACGCCCAAATATTGACTTTTTTTGTCGCTTATACTATCATTGTGAAGAAGCAATCTGACCAATAAGCAAAAATGATTGGACTCCCGCTTAGACATTATACCACATCTGTCTGCCGCCACAAAAGGAGTGATTGTTAGTTTGGTATGACTATACTATAAACGGGGAAAAACGTGCAAAAAGAACTTGTAACTGCTTTCGCTGAGGTCTTTGGCAATGATGAAAATACCAATATTTACTTCGCTCCCGGCAGGGTCAACCTGATAGGTGAACATACTGATTACAACGGCGGGCATGTTTTCCCTTGCGCTCTTAACATCGGTACTTACGCTGTCGCAAGACGGCGAAGCGATCGGTTACTGCGGGTTTTTTCCATGAACATGCCTCAGCTCGGTATCATCGAAATATCCCTCGACTCACAAAAAGCCGTCCCTGCCGCTGATTGGGCAAACTACCCTGCCGGCGTGGCTTGGGCATTTATAGCAAAAGGACATCCGCTTCCATATGGCATTGACATGCTAATAAATGGTGAAATTCCTGCGGCTTCGGGTCTTTCGTCGTCAGCATCACTTGAAGTCCTGACAGGTTTCATCTTTCGCGATTTGTATGATATAACACTTACGAACCAGGAGTTGGCATTGCTCGGTCAATATGCGGAAAACCACTTTATCGGTGTCAATTGCGGTATCATGGATCAATTCGCAATTGCAATGGGAAAAAAAGACCACGCTATTTTTCTTGACACTGCTGACCTAAGTTTTAACTATGTGCCGCTTGTCCTCGACAAGGCAAAAATCGTCTTGGCGAATACCAACAAGCCACGGGAATTGGTCGAATCGAAGTACAATGAACGCCGCAGTGAATGTGAGCGGGCTTTGGCGGAGCTACAGACGGTGACAGCGATAAACTCACTGGGCGATTTGAGCGAAGCGGAGTTTGAAAACTATAAATCTGCCATCAGTGACGAAGTGACCGCCAGACGCGCCAGACATGCCGTATATGAAAACATGAGGACGGTGCGTGCAGTGACAGCTCTTAGCGAAAACAACATTGACTCATTCGGTCAATTGATGAATGAATCGCACCTTTCTCTGCGTGATGATTATCAGGTGACGGGTTACGAACTTGATACCCTGGTGGAAGAGGCGTGGAAAGTGGCTGGGGTATTTGGTTCAAGGATGACGGGGGCAGGTTTTGGTGGTTGTACCGTCAGTATCGTCCGTGAAGATGCAGTTTCGTTGTTTATAGAAAAAGTAGGAATAGCTTATGAGGAAAAAGTGGGTCATAATGCTGATTTTTATGTTGTCGATGTCGGCGGCGGTCCCGTTAAGTTAAGCTAACGAAGTGGGGTGTTCATTATGGTATCAACCAAGTATCAAAACATGTTGACAGCTAAGTCGGTTATTCGGGAAATGGCAGAGTTTGCCGCCATGAGGGGGAATGAAATCGGTTATGAAAATGTGTTTGATTTCAGTCTCGGCAATCCCTCCGTCCCTGTACCGCCTCGGTTTTCTGAAGCTATTATCGAGCTTTTGGGAACGAAGACATCAAGGGAGCTTCATGGATATAGCCCCAGTTTGGGCATCCAAGCGGTCAAAGAAAAAATCACCTCCCATCTCAATCATCGTTATAAAATGACATACACCGCCAATCATATCTTCATGACTGCGGGTGCTGCCGGAGCGATAGCCCATGCGCTTCGACTGGTCACGAACCCCGGCGATAAGGTACTGACCTTTGCCCCGTACTTCCCCGAATACGCCCCTTATGTAAATCTTAGCGGGGCAAAGCTTGAAATAGTTCCTCCTGATATGGTTGATTTTCAGATAGACTTCGCTTGTTTCGAGGAAATGCTGACTGCAGAAGTGACAGCAGTACTCATCAATACTCCCCACAATCCCACGGGAGCAATTTACAATGAAGCAACGCTTACGCAAATGGCGGAGTTGATGACAGCGAAGCAAAAAGAATATGGACATGATATCTTCCTCATTTCCGATGAGCCATATCGTGATGTGGTGTTTAGCGGTCAAAATCAACCTTATATTTCCTCTTATTATGCAAACACCCTCTCATGTTTTTCCTATTCCAAATCACATTCCATCCCGGGTGAGAGAATTGGTTATCTCGCCGTCAATCCTGCTGCCACCGCTGCTGATTTGCTTGTACCGATGAGCGGGCAGATATCCCGTGGTATCGGACATAACTGTCCCGCTTCACTTATACAGCTGGCGATTGCCGAGACACTTGATGTCACCGTAGATATGTCTGTTTATGAAACTAATATGAACATACTCTATAATGAATTGCTTGCGCTTGGCTTTAACTGCCGCAAGCCCGAGGGGACGTTCTATATTTTCCCTCAGGCTTTGGAAGCCGATGCCGCCGTTTTTTGCCGTAAAGCTCTTGCTTATGACCTTATTCTCGTTCCCTCTGACAGCTTCGGTTGCCCCGGTCATTTCCGCATCGCATATTGTATTCAAACGGAAAAAGTGGAACGCTCATTGTCAGCATTTCGCCGTTTTGTAGAGGAGGAGTATGATAAAAAAAGCCATTAAAAAAATTTGTTACAAAATACTGCAATTCGATCCGACAATAAAGGATATTTATTGCAATTATCCCCCTTCGAATCAAACCCCGTTAGATATTTTCAAAGGTGAGTGGGCAAGCATTTTACCTAAAGATGTGGGAGCAGATACTGGCGGCTATGCCAAATTGTTTGATGATGATCGAATCAAATGGGTTATCAGTAACCTTGATAATCTGAAAAACTATCGGGTGCTTGAGTTGGGTCCTTTAGAGGGGGCGCATACTTATATGTTGGCGAATACAGAAGCCGAATCAGTTACAGCGATAGAGGCTAATTCAAGGGCTTATCTGAAATGTCTGGTTATCAAAGAGCTGCTGGGCTTGAAGAAAGCGCAGTTCTTATATGGCAATGTAGAACCCTTTCTTGAACAAAACGAGAAGCCTTATGATTTGATTTTGGCATCAGGGATACTATACCATATGGCAAACCCGATAAAGCTAATTTATGAGATTTCCAAAAATGCAAGTAAAGTTTTTATCTGGACACATTTTTATGACGAAGCGATTATCAAAGAAATATATGATAAAAAAAGATTTGAAGAATGTAGCCATATAGAACACAGTGGTTTCAAGTGTAAGGTTTACAAGCAAAACTATAATACCGATTTAACACTAAAAGCCTTTTATGGAGGAAATAACGTATATAGTTATTGGATGGAAAAAGATGATATCGTCAATTGCCTAAAACATTTCGGTTTCTTGAATATCAAGATTACCGGAGAAACGATGAATCATCAAAACGGACCATGTTTTTCCGTATTGGCAGAAAAGTAAGTGTGTGATAATAACGGTGGTAAGCGTGTATGGATTGTCATTTCTTTGTTACTCTAATGCTAACACTCTAACACATCTAACTATTTGCTAACAAAGTACCGCACATTTCGCGAATGACCTTCACGTGTCAATTCCCCTTGTTCAACCAACTTGCGAAGTATTTTACCCGCTGCCGTTTGTGACAAGGCAAGAATATTTTCAGCCTGTTTGCGGTTAACAGAGCCATTATCTTTTACATATTGAATGATTGTTTCTTCCGGCGTTTTCGCTGCATTTATCGTAGGTATTGAGTTCAAGTTAGGTAATATCATCTTGAAAACATTGGGAGTGACCTCGATTTTTGGTTGTGCCAATGATGTTTTATAGGCTTCAAATATTTTCATAATACCGGTTCCGTATGCTTCAATAAGTTGTAAACGATAGAATACCTCAGCCAAATCCGAGTTGCGGCAAGCGGAGTATCCGCTCATAATATCCTCAACCTCAATTCCGCTGATTAAACCGCCAGGAGAGATAAATTCCACACGGTCGGAAAACATTTTGATAAGGATGCTTCCACTGGTTGAATACTCTCTGTGGACAATAGCGTTCAAGAGAGCTTCTCTCAAGGCGGTTTCGGGATAATCGCGGTTATCAATTCGTAGGAGCTTGTCAAATGTCGCTGTTGTTTTGTTATTCAAGTCGAGATAATTGTAAACATCATTTATTTGCTTGAATAACGAACCGCTGAACTCCTGCCTGTCCTTGAAAACCTGCTGTGTTGTATCTTGGAATATAGCGGTCTTAACTGTATGAACACATTGTTCCGACAGAAGCAATGCAAGGTTTGTATAAATTTTATCGTTACTCAAAATTCCAAGCGTTGCCATTTGAGAAGCACCAAATTGAACTTTTCGCTTTGCAAATTCAATATTTGCTGTATTGAAAGTCAATACCTGCTCTATTGAGCGGAGTTTTTCATAGCTATCTCCATCAGTTTCCCGAATCATTTTTCGGATTGCTGTTACAGTTGCGGGGACGGAAGCTGCACCGTGACGAACATAAACGCCTTCAGGTCGGATTCCTTTTCCGATAATATAGTATGGGCGTTCAGTTCCACTTTGAATATTTATCCGTATAATATTTCTGCCATCAACTTGTTCGATGTAACAACGCGCAAACAGTGTAACATCAGGCTTTATACCGTCGCGGAGCATATTATTAACAGTCAACAAATCAGCATCAACATCAAGTAATCCGGCGATACCTCCGCCGTCTTCGACTCCAATATAAAGCGTTCCGCCACCGCTATTCACAAATGCGATAACGCTTTTTTTTATATCATCAATGATTATTGACTTATACTCAACAGTTTCGCTTTCTTTTGGCAACATGAAACTCACCTCGCTATCTACTATCTAACATTCTAACACTTCTTCTAATTGTGTCAAGCGATGTGTAAGAATTAGTTTAATGGAAATAAAATCTTTTCGGAAATCATTCATGCTATGCTATCTTCGCCGACCATGATAACATGGCGTGATTTACTTGAATAGACCTTCTTATTGTTAGGTAACAGTATGATTTTTTCTGTATTCGGAGAAGTGCTTATATTACTCAGCCTTCAATCGGTTTGCCAAATAAGTATACAGATTTCTAAAATCCTCGTCATATTGCTTTGAATACGCAATGTAGTGTGTCCCATTTCCATTTGTTTGAATGATAAGTGCGGGATTAAGTATTGTTACAATATTAAACAAAGCCTTGCGCTCTCTTAAGTGTATGGCGGAAATATCATTGATTGCAAACGTTTTTTTCGTAAATGTATGGTATACGGTAAGCGTTTCGTCATCGTTATGTTCAATTGAAAATTCTTCACCAAGATACATTTTACCCAAAATATAGTCCCCTTTCAAAACATTAATTTCCGCATATCATCCGCAGCAACGATTGACATATCTAACAAAAACCAGCTTAGTAATAATAACACATTCCAATAAAATACTCACTATAAACATAAAGCGAATATGATGACCCCGCCGATGATGACGGGCTTCGCATTAGCTACTTGGTTGTTCTCTCTTCATAAATACCGCACGCCAATGGCCATATCTGTCTTCGTTATCGGAAAAACATCATCTGCCATGCAAACAACACATCCCTCGCCACGCTGCATATCGGGTATTTTATCAAGTTGCTTGAACGCGGCTATGTCGCCTTTGTCACAATTTATGTGCTTTTTGACTTCAATGGGGTAAAGGATGCCGTTTCGTTTGACGAGTAGATCAATTTCATTACCGTCCTTGTCACGGAAGAAATAGAAGTTCATATTGGGTGTTACGCCGTTTGAGTTCGCCCATGACTTAATAATCTCGCTAATGATAAAAGTTTCAAACATTGCACCGGACATTGCGCCATTTTGTAAAACCTGTGCGTTATCCCAACCGACTAAATAGCTTGCAAGCCCTGTATCTAAAAAATATACCTTTGGCGTCTTGATTAGCCTTTGCAAGACATTGTTGTAGTACGGCTTCAAGATATATACTATATTTGAGGCAATCAGAACCGATAGCCACTTTTCAGCAGTCTGTTGACTGATACCAGTATCCTTTGCTACATCTGCAATGTTGAGCAACTGCCCGGTCCGCGCCGCAATCGCCACCATAAATTTTTCAAATTGCAACAAATCCCCGACTTGCGCTAACTTTGAAACATCGCGGTCAAGATAGGTTCGTACATAGCTCGAATAAAAGCGCGACCAGTCTGTACCGCTTTCTACAATCTCAGGGAAAAAGCCACGCCAGATATACTCCCACACTTTACTATATTTAAGCGACTTGGGATTTCTCTTTTCCAAATAATCCTGAGTAGGCATGAACTCTTCACGGAAATCGTCACCGAGTATTTCACGCATTGAAAGACCATAAAGATCAATCAGGTTAATACGGCCCGCCAAGCTTTCAGTTACGTTTGACATCATCTCGTAACGCTGAGAACCGGACAGTACGAACGCACCTTTTGCTCCTGTCTTGTCAATATGAATCTTGATGTATGGAAAAAGTGACGGAGCATATTGAATCTCATCTATGAAAACGGGTGGCTCGAATTGTTCGAAAAACTCTTCCGGTCGTTCCAGCGCAAGCCGGAGCAACCTACTTTCGTCTAATGTAAGTTCTTTGTGTTCTGTAAACAATATCTTCAACACAGTCGATTTTCCGACTTGTCTTGCACCTGTTATACAGAGAGCTCCCTTTTCATGAATGGCTGATTTTAATACTTCTTCAATGTGCCGTTTGATATACATAAGTGAAACCTCTTTCGCCTATATTACAACTGCACTTATATTATAGACGGCATTTTGAAAGGTGTCAAGAAATTTCAAGTAAATGTATGTAAATGTATGTAAATGTATGTCTAAGGTAATGTATGTCTAAATGTATGTGTACGGTATGTGTACCTAAATGTATGTGTCCAAATATATGTGTCAACGAACTGTTACTCAAACCGTTGACACTTACTGTTTCGGCAAATTACCGCAACCTACTTACCCAAACTACTGTTTCAAACTACTGTTTCTAGTAAATTGCTTGACTTCTTGTTTATAGAGTAGTAAAATGTTGAAAAGCACGAAAAATTCATTTATTTTTGTGGAAACAAACGAAAATAAGTAAAGAAAAGAAGGATAACGGATTTAATTATTGGAGGATGATGATATGGCAGAAACGAAAAAGACTACTGCGGCAACCAAAACGACTGCGGTGAAAGCCACGGCTGCAAAAGCTACCACCGCAAAAGCCACCGCCGCAAAGACCACCGCCGCAAAAGCCACGACGAAAAAAGCAACGGCAACCAAAGCCACCGCAAAAGCCAGTGCCAAGAAACCCGCAACGGCAAAAAAGCCGGCAAGCGAAATGGTAAAGATTGAGTTCAACAACAAATCCTATACCCAGGCGGAACTGGTAAAAAGTGCCAAGGAAGTGTGGAAACATGACATTGGCAAAAAAGCGGGAGAGCTTAAAAGCATTGAGCTTTATGTAAAACCAGATGAAGAAAAAGTCTATTATGTCTTCAACAATGACGTAACAGGAAGCTTTCCTATCTAGGTCAAGTGAAACAACAGGGTATTCAATTGTCGGGGGAGAAATCCCCTGGCAATTTTTTGCTATTTTGAACTATTTCCGGAGAAATTCGCTTCTTTATACATTCTTTATATACTCTTTATACTTTTTTAATGAATAATTCCACAATATTTGTTGACTTATGATAGCGGTGATGATATTTTATGTAAGGGAGGTGTTAGCACTCCACGAGAACGAGTGCTAACAATGCGACAAATGCCGCTTGATGAACGCAAGATGGTGATTTTGCAAAGTATCATCCGAAACTACCTTGAAACAGGGGAGCCTGTTGGCAGCCGCACTATTTCCAAGTATGCCGACTTGGAACTCAGCTCGGCTACGATTCGCAACGAGATGGCAGATCTGGAGGATATGGGATATATCCTGCAACCGCACACATCGGCAGGGCGGATTCCTTCGGACAAAGGGTATCGACTTTATGTTGATTCGATGATGACGGAGAAAAACCGTGAAGTCGATGAACTTAGGGAAATGTTACTCGACAAAGCCGACAAGATGGATCAACTCCTAAAGCAGGCGGCGAAGCTCCTTGCCACGAACACCAATTATGCGTCAATGATTAGCGCTCCCAATTATCGTCGCAACAAGCTCAAGTTCATCCAGCTAACCAAGGTTGACCACGACCAACTGTTAGCAGTTATTGTCGTCGAAGGCAATGTGATCAAGAACCACATCCTGAATGTCGCCGACAATTTAGACCAAGAGACATTGCTGAAGCTCAATATCTTACTCAACACCCACCTGAGCGGACTCGCAATTGATGAAATCAATCTTGGCATGATACAAGTGTTGAAACAACAGGCGGGGAGTTTTGGCACTATTATCGGGGAGGTAATAGACACGGTTGCCGAGGTGATTAAAGACGACGAGGATTTGGAAATTTATACTAGCGGCGCAACCAATATCTTCAAATACCCTGAGCTTTCCGACCACCACCGGGCAAGCGAGTTAATTACCGCATTTGAGGAAAAACGCCTATTGACCGAACTGGTCAATGAAAATGAAAATGACTCGACCCAACCCCAGATGGGTATCCAAGTATATATCGGTAACGAGAACAGGATTGAGTCGATGAAGGATTGTAGCGTGGTGACAGCGACATACGAGCTTGATGAGGGGATGCGAGGAACGATTGGGATAATCGGACCTAAGCGGATGGATTATGAAAAAGTGGTGGCAGTACTGAAATCCTTAAAAACACAAATCGAGGACATATACCGCGGCGGGAAATGATATTCACGAAACAGCCGCCAGCGGGACAGTTGAACAAATGAAGTGATGAATGGGTATGGGTCAGCCACGATACGGACTCACAACCCCGAGAGGACATGGTAATGAACGAAGCAAACAAAAATAGTGAAGCAAACATCATTGACAAAGACAGCGCAGCAAGCAAAGAAGCAACCGACTTTGTTCCCCCGGTGATGACGGCAGACGAAAAAGCGGCAGAAGCGCAAGGTAGCGGTAGCGGTGACGGTGATACAGAAAAAAAAGCGAACAAAAGAAAACCGCGGCAGGACAAGCAAAAGGAGCGTATTGCCGAACTGGAAGACCGGGTCATGCGCCAGATGGCGGAGTTTGAAAACTATCGCCGCCGCACGGAAAAAGAAAAAATGCAAATGTTTGAAACAGGCTCTCGCAGTGTGATTGAAAAGATACTCCCCGTTGTTGACAACTTCGAGCGCGGTTTGGCAGCAGTTACGGTTGCAGAAAAAGACACATCATTTGCTGAAGGGATGAACATGATTTATCGGCAGTTGATGACAGAGTTTGAAAAAATGAATGTCCAACCGATACCTGCCGTAGGGTGCGAGTTTGACCCCGATTTGCACAATGCTGTTATGCAGGTGGAAAGCAAGGAACATGAAAGTGGAACAGTCGTGGAGGAAATGCAAAAAGGTTACAAATATCGTGATACAGTAGTAAGACATAGCATGGTTTCTGTGGCACAATAAATGCTACGGACATAGAATAAGGAGGAAATACAAATGGGAAAAATTATCGGAATTGATTTAGGAACTACCAACAGTTGCGTTGGCGTGATGGAAGGCGGGAAGCCGACCGTCATCACCAATACAGAAGGACTTCGTACCACGCCGTCAGTAATTGCATTTACCAAGACAGGCGAGCGACTGGTTGGCGAAGCGGCAAAGAGACAAGCAGTTACCAATTCGGAGAAGACGGTTTCTTCGATCAAACGTGACATCGGTACTGACCGCGGACGTACAATTGATGACAAAAAGTACTCACCGCAGCAGTTGTCGGCAATGATACTGCAAAAGCTCAAAGCTGATGCCGAGAGTTATCTCGGGGAAAAAGTAACGGAAGCGGTCATCACCGTTCCGGCGTACTTCAATGATGCCCAACGTCAGGCGACCAAGGATGCCGGCAAAATCGCCGGGCTTGATGTCAAGCGGATTATCAATGAACCTACTGCCGCCGCCTTGGCATACGGTCTTGATAACGAAAATGAACAAAAAATCATGGTTTACGATCTTGGCGGCGGTACTTTTGACGTATCGATTATTGAAATCGGTGACGGAGTCATAGAAGTACTGGCAACCAGCGGTGACAATCGCCTTGGCGGTGATGACTTTGACGAAAAAATCACCAACTTCATGCTGACCGAGTTCAAAAAGACAGAGGGTGTGGATTTGTCCAATGACAAGATGGCACTCCAACGTCTCCGTGAAGCAGCAGAGAAAGCAAAAAAAGAGCTGTCAAGTGCCACTACCACCAATATCAACTTGCCATTCATCACGGCAACTAACGAAGGCCCTAAGCACTTTGACATGAATCTGACCCGCGCCAAGTTTGATGAGCTTACTCATGACTTGGTAGAGCGGACGGCGATTCCCGTCAAAAATGCCATGAAAGACGCAGGAATTGTTGCCTCTGACCTTAGTAAAGTGTTGCTCGTGGGTGGCTCGACCAGAACACCGTCGGTACAGGATAAGGTGAAAGCCCTGACGGGACATGAGCCAAGCAAATCCCTCAATCCTGACGAGTGTGTTGCCCTCGGTGCTTCAATCCAAGGCGGAAAGCTGGCAGGCGATGCCGGAGCGGGTGAAATACTGCTGCTTGATGTCACTCCACTTTCGCTCTCGATTGAAACTATGGGCGGCATCGCCACACGTTTGATTGAGCGTAATACCACCATCCCCACCAAGAAGAGCCAGATATTCTCTACGGCTGCCGACAACCAGACCGCTGTTGACATCAACGTTGTCCAAGGGGAACGTCAGTTTTCCAAGGATAACAAGTCACTCGGACAGTTCCGCCTCGATGGTATTCCCCCGGCGATGCGCGGGATGCCGCAAATCGAAGTCACTTTTGACATTGATGCCAATGGTATCGTCAATGTATCGGCAAAGGATTTAGGTACGGGCAAGGAACAACACATTACCATCACCGCCGGCTCGAATATGTCGGAAGCCGATATCGAAAGAGCAATCAAGGAAGCTGCCGAATTTGAGGCACAGGACAAGAAACGCAAAGATTCGATTGATACCAGAAATGATGCCGATGCCTTTGTCTTCCAAACAGAAAAAGCCCTTACAGATGTAGGCGACAACCTAAGCGACAGCGAAAAGAGCGATGTAGAAGCGGATGTCGCTGCTGTCAAGGCAATTCTGGAGCGGACGGCATCTGATGAGGAAATGTCCGATGCTGACCTCGATGAGTTGAAAGCTGCCAAGGAAAAGCTAACGCAAAGTGCCCAGACCCTCTTCTCGAAAATGTACGAAAAGATGCAGGCAGAGGGACAAGCACCTGACATGGGTGATATGGGCGACATGGATAGCGGAGCCGCACCTGACGATGATGTTGTAGACGGAGATTTCCGCGAAGTGTAAAGGATGACCAATCATGGCTGAACAAAAGAGGGACTATTACGAAGTCCTGGGCGTAGGAAAGACCGCCGATGATGCGGAACTAAAGAAAGCATATCGGGGTTTGGCGAAAAAATACCACCCCGATGTGAACCCCGGCGATGAAAAAGCCGAAAAAATGTTCAAGGAAGCATCAGAAGCATATGCGATACTAAGCGATGCGGAGAAGCGGCAGCAATACGACCAGTTCGGCCATGCGGCGTTTGCAAATGGCGGCGGTTTCAGCGGCTTTGAGAACTTTGACTTTGGTGATCTCTTCGGTGATCTCTTTGGTGATATTTTCGGCGGCGGCAGACGGCGAGGGAACACCGGACCGATGAAAGGTGCGAATCTGCGTACCAGCATCCGTATTACCTTTGACGAGGCAGTGTTCGGTGTCGATAAGGATATTGAGCTGACATTAAAGGATGAATGTGGGACTTGTAAGGGTAGCGGTGCCAAACCGGGGACGAGTCCTGAGACTTGCGGCAAATGCGGCGGTAAGGGACAAGTCGTTTATACCCAACAGTCCTTTTTTGGAACAGTCCGCAATGTCCAGACATGCCCGGATTGCCGTGGGAGTGGTAAGGTAATCAAGGATAGATGCCTTGACTGTAGCGGCAGCGGCTATGTAGCTAATCGCAAAACGATACAGGTTTCGATTCCGGCGGGTATTGATTCCGGACAGAGTGTGCGTATCCGAGAAAAGGGTGAACCCGGCAGCAAAGGCGGTCCGCGAGGTGATTTACTCGTTGAGGTAATCATAAGCCGTCACCCTCATTTCCAACGGCAGGGTTTTGATATTCATTCTACCGTGCCGATATCATTTGCGATAGCGGCATTGGGTGGTGAGATAGTCATTGATACAGTTGACGGCAAGGTCATCTATGAAGTCAAAGCAGGAACACAGACAGAAACCAAAGTCCGCTTGCGTGGCAAGGGTGTACCTACACTCAGCAGACGGGATATCCGCGGTGATCATTATATTACCCTAGTCATCAAGACTCCGGAGAAACTGTCACAGGAAGCACGGGATTTACTGGTAAACTTTGATCAACTGACCGGCGACAGTCTAAAGGCGGCTGCCAATGTCACCGCCGAAAGAAGTGAATCTAAGAGCGGGGTCAAAAACAACAAGAAAAAGAAAAGATGGTAAGGAAACATAAAAAGAAGGTCTTATGGGTATCAACCATTAGACCTTTTTTGTGTTATGCTTTGGAAACCAACAGTCTTATTCCAGAACTATCTCATCAGCATACATATCCCATATCATACAAATCCATGTTCTCCCTTGGTTTAAGATGATTTCATTCCCATCAAGGTCATGGAATTTCGCAGGAACAGTATCCCTCATCCGTGTCCATGTACCTTCAATCATCTTCCCATTGGTGAAAACTATTGCTTTGTCTCCATCATGATGCATCCGGAATATGAGATAGTCATTGGGGTCACGTACTTCTCCGTATGCGAACTGGAAGACGATATTGGCGGCACTTACATGTTCATTATTCATTTCGTCAAGCAATGGTTCACCGGATTGGTAACGGTAATAGATTCCCTCTTCCTCATTATACTGGAAGTAAGGGTTGGTGTTGCCATAACCGCCTCTTCCGGTAGTAGTTCCGCCGGGACGGATGACGGTGATGTCGGGGGCATTGTCATATGTGACCCGTGTACCCTCTGCAGCAAATGTGAACTGGGGAACGAAAGCATTATCATAATGAGTACGATAACCCAGACGCTCTACAGCCCGATTATAACCGGGGATATCCAGATATCCGGTATATTCGACAGCATAACCGGGACGGTTGACACGAATAAAAGCCTCAGTAGCACTGACCCTGACCCCGCTGATGGATTGACTGACATTGTCTACACGGTCACTATTGATGAGATCGGCCGAATATATTACCGCCAAACCCCAGTGAGTAAAGATTCCTTGCTTTCCGTTTGAATCATAGACGAAGTAATCACGGGCAGAGCGAACCGGCCCGATACGGTCGAGAGCGTCATAATCTTCAAAGTAACCAACCAAACGTGAGGTTCTTCCCTCTACGGCAGCCTCGAACATGATACTATATTGGGAGATGCCGTAATGCGGCAGAGCCGGACGGTTGTTTGAAAGGACGATAGCTATCGGTCTTCTTTTGGCGACAGAGGCATCTTTCCACTCTCCGGTGAGATAGCTTTGGTACATCCCGCCGATTTCCTCACGCACACCGACGATGGGAACACCATTTAACATATTTTCCGGTGCCCAGATAATGTCAATGACACCATTTGGCTCTTCTCCATTGATATCATTTCCGGGATCAACTACCGGGGGTGAGATTTCTTGGATAGGAGGCAAAGGCGTGATTACTTCACCCTCATTCCGGCAACCACCGAGCATTAACATGGTCACACCGAGTAATAACAGGACTGCTGACAGATATTTCTTTCTCATTGATATACCCTCTTTTTATAGATTCTCATTTTATTTTTTGATAAACAAAGTTTCTTTTTTCATAAACTATCGCCAATTATATAGTATCGTTAATATATTTGCAATAATTTATTTCTTATGAATACTTAATTTACCGCCTTGCCGGTCGCGTTGTAACAATTTTGTAACAATTACATCTATGCGTTACCAAGCTTGTCACGCAATAACTGGTTGATTATTTGCGGGTTAGCCTTACCTTTTGACATCTTCATACATTGCCCGACGAGAAAGCCAAGGGCATTGGTCTTTCCGTTACGGTAGTCAGTGACCGATTTTTCATTTTCGCTGAGTACGGTATCTACCAATGCGGACAACTCGTCTTCATCACTATTTTGTATTAGCGCAAGCCGTTCAGCGATTTCTGATGGTTTACCGCCATTAGCGAATATCTCATTGAGGATGACTTTTCCGGCATCATTGTTGATGATACCATCGTCAATCATGCGGAGCATTTCGCAAATTCCCATGACAGTAACAGGTGAATCTTCGATAAGTAGTGAGTTTTTGTTGAGCCGTGCCGTTATCTCGCCGATAATCCAATTGGCAATGGTCTTGGGCAAAACGTTTTCATTTTTTACACAGTCATCGAAAAAGACGGCTTTTTTTGGTTGTTCTACGAAAAACGCACTGTCAGATGGTGAAAGCCCCATACTCAGATATCGCTCATACTTGGCAACAGGCAACTCCGGCAAAGCATTTTTCACTTTCTCAATCCATTCATCACTCACCACCAAGGGAAGTAAGTCGGCATCAGGGAAATATCGGTAATCAGCAGCGTCTTCCTTTGTCCGCATCGCTACGCTGACACTACTTTTTTCATCCCAGCGGCGTGTTTCTTGGGCTACAGTTTTTCCCTCCTGCAAGAGCTTGGTTTGCCGTTCGGCTTCATACTCAATTGCCTGCATCGCTCCCGAAAAGGAGTTGACATTTTTCATTTCCACCCTGGTTCCATACGCCTCCTGCCCTTTTGGTCGCACGGACACGTTCACATCACAGCGAATCGTCCCCTCTTGCATCCGGCAATTACAGATATCCAGCGTATCAAGCAAAGTTCTGACCGCCTCCAGATAATCCTTGGCTTCGCCGCTGCTGCGCAAATCAGGTTCAGAGACGATTTCTATTAGCGGCACTCCTGAGCGGTTGAAGTCGATTAGCGTACCCCTAAATGCGTCATCATGAAGCAGCTTGGCAGTATCTTCTTCTATATGTATACGTGCAAGGCGGATTTTTTTGTGGTGGTTTTGATGATAAAATTCGACCACCCCGTTTTCACAGATTGGTATATCTGCTTGGGTCACTTGATAGCCCTTTGGCAAATCAGGGTAAAAATAGTTTTTGCGGTCATGCTTTGATACTTGGTTGATGTGGCAATTAGTGGCAATCCCCATCCGCAGGGCGTACTCCACTACCATGCGATTAAGGATGGGCAAAGTCCCCGGTAAACCCATGCAAACAGGACAGCACTGGGTATTGACCTCGCCGCCGTATCTATATTCACAGGCGCAAAAAGCCTTCGTTTTCGTGGAAAGTTCGGCATGTATTTCCAAGCCAATTATCGTTTCATAAACAGTTCCCATAGACCCAAATCTCCATTAGTTGCTTTCCCGTTCAAATACCCGCGCATAACCCAATAGCTCGGTATCACTAAACTTCCGCCCTATCAGTTGGACACCGATAGGCATATTTTCATGATCTAGCCCGCAAGGAACAGAAATAGCGGGTAGTCCTGCCAGATTCACGGGAACAGTACAGACATCACCAAGAAAAAGCGTATCGGGGTTTGTCTCTTTATATCCAAGCGGACGGGCGGTTTGGGGAGTAACGGGTGATAAAAGGATATCACATTTCATGAAAGCGGCAGCGAAGTCATTTTGTAACGTTGCTTGCAGGATACGTGCTTTGCGGTAGTACTTATCATAATTGCCGGAACTCAGTATATAAGTGCCGATGATGATACGTCTTTTCACCTCTTCGCCAAAACCCTCACTGCGGGAGTTAATATAAAGGCTCTCCAAATCATCGAAGTGAGCGGCACGATAACCGAAGCGAAGACCATCATATTTGGACAAATTGGAGGAAGCTTCCGATAGGGCAATCGCATAGTACGCAGACAAACTATCGTTGATGGAAGGGATGGAGACATCCACCAGTTTAGCTCCCATTGAAGCAAAAGTGTTGGCAGCAGCCATTACTCTGTCATCGACACAGTTGGCAATTCCGGCGGCGAAACATTCTTTCAAGATTCCGATTTTCTTTCCTTTTACACTAAACGCCTCAACGGCAGCAGTATCTATAGTGAAATCACGGCTTGAAGTGGCATCTTTTTGGTCATGTCCCACAATCGCCGCCGTCAATAATGCAGTATCGGTCACAGTTTTGGCAAATGTCCCTATCTGGTCAAAAGAGTTGGCATACGCCAACAAGCCATAACGTGAAACAGCTCCGTATGTGGGTTTCAACCCAACCACACCGCAAGACGAAGCAGGATTGCGAATCGAGCCGCCGGTATCCGAACCAAGGCTTAGCGGGGCACTGCCACATGCTACCGTAGCTGCCGAGCCGCTGGAAGACCCTCCCGGTACACGGCTCAAATCATGGGGGTTGTGCGTAGGTTGAAAAAATGATGTCTCGCCGCTGGCTCCCATTGCAAACTCATCCATATTGGTTTTGCCGATTACGAGCACTCCTTGCTCACGAAGCCGGGAAATCACGGTAGCATCGTAAGGGGGGCGATAATTAGCCAACATTTTCGAAGCACAAGTGGTTGGCATATCAGAAGTAGATATATTATCCTTGATAGCGATGGGAAGTCCGAACAGAGGTGATGTCGCGGATGATATCGGTTCTTGGTCTAGTTTTTCCGCTCTTTCCATCAGGTCAGATGAAAGCGTGATGAAAGCGTTGACATCAGGTTCAGTTTCTTTTGCTCGCGCCAGAAAATATCCGCATACCTCGGAGGGTTTCACTTCCTTTTGCCGTATCATTATCGATATGTCAGCGGCGTTTTTGTTTTCAAACATAAAAGTTCATTCTCCCAGTATTTTTGGTACGCTTATACATCCGGCTTCGGTTTCGGGAGCGATGTCCAGGTGTTTTTCCCGCTCAAGCAAAGCCTCAGTACGGGAAATTGTCTTTTGCTCAAGGGGAATATCTTCCCGAAACACATTTACCACATCAAGACAAAGGGGAATATCTTCACATGCAAATTCCATCGGAATCAAGCGGTCAAGGATGTCCATAATCGGTTTGATGCTATTGCTGAGCAAGGTGGTATCCTCGCCTACGTTTAACTTGGCAACCGAAGCGACAGCGCGAATCGTGTTATTTGCACAAATTGTTATATTTTCTTCAATCGCCGATTTTTCCTCTTCATTGGTATCTGCTAAAACAGATGGCAAAGCACTCGTTTCTTCCATCATTGATATAGTGGCGGCGGGGGCAATGTCAGAATCGGTAGCAGTCTCAATATTACTCTCTACTAAAGGAGCTTTCTCGATCGCGGCGATAATCGGGGTGATAGTGAAATCAGCAAGCTTGACGATTGCCTGCCGTAACCGCTCCACGCTCTTTTCTTTACCCAACAGATAGCAGATTTCTTTACCGCCGCCGGCAGTATATTCTTTCCCCGACAGAGCAATGCGCAGCGGCCATAAAAGTACACTACTTTTGATTTCCAGTTGCCCGATAAGCCGGTCAAGGGTATCTCCGATATTGGCAGCAGTCCACGTGTTGATGTCGGTGAGTACATCAATCATTGCCTGTAAATGCTCTTCGATGAGAACAGGGGTGACTTTCATTTTTTTGTTGAAAAATAACTGCGGGTCAAAATCCGGCATTTCATCAAAAAAGTCAAACAGCTCAGGGATTTCTCCCAAGACCTCACAGCGTTTTTGGAGAACAGCAGCGGCGAAAGCAGTATCAATATCACATTTCACCCCTTGCTTGATATACGGAAGTGCCGCTTCGTGAAAATCATCGCTAGTCATGGCACGCAGATACGAACCATTGAGGGAGTTGAGGTTTTTTTGGTCAAAAATGGATGGATACTTCGATATTCCCTTGATGTCAAACACCTTAGTCAGCTCTGCCAAACTGAATTTTTCTTCTTCGCCGCCGGGACTAAAACCAAGCAATGCCAGATAATTGAGCAAAGCCTCCACCGTATAACCCTTGGCAACAAAATCACTAAAGTAAGCATCGCCGTGTCGTTTGGAAAGTTTTTGCGTAGCATCTTTCATGATCGGTGCAACGTGAATGTATTCGGGTATTTGCCAACCAAAGCCCTCATACAGCAAAATATATTTGGGGGTAGAGGGTAGATATTCCGAGCCACGAATGACATGGGTGATCCCCATCAAATGATCATCGACCACATTGGCAAAATTGTAAGTCGGCAAACCATCGCTTTTAAGCAAAACAGCATCATCGAGAGTGGAATTATCGACTTCAACCCGCCCAAAGACGAGGTCATCGAAGAAAGTCTTACCCGCAGACGGTGTTTTTTGACGGATGACATAAGGCATTGCTGCGAGCTTGGATGCGGTCTCCTCAGCAGTAAGAAATGAACAGCGGCGGTCATAAAGGTGGGGGACACGGCTGGCTTTGCTGATACTCCTTTGCTCATCAAGTATTGCTTTGTCACAAAAACAATAATATCCATTACCACGCTCTATTAGCAACCGTGCATATAATTGATATATTTCTCGCCGTTCACTTTGGATATAAGGAGCAACCACCCCACCAACATCAGGGCCTTCATCATAAGTAAGCCCCGCAGTCCGGAGGGTCTCATAAATAAGCTCCATCGCCCCATCAACTAAGCGTTCCTGGTCGGTATCTTCGATACGCAGGACAAAAACCCCATTAGCCTTTTTTGCCAAAAGATAAGTATAGAGTGCCGTCCGCAAATTCCCCAAGTGCATAAACCCGGTAGGACTGGGAGCAAAACGAGTACGCAGTCCTCCAGCGGGAATACGTGACTCCAGACTTTCCATGTACGCTCTTTCATTGGCGGTCAATGACATATTGCTCCTCTTCGCTACGGTGTTTGGTAATGTTTATATTTAGTCATTATAAAGCGGCAGCCAAAACATTACAAGCTTTATACGAATTGCAAGCTATCAAAAGAACGTTACGGTTCAGGCTCATGATGAGATATTACGGTTTCGTCATTGCGATGCGGTTTTATACGCCGAAGCAATCCATTTATTTCAAGAATAAGTTCTGCGGTTAATCCGCTGCAAACAGAGTTGAATATTTCAACACAGGTCTGAACTATATCAATAAAACCTCGCTGGTTAATCTTTAATAATACATCATGTTGAGTTATAGACATTATTGCAGTAGAATGAAGTAAGCAAAGGACGAAACCCATGAAATGGTTGAAAATCAAAATCAAAACCCATACTACCGTTACAGAAATGATAGTTATGACTCTGGCGGAAATAGGATTCGAGGGTGCGCAGATAGAGGACAATCAGCCGATATCTGCTGCTGATTTGGAGCGAATGTTTGCAGATATAGTTCCTGATATGCCCGACGATGACGGCGTAGCATATGTAAGTGTCTTTGCGGTGATTACAGATAGTGGTAAAGCTGAGTTACTCGGCACAGAGCTGGATGTGTCTATCCTGGTCGAACAAATAGAGGCGAAACTAGCGGAGCTTTCGGCATTTATAGATATTGGCGGTGGAGATATTATCGTTTCCGAGACTGCCGACATAGACTGGCGGGATAACTGGAAGAGTTATTTTACTCCTTTTGCGGTTGACGATATCTTGATAGTACCGTCTTGGGAGGAAAGCATCCCTACAGAAGCGGCAACACATGTCCTGCGCATTGACCCCGGTGCGGTTTTTGGAACGGGACAGCATGAAACAACCAAGATATGTATTCGTGAGCTTCGCAAACACCTGCGCCGTGGCGACCATGTCCTTGATATCGGCTGTGGTAGTGGAATATTAAGCATAACAGCGTTGTTATTGGGAGCAGATTATGTTCTTGCGGTTGATATTGATGAACATGCCGCAGAAGCAGTACAGCATAATAGCAAAGCCAACGCCATTGCTTCCGAGAAATTAGATGTTGTCATCGGTAATATCCTAGTTGCTGATGAATCTTGTCTTATTGCAAAGGAAAAACAGTTTGACATCGTCGTCGCCAACATTATTACCGGAACACTCGTGGAACTTACAGCAATAGTACATGAGTACATGAAAAATGGTGCGGTTTTCATTACTTCAGGAATAATCAATGATGAGCTGCAAGTCGAGCAAGTACTCATTGCCATGAAAGCAGCGGGAATGACGATTGTTGATGTTGTCAGAGATAGTGATTGGGTTGGGGTGACGGCGAGGGGTGGATGAGAGTGTTAAGAATATGTTTCAGCATAACTGTGTGTTCAATGCCGGGAACGCTTGCGCTCCGTGTTCAACGTTGCGTTACATAAGGCGCTAGACCTGATAATACTAGGTCTATACACCGCCTAAGTAACGACGTTTCACAAGACCCCGTCTTTAGAACACACAGCAATACTGAAACATAAGATATAGTGACTACCCACCCCTCATCATGCGCAAGAAACAGTTTACACCCCCATACGACAGAGGTACATATGCCCCATTTTTTTATCAAAACCCAACAAATAAATGAACACACCATCTCCGTCATCGGCAGCGATGTACATCATATTCGTGATGTCCTGCGGATGAAAGCGGGTGATGAGCTTTCCTTTAGTGATGGCGTGGAAATGTGTAAGTATCATGCGGTAATATCTGATATTACTGCTGATGAAGTACGCTGTGAACTTCGTTATATTCAAGCGGGAGGGTACGAACTGCCGATCCGGGTTCATCTCTATCAAGCGTTGCCAAAAGCGGCGAAGATGGAGTGGATTATCGAAAAAGCCGTTGAACTTGGCGTTTATCGAGTCATCCCTATCACTACTACCCGCTCTATTGTTCGCTTAGAGCAAAAAAAGGCAACTGCCAAAAGGGAACGCTGGCAGACAATCAGCGAGACTGCCGCCAAACAATGCGGTCGTTTGATTGTTCCCGTAATTGAGGAAGTTACAACGTTGCAGACAGCGATAGCGGATATAGCGCAATTTAACACAAAAATCATCCCATATGAAATGACCGCCCAATCCACTGATTTTAGGAATACCCGCGACATCATCGGCGGGATTCGCCGTGGTGAAGATGTGGCAGTTTTCATTGGTTCAGAGGGAGGCTTTGAACCTCGGGAAATTGAGATGGCAGTCAATGCGGGAATAGTCCCGATTACAATGGGAAAGAGAATCCTGCGGACAGAAACAGCTGCCACAGTTATTTTGGCATGGCTTATGTTTTGCTGTGACCAGGTTTAGAATCACGGCAATCATATGGAATAGAGGAAGAAATGGAAGTATATCTGGATAATGCGGCAACTACGAAGTGCTTTCCCCAAGTGGCGGAACTGATGACTTTGATCATGAGTGAGGATTACGGCAATGCCGCTAGTCTTCACCAGAAAGGTATAACAGCAGAAAAGTATCTGCGTTATGCTCGTGAGGTTATTTCAGCCAAACTGAAAGTAAAGGAAGATGAGTTGATTTTTACTTCCGGCGGCACGGAATCGGACAATCTCGCATTGGCAGGGGCAGCAGTTGCCAATCGCCGCCGCGGAAATCACATTATCACAACCGCTATTGAACACCCTGCGGTTGAGCAGACGATGGAATATCTGGAAGCACAGGGATTTCTTGTTACCCGCCTCCCGGTTGACGATGATGGAGTCATCAACCTAAGAGAACTTGAGCGGGTAATTTGTGATGAAACGATACTGGTCTCGATTATCCATGTCAACAATGAAACGGGAATCATCCAACCACTTGATGAAATCGGGGTATTGCTTAGAAAAGTCAACCCCGGCATCATCTTTCATACTGATGCGGTTCAAGGGTTTGGACGACTGCCGCTATCACCCAAACGCAGCGGTATCGACCTTTTAACCGCCAGTGCCCACAAACTCCACGGGCCCAAGGGGGTAGGGTTTTTGTACAAAGATGAAAGGGTAAAGCTCTCACCTATCAGCTATGGCGGCGGGCAGCAGGGGGGATGGCGGTCAGGAACGGAGAATATCCCCGGTATCGCCGGGATGGCAAAAGCGGCAGATTTGATGAATGTGATGATGGACGAAAATATCATCCGCATGAATGAACTGCGGGATCGCTTTTTGCAGGGATTGACGAACATTCCTCAAGTAACAGTCAACAGAAGTGACAGCAGAGCTTTTGCGCCATATATCGTAAGTGTTACTATTGCCGGAATCAAGAGTGAGGTCTTGCTTCATGCGCTGGGTGAAAAAGGAATATATGTTTCGGCAGGCAATGCCTGTTCAGCCCGCAAGCAGGGGCATAAATCACCGACCCTTAAAGCTATCGGACTTAGCAATGAAATGATAGATTCAACGGTTAGGTTTAGCTTTTCCCACTATACGGAAACAGTAGAAATTGATTATACTTTGCAAGCAATGTATGATATAATCCCTGTGTTACGAAAGTATGTTAAGCGGTGAAGCGATGCGGGAACAATATTATCAAGCATTTTTAATTAAATATGCGGAAATCGGTATCAAGGGGAAGAACCGTCATCTCTTTGAGTCGGCGTTGGTCAAGCAAATCAAAAATTCACTCAAAAAGACGGACGGTAATTTTACCGTCAGGCGGTCGAATGGACGCATTTTCTTGGAAATAGAGGGGGAATATAGCTTTCATGATACCATCGCCGCCTTGCAAACAGTCTTTGGGATATCAGGCATCTGTCCGATGGTACAAACCGACGATGAGGGATTTGAAAAACTGGGAGTATTCATTTGTGATTATTTGCGCAGTATCTTTTCCGATATTTCCTCACCTCCCAGTTTCAAAGTCGCCGCCCGTCGCAGCCGTAAAGATTATCCGCTCGACACAATGCAGATAAACGCACAGTTAGGAAGTGTGATACTGGCGGCTTTTCCCACATGGTATGTTGATGTTCATAACCCCGATGTGATGGTTAATGTTGAGATTCGTGAAAAAATCTATATTTATTCGGAAACGTTCCCGGGTCTTGGAGGAATGCCCCTTGGCATGGGGGGTAAAGCAATGCTTCTTTTGTCAGGCGGGATTGATTCGCCGGTTGCCGGTTTCATGGTTGCCAAAAGAGGGATAAAAATAGATGCGGTGTATTTTCATGCTCCACCTTATACCAGCGACCGTGCCAAGCAAAAAGTTGTAGATTTGGCACAGCTGGTCACCCGCTACACAGGTACGATATATCTGCATATCATCAATTTTACCGATATCCAATGCCGTATATATGATTGTTGCCCGCATGAGGAACTGACAATTATTATGCGCCGTTATATGATGCGAATTGCGGAACATATCGCTAAAGAAACCGATTGTCTGGGACTTATCACCGGGGAGAGTATCGGACAAGTCGCATCGCAGACCTTGCAATCGCTGGCGGCTACTGATGAAGCCTGTCATTTGCCTGTTTATCGCCCTTTGGCAGGTTTTGACAAAATCGAAATCATAGAAATTGCCAAAAAGATAGGTACTTTTTCCACTTCAATACTTCCATATGAAGATTGCTGTACGATTTTCGTTGCCAAACACCCAGTGATTAAACCGGATATCAACAAAATAAAACGTCATGAAAAAGATATAAAGGATATTGAAAACCTTGTGACTGCAGCGTTAGCGACGAAGGAGTTAATAATTATGTCTCAGAGGGATACTCCCTCTGAGATATAGCCTCCGGCGGGATGCGCAGAGCAGCAAAGCTACTCGGCAGCAAAGCTACTCGCGCGTCAACTCCGCTAGAGGCGGAGTTGAGCATAGCGGGATAATAGAAACAATCATACGCACAAAAAGACGCACCCTTTGCGAATGCGCCTGTCTGCGACATGGAAAAGACCTTATACGATATAATCGGTCAGCAATGCCAGTACTTCCTCGGTTCCCTCTTCGGCATGGATATTGAGGTCAATCGTCTTTGACAGATCAAGGCTGAAGATACCCATAATCGACTTTGCATCGATGACGTATCTGCCGGAAACCAGATCAAAGTCAAAATCGAACTTGGTAATCGCATTTACGAAGGACTTAACCTTGTCAATGGAATTTAACGAAATCTGTAAAGTTTTCATTGGCTTACCCTCCTTTTCGTTATTTACTGTTATTATAGTAAGGCTTATATCCGCAACTGTCAATAAAAATAAATGCTCAGAAGCAAAAAAAGACGAAAAATTAGTAAAAAAGGGGTAAAATTTGAAAAAAGTTGCTTTTTTCTCCCTCGGATGCAAAGTGAATAGCTATGAAACCGATGCCATGAGCCGTGAATTTGCTGAAAACGGCTTTACAGTCGTGTCATTTGATGCTCTTGCGGATATATATGTAATCAATACTTGTACGGTTACTGCTGTTGCCGACCAAAAGAGCCGCAAGATGATACGCCGTGCTCATCGCACAAATCCTGCCGCTGTTATTGTTGCCGCCGGTTGTTTCGTTAGCACGAAACAAGATGACAAAGATCGGCTGCCTATCAATCTCATCGTTACTAATGAGCAAAAAGGGGAACTTTTGTTTTTGGTAATGAGATATATTAGCGAGAGCGATAGTTGTGAAAAGGATATCGTCCCGCCGCAGACTTCGGCAGTTGAAAACTTTACCCCTGATTACCCATTGACACCGACACCTTCACCCCGCACCCGTGCATATATCAAAATCCAAGATGGCTGTAACCAGTACTGCGCTTATTGTATCGTACCTTTCGTGCGGGGGCAGGAACGAAGCCGAAGTAAGGCAGAAATAATAGCCGAAGCAAAAGAGTTGATTGCCGTGGGTTTTCGTGAAATAGTTTTAATTGGCATCAATCTAAGTGCATATGGACGTGATTTGTCAATGTCAGAGGCTCTGCTATCCTTGCTTGACGAAATGACAAAGATAAAGGGACTGCTTCGTGTTCGCCTTGGTTCATTGGAGCCGGGTCTGATTACTGCTGATTTTGCCCGCCGCATGGCAGCTAATGAAAAAGTTTGTCCTCATTTTCATATATCACTGCAAAGTGGGTGCGATGAAACCTTGGTACGGATGAACCGTCATTATACAGCAGGGGATTACATGGAAAAAGTCGCCATGTTACGTTTGGCATATGAGGAAATATATGGAAACGATTGTTACCCGGCTTTGACCACGGATATCATGGTCGGTTTCCCCGGTGAAACTGATGATGAGTTTCGGCAGACAGAGGACTTCGTGCGAGCGGTGGGGTTCGCAGAGATTCATGTTTTCCAGTATTCACGCCGTCCGGGGACGGCTGCCGCCAAGATGGAGTCCCATGTGACAGCAACGGTCAAAAAGGAACGCACCCGGCGGCTTCATAGTTTGGGTGAGACCATGGCAGCAGAGTATCGCCATCGTTTTGTCGGTCGTACTGTCAAAGCGATACTGGAAGAAAGAAAAACTATCGCCGGGATGGCGTATTGGCTGGGGTATACAGATGAATATATCCGGGTGGCAGTAGCTGACACGGAACTACTAGGTGAGGTCAGTCAAGGCACGGTTATTACCGCCTCTATAATCGGGCAATTTGGTGGCGAGTTGCTTGGCAAAAACGATGGGAAGCGTTATCGTGATGTGATGGGAGCGATACCAGCAGGAATCTAGCAGGTATCCTGCTAGATTCCTGCATAAGATTTTTATTGATATCCCCGCCATTATAAGTTAAAATAAGTAAACAAAGACAGATTGCACGAAAGTTTAGGGGTTGGATTATGTCAAATGAAGATGGGTTTGCAAAATCGACAGATAGGGGAAAAAGGGATTACCACAATCAAGTGAGTGAAGACACCCAGTTTTTTACCGTTGAGATGGAAGCGGAAACAGAAAGTGAAGTGACCGCCAAGAGCATTTTGGCGTTTGTTTATAAAGCCTTGACTGAGAAAGGCTACAATCCGGTCAGCCAGATAGTCGGCTATATTATGTCAGGCGACCCCGTTTACATCACTAGTCACAATAGTGCCCGCAGTTGGGTCATGAAAGTGGAGCGTGATGAACTGGTCGAGGAACTGTTGACTGAGTATATTCGTCAGTTGGATGTATGAAAATGATATATTTTCTGCTGACGGACGGATTTTGCAACTGATAATGATATTGCTCCACTTCCGTGCCTAGCACGAAAACATCACACTCTCGGTACGAGGGGTTGACTGTCGGAGCAATAGCATAGTACCAGGGGAAGCGCGTTGCGGATAATGGGACTTGATTTTGGTGCCAAAACAGTGGGAGTGGCAATCAGCGACCCGCTGTTTTTGACGGCACAGGGTATCGAGGTAATCAGGCGGGAAAGGGAAGACAAGAAACGGCAGACGCTGGCACGGTTGGAAGAGCTTATCATCGAATATGAGGTGAGGGAAATCGTCCTCGGAATGCCATATCATATGGATAACCATGAAGGAAAAACTACGGCAACGGCAGATGAAGTGGCATCATACGGTGAAAGAGGTCTGAAGACCTTGGACTTCAAGGAGCAACTGGAGCGGCGGACAGGATTGGAAGTTATCTTACGTGATGAACGGCTGACGACGATGGAAGCACAGCAGATAATGACGGAAACAGGCACAAAAGCGGCAAACAGAAAAGATTATGTCGATATAATCGCCGCAGTTTTGATTTTACAAGGATATCTACATGAACAAAGCAACATTCAAGCTTGAACAGGACGACAAAGAAACTGAATGGTATGTCTTGGAAGAAACGAAGCTTAATGGCAATGAATACATATTAGTGACGGATTCAGAGCCGGAGGAAGACGGTGAGGCTATCATTTTGAAAGAAATAGGGATGGCTGAAAACGGCGAAACTCTTTATGAGGTGGTCGAAAACGATCTTGAACTTGATGCAGTAGCGATAGTTTTCAACAGCTTACTGGATGATACTACTTTAGAAGAATAATGGGGGAATATTTGGGTACTGGCAAAAAAAAGCACGGCTCGCGGCTTAGGATTATCCCACTGGGGGGTCAAGAGCTAATCGGCATGAATATAACAGTCTTTGAATATGAAGACAGTATAATAGTAGTGGATTGCGGTTTGGCATTTCCTGATGATGCGATGTTGGGAATCGACTTGGTTATCCCTGACATCACGTACCTAAAGGAAAACGTGGAAAAAGTGGCGGCATTCATCATTACCCACGGACACGAAGACCACATTGGCGCATTGCCTTATGTCTTAAAAGAAGTAAATGCTCCGATTTTTGCCACCAGACTGACAATGGGATTGATTGAGCATCGTCTGCAAGAGCATGACCTCATGGATACCACCACGAGAAAGGTGATGAAGTTCGGCGAAGCGATTGAATGTAAGCATTTTAGCGTGGAGTTCATCAAAACTAACCATAGCATCGTTGATGCCGCCGCTTTGGCGATTCACACGCCAGTTGGCGTGATTGTCCATACAGGTGATTTCAAGGTTGATTACACCCCTGTTTATGGTGATGCGATTGATTTACAACGCTTGGCGGAGTTGGGACGCAAGGGTGTTCTGGCACTCATGTGTGATTCAACCAATGCAGGGCTTCCCGGCTTTACTCAGTCTGAGCGAACAGTCGGACGCACTTTTGACCAGATTTTCGAGGAACACAAGGATACGAGGATTCTGATTGCCACATTTGCATCCAATGTAGACCGTGTTCAGCAGATTATCAATACTGCGGAAAAATATAACCGCAAGGTGGTAATCGAAGGTCGGAGCATGGTAAACACGATTGAGATTGCCACAAAGCTCAATTGCTTGCAAATAGCTGATAATATCTTGATTGATATCGATCAGCTAAAGGACTATCCCGATGAGCGTACGGTCATTATCACTACGGGAAGTCAAGGTGAGAGCATGGCAGCCCTTAGCCGTATGGCAGGGAATGCACATCGCCGTATTTCCATCGGCCCGAATGACACGATTATTTTTTCCTCCCATCCTGTTCCCGGCAATGAGAAAGCGGTTACAAATGTTATTAACGATTTGCTGCGCAAGGGAGCAGATGTCATCTTCCAGGATGTCCATGTTTCGGGACATGCCTGTCAGGAAGAGATAAAATTGATTTACACGGTTTTGACACCACGTTTTGCCATTCCCATTCACGGCGAATACAAGCACTTAATCGCCCAGACCAAGGTTTTGCGGCAGATAGGGTTTGAAAAAGAAAACATTTTCGTTTTGCAGTCAGGAGATGTGCTGGAACTTACGACTGAGGAAGCTTGGTGCGATGAAAAAGTGACGGCAGGAACGGTTTTTGTCGATGGTCTGGGGGTTGGTGATGTGGGAAACACAGTTCTGCGTGACCGCCGTATTCTATCAGAGGATGGAATAATAATCGTGACGGCAGTAATGGACGAGATGGACGGTCGTGTTCTCATCGGGCCGGACATCGTCACCCGTGGCTTCGTTTATGTCCGTGAATCGGATGCACTGCTTGATGAAATTCGTGATGTGGTACGGGAAATCATGCAGGATTGTGAAGAAAAAAGTATCAGTGATTGGAACAGGATAAATGTGCGTATCCGTGAAAAGTTGAGTGAATTTGTCTGGGTTAAGACCAAAAGAAGACCGATGATTTTGCCAATTTTCATGAATCTGTAAAGGAGAATGTGATGTTTCCTATTGAAGAAGCAACAATCAAGTTTGCCGCCGATATCCGTGAAACCTTGGAGTATGAGGAGTATTGGCGCTGTCTCAATGCAATAAAGCAAGAGCCAAAACTTTATGAAAAAGTAAATGAGTACCGGGTCAAGAACTTTCATTTACAGACAATGGAGCCGACAGATATCTTACTGGAGAAGATGGAGAGTCTTCAACATGAGTATGAGGAAATCACGGAAAATCCACTGGTGGATGATTTCCTGCGTGCTGAACTTTCGTTCTGCCGCTTGATGCAGGATATCAACAAATGTATCACGATGGAGTTGGAGTTTGAGTAATGAAGATAAACATCAAAAGTATAATTGGTGCGGTCTTTGAATCATTGGTAAAGGTGATAGCGATAGTCGCAATCGGCACTTTTGTCTTTCAAACGGCGACATTGGCGTATGAGTTTGGCTATCGTGTGTTTGCTGAGGAGCCGGTTTCCCGCTCAGGGGGACGGACAATTACTGTGGCGGTACCGGAGGATTACACCGTAAGGGGATTGGCAGAAATGTTAAAGGATAGGGGGCTGATTCGTGATGCCGATCTTTTCGTTGTCCAGGAACTGCTGTCTGAGTATCATGGTGAAATCAAGCCGGGGATTTATGATTTGAGTACGACCATGACGGCGGCGGAGATGATGGCAATTATGTCAGCAGGTCAGGAATAAGAGTTTATGAAACCGGAACTACTCATCCCGGCGGGAAGCTTGGATATACTATATACTGCTGTGCGTTATGGTGCTGATGCTGTTTATATCGGCGGCGAGTCGCTTAGCCTCCGTGCCAAAGCCCGCAACTTTACCATCGGGGAAATCGAGCAGGGGATAGAATATGCCCGCCATCATGGGGTGAAAGTATATATCGCCACCAATATCGTCGCCCGCAACGCTGACCTTGAGGAGGCGAGGGCTTTTTTTCTCAGTTTGGCATTAGTGAATCCTGATGCTTTGATTATCACCGACCCGGGATTGTTTTCTATTGCTCGCTCTGTTTGCCCTGATATCCCTATCCATATCTCTACCCAAGCCAACAATACCAACTACGGCACATACCGCTTTTGGCATGAGCAAGGAGCAGAGCGAGCTGTCGCCGCTCGTGAGCTTGATCTGGATGAAATCAAAACAATTCGCGCGAATATACCGGCAACGATGGCGATAGAATGTTTTGTACATGGGGCAATGTGCGTTTCTTATTCCGGACGTTGTCTACTCAGCAACTATCTCACCGGGCGTGATGCGAACAGGGGTGAATGTACCCATCCTTGCCGTTGGCAGTATGTAGTCATGGAAAAGAGTCGTCCCGGTGCTTATCTGCCGCTTGATGAAGATGAAGATGGTACATATCTCTTTAGCTCCCATGACCTTTGCATGATAGGACATCTTCCCGACTTGATTAGTGCGGGAATCGATAGCTTCAAAGTCGAGGGACGGATGAAAAGTTCCCTTTATATAGCAACAATTACCCGTGCCTACCGCCGGGCAATTGATGATTACTTTCATTCTCCGTCTAGATATCAAAAGAACAGGGAATGGTATATAGCGGAAGTCAACAAGACCTCTCATCGTCACTATTCAACAGGATTTTTCTATGGTAATCCCGAACAAGGAAGTGAACTTGATGAGGGGGGACAGTATTTGCGGGAGGCAGTTTATATCGGTACAGTAGCCGCTGTAGACCCGATACATGGAGTCAGAATTGAACAAAAAAACAAGTTCTCCGTCGGAGAACAACTGGAAATCATGAAGCCGTGTGGCAGCGACATCACCGCCATTGTGACAGGTATCACCGATGAGAACGGAAAAGAACAATGCGATGCTCCTCATGCACGGCAAACAATATATCTTTCCCTGACTGCCACTCCTGAAGCCGGTGATGTGTTACGGCGAGTGGAGTAGTCTGTAACCTCACAAACACATGTTTATGATTGTAATTTGATGAAAAATATGCTATCATGACTTTCTGTTTGAAATATGCATTGGGCTATCAGCCAAGACATTTGGCGACAGCCCAAACAAAAACATTGGGCTATCGCCAAATGGTAAGGCAACGGACTCTGACTCCGTCATCTCTAGGTTCGAATCCTAGTAGCCCAGTCCGGGAAACTTCATGGCGTTCCCGAAAATATTATGTAAGGAGCAAATCTGATGTACACATACGATAGCCGGGTGCGCTATAGTGAGCTAGGGCAAGACGGTAAATTATCCCTCTTTTCATTACTCAATTACTTCCAAGACTGTTCTACTTTCCATTCCGAGGATATAGGTTTGGGTATTGATTACCTGATGAGCAAAGGTCTCGTGTGGGTGATGTCGGCATGGCAGATTGTTGTTGATCGCTATCCTGCCCTTGGTGAGGAACTTGTCATTGGGACGATGCCGTATGAGTTTCGCAGTGTGATTGGCTACCGTAATTTTGTGCTAAAGACGAAAGCGGGCGAGCAACTCGCATGTGCCAATGCCATTTATACCTTGCTGGATGTGGAAAAGGGTCGTCCTGCGAAGCCGACACCCGAGATGTTGACAGGATATGTGCTTGAGGAAAGATTGCCGATGGATTATGCCCCCCGCAAGATTTCCATTCCCGAGGAAAGTCATGAAGGGACTCCTAAAGGGGGAATCGTTTTGCCGCCAATTGAGGTCATTCGCCATCATCTCGACACCAACAATCACGTCAACAATGGTCAGTATATCAATCTGGCACTTGATTTTCTTCACGAAAAGTTGCTCTCCGGCAGCAGCATCCGTCAACTGCGAGCAGAATACCGCAAAGCGGCGGTTTTGGGTGATATTATGTATCCACGCATGGTAACATTTGCCGAAAACAATGAAAGTGACGACAAAGCCAATGAAATTGAAAGCACCGATTTTACCATTATTTCATTGCAAGACGAACAAGGCAACCCTTACTGTGTTACGGAGTTTAGGTGGAAAGCATGATAAGATTGGGCGAAAAGCAAACACTATCAGTAGTGAAAGAGGTGGAGTTCGGTATCTATCTGGCGGCGACTAAACCGGATGACCAGTCCGACTTAAAATCGGACTATAAGTCTGATTTTCAGTCTACTGGTCATCCCGCTTCCGATGAACGGATTTTGTTACCGCAAAAACAAGTACCCATGGGGACAAGCATGGGTGATTCATTGACAGTATTCGTGTATCGTGATTCTGATGACCGTATGATTGCCACGACCAATACCCCACGGATTACCATTGGCGAGGTAGGGAGGTTGCGGGTGGTTGAAACTACTGCGATTGGTGCTTTCCTTGACTGGGGTTTGGAAAGGGACTTATTCCTGCCTTTTCGTGAACAGACAAGGATGCTTAATGCAGACGAGGAAGTAAATGTTGCTGTTTATCTGGACAAAAGTGACCGCCTCGCCGCGACGATGAAGATTTACCATTATCTTGCCACCGACTCACCATATCAAAAGAACGACATGGTGACGGGAGAAATATACGAAATCAGCGGCAACTTTGGTATTTTTGTAGCTGTTGACCATATTTACTCAGCTTTAATACCCGGCGATGAAGCTAAAGACCCAACGCTGGCGGCTCTAAAAGTCGGCGACACGGTTACAGCGAGAGTTTCATTCGTCAAGCCTGACGGCAAACTGGATATTACCCTCCGTGAGCCGATGAAGTTACGTATCAGCAGTGATGCCGAGCGGATTATCAGCATTATCACTGCGGAATATCAAGGGGTATTACCTTTCAACGACAAAGCCCCGCCGGAAAAAATCCAAGCGGTTTTTGCGATGAGCAAGAGCGACTTCAAACGCGCCGTCGGCAATCTGCTCAAAAGCGGGCGTATTTCCATCGCGGGAAACAGTATTCACATCATCTGAGGTCTTGGTTTCTTGGAAATCACACAATCAAATCCACATTTGCCCCGATTAGTGGATTCACGGATAGCTCCATTGAGTCATTCATCATTTCAATCATCGCCGCACCATTATCTTCCAGCATATCCAGCGATTTGGCGAGCATCGCTACTCCGATACGACTGTTGGTGTCAATCGAGGAAAGATTGATAGATGCCGCTGCTATATTCATACACACCTCCTTGTGTCTTTAACTGGTAGAGCAATAAGTTAGCAAAAGTCTAGTTACGGAAATTATTCCCCAGGGAGTACATCTTATGGAATGTACCCTGTGGTACACCCTGTGGAGTACACCCTAGGGAGTACACCTTATGGAATGTACCCAGTGGAGTACACCCCTACAAAATTACTCCCATCTATCTATATCGACTAATGACAGGAAAACTTTATAGTCAAAATGAAAAAATTTAACTAAAAATTGTTTAGAAATACTTTCCCCGGTATTCTGACTGATAAGTACCAATTTTCACAAAACAGTAACAATTTTGTCCGGCAACCTAAACCTATAGGCTGTTTGAGCCGATGTACCATGTATAAGACTTCATGCACATGGTGTGTCCGCTTGACTACGTAGAAAGGCACATCATGAAAACAAGTCAAATTTTGGCGAACTCGATAGAATATGTATGTTCTATTACCGGGGTCGAATTAGGCGTGAGTGACAGTAAAGGAAATTTACTCGCGCAGAGTAAGGGATTTAGAGACGAGGTGGCTTTCAACACAGGGGATTTCCTCGAAATGGCTACCGATATCTGGCAAAACAATGATTGTATGTATTTCAAAATCAAGAACGATGGGATAGCGGAATACATATTGAAGGTTTGTGGTGACGGTGATACTCGTGCCATCGGTTTGCTGGCGGTTTATCAAATAGAGAGCGTCCTGTACACGCACAAAAAGGATATTTGCAAAAAAGAGTTTTACCGGGATTTGCTGCGGGATAGCATCTTGGCAGTTGACATAAACAGATGGGCGAAAAAGCTTGGCATCGACATCAGCGTAAGGCGGATGGTGATGGTGGTGGAAGCACACAGTTTTCGCAAGGCGAAAACCTCTGCGGCGAGGAATGACGATGAATACACCCGGACATTACTTGGTAATGTCCTAAGTGCGGGACATTCTTCAGGAGGATTGTATCATGTTATTGAAACCTATATGAATAGTAACAGTTCGAGCTTTGTCACAACGATTGATGAGGGACATGTAACTATCATCAAAGAGCTGTACAGTTCTGACGAAGAAGCGGAGATTGAGGAGAGTACAGTATCTTTATACGAATATTTGGAGAATGAAGGTTTTTCCGATATATATGTGTCATACGGAACGGTGGCAAATGAAATCAAGGAGGTGAGTCGCTCATACAGGGAAGCAAAGATAACGATGGAAGCGGGTAAAATATTTTTTGACGAAAAGCGGATTATCGCTTATAATCAATTAGGAATCGGCCGCCTCATATATCAATTGCCGCTGTCTTTGTGCAAATTATTTCTCGGGGAAATATTGGACAATGTGAGCTTGGATGATTTCAGTCACGAAATATTGTCCACAATAGAGAGATTCTTTGCAAACAGCTTAAATGTCTCTGAAGCTGCCCGCCAACTATTTATTCACCGCAATACCTTGCTTTACCGACTGGACAAAGTAGAAAAAATAACACGGCTTGACTTACGGGTGTTTGAAGATGCAGTTATATTCCATACATCCGTGATGATTATGAAGTATATAAAGTATATGGAAACACACGAGGTGTGAAATGGACAGACATGAAAGGCGCAGACGGCGAAAAAGGCAAATGCCCGATGACGACATAATCATTACCATGGAGAATGTGAGCAAAGCGTATTCTACCGGTGCGCCCGCTCTCAACGGTGTAGATTTTACGGTAAGAAATGGCGAGTTTGTCTTCGTGGTCGGTGACTCCGGTTCGGGCAAATCGACTTTGATTCGCCTATTGCTTCGGGAACTGGTGGCAACATCCGGTTATATCAATGTACTGGGATATGACCTCAACAAAATCCGCCATCGCAAAATCCCGAAGTTTCGCCGCAACATTGGCATCGTATTTCAAGATTTCCGTCTCCTGAAAGAACTGACAGTATATGACAATGTCGCTTTTGCTCAACGTGTCATTCAAGTTTCCGGCAAGGAAATAAGGCGCAATGTCCCCAGCATCCTTGCTACGGTCGGTCTCGCAGGCAAGTACAAAGCCAAACCACGGCAACTTTCCGGTGGCGAACAACAACGGGTGGCACTTGCGAGAGCATTGGTGAACCGCCCCGCCATCCTCTTGGCAGATGAGCCGACGGGTAATCTTGATCCCAACAATTCCTGGGAAATAATGAAGCTCATGGAACGGATAAATGAAAATGGTACTACCGTTATTGTTGTCACCCACAATCGTGAGATAGTAAATGCAATGCAGAAGCGGGTCGTGACGATGAAGCGGGGGGTTATAGTAAGTGATGAAGAAAAGGGTGGATACTTAGATGAGGATTAGCACTTTGTTTTATACCTTGCGACAAGGTATCAGAAACATTTTCCGCAACAAGCTCTTTTCCTTGGCTTCGATAGCGACGATAGGTGCTTGCCTGTTCTTGTTTGGCTTGTTTTATGCGGTGCTGATGAACTTCCAGAACGTAATGAACACGACTCAGGAAGACATCCATATTACCGTCTTCTTTGAACTCAATACATCGGAGCAACGGGTTAGGGAAATCGCTACGACAATATCAAGGCGGACAGAGGTTTCCCATGTCATCCATGTAACCGCTGAGGAAGCGTGGGAGGAGTTTCGCCAGACGTTGGGTGATCATGCCGAGATTTACGGTGATGACAATCCTCTGGCGGGGTCGGACACGACTCCCAGTTCGGAGAATATCGTTGTTTACATCAATGATGTTGCCCAACAGCGCACCCTGATTTCATATGTTGATTCGATACCTGAAGTCCGCAAAATCAACCGCTCCGACTTTTTGGCTGATATCCTCTCAGGTGTCAATTCGTTAATTGCCTATGCGACAGTGGGAATAATCGGCATTTTGCTTTTGGTTTCGATTTTCTTGATTAGTAATACAGTCACAATCGGGATTTCGGTAAGACGTGAAGAAATCAACATCATGAAGTATATCGGCGCAACTGATTTCATCGTCCGTTCACCGTTTGTCATCGAGGGAATACTGATAGGTATCGTCGGTGCCATTACCCCACTGGTGCTGATTTACCTGCTTTACAATCAAGTTATTGGCTATATTATCAACAACTTTACCGTGCTGGCTGAGGTTTTCAACTTCCTGTCGGTCGATTTAATATTCCAGACCCTTGTTCCGGTTTCATTTGCAATGGGAGCGGGGATAGGTTTGATTGGCAGTGTCACCACGGTCAAGAAGCACTTGCGTGTTTGAGATTTGAATATGAAAAAACGCTTACTTATGGGTGCGGGTATCGCAGGCTTCGTTATCATGACGGCGGTTGCTTTCTTTGGCAAGGGCGGGAATGATATCTTTCGTGAGGTCTCTGATACACTTCGCGGTGATGTTCATATCGTCCACGCTTCCAGACTCACCAATGATGCGATCAAAAACATGGAGGGTCAGATATCCAATACCAAAAAAGAGCAAGACCAGATGAAAAACGCTCTTACCAATGTGCAAAGCATTCGCCGTCAACTGGAAAGTTCCCGCAATGACCTTGACCGCTTTATCCGTGAACTAGATCAAAACATGGAAATCGTGGAACAAAATATCGCTGATTTACTCATCATGATTGAGAACAAGGAAGCAGAAATCGTCCAAAAGACAAAGGAACTGGAGGAAGCGATTGCTGTTCAGGAGGCGCAATATGCGGCAATGAAAGTGCGTGTGAGCCTGATGTATGAGCAAGGTGAAACTCATTTCATTGCCCTGTTGTTGGATGCTGACAGTATCGGCGATATTCTGAACCGTGTTGATTTCATTGAAATGCTGGCGAGGTACGACAAGTCCAAGTTCGATGAGTATGTTGCTTTTTCTACTCTTGTCGCCCTTATCAAGGAAAGTTTGGAACTGGAAAAAGAGTTGCTTGAGCAAGCAAGGGAAGCGGTGGAAGCAGAGCGAGAAGCATTAGCTGAACTAATAGAGGAGAAGAATCTCCAGATTAGGGTAGTGATGGGTGATATCGCTCGTCAGGAACAGGCTATCAGGGAATATGAGGCGGAAATTGCCGCCCAAAATGAAATAATCAGGGCTCTTGAGCGGGCTGTCGCCGCCGAGCGAGCTCGGCTTGCGGCCGCCCAAGCACGTCGCTTTGATGGCGGACCGTTTACCTGGCCGGTACCGTCGTCACGGCGGATTACCGATGATTACGGCAACCGTATCCATCCTATTTTGAAAGTACCGCAGTTCCACAATGGCATTGACATTCCCGCACCGACAGGAGCGACGATAGTTTCTGCCCATGCAGGGGTGGTGGTTGCTGCCGCCTATAATGCCACGATGGGTAACTATATCATGATTAACCACGGCGACGGCGTTTTTACCATCTATATGCATGCCTCACAACTATTCGTTTCTGAGGGTGCAGAAGTAAGTGCGGGACAAAGGATTGCCGCAGTCGGCTCAACCGGGCGTTCAACCGGACCGCATCTGCACTTTAGTGTCCGTGTGAGCGGTGCCTATGTCAATCCTTGGGGTTATTTTGGCGGATAGTATAAAACAAACATTTGGAGTAAACATGGAAAACGAAAAAACAAAAAACAACAAAAAATCCTTTGGTAGCGGCTTTGTCTGCGGGTTTTTATGCAGTATCTTTGTCGTTTTGGCAGGGTTTGGCGCTCAGAGCTTGTTTGAAAGTATTCAGGAAAAGGATATTCTTTATGATATCAACCAATACTTTAACAGAAGGAGTGAAAAGAGTGGGTCAACCTCGGTTTTGAACGAAAGCTCCATCGCCAAGTTGGAGAAGATAGAGAGTATTATCCATAACAATTTTTACCGTCCCGAGCTATTTAATCAAGATGATTTGGAGGAAGGTCTGTATCGTGGTTTGTTGGATGCACTGGATGACCGCTATGCCGAATACTACTCAGCACAGGAGTTGGAGCTTACCCAGAACAGACTGGCGGGTGTTTTTTTTGGTATTGGCGTGATGGTTGCCTATGATGAGGAAAAACGCCTGACGGTTATTAGTGAAGTCATCGAGGGGGGAGCAGCTTCGGAGTCAGATATCCGTGAGGGTGACTTCATCGTTGCGGTTGATGATTTCGATGTCAGCGGTTTTTCTACTGATGAGGTAGTCAATCTGATTCGCGGCGAAGAAAGTACGGCGGTTAAAATAACGGTATTTCGCGAGGGAAGCACAGATTTTATCTCTTTTGACCTGACCCGCAGGAGAATGACAGGCAGAAGCAATGTGCGTTATGGACTGACCGATGATATCAGTATCGGTTATATCCGGATGCGGGAGTTTGATGCCACCACCCCCAAGCAATTTGATGAAGCTTTGGAAGAGTTGCGGGGGCATAACATAAAAGGACTAATAATTGATTTGCGTTCCAATCACGGCGGGTCACTAACCTCAGTTGTCAATGTAGCCCGTTCAATTTTGCCTGAGGGACTGATAGTTTATACCGAAGATCGCCACGGAAACCGTGAGGAATATCTGAGTGACGGAAAAAACAGTCTCGGAATCCCATTGACCGTATTGGTCAACGAATACTCGGCAAGTGCTGCTGAAATCCTCGCCGGGGCAATCCAAGACCATGGCGTGGGTACGATTATCGGCGAAGCTACCTTCGGCAAAGGCGAAGTACAAAACCTCTTTTTCCTCTCTGACGGCAGTGCGGTGAAGCTGACCGTCAGTTCCTACTTCACCCCGCTGGGACGTGACCTCGGCAATGTCGGTGTCATTCCTGATGTCGTACTTCCGCTTGACCGTCATGCTCTTCATGATGACGGCATCGACAATCAAGTCGAATGGGCGATGGAAGTGTTACGGGGGAAGCAATGAAGACAGCATCGGAGACAGTGTATAAGTGTTGCTCTATTTTGTGGGACATGGATTCATTGATTCGTTTGGAGGACAAATAATCGCAACAGATATAACAACACTAATTTGTCGTAAAGAGATGTTCTCGGCACTGTGAATAATTCTATCGAAAACCCGCCATCAATAACGCATCCACTACTTTATATGGGCGGCGACTTTTTTATCTTCACGTTGAATGTGAGTTACCAGCCAACCACCGATGCTTGTATTGAGTTTTGCCACCAAAGCATTAGTCGCTCCTTCTGCTTTTAACTGCTTGTTGAGATCCAGCACCGTTACCTTAAAAGCCTCATGCAGTTTTTTATGGTTGGCAAAATCAGGATAATTACTTTGCTGTTGCAGTTTCTCCTCATCGGCAAAATGCTTTACAGTATAATCGACTAGGAACTGCATGGTTGTCGTGAGCTTTGTGCGTTCTTGTCCGCTTTTGCAAGCTTCCAACAAATCATTTACCATTTTGATTAACTGTTTATGTTGCGTGTCAATCATTGTATTGCCGGTTGCCAAATCCTCAGTCCATACATATGCCATAGCTATCACGCTCCCCTTTTATGTAGTTAAATAACTGTGTAAGTAATTATAGCATTTCTTGAAAAATTACGCAAATTAAACAGGGTTAATATTGTTAATTTTGTTAGTGGTGTTTGTGTATAATGGGATTATTAAATAGCAATTTTAGATAAAAAATAGCAATTTCGGAACAGTATAATATCAAAATGACGTTTATTATAAGTGTAAAGGAGGGCAAAATTTGGATTACATCGATATTTTACAGGAAATGTTGCGGTATATTGATGCAAACATCAAAGAAAAAATGAGTATCGAAAAACTGGCGGCGCGGGCAGGTTTTTCTCCATATCATTTTTGCAGAGTGTTTCAATGGGGAGTTGGTTACTCTGTTATGGAGTATGTAAGAAACAGACGGCTATTCTATGCCGCATCTGAGCTTGCCGGCGGGAAAAAGGTAATTGACATAGCAGTTGATTACGGTTTTGAAACTCATTCGGGATTTTCAAAGGCATTTCGCCGTTACTTCGGCTGTTCTCCCGAAAAATACCGAGAACACGCATCCTTCGATGTTCCGAAACTGCCTATCTTAAAGAAAACTAAACAATATGTAAAAGGAGGAATTGTCATGGAACCGATAATGGTTAAAAAAGAAGCGATTAAGCTTGCGGGTTTTGCAATCAAAACAAAGACAATAAATGGGGACAACAGCAGGGAAATTCCAGAGTTCTGGCAGGAGTATTTAACTGATGGTCGGTGTAAAAAGTTGCACGAAGAATCTTTTCTCAAAAGTCATGTGGAGTATGGAGCTTGTTTCTCGGAAAGCATAGAGCATGAAGAATTTGAGTATGTTATTGGGGTAGAAGTCAAAGAAGGATGTATTGTTCCCAATGATTATCGTGTTTACACGATACCAGAAGCCATCTACGCAGTTTTTACCACACCCCCCGCAGATGGCGCGGGATTCGTATCCTCAATACAAGGGACATGGAACTTTATTCATTCGGAATGGTTTTCAAGTTCCGGATATGAATATGCCAATGGCAAAGTTGATTTTGAACTATACGATGAAAGGTGCATGGAAAAAACAGGCAAGGTAATAGATATCTATATTCCTGTAGAAAAAATAACGTAAAGTAGTCATGACTCTGCTTTGCAAATGATATGTGATGATTTGAAAGCAAATAACAGAAATAGTATGGTAATACAATTAATGTTTTGAGGAATAAAATGGACTACAAAAGCGGAAAATGGGCGAAAAAGATATTAGGATTACAACATGCTAATGGTTCATGGGGATTTTTTCACGGCTGTGGGCGTTCAAAAGAAAATCCGATAACAACGGAACAGGCTTTAGGAAAATTGGAAAACTTAGGGTTTACCATGAATGATAAACCAATTCAAAAAGCAGTAGAGTATATGAATAATTGCTTAATAGGTGAAGAGAGTATTCCTGACAGGGTTGAGAAAGTACATGATTGGAAAATATTTACAGAGTTAATGTTATCTGCCAGGATAAAGAGATTTACCAAAGAGAACGCACAGGCAAATGAGATTTCCGCCAAATGGGTAGAAATTGTCAATCGTTCATTCGTGGGAAATGAATTTGACCAAGAAACTTACAATTTGGTATATCATGAAGTACTGAACCCTGAAAAAAGAAAAAGGATAATAGGTTTTATGAATTACTATCTAATTTCGTTATTGGCAAATAATTTGTCAAAAAACATAGAGCCAATATTTTTCAAATATGTATTGAATTACAGTACGGGTATATATTACTTTGGTTACGACCAACCAATAAAAGTATTACCTGATGAGTTTATGTCAAAAGAAACCGCCAGATACATAAGGCAAATAGAGTTATTAGTGGAATATGAGAGTAAAGAATGTAAAGAACAGCTATTCTTTATTAAAGAGTGGCTTGAGAAAAACAAGGTAGGCAAAAATGAATGGGATATGGGCAAATTTGCAAAAAATGAAATGCAGCTATCAGATTCATGGAGAAAAGAAGAAGACAGGATAAAAGATTGTACTTATGTGATAAACAAAGTAATGGAAAATATTTAACGGGTTGGTATTATCTGGAAATTGATCATGTAAGTTTATGAAATATGGAAAATTATCATAAAATATGCGTATGAAATATGTTGAAATTATTGATAATTTAGATTACGGTTAAAGAGCCATCAAAATAGCACGACATTATAGTAGAAATTATTGTTGGAGGAGATAACAAATGAAGAATTATGAAAACGCAATTAACATCATGAGCGAACGCTTTGGTAAAGACAGTCTAATCGCAATAGCAACAACAGATGGAGAGCGCATATTTAACCGCATCGTTGACGCTTACTATGAAAACGGTGCGTTTTATATCACCACATATGCACTCTCAAACAAAATCAAGCAAATTGAGAAAAATCCCGAAGTTGCCGTCTGTGCTATTGATTGGTTTAGCGGACATGGCAAAGGGAAAAACCTTGGTTGGGTTTTGGAACCACAGAATGCGGAAATCAGATTAAAACTTAGAGAAGCGTTCGTGTGGTATGATGATGCAAACAATGAACAAGACAAAAACTGTTGTATTCTGGAGATTCGCCTTACGGAAGGTTTGTTGATAAAAGACCACCATGCAATCCGTTATCAAATTAACTTTGTGAATAAATCGGCACTATTCAGCGAGAATTGGGGAGAGTTCAAATGAACTGGCGCAAAGATTGTGGATAGTCGGTCGTTTCGTTCGACTATCCCGAACAAATGTTGGGAACAAATGTTTGCAAAAGGGTATACACGGAGAAAATAGTGTGCTATACTGATATTAGATAACAACGAAAGGCACACTACTAATGCAGCAATTTAACCTACAAGCCCCATTCAAACCGATGGGTGATCAACCGGCGGCAATTACCGCTTTGATCCACGGTTTTCAAAAGGGAAACCAGTTCCAGACCCTGATGGGTGTGACCGGATCTGGCAAAACCTTCACGATGGCAAACATAATAGCAGAACTCAACTGTCCGACCCTTGTGATTGCGCATAACAAGACCCTCGCAGGTCAGCTTTATAGTGAGTTCAAGGAGATGTTTCCCGACAATGCGGTTGAGTATTTCGTTTCTTATTACGATTATTACCAGCCGGAGGCTTATGTCCCCTCATCTGATACCTACATTGACAAGGACTCCTCGGTTAATGAGGAGATAGACAAGCTCCGTCATTCAGCGACAGCTTCATTGGTATCACGGCGCGATGTCATTATTGTTGCCAGTGTATCGTGTATCTACGGTATCGGCAGTCCTGATTATTATCGGGAAATGACACTTTCCCTCCGTCCCGGAATGAAAAAAGAACGTGACGAGATTCTCAGGAAGTTGATTGAGATTCAGTATACCCGCAGTGAAATGGATTTTCGCCGCGGCACATTCCGTGTCCGTGGTGATGTGTTGGAGGTTTTCCTTGCCGCCGCCAGTGATACGGCAATCCGTATTGAATTATTCGGTGATGAGGTTGAGCGGATATCAGAGGTTGACGTATTGACCGGGAGAGTCAAAAACACTTGCGAGTATGTCTTTATTTACCCTGCTTCACACTATGTTGTTGAACCGGAGGCAATGGAGCCGGCGATTCAGAAGATTGAAGAAGAGTTGCTTCAACGAATCCGCTTTTTCCGTAGTGAGGATCGTCTGCTTGAAGCACAGCGAATCTCCGAACGTACATATTTTGATATTGAAATGCTGCGGGAGACAGGTTTTTGTGCAGGAGTGGAGAATTATTCCCGTCTCATCAATGGCTTGGAAGAGGGTGAGCCGCCGTTTACGCTTATCGACTTTTTCCCTGATGATTTTTTGATGATTATTGATGAATCACATATGACGATACCACAAATCAGGGGGATGTACGCCGGCGACCAATCAAGGAAAACCACTCTCGTTGACTACGGTTTTCGTTTGCCATCAGCCAAAGACAACCGCCCGCTTGCCTTTCATGAGTTCGAGGAACGAATCAATCAAATGCTCTTCGTTTCGGCGACACCGTCTGTATATGAAGAGGAGCATGAACTCGTCCGTGTTGAGCAAGTCATCCGCCCGACGGGATTGCTTGACCCCGAAATATTTGTCCGTCCCGTTAAAGGGCAAATAGATGATTTGATTGCCGAAATCAACAAGACCACCGCCGCCAAAAACAAAATCCTGATTACGACCCTTACCAAACGGATGGCAGAGGACTTGACGGATTATATCCGTGATGTCGGTATCAGGGTAAAATATCTTCACTCCGACATCGACACTTTGGAGCGGACAGAGATTATCCGTGATATGCGTCTTGATGTTTTCGATGTGTTAGTCGGTATCAATCTCCTGCGTGAGGGTCTTGATATTCCCGAAATTGCCTTGGTGGCTATCCTCGATGCCGACAAGGAGGGCTTCCTTCGCTCTGCCACATCGCTAATCCAAACCGTTGGTCGTGCCGCTCGTAATGTCGATGGGCGGGTGGTTATGTATGCGGAGCGGGTTACTGACTCAATGCAAAAAGCGATTGACGAAACTAATCGCCGCCGCGCTATCCAACAAAAATACAACGATGACCACGGCATTACCCCTCAGTCGATCCGTAAGGCAGTTCGTGATTTGATTAGCGTCACCCGTGAGGCGGTTCAGGAAGAGCAGGCATTTACCAAGGATTTTGAGTCAATGAGCGATGAAGAACTGGAAAAAGCAATTGCTCAAGTCCAGAAAAAGATGAAAAAAGCCGCCGCCGAGCTTGACTTTGAGCAAGCGGTAGTGCTTCGTGATCAGATGACAGAGATGAAAAAAGTAGCTTTTATAAACTTAGCATAAGGTGAGGACAGCATGGAAAAACGAAAGAAACCGTCTCGGCGTGATTTTATCAGCATCCGCGGTGCGGCGGAACACAATTTGAAAAATATCGACTTGGAAATTCCCCGCAATGAGCTGGTCGTCCTGACAGGGATATCGGGTTCGGGAAAATCATCCCTCGCTTTTGACACTATCTATGCCGAAGGGCAACGCCGTTATATGGAATCGCTTTCATCATATGCCCGGCAGTTTCTCGGACGGATGGAAAAGCCTGATGTGGAAAAAATAGATGGTCTGTCCCCAGCGATTTCTATTGACCAAAAATCAACCAACCGCAATCCTCGTTCGACGGTCGGGACGGTGACGGAGATTTACGATTATTTTCGTTTACTTTATGCCAGAATCGGGATACCCCACTGTCCTGAGTGCGGCAAAGAAATCCGCCGTCAAACCATTGACCAGATTGTTGACCGGGTCATGGAGTTGCCGCAGGGTACGAAACTAATGTTATTGGCACCGGTTGTCCGCGGACGCAAGGGCGAACACGCAAAAGTCTTGGATCGTGCCAGACGCAGGGGTTATGTGCGGGTACAGATTGATGGTAGCCAATATGACTTGTCTGATGATATACACCTTGACAAAAACATCAAACACAACATCGAGGTCATCGTTGACCGCCTCGTCAACAAAGAGGGAATCGAGAAACGGCTTACTGATTCGATTGAAAATGTGATGGAGCTATCGGAAGGACTCTTGGTTGTTGATGTGGTTGATGGGGAAATGATGAATTTCAGCACTAGCTTTGCCTGTCCTGATTGCGGTATCAGTATGAACGAAGTCGAACCACGCAGTTTTTCCTTTAACAATCCTTTTGGAGCTTGCCCTGTTTGTGTTGGTTTGGGCTACAAAATGGAGTTTTCCCTCGAACTTTTGATACCCGACCGCCGCCTCAGTATGAATGATGGCGCAATTGCAGCTACAGGCTGGCAGTCGTGTGTCGATCGGAGCAGCTTTACCCATGCCATCCTCCGTGCTCTTGCCGAAGCATATCACTTTAACCTCGATACTCCTTTCGGGCAACTATCCGCTGAAGTGCAAAAGTTGATTGTTTTTGGAACTGACGGCAAAGAAGTGGAAGTTCATTATCAGGGACAAAGAGGTCGTGGTGTCTACCCGATTGCTTTCGAGGGCTTGATTCGCAATATGGAGCGGCGTTACCGGGAGACATCATCAGAGGGAATGAAAGCGGAATATGAAAGCTTTATGAGTATTACTCCCTGTCATGAATGTGGCGGGATGCGCCTGAAAAGAGAATCATTGGCAGTGACGATATCGGAGCGGAATATTTATGAGATTACCTCTATGCCGGTTTGTTTACTACGTGATTTCATTGAAAAGATGGAGATATCTAAGCAACAGCGTTTAATTGGCGGTCAGATTTTGCGGGAAATATATGCTCGTGTCGGTTTTCTTTGTGATGTCGGGCTTGATTATCTGACATTGGCACGAGCAACATCATCACTATCCGGCGGTGAGGCACAGCGGATACGCCTTGCCACACAAATAGGTTCGGGACTGGTCGGCGTATGCTACATTCTCGATGAACCGAGTATTGGACTTCATCAACGTGACAATGACAAGTTACTCCAAACCCTAAAGAATCTCCGTGATTTGGGGAATACCCTCTTGGTGGTTGAGCATGATGAAGAGACAATGAAAGCGGCGGACTATATTATTGATATCGGTCCCGGGGCAGGCTCACATGGCGGTGAGGTGGTAGCCGCAGGCAGTATTGATGATATTATCGCCGTACCTGAGTCGATAACGGGGCAATATTTGAGTGGTGTCAAATCCATCCCCCTCCCTGCTACTCGGCGCACTCCCGGCGGCACGATTCGTGTCCTTGGTGCTGCCGCCAACAATCTGCGGGAAATAGATGTGGAAATCCCCCTTGGTGTCCTTACCTGCGTGACGGGGGTGTCGGGTTCGGGCAAAAGTTCACTAGTCAATGAAATCATTTACAAACGCTTGGCAAAGGAGTTGAACCGTGCCAGAATGATAGCCGGGCCGCACCGTGACATTGTCGGTTTTGAGCAACTGGACAAGGTAATAGAAATTGATCAATCTCCAATCGGGCGTACTCCCCGATCCAATCCGGCGACATACACAGGTGTATTTGACCATATCCGTGACCTCTTTGCCGCCACTCCCGATGCCAAGATGAAAGGGTACAAAAAAGGACGTTTCAGTTTCAACGTCAAAGGCGGGCGTTGTGAGGCATGTACCGGTGACGGCATCATAAAGATCGAGATGCACTTCTTACCCGATGTCTATGTTCCCTGTGAGATATGCGGCGGTCGCCGTTACAACCGTGAGACACTTGAGGTGAGATACAAAGGCAAAAATATCTATGATATTCTCGATATGACCATCGAGGAAGCGTTTCATTTCTTTGAAAATGTACCTTCTATCAGGAAGAAGATTTCGACACTTCATGATGTTGGTCTTTCTTATATTAAGATGGGACAACCGGCGACAACACTTTCCGGCGGCGAGGCACAGCGGGTCAAACTGGCAACGGAGCTTTCCCGCCGCAGTACAGGGAAGACGATTTTTATCCTCGATGAACCGACGACAGGGTTACATTTTGCCGATGTCCACAAGCTCGTGGATATCCTACAACGGCTGACTGATGGCGGTAATACTGTTGTCGTCATTGAACACAACCTTGATGTCATCAAAACTGCCGATTATATCATCGACATGGGACCGGAGGGCGGTGACATGGGAGGGACGGTCATTGCCACCGGCACTCCGGAAGAGGTGGCAACCTCACCGACCTCATTCACAGGGCAATATTTGGGGAAGATGTTACGCTAAGAGGGTATCTAAAGCTTTTCTTCTCCCTGCCGATATATATAACATGAAGCACGGATGCTGATGTTTTTCAACCGTGTTTTTATTTTTTTAGAAGGATAGATAAGATTAAATGAAATTGCTTTCAAATTCCTGTAAGATAGTTTATACTGGTTGGTGAAACCATAGTAGTAATACAGGATGAGAGGAACGAAGAATGCAATTCACGGACATTGGAATTGATCTGGGTACAGCCAGTATATTGGTATATATAAGGGGACGGGGTGTCGTATTGAAAGAACCGTCAGTAGTGGCGTTTGACCGTGATACGGACAAACTGAAAGCTATCGGCGAAGATGCCCGCCTCATGCTTGGGCGTACCCCCGGTAATATCATCGCTGTTCGACCGCTCCGTCAAGGGGTTATCTCGAATTATGAGGTGACGGAGAAGATGATGAAATACTTCATCCAGAAAGCGATGGGGCGCAGGAGCTTCCGCAAACCACGGATATCCGTCTGTGTACCAAGCGGTGTCACCGAAGTAGAAAAAAAAGCCGTTGAAGATGCGACCATGCAAGCGGGTGCGCGTGAAGTCTCAATCATAGAAGAGCCAATCGCTGCCGCTATCGGCGCAGGAATAGATATTGCTAAACCCTGTGGCAACATGATAGTTGATATTGGCGGCGGTACTACCGATATCGCAGTAATATCCTTGGGGGGAACAGTCGTCAGCACTTCCCTCAAAGTAGCGGGTGATGATTTTGATGAAGCACTGACCCGCCATATGCGCAAAAAGCACAATCTCCTGATTGGCGAACGGACAGCAGAAGATATCAAGATACGAATCGGTTCTGCATTCCCCCGCGCCGAAATCGAATACATGGATGTCAGGGGACGTAATCTGGTATCAGGGCTACCGAGGACAGTAAGCGTATCATCCGAAGAAACAGAAGATGCCTTGCGTGAGACGACGATGCAAATCATCGAAGCGATAACAGGGGTACTGGAAAAGACCCCGCCCGAGTTGGCAGCTGATATTGCTGACCGTGGCATAGTCCTGACCGGCGGCGGCAGTCTCTTACAAGGGATGGAAGAGTTGATATCTGACAAAACAGGAATCAATACGATGACTGCCGAAGATCCGATGACCGCCGTGGCAGTCGGCACGGGAAAATATGTTGAGTTCCTCGCCGGGTACAGAGATAATTGACGCTCCCGGAAGATGAAAGTTGAGGTGAATCTACAATGGTAAAAGGTCTATATTCCGCATATACCGGGATGATTAACCAGCAAAACCGCATGGATGTCCTCACCAACAATCTGGCGAATGTAAACACCAATGGTTACAAAAAAGAAGGGGCAACCAGTCAGTCATTTGATGCGATGTATGCCCACAAGATAAAGGATTCCTCAGAAAAGGGGCGGACTGCCCGCTTCATCGGTATCAACAACCCCGGAGTCATGATCGGCGAGACCTACACCGATTTTTCCCAAGGTCCGCTTCGGACTACCAACAACACCTTTGATTTGGCATTGTCGGACAAAGGCTTCTTTACCATTGAATATACGAACAAAAATGGGGTAACATCGACGATGTATACCCGTGATGGGAATTTTACTTTGAATGTGTATGGCGATTTGGTGACTCAGGACGGCGATTATGTTTTGGGTACGAATGGTCAGCGAATCAGGTTAGACCCTCTGAACCCCGACACTACCATCAATTACGCCGGGCAAATCCTCCAAAGCGGTAGTATTATCGCCCAAATCCTAGTTACTGATTTTGAAAACTATGATTACCTGGAACACTTTGGTGAAAACTTCTTCCGCCCCGTGGCGGGAGCAGTAGAACAGGCAGCACCGGCGCGGGTATTTTCGGGATATCTGGAAGCCGCCAATGTCTCGGTAGTGAATGAAATGGTCAACATGATTACCGTGCAACGTGCATTTGACACCAACCAAAAAGTAATTACCACGATAGATGGAACTTTGGAAATAGCTGCCAATCAACTGGGACGGTTAGGATAAACGAAACTGGATATGAGGTGAAAAATGGTTAGAAGTCTATGGAGTGCCGCAACCGGCATGAACGCCCAACAAACAAACGTTGACACGATTGCCAACAATCTATCGAATGTCAACACAGTAGGTTATAAGTCACAAGTGGCGCAGTTTAAATCACTTCTTTATCAAACACTACAATCACCTGCCACGACTGCCAACGGCGACCCGAAACCAACCAACTCACAGGTAGGACTGGGGGTACGCACTTCTTCGATAAACAATCTCCACAGCCAAGGAGCGCGGATTGCTTCACATTCACCCTCTGCGGTGGCGATTGACGGCGCAGGTTTCTTTGGCATCAGAAACGCCAGCGGGGAAACAGTCTATACCCGCAACGGCGATTTCACATGGGCAATCAATGCCGCCGGCAACCTGATGTTGAGTACAAGCGAGGGTTATCCCGTGATGGGAACGAACAACGCCCCGATTGTCCTCACCGGCATAACAGGTATCGTTTCATCAGATATAGTTATTGATGGCAATGGACGGATACTCTACCCTCGTGCAGATGGCGAGATGGTGCTGACTAACTTCAGAATCGGAGTCTGGCAGTTTGCCAATGTCGGCGGCTTAGAGCGGATTGGCAGCTCACTTTTTGCGGTGACGGATGCCAGTGGTGCCGCTCTTAACGAAGCCACGACTGCCAACCTGCGGCGCAGCTCACTACACCAAGGCTATCTGGAGGGTGCGAATGTATATGTAGCCGATGAAATGGTCAACCTGATTGTTGCTCAACGTGCTTATGAACTCAACTCACGGGCAATCACAACATCGGATGAAATGATGCAGACGGCGAATAGTCTCAAAAGGTAAGCAGTAATACGGGGAAAAGATGGATATTAGTGCATTAACGGCTCATAACATGCTCATGGCAAGCGAAAGTAACAGTACTGCCAAGTTGCGGGAATCGCTTGGGACTTCTGACTTTGTCGGTTCTACTGACGAAGAGTTACTGGCGGCATGTAAGGAATTTGAGGCGTATTTTTTGGAAATGGTTTTCAAGGAAATGCAAAAATCGGTTGATATATTTTCTCCCGAAAAAGACAAAAGCACCTCACAATTGGTGGATTATTTCCGTGATATGACTATCCAGAAAATAGCCGCCGACTCAACCGAGCGGCAGGGACTGGGTCTCGCCCAGCAACTTTTTGAGCAAATGCGCCGAAACTATGGCTTGCCTGTTGAAACTGATGGAAATGATTAACGGTTATATCGACCATATTATCTATCGAAACAAGGAAAATGGTTATACAGTTTTGACCCTTGTTGCCGACGGCGAGGAAATTACCGCTACCGGCAACATCCACGGCATTGATGAGGGCGACCATATTAAAGCCTACGGCGGGTTCGTCGAGCATCCGGTCTATGGTGAGCAATTCAAGATATCTTCCTGCCGTATCGTGACCCCTACTGACAGTGTCAGCATGGAGCGATATCTGGCATCAGGAGCAATCAAGGGGATAGGGGCAAAACTGGCGGCACGTATCGTCGCTCATTTTCAAGATGACACCGCTCGTATTGTTGAGGATGAACCAGAGCGGCTTAGTGAAGTATATGGAATAAGTAACCGTAAGGCACAGGATATCGCCGCACAGTTGGAAGGCAAAAAGGAAATGCGGGAGGCTTTTATCTTCCTGCAACAGTACGGCATTTCCAATGCGATGTCGGTCAAAATATATAACAAATACAAGCACAATCTTTATCGTATCATGCGGGAAAACCCGTATCAACTGGCTGAGGATATCAGCGGCATCGGTTTTCGTACCGCTGATGAAATCGCATTAAACGCCGGACTCTCCGTGAACTCAGAGTTTCGTATCCGCAGTGGCATCACTTATGTTTTGCAACAGGCGGCTCAGGATGGGCATATTTGTTTGCCTAGCCAACAGATTTTGGAACGCTGTGAAAACATTCTCGATATCCCGCTTGATGATATCAACCCGCAACTGCTTAATCTGACGATGAGCAAGAAGATCATTATCCGCAAACGTGATGGAGTGCCTTTTGCTTATGACCCTTTTTACTATTACTCAGAACTAAAATGCGCCAAGCTCCTCTTTGATCTGAGTGCGGCTGCTCCGTTGGTAACTCCTGCTGACAGGGAAAATATATATGAAAGGGTCGAAGCGATTTTGCACGGTCAGGATATTGAGTCGGATGAGCTGCAACTGGAAGCGATAATTGAAAGCATTTTACGGCGGGTGGTGATTATTTCCGGCGGGCCGGGGACAGGGAAGACGACGATTATCAATAGTGTTATCCGCTTTTTTGCCGAAGAGGGGCGGGATATTCTCTTGGCGGCGCCGACGGGAAGGGCGGCAAAGCGGATGACCGAAGCGACAGGATATGAAGCGAAGACGATTCACCGCTTGCTGGAAGTCAAGGTCGGCGGCGATCCCGACAGCAGACAGGAAAGGACAACTGATGAGATAAGCAGTATTCGTTTTGAAAGAAATGAAGAGTATCCTTTGGAAGCAGACATCATTATTGTTGATGAAATGTCGATGGTTGACATCAACTTATTTTTGGCATTGTTGAAAGCGGTAAGTGTCGGGACGAGGTTGGTTTTGGTTGGCGATGTTGATCAGCTCCCTAGTGTCGGCCCCGGTCAGATTTTGCGTGATATTATTGACAGCAAGACTTTTTCCACGGTAATACTCAAAAAAATCTTTCGTCAGGAAAAAGAAAGCGATATCGTCCTCAATGCCCATCGGATCAATAATGGCGAGAATCCGATTCTTGATAACAAAAGCCGTGATTTTTTCTTTCTGGAAAGAAATGACATCAATGTCATTTACAAACATATGATTCAGTTACTTGTCGAGAAGCTGCCGCCGTATATCGGTGCAAAGGCTTTGGAAATACAAGTTTTGACACCGATGCGAAAAGGGCCTCTGGGAGCAACGGTACTCAATCAGGTTTTGCAAAAGCATTTGAATCCGCCGACAGAAGACAAGAACCAGTATCAGAGCGGGGATACTCTTTACCGTGTTGGTGACAAGGTCATGCAAATCAAGAACAACTATATGCTGGAGTGGGAAGTTCGGGGCAAGAACAATATCTGTGTTGATTCGGGGTATGGGATTTACAATGGCGATTGCGGCATTATCCGTGAGATAAATTTGTCCACGGGATATATGATGGTTGAGTACGATGAACAGCGGCAGGTAAGGTATGTTTTGACACAGCTTGATGAAATAGAACTGGCTTATGCGATTACGATTCACAAATCACAAGGGAGTGAATACCCTGCCGTCATTATGCCGCTCCTTAGCGGGCCGGGGATACTCTTTAACCGCAATCTTCTCTACACCGGTGTCACGAGAGCGTGTCGCCTCGTGGCGATTCTCGGCACACGGGATATTATTGCGACTATGGTAGCCAATACCTCACCCAATACCCGCCATTCCAGTTTATGCGAAAGGATAATAGAAATCCGTGATCTTTAATCTTCTCTTTCCCCGTCGTTGCCCTATCTGTGATGAACCGGTCAAACTAAATATCATTAGACATAAACCATCCCCGCTGCCACCGCCGCTTGTAGGGTTGATATGTCCCGCCTGTTATCCGAAGATATCATATCTTGCTGAGCCTACTTGTCTCAAATGCGGCAAAGCACTTTCACAGGCGGGAGAAAATGCGGCAATTGAATTTTGCCATGATTGCGCCGTCAGAAGCCACCAGTTTGACAGGGGGTTGGCTCTTTTTGAATATCCATGCATAGCGGGGTCGCTCTCACGCTTCAAGTATAAGGGTCGTCAGGAATACGCAGAATACTACGGGGCAGAGATAGCCCGCATCCTCGGAAAAGATATTTTGGCGATGAACCCTGAATGTCTGATCCCGGTACCTATCCACCAAAAGCGGCTGCGCTCGCGGGGATACAATCAGGCAACAGTACTGGCAAAGGTGATTTCCCGCCATTTGGGCATCCCGGTTGCCGATAAATTGGTAGCTCGTGTCCATGCTACTGCGCCGCTCAAAAACATGAATTTGGAAGAAAGACAAGATAGTTTAAAAAGTGCTTTCAATCTTATGGAAAATGATGTAAAATTAGGTACAGTAATGATTGTTGACGACATATTCACAACCGGCAGTACGATTGATGCAATTGCCAGGGAATTACGGCTGATGGGAGTCAACAGGATTTATTTTGTTGCGTTGTCGATTGGAAAAGGATGATTCGACCAAGAGGCTTACAAGATACTTGTAAGACACTTAAATGGAGGAAGCTATGAATGTACGTAATTGCCGGGTCTGCAAGAAGCTCTTCAACTACGTCTACGGACCCCCTGTTTGCCCGCTGTGCAAAGATGCAAAGGAAAAGAAGTTCCAGGAAGTGAAAAAATACATTCAGGATCATCGCGGAGCCAATATCCATCAGGTTTCTGAAGACTGCGAGGTCGAGGTTAATCAGATTAACCAATGGATTAGAGAGGAACGCCTACAGTTCGCAGAAGACTCACCGATTCGCGTCTCTTGTGAGAAATGTGGAGAAATGATTCGCGCCGGAGTCTATTGTGACAAATGCAAAGCGGATATGGCAAACACCCTCGGCAACGTATACAAAAAAGAGCCGATAAAGGAAGAACCGAAGAAGAAGCAGTCAGACAGAGACAAAATGCGCTTCTTATAGCAGCGAACACTTCTTTATGTAAACGTAATGATAGTGTTGCTGCCAACGTGCTAGGAATGAAAAAGTGGTAAACGAAGAGCGTGTAATTTTGATGACGAAACTGGCGGTATATGAAAAAGGGCCGGGCAAGCTTAACGTAACCATTGGCAGTTATTTTCGCGGCGATTATATCGGCTTTCAACTGCTCAAATCTATAATCTCCGTGACACTTGCAAGTGGTATTATTCTTGGTGTGTATATATTTTATCATTTCGAGGATTTGATGCTTGATGTGTATCAAATGGACTTGCTAGAAATCGGCAGGGAGATGCTAAGATATTATTTGATTGCAATAATTGCTTATTGCGCCCTGACTTACATGATTTATTCCTATCGTCATCACAAGGCACGAAAAGGATTACTGAACTATAACAGAAATTTACGCAAACTGTCACAAATGATAAACAATGAGGGCGAGGCTTCGAGTAAATGACACGGCTTCTGGTAATAAAACAATATATCAAGTATTATGTTGCGAGATATGAGGTTTATTTACAGCCACTAGCAAAATTTGCATTGGCATACATCGTCTTGCAGTTTGCCAATGGTGCGACAGGTTATATGGACAGGCTCAATAGTACGGCGGTGGTTTTCGTTGCCGCTTTGACTTGCTCGTTCATGCCACCCAACTTTATGGTGATTATGGTCGCCGGCTTCGTCGTCGCCCATATGTATGTGGTGTCATTGGAGTGTGCGGCAGTGGTGTTGGCGATATTTTTGTTGCTTTTCCTGCTCTTTTTCCGCTTCTCACCACGGGATACGCTGGCAGTACTTTTGACACCGATTTGCTTTTCCCTCAACATCCCTTACGTGATACCACTGATGTTGGGACTGTTGGGGACTCCACTTTCGATTGTCTCAGCTATCTGTGGGGTGGTGGCATATTACTCAGTAAGTTATATTACTGCCAACATTACTACAGTGACAGCGATGGCAGCCGATGATATGGCGGTCAGGTTTCGCTTTATCATCGACGGTATTCTCGATAGCCAAGAGATGTTGGTGATGACAGCCGCTTTTTCGGTTACGATCATAGTTATATATTTTATCCGCCGCTTGCCGATTACCCATAACTGGCTTATCGCAATGGTTACGGGAGGGTTGGTACATATCCTGATTTTGTTGTTGGGCGATCTAATCTGGGATGTCCCCGTAGGCGTGGGGGGAGCGGTGTTCGGGATGATTATTTCGATTGGTATCGCCAAAGTAATTGAGTTTTTCGTTTTCCATGTAGACTATAACAGTACTGAAAAGGTTCAGTTTGAGGACGATGATTATTATTACTATGTCAAGGCTGTACCGAAAGTGACGGTTGCCGCCCCTTCACGAAAGGTGAGGAAGATTCATACGAGGCGGAGTAAGGAAGAGGAAGCATAAATAGTTAGAGTATGGTAATGGATAACATTTCATGCTGATATACATGTTAATGATAACCAAGGGTATGTAAAGAGGTAGAAATGCAGTTCTTTTTGGACTTGTGGCAAAACATCTTGAATAATGACCTTATCACCATCCCCCACTATATCAAGTTTACTGATATCGTGGAAATTTTGATTATCTCTTTTTTGGCATATTCGCTGATGGTTTGGATCAAGACCACGAGGGCATGGTCGCTGCTGCGGGGGGTCATCGTGATTGCCATCTTTATTTTGGTGGCGGCAATATTTAGTATGAGTACGATCCTGTGGATAGTGCAAAATGTTATCTCAGTGGCAGTAATAGCTATTGTCGTAATCCTGCAACCGGAGTTACGCCGTGCCTTAGAACAATTAGGGCGCAAAAACATACTCACATCAATGTTGTCATTTGACACCGCCAAGCAAGAAACAGGACGTTTTACCGACCGTACTGTCAATGAGATTACCAAGGCTTGTCTGGAAATGAGCAGGGATCGGACGGGAGCGTTGATTGTCGTGGAACAAAACGATTATTTGATTGATTACGAAAAGACGGGCATAGATATTGATGCGATAGTCACCAGTGAGCTGCTAATCAATATCTTTGAACATAATACACCCCTGCATGACGGGGCAGTATTGATTCGCGGCAATCGTATTATTGCTGCTACTTGTTATCTGCCGCTTTCTGACAATCCGCAGTTGGGCAAAGACCTAGGGACTAGACACCGTGCCGCCATCGGGATGTCGGAAGAGACGGATTCGATGACGATAATCGTTTCGGAAGAAAACGGTTGTATCAGCATTGCTTACAAGGATGAAATCAAGCGTGGTTTTGACGGTGATGGAATGAGGAAGCAGTTGATGCTGATTCAAGACAAGCGTGATGAAGAGAAAAAGACTCGCCGTAAAGCGAAAAGTAACGATAAGGCTGTCAAGCGGGAAGCGAGTGAGGGTAAAAGATGAAAGGCAGGAAATGGACTAACAATATCGGTCTAAAAATAGGTTCGTTAGTTTTTGCTGCCGTAATGTGGACAGTAGTGACGAATTTGAATGACCCGCTTGATACCCGGACATATGATAATGTTCCGGTGCGGATTCTTAATGGACATATTATCGAAGATTCCAACCGTGTTTTTGCGGTGTTGGAAAATACTGACGTTATTGACCGTGTCACCGTTCGTGCGCCCCGTTCGGTCATCAGCATGATTACCCATGCCAATATCGTAGCTCAAGCAGATATCAATTTCATTAGCAGTCTGGATACGGTAGCGATTACCCTTGGTGTCAACAATTTTACTGCGGCAGAAATTAGTGATATCGATGGCAGCTCCACCATCTTGAAGCTGAGCATAGAAGACAAACGGGAGCGTAGATTCCCGATTCGGGCGATGACCGAGGGTACGATTACCGAGGGGTATCTGCAAGGCGATATCAGCATCGACCCCAATAGTATCAATATCAACGGACCGGAATCAATTATCAATAGTATTTCATATGCCGCCGCCCGGGTGGATATTACCGGTTTCGTCAGCGATATCAGTACTACTGCCCCGGTTTATCTTTATGATGTAGAGGGGAACAGGGTCGTTTCCGATCGTATTAATCAAGACATCAGTAATACTTCGTTCAGAGTGCCGATCCTCGAGACCAAGACGATACCGATTTCTTATTCTGTCAGCGGCAATCCTCCCCAGGGTTTTCGTCGCAACGGGATACAGTCGATTAGTCATAGCGAGATTTTGATAGCGGGAAGCTCCAATGCCATCCGCAATATAAATGAAATTATCATTTCGCCGGAGCGGGTTGATATCAGCGACAGTACAGAATTGTTTGTTGCCGAGATCGATATTAACGCATATTTGCCGCACGGAGTCCGCTTGGTGGATATGAGTGACCATATCGTCATGATAACTGTGGGCGTGGAAGCAGAGGTTAGCAGAAATATTTCCCTGCCCGAAGAACGGTTACGAATCCTCAATATGCCCTCCGGCTTCCAAGCAAGCTTCCTTGATTTTACCGAAACATCTCCTTTTATCCTCGTGGGACTCAGACGTGATCTGAATCTGATTGAGGAAGAAGAAGTGTATGGGGACATTGATATCGCTGCTTGGATGGGAAGCAGAGGGATAAACCAACTGACACAAGGATATTATGAGTTACCGGTGACAATCAATATGGGTAACGATATCAACGTCGCCAATGTGGTGACGGTATGGATGAACATTAGCCCGATAGGGGGCTATTGATGAAAGGTAATGATGTAGTGGGAAAAATGTTTGGAACTGATGGCATCCGTGGTATTGCCAATGATGAACTGACACCGCTTCTGGCATTACAACTGGGGCAAGCGGGCGCACACGTCCTTGCCAACAAAAACGGCTATAACCGCCCGACAATTATGGTCGGGTGTGATACACGTATCTCCAGCGATATGCTTGCCAGCGCCTTAATGGCGGGGATTTGCTCAGTTGGTGCCAATGCCATTTATGTAGGGGTAGTACCGACTCCTGCCCTTGCTTATTTGACGAGAAAATACAAAGTCGATGCGGGGGTGTCCATTACTGCCTCGCATAATACGATGGAGTTCAATGGTTTCAAGTTCTTTGATGGCAGCGGTTTCAAGCTGCCGGATGAACTGGAAGATGAAATCGAAAACGTCATGCGTGAGGGGATGGGAAAAATCAAGCTCCCCGTCGGAGCAAGGGTTGGCAAAATCAAGTATCGTTATGATGCGCGTGAGGAATATGTCAATTATGCCATTCACAGGGTCAACTCCGACTTGTCGGGACTGCGGATAGTGATAGATTGTGCTGAGGGAGCGAGCTTTTATACTTCCGTGGAAGCCCTCAAAGAACTGGGGGCAGAGGTAATCGCCATCCATACCAATCCTGACGGCACGAATATCAATGCCAATTGCGGTTCGACCCACATGGAAGAGCTTCAGGCACGGGTGGTTTTTGAGAAAGCCCAACTCGGTCTCGCCTTTGACGGTGATGCCGACCGGATGTTGGCAGTTGATGAAAAAGGCGAAATCCTCTGCGGCGACCTAATCATGGCGATTATCGGCACATATATGAAAGAGCGGGGTGAGCTGAAAAACGATACCATTGTCGCTACGGTGATGAGTAATATGGGTTTCATCATCATGGGAAAAGAAAACAAAATCAAAATCGAGCAGACCAAGGTAGGCGATCGCTATGTTCTGGAAAAGATGTGCGAGCTGGGAGCGAATCTTGGCGGCGAACAGTCAGGGCATATAATTTTCATGGACGATGCTACTCTGGGTGATGGCTTGATAAGTGCGCTGCATTTATTGCGGGTGATGGTCAACACAAGTAAACCGCTATCGGTTTTGCGACAGGTGATGACGGTTTTGCCGCAGTCACTATGTAATGCCCGCGTTTTTAACCACAAAAAAGACCGCTTCATGGACTATCCCGAGATAGCCGAGCAGATAGAAGCCTTGGACAAAAAATACGCCGATGAGGGGCGGGTTCTGGTCAGACCGTCAGGAACAGAACCATTGGTACGGGTCATGATTGAGGGTAAGAACAAAAAAGAAATCCATGCCGATGCCAAGGCATTGGCGGAGCTGATTCAGAATATTATGTTTTGACATAAAATAACTGCGGAGGACATCAAAAATGGTGAGAAAGAAAGTGACTATCAAGAATCCAACAGGATTACATTTACGGCCGGCGGGTTTTCTTTGTAAGGAAGCGATGCGATTCAAATCAATCATTACCTTTGAATTTCGCCAAAACACAGCCAACGTAAAAAGCGTTCTGTCTGTTTTGGGAGCATGTGTGAAATGTGGTGATGAAATTGAACTCGTCTGCGATGGTGAAGACGAAGAACTGGCACTTGCGGTTTTGGTAGAAGCGGTGAACAACGGCTTGGGCGAGTAATGTAAGCCGGAAGCAATGTTTTCATCGGATAATATTATGTGAGGAAAAATGAATTATCGACGATATATGCGGGTTCCTGTTCTCAAATTCCCGCAACGGACATGGGTAAACAATGAAATCAAGAAAGCACCGATTTGGTGTAGCGTTGATTTGCGCGATGGCAACCAAGCGTTGATTGAGCCAATGGGTGTGGCGGAAAAAATTGAGCTGTTCCAGTTTCTGGTGGAGCTGGGGTTTAGGGAAATAGAAGTGGGCTTTCCTGCCGCCAGTCAGATAGAGTTCGATTTCGTGCGGCAATTGATTGAACGTAAGCTGGTGCCACCGGGAATCAAGCTCCAGGTATTGGTACAATGCCGTCAGGATTTGATTGACCGTACATTTGCGGCGGTAGAGGGTTTGGATGAAGTCATTATCCATATTTATAACTCAACCTCGACGCTGCAACGAGACGTCGTTTTCAACAAAAATGAGCAGGGAATTATTGATATTGCCGTAAATGGCGTAAAGATGGTCAAGGAGTGGGTGAAGAAGTTTCCGGGTCATGTTTTCCTTGAATATTCACCGGAGAGTTTCACAGGAACAGAGCTGGATTTTGCTTTGGAAATATGCACGGCAGTACAGCGTGAATGGAATCCAACCCCTGAGAATCCGCTGATTATCAATCTTCCCTCGACAATAGAAATGACAACACCGAATGTATTTGCCGATCGGATAGAGTGGATGAACCGCCGTTTTGAGAATCGGGAATCACTGATATTGAGCGTTCATCCTCATAATGATCGCGGTACAGGTGTGGCAACAGCAGAGATGGCATTGTTGGCGGGTGCAGATCGTATCGAAGGAACTTTGTTCGGCAACGGTGAGCGGACGGGTAATGTTGATATCTTGAATCTGGCGTACAATATGTTTTCCCAAGGAATAGACCCCAAGTTGCAACTGGGTCACATCAATGACATCATAGAAATCTATGAACGCTGCTGCAAGCTTCCCATTCATCCCCGCCATCCATATGCAGGAAAATTGGTTTTTACCGCTTTTTCCGGCTCACATCAAGATGCCATCAACAAGGGCGTAGCCGCAATGCGGACGCGGAATAACCGTTTTTGGCAAGTGCCGTATCTGCCGATAGACCCTGTTGACATCGGGCGTGAGTACGAGCCGATCGTGCGTATCAATTCACAGTCGGGCAAAGGCGGGGTAGCATACATCCTCGATACCTATTTTGGCTTCAAGTTACCCAAGGCGATGCACAAGGAGTTTTCACAGGTAATCAAGGAGATTTCTGAACAGCAGGGTGAAGTGCCGCCCGAGCAAATTATGGCTACTTTTAAGGCGAATTACCTTGATCGAAAATCGCCATTCCATTTCCGTAAGCTAAAGGTTGATGATTTTTCTGCGGAAAATGATGTGGAAACAGAACTCGACACGAGGATTTATGTAACATATACTTACAATGGCGTGGAGAATACGTTGATGTCGGTGGGTAACGGGCCGATTGATGCCGTGAAACGCGGGTTTCAAGAGCTTACCGATGTGAGGATGAAAGTACTCGACTTTGAACAACATGCCCTGCAAAGCGGTTCCGGGTCTCAGGCAGCGGCATATATCCATTTACTCAATGCTGATACTGGTGAAGTAACATATGGGGTCGGGGTTAGCTCTAATATTACCCGTGCTTCCATTCGTGCGGTTTTTTCAGCGATTAACCGCTTGGGAATCAAGATAAATGAATGAAAACAAACCAAAAAACAGACATTCGACGACAGTAATCATGACTATTTCCGTATTGTTAATGGTGGTGATTGCTTTCTTTACTATTCGTGCCTGTAGCAACGGTAGTGAACCTGACCCTGTACCGAATAATGGCACGGGTTCAATTGATATTATTCCTCCTGACGACCCTTCGTTGACCGACCCGGTCAATGGAGATGGAGATGACATCACTCCTCCCATCCTTGACCCTATCGACCATGAATCCGAGACTTCGCCTTACCCGGGGATGGTACGCAGTCGGATTACCAATGAGTGGATTTGGGAAGAGGCAGCGGCAACACGACCGATTGCTGTAATTGTCCCCAACTCACGGACTGCCAGCCAGTACGGATTGTCACAGGCTTCGGTTCTATATGAATGTACCGTTGAGGGCAGTATGACCCGCCTGATGGGGATATGGGAAAACTGGGACGACTTTGACAAAATCGGTAATATCCGCAGTACCCGCGATTATTTCGTCTATTGGGCGTTTGAATGGGATGCACTTTTTATCCATTATGGAGCGACCATATACTGTGACACTATCCTTGGCAGGGATACCACCCACAATATAGATTGCTTACAATATGCTCCCGCCTCATTTCGTGATGTTGCCAAGAATCAAGTGGACAATGCCTTTACGAATACAGGACGAATAGTTAATGCGGCAACTACCCACGACTATCTATTATCATACCGTGAGGGACGGATTGCCGAGAAGCATTTCAATTTCGCCGCTCCCGGGTGGGCGAACACACTGGAGCAATATATCAATGCGGTTGATGCACAGGTGATTGATATGTCGCCAACTTATCCGGTTACTAATTGCTATTTTGTTTATAATGAAGAAACCGGACTTTATGACCGCTTCCAACATCTGGCAGGTGAAAACGCAGGCCCGCATATCGACTTGATGAATGGGGAGCAGTTGTCATTCAAGAACATCATCGTGCAAAACACGTATTACGAGCAGCGTGACCGTCAGGGTTATCTGGTGTTTCAATGTCATGACACTACTCGTGATGGCTGGTATTTCACCGGCGGCAAAGGCATCCGTATTTCCTGGGAAAAGACTTCCGATTACGGAGCAACACGTTTCTTGGACGACAAACGCAGTGAAATAGAAATGAACACCGGGAAAACAATGATACTAATTATTCAAGATGGTGATACGTTTATGATCGATGGCACAAGGGTCTGGTGATTAAATGGCAAAAAAAGTAGTCGTGACAGGCTGTCACGGACAACTGGGAAGAGCAATCAAACAGATACTGGCAGAGCATTATCAGTTGATAAATACTGATGTGGCAGAGCTTGATATTACCGATGTATCAGCAGTGTTGGCTTTGGTGCGTGAGACGAAGCCGTATGGTATCATCAATTGCGCTGCTTATACGGCAGTGGACAAATGCGAAGAAGACATGGAAAACGCTTATCGTATCAATGCCATTGGCACTCGCAATCTGGCAATGGCGGCACGGGAAGCAAAGGCAAAGCTCGTCCATATCTCGACAGACTATGTTTTTGACGGTCGCGGCAACATGCCATATACCGAGTTTGACCCGACCGGGCCTATCGGCGTATATGGTGCATCGAAGTTGGCGGGTGAGAACTTCGTCAAGGAGTTTGCCGATCAATACTTCATCGTCCGCACAGCATGGCTATACGGTGAAGGAGCAAATTTCGTCAGGACTATGCTTAGGCTGAGTAAGGAAAAAAAGGTAGTTCAAGTGGTTGCCGACCAGATAGGAACACCGACTAGCGCCGTTGAATTGGCACGAGCAATAGCGTGGCTTTTGCCAACAGATGAATATGGTCTCTATCATGGCACTTGTGCCGGGGAATGTAGTTGGGCGGACTTGGCAGAGGCTACCTATCGGCTGATGGGATTGAAGATGGAAGTGGAGCGGATTAGCACCGCAGAATATAAGACGGCGGCGAAACGCCCGGCGTATTCGGTTCTGCGAAACTATATGCTGGAGCTTATCGGCGGTTATCGTTTTGCCTATTGGCATGATGCCCTAAAAGAACACTTAAAAAACACTTAGAAAAGTAAGGACAAGCAAATGAGTTTTTTGGCAGATTTAGTCGTTAATCCAATCTTCGTTTCCGCATTTGCGGCATGGACGATTGCTCAGATTTCCAAGACGATAACATATTGGTTTGTCAGCGGAGAGCTTGATTGGGGACGGTTGCTTGGCAGCGGTGGGATGCCTAGTTCCCATGCGGCGACGGTGTGCGCTTTGTTGACGGCAACGGGATATCACTATGGCGCAAGCGGGTTTGAGTTTGGATTTGCAATGGTACTGGCGTTCATCGTCATGCATGATGCGATGGGAATCCGCCGCCAGAGTGGCAACCAAGCGAAAATGATCAATGAAATGATGGAGTTCCTTGGTAAGATGGGGGAGAAACTTCCGGTCAGCGAAAAGTTAAAGGAATTTGTCGGTCATACGCCGATTCAGGTATTGGCAGGTGCTATCACCGGGGTCGCGACGGGATTGGTCGTGGTGAATGTTCTCAAATAGGGCGTGATAAGCCGGAGAGGGATAAAGATGAAAAACGTGGCATTGATTACAGGAATAACAGGTCAGGATGGTTCGTATCTGACGGAGTTTCTTTTGGCAAAGGGTTATGATGTACATGGGTTGGTACGCCGTCATTCCACCTTGAACACGGAGAGAATCGAACACATTATCCGCTCTGATTATCACAAGGTAAAGTTCTTTCTTCATTTTGCTGATGTCACCGACAGCAGTAATTTGATGCGCCTAGTGGCTGATATCCGTCCCACCGAAGTCTACAATCTGGCGGCACAGTCCCATGTCGGGATTTCCTTTGAGGTTCCTGAGTATACTGCCGAGGCAACCGGAGTCAGCACTCTCAAATTATTGGAGGCAGTAAGGGTCAATGGCGGCAACTGCCGTTTTTATCAAGCTTCAACATCAGAGTTGTATGGCGGGTTCGAGGAAACAGCTCCCCAACATGAAAAGACTCCTTTTTATCCCAAGAGTCCGTATGGGGCAGCAAAGGTTTATTCATATTGGGTGACGGTCAATTACCGGGAATCGTATGATATGTATGCCTGCAACGGCATTTTATTCAATCATGAATCACCGAGGCGGGGGGAGAATTTCGTCACCCGCAAAATAACCATAGCGATTGCGAAAATGTTGGCAGGAACACAGGAAAAACTGTCACTTGGCAACATGAATGCGATGCGCGATTGGGGTTTTGCCGGAGATTATGTTGAGGGAATGTGGTTGATGCTCCGTCAGGACAAAGCCGATGACTATGTCCTTGCCACCAATGAGGGGCATACGGTTAGGGAGTTTACTGAGGCTGCTTTTGCAGAAGTAGGAATCAAAATCCGTTGGGAGGGTGAGGGTCTTCTCGAAAAAGGATATGATCAAGAGAGCGGGAAGTTGCTGGTTGATGTCAATCCCGAGTTTTACCGTCCGGCAGAAGTTGAGTATTTGTTAGGAAATCCGGCGAAAGCAGAAAAAGAGCTGGGTTGGAAGCGGACAGTCGATTTCAAAGGTTTGGTAGCGATGATGATGGAAGCGGATATGCTGGCGATAGCCGGGATTACGCCGACAGAGTATAAGGAAAGAAAGAAATAGAGAGATAATTGGTAGAGAAGTAACTACTATCCGGGGGGTTTGTGTGGCAGAAAAAGTAAAAGAGATTAACAAAAATGACAAAATTTATGTCGCCGGACACCTTGGTTTGGTCGGGAGTGCGATTGTCCGTGACCTAAAGCGTAAGGGATATGAAAATATTGTTGGTCGTTCGCTTGAGGAACTGGATTTACTAAATCAGGCAGCAGTATTTTCATTTTTAGAAGCAGAGTGTCCTGATGTCGTGATATTGGCGGCTGCCAAGGTGGGTGGTATCAATGCCAACAATACCCTGCCGGCAGAGTTTTCATATCAAAACCTTCAAATCCAGTTAAATGTCATTCATGGTGCGTATCTGTCAGGGGTGAAGAAGTTGCTTTTCCTCGGCAGTACTTGTATCTACCCGAAGTTGGCTCCGCAACCGATCAAGGAGGCGGCGTTACTGACCGGGTTACTTGAAGAAACCAATGAAGCCTACGCAATTGCCAAGATTGCCGGGCTCAAAATGTGTCAATACTATAAACGTCAATATGGAAGTAACTTCATCAGTTGTATGCCGACTAATCTTTATGGGCCTCATGATAATTATGATTTGAAAAACTCGCATGTCCTACCGGCTTTGATCCGTAAGTTTCACGAGGCGAAGCTAGGGGGAGCGGCTGAGGTGGAGATATGGGGCAGCGGGTCGCCGCTTCGTGAGTTTCTTTATGTCGATGATATGGCGGATGCCTGTGTCTTTCTGTTGGAAAACTATAACGGTGAGGAGCATGTCAATATCGGGACAGGGGAAGAGGTTACGATTCGTGAGTTGGCTGAGATAGTAAAGGTGACGACGGGTTTTGACGGTGAGGTAGTTTGGAACAAAGAAATGCCTGATGGTACGCCGCGCAAACTGACTGATGTAACCCGGCTTCATGCTCTTGGTTGGAAGCATACAGTTGGATTGGCTGATGGTGTCCGCCGTGCTTATGAGTGGTTTGTGGAGAATGTTGGTGAGGCGAGGTTGTAGTGGGTGGAATTTAAGGGTCAGAAGCCCAGTAAGCAGGCAGACGAGATATACCGAAAGGTATATATGTCTGCCTTGCTTGACCTATAGAATCAGTACGCATCGGCACAAGGCGTGAAGAGGTTGTAAATTGCATGATTTTTTAGAGATGAGTTGCTGCAACAATGATATTTCGAGCAATTCTCTGAACAACCGGCACAGCAACAGTATTGCCGATTGCCTTGTATATGCCATCAATAGGCAGTCTCGGCAAATAATAACTTTCCGGGAAGCCCTGTAATGCCAAGCACTCATAAGGCGTAAGTTTTCTGATTCCGAAATCATCACGTATAAGCGGAACTCGATCCGGATATGTTCCCATATTGGCTTTTAGAGTAGGGCTGATTTCCCAAGCGCGCTTTGCAATACCGCTATCATCAATTCGATATATGTTCTTTTTATCACATATTTGCTCATTCAATTTGTCGTAATATCGACAGGAAGGATTATAGTAATAAAAATCATGCTTCTTCTCTTTGCGACTGATAACATCATTTATGCTTTTTGTAAGTGCTATCTCTTTCGGAAAAGAGAACTGGTGGATTAGGCTGATATTTCTAAATGCAACAACGAATATTCGGGAGCGCTCTTGGGGTAGGTTTCCATGTTGTGTAGCATTCAAAACCTGATACTTTATTGCATATCCAAGCTCTGCAAGCGTGTGATAAATTTTTTTAAATGTACGCCCATTATCATGTGCAACAAGATTTTTAACATTTTCAAGAAAAATCACACTTGGACGCTTATCTTTTATGATTCTTGCTATTTCAAAAAACAGATTGCCGCGAGAATCGGCAAACCCCCGCTGTTTTCCCATGATCGAAAAAGGTTGGCAGGGAAATCCAGCCGTAAGTATATCTATGTCGGGAACTTTTGCTGAATCTATATTTCGTATGTCTTCATTGACTAGAATCGACTTAAAATTATGTCTATAAACCTCACCGGCAACAAAATCAATTTCGTTCGCCCAAGTCACTTTTGCGCCTTCGAGTTCAAACGCCAAATCAATACCCCCGATTCCTGCAAACAAGGAACCTACTGTGATATCTTTCAAATACCTATACCTCCTGTAAAATTTGTTCTAAACATTATTGATACACCTTGTGAGATTCACTAAAAAATAGATTTTTAGCATGTTTTTGCACTGAAAAAGCATATAGGCAAATGCTTGTAATTACGTGCGTTTGTTCAAACTATTGATTGTTGCCGGGAAAAGCAAAACCGACTACGCAAGAATTTTTATAGAAGAGGCTTATTTCATAAATCTTATCTGAATGTTAAGTTTTACGAAGTACTCGCCATTCTCTTTGTACATTTTTCCAAAACCATGACGAGAGGTACTCGGAGTTTCAAAACAAGTGTTGTTGAGCAGATACTCGTCAAACTCATTACGGTTATATAGATGGTAACATACAATTTCACCATCTTCCTTTACAATAATATAACCGCCTGTCGCATCTGCCTTTCCTGTCCACGGTTTAGAAGGAGTCATTCCGAGTGCGACTTCCGAAAGCAATTTTTGAAATTTGTACTCATAAAATGGATGCACCGCTATATCATACTTCAACGGGTTTTTATCCTTTAAGCTTTTGATTGCGTCTACAACAGCTCTGTTTCCGAAAGCATAGTATTCCACAAGCAATGATGCTGTCAGTTCGGGAAGCCGAGAGTCTATCAACAAAAGGTTGTTTCTGAAAACCTCATTATCAATTTTTTCATACTCAACACCGCATCTTGCGTTAAACAATAAATCAAATCGGTCTTGAAATCGTTTTAAGTGATTAAAGGAATCCTTAATATAATCTGTTACTGCTCCGGAAACACGGTATGTAATATTTGTATTGCTTGCGTTCAGAAGGGTTGACGGACTACCTAAACGGGATTTTATGCTGAATCCCAACACCGGATTAAGGTTTGCTCTGACATCATAAATTTGAACTTTAATATCTGTTTTTTTAGAGGCAGGTGCTTTGAGTTTACTGCAATGTAATTTTTCCAAAAACTCCTCTGTCATTCTATTTGAGAATGCCGGTGATTTCATAGATAAAATGTCATAGAGCAACCGAGACGCACTATCCTTAAATTCCTTGCGTGGCACAAGAATAAGAAGCTCATTGTTTCTTTCGAGAACGATTTTTACATGTTCTGCTTCATCATCGTAGGCGAATATTAAGTCTCCAACATTTTCTTTGCGAAACACTTTTAGTATTTCATAATACGCATCGTCATTTTTACTTAAATTTTCGTCTGCCGCAACAAATAATTTGCCGTCTGCAAGAAGTTTAAACAGAACATAAACTTCCGACCATTCCCCTTTGTTCCCTGTTATCGGCACTTTCAAGTACCTCCTTGATTTGATTTGCGATTGTTTCAATAACCGACACCGTCACGCTGTTCCCCAATTGTTTGTATAAATGAACATCTGCAAGGGGCAACACAAAATCATCCGGAAATCCTTGTAACCTTGCCCACTCGCGTGGAGTCATTTTGCGAATACCCTCACGATTCACTTCTCCTTTTATGTGAGTCTTAGGCGTAAAATCAGTCAGCCTGTGGTCAATAATTAGATTACGCTCCCGTCCCATTCCACCACAAACAATAGCTCCCGCCACATCATCTTCTTTGCGAATTTCATATCCGAAACCGTTCCCTTTCGCTTCGTGACGAGCCCTGTGCCTTCGAAGTGTTTCCATGTATACCGTACTTAAATAATACTTAACAGACACGGGATTTTCTTCAACAATGTCCTTTATGCGCTTACTTTCATCAGTTGGTTGGGGAAACGAGAAGTTGGATGAATCAATATCATTTCTAAATGCAACGATATAAATTCGTTCTCTGTTCTGAGGAACTCCGAAATCTCTGCTGTTTAAAACATGTTCATGTACTTTGTACCCTATTTCTTCGAGAGTTTTTTTGATAATATTATACGTTTTTCCTTTATCGTGGATGGTTAATCCCTTTACATTTTCACAAAAAACAACTTTGGGTTTATGGTAGGAGCATATTCTAACAACGTCAAAAAACAATGTTCCTCGCGCCTTCCCCTTGTAGTCATCTTTAAATCCTTTACGTTGCCCTGCCAAGCTAAAGGCCTGACACGGGAAGCCTGCTAGACAAATATCAAAGGAAGGGATTTCTTTTTCATCAATCGTTGTTATGTCCCCGGCAACCTCAAATTTGCTCTTGAAATTTGCCTTGTATGTCTTTACAGCGTGTTCGTCCCATTCGCTCGCAAAAACCGTTTGTATTCCGCTTCCAAACGCATTTTCAAAGCCTAATCTGATTCCCCCGATGCCCGCAAATAAATCTATTGATGAAAGTTTTGACATATTTATACGCTCTCCTAGTGACTAGTATTATAGCACATCAAAGCTTTTTTGTATAGATATAACCTTCATTTTCGAAGCCATTTTCGAAGCCATTTTCGAAAGCTAAATTAAACCAAATCTTTAACGTTGTGCCGTTCGCCTTTTCACATTGTTTTTGTTGAGAGGGAATGTTTTTATTTACTTTTTATTTATTATTTATTTATTATTCTGTGTTTATAGTTGACTTTTCTTTAATATTGTGGCAAATTTACATTGTGCTATTGTTGTAAAACGGCAAATGTTTGAAGAGGTTTGAATGATATGGATAAGCACACACCGGAACAACGTCGCCGTAACATGAAGGCTGTAAAAAACAAAGATTCTCAGATAGAGGTAATTCTCCGCCGCGCTCTTTTTAGTAAAGGATATCGCTATAGAAAAAATTATTCAAAGGTATTTGGATGCCCGGATATTGTTTTTGTAAAGGAAAAGATAGCGATATTTTGCGACTCTGAATTTTGGCACGGGTACGATTGGGAGAACCGAAAATCGGATTTTAAAAGCAAGCAGGATTTTTGGATTCCTAAGATTGAGCGAAATATGGAGCGCGACAGAGAGGTGACTGAACAACTCGAAGTGGAAGGCTATGTTGTATTACGTTTTTGGGGTAAGCGCATAAAGAGTGAGCTTAGTGAGATGGTGGATGAGGTGGAGCGAGTGATAGCTATACGCAGAAAAAGAGCAACTATATTTGTTCAAGAATAAACCTTTCTGTGTTTCATTCAATTACCACCTTGACAGAAAACATCCTTGTAGCAGTGGGTGTGGGGATTAACAAGTCGCACATCAGCAAGAAATGTCTTGTATTTCATCCGCAGTCACGCTTGCGCTCCGTGTTCGACGTTGCGTTACATAAGCTCCTGTCCTCATGAGGAGATATGAGGTCAGAAGCTAAGTAACGACGTCTCACAAGGGACTGCTTGATGAAATCAAGCATTTCCCGCTGATGTAGTCTAATATACTGACAGAATAAAGCAATATTTACATATAATACGACAATCCTCTTTAGGAGGGCAGTAAATGAAAAACTATGGTGTAATCATGGCAGGTGGCGGGGGGACGAGGTTTTGGCCTCTTTCTCGTCAGGAGTTGCCAAAACAGTTCCTCAATCTAACCGGGGATGATCTGATGATCAATGAAGCAATCGAACGGCTGTTGCCGTCGATTGCTGCTGCCGATATCTTCGTTGTCACCAATGTCAATCAAGTACCGCTCGTACAGGAAGCTACCGCCGGGGTTATTACTCCCGCTCACATTCTTGCCGAACCTGCCGCCCGCAATACAGCGGCGTGTATCGGTTATGCCGCCATCGAAATATGTAAAAAGCATGGCGATGGTATCATGTGTATCATTGCCGCTGACCATCATATCAAGAATGTCGATGGCTTCAACCAAACCTTGCAAAGGGCGATTGCACTCGCCACCCAAACTGACCGCCTTATTACTATCGGTATCCGTCCATCTTTTCCCGCTGTTGGTTATGGCTATATCAAGTATAATCCCGAAAATGAAGACATCCGCCATCATGAAGTGACCGAGTTTGTCGAAAAACCTGACATCACGACTGCCCGTCGATATTTGCAGGAGGGTGGTTATTTGTGGAACAGCGGCATGTTCATCTGGCGGGCTTCGACGATACTGCGTTATTTTGAAGAACTCTTGCCTGATGTCCGGCGAAAGCTGATGGAAATAGAAGCGGCACTTTTGACGGACAGGGAAGCAGAAGTAATCGCCGCCATTTATCCGACGATACCCAAAATTTCCATTGATTACGGAATCATGGAACGTGCCGCTGGTGTTACCGTGGTGGAAAGTGACTTCGATTGGAGCGATGTCGGTAGTTGGGATGCCTTGGAGACTTTTTACCCCCAAGACCAACATGGCAATATCAGCAATCGTGAGCAGCTTATGATTGACACCCAAAACTGCGTTCTTTATGCCAAGAGCAAGCTGATTGCCACACTGGGGGTTGAGGATTTGATAATTGTCGAGGCAGAAGATGCCATCATGGTATGTCACAAAGACAAAGCCCAAAGTGTACGTGAGATATCAGAGGAACTTTTGAAGCAGGGAAGAATGGAATATTTGTAAGATTTAATTTCCATTTTTCGTACAAATGTGGTACACTTTGCTAAGTGGTAGTGCTTGATGGAAAGGAGCAAAAATGTTGTGGGAAAATTTGAATGCCCGTGAGTTCGGGGATTGGGTTGATAAAAGCGAGGGTGTTTGCGTGTTGCCGATGGGAGTACTGGAAAAACACGGCGACCATTTACCGCTGGGGACGGATATGTTCATCGTTACTGAGGTAGCGAAAGCGGCGGCGGCTCTTTCGCCGGTGGTGGTATTTCCTTATTATTACATGGGGCAAATATCCGAGGCACGTCATGTAAAAGGGACGATTGCGCCATCACACAGGCTGATAATGGATGCGCTGCTGGAAATGTGCGATGAGATTCATCGTAATGGTTTCAAAAAAATCCTCATTCTGAATGGACATGGCGGGAATATGCACTTTTTACCATTCTTTGCCCAGATGTATCCGGGATTAAAACGTGAGTATACTGTCTATACGAAGTTCGTTGCCTCATTGAAAACGGAGCAGTATCAAGAGATTGCGGCACGTTCGGGAGTGGAAGAGATGGGCGATCATGCGGGGTTCAGCGAAACGGCTCTGATAATGCATTTGCGCCCTAATTTGGTGACAATGGACAATGTTGTGCTTGAAGAAAGCAGAAGCCTTGAACGCTTGAGTGAAATAAGTGAAGCGGGACTTTACACAGGTTTTCATTGGTACGCCAACTATCCCCACCACTTTGCCGGCGACCCTAGTAAAGCGGCGGCTGAATACGGGAAGATAATGTTTGAGATGATGTGTGAAAATGTGGCAGAAATGATTCGTGTCATCAAAGCTGATGATGTGTCGTTGCCAATGATTGCTGAATATACAAAATTGGCATTTTGATGAATTAGCAATGTGTCAGTAAAAAGTACGGTTTTGACCTCTTGAAGCATACATGTTGCATAATTTTTGATTTAGATGTATACTAATTTGGGTGTTGATTGAGTAAAATCCTTTAACCCCAACCCATGAAATGAAGTTTGTGTTTTCAGTCAGGGGATTAAATGAGAATCACGGCGGTAGTAATAATAATGATACTCTTACTAAGTGCCTGCGGCGGACAAACGAATAGCCCGGGTGATGATACCGTGGCAACGAATGGTACAGAGCTTGTGGATATCAGTAATAACGAAGATGAAGACAGAGTCGCTGATAATGACAATAATACCGTTCCTGTGAATGTGGCACCAGTCCGTGAGCCGATAGCCGTATATGGAGCAGAAGAAGCTACCCACATCGGCAAGGTGGGGGTGGTAAGTAGAGCCAGTACCGACGGTTTTACCGGCAGCGGTTATGTCGAAGGTTTTGAAGGCGCAGATGATACTTGCATTTTCGTAATAGAAATAACGGCAACAGGCTTTTATGACCTCAACTTCGTAAGTAACGGTATCGGCGGCGACAAGGACAATTACGTAGCCATTAACGGTGAACCGATTGGCACGGTACATACGAAGCAAAGCGGGGAGTTCAGCGATGCTTTTATGGATCGGGTGCATTTGGAAGCCGGGACTCATGAAGTTGCGATATCAACATATTGGGGCTGGATTAGCCTTGACCGCTTGGAAGTTTACCTTAGCGGGTCACTAAGGGAGGGGATTTTCGACGTGGCAAAAACCTTGGCGAATCCGAATGCTTCCGAGATTACCAGACGGTTGTACAGCTTCATATGTGACAGTTATGGGGAGAAGTTTATCTCGGGTCAGTATTGTGATACCGGGCATATGGGCAAAGAGTTCCAAGTAATCAATCGGGCAACAGGGAAAACCCCGGCAGTTCTGGGTATTGATTTCATGGATTACACTCCCTCACGAGTGGCGAGGGGAACATCGAGCCGGTCTACAGAACTGGCAATAAATTTTTGGAATGTTGGTGGGATTGTTACGTTCTGCTGGCACTGGAACGCACCAACCAGGTATCTGACTGGGACATGGTATCGGGGGTTTTATACAGACCATACTGATATTGATTTAGCCAAAATCCTAAACGGTGATGACCCTGAGGGATACGACCTCTTGATGGCGGATATAGATGCCATTGCCGCTCAGTTGGTGATTTTGCGTGATGCGGGCGTACCGATTTTGTGGCGGCCGATTCATGAAGCCAGCGGTGGTTGGTTTTGGTGGGGTGCCGCCGGAGCGGAAGCGTTCATTGAGCTATATATTATTCTTTTTGAGCGGCTGACCTACGATTGGGAACTGGACAACTTGATTTGGGTCTGGAATGGTCAGCACCCTGATTGGTATCCGGGCGATCAATATGTTGATATAGTCGGCGAGGATATCTATCCGGGAGAGCGGGTTTATGCCTCACAGATAGCGAAGTTCCTTGAAGTGGTGGAATATAGTGATGAGCCGAAGCCGGTTCATTTGACGGAAAACAGTTGCTTGTTTGACCCCGAACTCGCCCGCCGTGATGGGGCGATGTGGGGGATGTGGGTTACATGGGGTGGTGAGTTTGTGGCAAAGGACACCATCGTCCATACACTTAGTGAGCAATACACGGAAGAAGCGATGTTGATCAAGATATATAATGACCCTGATGTTTATACATTGGAGAATTTGCCGGACTTTCATACATATCCGCTGGATTAAGGACTAAACTATAGATAAACGAGACCAAACAAGCGAAACAGGAGTAGGAATTGTCCAAAAAGGTTACTAACAATCGGATAAACAAAACCACAGTCATGCTTGCGGCAATGAGACATGGCAGTATTCGTCGGGTGGTGGCACTTATCGTCATGACTGCTGTTTTGGTGACTTCTTTTTCGCCGTCACCGATTATCTCCTATGCTGCTACCAATCTTTCGATGGAAGAGTTGGCAGAAATCGCTATCACCTACAACATCGGTGATCGTATCCCTACTTACAAAGATTATATCCTCGCCCATGAAGGGATTGCTGCACCTGATACGGTGGTGGAAGTTACCGCCGCTTCGGTCAGTCGTTATGAAGAAAGCGGTGTCGCTGTGTCCCCTGTCTTTTGGAATGATTATCAGGGGATGCCGGGGGCAAGCGTTTTGACAGGGGAAGACTCGTTGGTTGAGTTTACTTTCACAGTTGCCGAAAGTGGTTTATACAATATTTCTGTTGTTTACTTCAATGTCGAGGGCAGGAGTTCGGATATAGAGCGTACTGTTTTCATCAATGGTGATTTACCTTATAAAGAGCTCAATCAAGTCAAGTTCACCCGTGTATGGCATAGTGAAGTTTCAGAAACACGGGTCAATGCCAACGGTATCGTTGAAAAAATCTGGGCAAAAGATAATCAAGGCAACGACACGAAACCCAATAGCGTGGAACTTCGTGAATGGCAAAACCGTTTCCTCTATGACCACAATGGTTATATTACCAAACCGCTGCAAGTCTATTTCCCTGCTGGTGAGCATACTATTTCATTTTTGTCACGGCGTGAACCGATGCTGATTAACCGTTTGGTACTTAGTAATCAGGGAGTATTGAAAGATTATGCCGAGGTAAAAGCCGAATGGGATCAAAAGGGAGCGCGGATGACCTCCGGTCACAACATCATGATTGAGGGTGAGTTTGCGACCAGAACCTCATCACAGATGCTTTATCCCACACAAGACCAGTCATCACCGTCAATTAGTGAGGTAAGTCCCCGCTATCTTCTTAACAACTCCATCGGCGGCAACTCATGGAGTCATGCCGGACAATGGATTGAGTGGGAGTTCGATGTTGCCGAAGCGGGTTACTACAATATTTCTATGTTCAATCTGCAAAATTTCTCCCGTGGTATCCATGTATCACGGCGGATATATATCAATGGTGAAGTTCCTTTTGCGGAAATGTCAGAGTATGCTTTCCACTACCGCAATACTTACCGTGAAGACGTGCTTAGTGATGAAAATGATGAACCCTATCTTTTCTACTTCGAGGCAGGACGGCATACCCTGCGAATGGAAGCGGTGTTGGGTGAGTTCTCGGAAATTGTCGGTCTGGTTGATGAAGCGATTTTGAAGCTCAACAATATTTACCGTCAGGTCATCCGTATTATCGGTGTCGATCCCGATACATTCCGTGACTATCAGTTGGCACGGAAACTCCCCCATTTGACCGATGAAATGATTGAAGCTCGCATTATTGTCAATGAAGCAATCGAACGGCTGGAATTGGTGGCAGGAACGAATACTGACAAAAAAACATCGTTATTGGCGATGCGTGATTTACTAGATGACCTAATCAAAGATGTGGAGCGTTTCGTTCGTGTTGTTGAGGTTTACCGGGTAAGTGTCCGTGCCCTTGGCACATGGATTATGACGGTAATCTCGCAACCGCTGAGGATAGACCGCATCAATGTTTACTCCCCCGATGTCGAAGTTACTTATGAGCGGACATCATTCTTTTCCAAGCTGTGGTTTGAAATCCAGCGATTGTTCTTCTCCTTTATCATCGACTACAACCGCATCGGCTCAATTGTTGCCGATGGCGACAAAAAAGCGATTACGCTTTGGATAGGGTCAGGTCGTGACCAAGCAAACATCTTGAAGTCAATGATAGATGAGAGCTTCACCCCCAACACCGGAATTGGGGTCAATGTCCAGATTGTAGATATGACGACCCTGCTGCGGGCTTCGTTGGTCGGCGAGGGTCCTGATATTGCGATTCAGGTTGCTAATACAAATGCGATGGCAGGGACGGTATTGATTACCGGAAATGACACTCCTGTCAACTATGGTATTCGTAATGCGGTTCTGGATTTGTCACAGTTCGATGATATTGATGAAGTTTTGGCTCGCTTCCCTTATGCCGCATATCATCAATTCACTTTCCGTGATTCCATCTTTGCCCTACCCGAAACCATTACTTTCCCGGTTATGTTCTATCGCAGGGATATTCTGACGGAAATCGGGTTGGAAGTCCCACGGACATGGAACGAGGTAATCGTGGCGATGTCAGTTTTGGCAAAGAATCAAATGGAGTTCGGAATGGCACCCACGGAACAGGCTTTTGCTTCGCTTCTGTTCCAAAACGGCGGGAATTATTATACCGACGACGGCAGAGCATCGGCACTTGACTCCGATATTGCCATCAGTACTTTCCGTTTCTTCTGTGAGCTTTATACTGATTACAAACTGGATCAGTTTATAAGCGTGGAAGAGCGTTTCCGGACGGGTGAATCTCCGCTGATGATTTCCGACTACACATCATACAACAACTTCGCCGTTTCTGCTCCTGAGATTGCGGGATTGTGGGGGTTTGCCCCATTCCCCGGTACGGTCAGGGAGGATGGCAGTGTTGACTTCACGGTAGCTTCTACCGGTCTGGCTTCGATGATTATGGCTGACACGGAAGCACCTGAGGAGAGTTGGGAGTTCCTCAAGTGGTGGACGAGTAAGGATACCCAACTTCGCTATGGACGTGAGATGGAGAGCTTGCTAGGTCCGGCAGCACGAGTGCCGACGGCTAATTATGAAGCTTTCCTCGATATGCCTTGGCCAATCAATGATTTCCGTCCCCTTAATGAAGCGAAACAATGGGCGCGCGGGATTCCTCAAGTTCCGGGCGGATACTACAGTTGGCGTAATACCTACAATGCGTGGTTCTTGGTCATTGATGACCCTGACACGAAGATGCCGCGTGAAGAACTGATGGAAAAAATCATCTATATAAATGCAGAGATAGCTCATAAACGAACTGAACTGGGACTGGATTAACCGAGGATGAGTATGGAAAATAAGGATTTAGCGGCACAAGTCCGAGAAGTAGCAAAAAGAGAAGCAAAAGTCTCATATCGGATGAAGAAGAACAAGGCATCATATGTGTTGATGGCTCCGTACTTTACCCTGTTCTTTTTCTTCACCATCCTGCCGGTGGCGATGTCGGTGTTTTTCAGCTTTACGTATTATAATATGTTGGAAATGCCGACCTTTATCGGTTGGGGCAACTATATCAAGCTCTTCCTTGAAGATGATATCTTCCTCAAATCACTCCGTAATACTTTAATACTCGCATTCGTAACCGGACCAATCAGTTATATCATGTGTTTGTTGTTCGCATGGATAATAAATGAGTTTAGGGGATGGTTGCGGGCTTTCTTGACATTGATATTTTATGCACCCTCTATCAGCGGCAATGCTTTTGTCATCTGGCGATTGATTTTGTCACCGGATCGTTATGGTTATCTGAATGGATTTTTGCTCGACTGGAATATCATCACCGAGCCGGTATGGTGGTTGGTAACACCGGAATGGATAATGCCGGTTTTGATTATTGTGCAGTTGTGGCTAAGTCTTGGGACCGGTTTCCTTGCATTTATTGCGGGATTGCAGACGGTTGACAAGACCCTTTATGAAGCGGCGGCGATAGATGGGGTGAAGAATCGCTGGCAGGAGCTTTGGCATGTGACTTTGCCGGCTATGAAGCCGCAGTTGATGTTCGGTGCTATCATGCAAATCACCAGTGCCTTTGCGATTGCTGAGATTTCAATTCAATTGCTTGGCAATCCCTCAGTAAACTATGAGGGAGCAACGATAGTTACCCACCTGCTTGACTACGGTACGGTTCGTTTTGAAATGGGTTACGCCTCTGCCATCGCCACGGTTTTGTTCTTCCTAATGGTGGGAACGAATCAGATCGTGCAGAGAGTACTTAGAAGAGTGGGAAGTTAGTCCCTGCCTCCAGAGGATTTATGAAAGAGAAGAAAGAAAAAAACTACATGCAGCCGAAGCGGCGGCGGATGAAAGGCAAAGAGAAGCGGCTTAACCGTTCTATGGCGGGTAACTCGATGCTCTTTGGTTTGATGATTGTTTGCGGAATCGCAATGGCAATGCCGCTCGTCATGGTCATCAATAACAGCTTGAAGCCGCTCGATGAGTTGTTCCAGTTCCCGCCACGGATATTTGTTATCAATCCTACGCTCGAGAACTTTACTGACCTCTTCGTGGTCATGTCCGATTCTTGGGTGCCGTTTTCACGCTATCTCCTCAATACCATCATTTTGACCGGCGGGGGGATGGTGGGGCATGTTATTGTCGCTTCGCTGGCAGCTTACCCTCTGGCGAAAAACGACTTCCCCGGCAAGAAGCTTCTCTTTAGTATGGTTATTCTTTCAATGATGTTCTCATGGACGGTGACACAGACCCCGCAGTTCATGATTATCACTTGGTTGGGAATCAACAATACCTACCTCGCATTGATTCTGCCCGCTTTCTCATTTGGAATGGGATTGTTCTTGATGAAGCAGTTCATGGAGCAGTTGCCCGATTCATTGATTGAGTCGGCACGGCTTGACGGAGCTACGGAGTGGAAGGTTTTTTGGAAGATAGTCATGCCGAATGTCAAACCGGCATGGTTGACGTTGGCGATTTTTCAGTTTCAGCAGATGTGGGCAAATACAGGCGGTACATTCCTGCGTGATGAACAGTTGCGTCCGATTCAACACGCCCTCTATCAGGTAGAGGGTGGCGGCATTGCTCGTGCCGGAGCAGCAGCGGCGGTTACGTTTATCATTGCGGCGATACCGATTACGTTCTTCCTGCTTTGCCAGCGTAATATATTAGAAACGATGACATCATCGGGGATAAAAGAATGACGAAGAATATGTCATTTTAGGAGTAAACATGAAATATCACCGCTCCCTCTCACTCATATTGGCTACCCTCATCGCCGCTTTCTCATTTGCGGGGGCGATGCCTGTTCACGCCGGTGAAAGCGGGCTTCCTTATGCTACTTATAATTATGATTTCCGTGAGTATATCCGTTTCACCCCCGCTGCCTATATCCCTGACGGCATTATCAGGGGTGAGCGTTTTACTTATGGTGGTGAATCAATCGGTCGTTTCGTGACCCCACAGGACATCAGCCGTTCACCCTTTGGTGATCTATATATTGCCGATACCGGCAACAATCGGATTATTGTCCTCGACAATACTTTGGAAAATTGCATCAATATCATTGATTCCTTTGTCAATGAGGGTGTCGTCGATACTTTCCGCCAACCGCATGGTGTATGTGTATCACAAAGAGGTTGGATTTATATCGCTGATTCCGGCAATAACCGGATTGTTGTCCTCGACCAAGACGGTGATTTGGTCAAAATTGTTGCCAATCCCCGTTCGGAAAGCCTGGATGAAAATTTCGTTTTCATTCCCCTCAAAGTCACGGTTGACTATGCCGACCGGATATACTGCACGGCGCAGTTTATGCTTGAGGGTCTGATGGTTTTCGATGACAGCGGCGAGTTTTCCAGTTTTTTCGGAACTATCAATGTCACGATAACGACATGGGAAATGTTCTGGGTGCGGATATCCACTAGGGAAGCACGGCAAAACCAGAGATTGTTTATCCCGACGGAGTTTACCGGTATTGATATCGATCCCGGTGGCTTCGTATACGCTTCCAATATCGACAATACCGGCGAACAGGGAGTCAGGCGGTTAAATCCCCGTGGTGAAGATGTCATGAAAAAAGGTGAAAACGGCAATGTCGGCGGCGACCTTTGGACTCTGGGTTTAGGTGAGCTTGCCGGTCCATCACAGTTTACCGATGTTGTCTACCGTGTAAATGGCATTTATTCTGCTCTTGACCGCCGCCGTGGTAGGATTTTCACATATGATCATGAGGGCAACATTCTCTATATCTTCGGTGGTCTAGGCACACAGGAGGGGACATTCAACCTCCCGGTTTCGATTGAGTACATGAACGACAAGCTGATGGTACTCGATGCGGCACGAGCAGAAATAGTCACTTTCCGCACCACCGAATACGGGCGGCTCATCAATGAAGCAGTATCACTTCGCTTTGATGGTAATGAAGCGCAAGCCGTAAGCCTCTGGGAGCGGGTCATTGAACTCAATGAACATAATGAACTAGCCAATACGGGTCTGGGGAAAGCCTATCTGACTGCGGGCGACAATGAAATGGCTGCCAAGTATTTGAAACTCGGCATGAACAGGGAGTATTACTCAATCGCTTTTCGCCGTTACCGCAATGAAATATTACGTGAACACGCCAATACCGGCTTGACGGTAGCAGCTACCCTGGTCGTTGCTTTCCTGGTATACAAACGAATCCGCAAGAAAAGAAAAGCAAAAGATGACGATGATGGAGGGTTTTCAGTTGAGTAAAACCTCACGGTTTAAGACCTTTCGCACGATGATAGGTCGCTTCAAAAAAGAAGAGGAATACGGTAAGAACCTGACGCCAATCGACAGTGATTATTACGCCAGTAGTGCTTTTGGTGCCTTTCGTGCCGCCTTTAAGGACAAGTGGAGTTACATGTGGTATACGGTTTCCCATCCGATGGATGGATATTACTGGATAAGACATCGCTCCCGCGGCAGTGTGCCATTGGCAATTTTTATGGTAGTACTCTTCTCTTTCAGCTTTACTGCCAATCGTCTGTTGGCAAGCTTTGTCGTTAATGAACTCGACCCTCGTTCGGTTGACAGTTATTATGAGTTGTTGGCAGTACTTTTCTTCTTTGTTCTCTTGTGTACAAGTAACTGGTCAGTCACTTGCCTGATGAGTGGCGAGGGGCGTTTCAAGGATATTATTATTGCCATCGGCTATGCAACACTGCCGATAACGATAGTACTAAATGTGGCAACGGTGGTCAGTCAAGTCGTTGCCGACAACGAAGTGGCTCTCTATTTTATGTTGCTTGTATTGGGAATAAGCTATGGCGCGATTATGATGCTGATCGGGATTATGCAGGTGCATAATTATACCCTGGGCAAAACATTGATAACGTTGTTTTTGACAGTTTTGGCACTTTTGATTATCATCTTCCTGATAGTGCTTTTGTTCAATATGTTGAGCATGGTTTATCATTTCTTCAGGAGTATATATACGGAGTTATTGTTCCGAACATAAAAGATATGTAACTAATGGCAAAGTGTGATTGGTAAAGATGAAAGCAAAAAAGAGTAAAGTAAAAATTAAAAAACAAAAAATGCCGATGTCTTTGTTAAAGAAGATTCTGCTTTTCCTTGCAGCTTTGGCTTTGGTTTGCGGGCTTATTTATCTGGTCTTTTACTTGTTCTATTATGTCCTTTACAACCGCTACCAAGACTTTTTGACTGACTATACTGTTGAAGAGGGAACACAGTTCCGCCCATTGACCGATTCAGTCAATCACGTCCCCGGCTTTGAGTTAGCTGCTGAAAACGAAGTGCTGAAGCTTTATACAGATCTTGAAACAGCCAATGTTGCCATCTATGACAAACGCAGCGGTGTGACTCATTATACCAATCCCCTTGATGCGGAAGCGGATGCCATTGCCAACAATGTTAATATCAATTATTTGAAATCGCAGATGATTGTGACCTACTTTAACCGCATGGTGAGGACGGGTATTTTCGATTCTTACAGCACGGCGGTTGAAAAAGGGCAGTATGAAATCGAGAGCCTCGAGAACGGTTTGCGTTACCGTTATCGCCTCGGTGATTTGCCTGAGGGTAATACCGGGACGATTCCCCTTTATATATCGCCGGAGTTGCTTGAGAAGCTGACCGGGCAAATGTCAGAAAATGACGCGCTTTCTTTTACCCGTATCTATCGTACCGACAGCGATATCTCAGGAACGTTACAACTTAATCCTGTCGTGCAAAATAACCCCCGACAAATGGCTAGAATGCAAGGTATCCTCGAAGACTTAGGCTGGACGGAAGATGATTTCCTCGATGCGATGGAAGGTCTGGGTGATCTCGTCGAGGCGGTGATACCTATTTCGTTTTCGATAGCCCTTGATTACCGTCTTGATGGTGATGCTTTGGTCGTTTCGATTCCGGTTTCGGAGATTCAGACCTACGGCGGCGGCTCAATCCAGAGTATTCAATTACTGCGTTATCTGGGGGCGGGCAATATGGAAGAGACAGGGTATTTCGTCGTCCCCAACGGCTCAGGGGCTTTGATACATTTCAACAACGGTAAACAGCATTACCCGACTTACCAGCAGAGTATATATGGTGTTGACCCTGTCAGTACGATAGTCAATCATATTGAATATACGGAAACGGTGAAGCTTGCCCTTTTTGGCATTTGCCGTGAAGACAGTACCATCCTTGCCACAATCGAAGATGGGAGAACACTTTCTTCCATTACAGCGGTGGTAGCGGGTACATTTAGCGAGTACAACTATATCTTCAACACTTTCATCCTGGGGAATGCGGATAACCTTTACATGTTCGGTACTAGTGCCCTTGATGTCTTCGTCAAAGAGCCGGAAATGTATGATGTCAACCTGACTGTCCGCTACAGTTTCCCGGGAGCGGATTATCGAGGTTATACCGGGTTGGCGAATTATTACCGTGAGAAGCTGATTGAGGAGGGAAAATTAACTCCTGCCGTGGACGTGGCACAAGCAGATGAACCCATCGACATTCCTTTCTACTATGATGTCATCGGCGGGGTCAAGGAAACCAATCATATACTGGGCAAACAATATTTCCGTGTCTTCCCGATGACGACCTTTGATGAAGCGTTGTTGATGAGTGAGCAACTGCGTGAGATGGGTATTGCAACTCAGGTGATGAACTTCCAGGGTTGGTTCAATGGCGGCTATTACAATAATGCCACCACGCGACTGCAACTAACACGAAAGTTGGGTTCAAAACGGGATTTGGAAGAGCTGAGTGCTTATATCACCAATAATGGCGGACGCTTTTATGCTGATGTCGCTTTACAAAAAGTAACATGGGCGGATAGACGTTTCAATTATAACGCTGTGGCAAGCAGATACTTCGGTCCCGGTTTTGTTGCCGGATTCGGACAAACCCATCCGACGATGGTAGTTGATACGGCGATGGGTTATGTGGAGATCCTTTACAACTACATTTCCCCCAAATTCCTGCCCCGTTATGTTGAAAGCTTCACCAAAAAGGTGAACCGTTATGACATTGACGGTATTTCGCTTCGTGATTTGACGGATAATCTTTCCTCGGACAAACGCCGTTCTAATATCATCAACCGCGAGAAAACGCTGGAAATTATCCTCGGGCAATTTGATTTACTGGCGACAACAGACATGAATCTGATGGGTAATGCGGCATATGATTATAGCTTCCCCTATTTGACTGATATCATCAATGTCCCGACGAGTCCGAATCGCTACTTCATTATTGATGAGGATATTCCGCTCTATGAGATGATTATTCACGGCAGTATTGACTATGCGGGTTTGTTGCTCAACTTCAATGCCGATGAGGACAAAGCAAATATCGTCCTCAACTTGATTGAGTACGGGGCATCACCTCATTACGCTTTCACATGGCAACCAAGCAGCCTGATGAAGAATACCGGACTAAGTCGCTACTATAACACTACATTTAACGTATGGAAAGAAGAGGCATTTGGTATCTATACCCAGGTAAATGCGGCACTTAGTTATGTCAGCGGGGCGCAGATGATTGACCACCGGATTATGGGTGATGTCAGAGCCGTGACTTATAGTAACGGTATCACGATATACGTAAATTATGGCAATGAAGACCTTTTGGTCGGGAACAAACCGGTTCCGGCACGCAGCTACTTTGTAGATGGAATCGACTTGGAATACATGGATTATATGGAGTAGGATGGTCATGAAAAAACGCAGAAGGCTTTCCCTCAATCAAAAAAGAATGTTGATGGGCTATATCTTTATCTTGCCTTGGCTTATCGGCTTCATTTATTTTTATGTACGTTCCATAGCCATGACTATTCAACTGTCGTTTTCAGAGTTGGTGATGGATATCCTTCAAGGCGGTTATTCGCTGACGGCAGTAGGATTTGAAAATTACCGCCATGCCTTTTTGGTGCATGGAAGTTTCAACCAGATTCTGACGACATCAATATTAGGTATAATCATTGATATTCCGATGATTATCATGTTCTCGTTGTTTATGGCGATGCTGTTAAACCGCAAGTTCCGTGGACGTGCCTTGATTCGCGTCGTCTTTTTCCTACCAATTATCATGGCTTCGGATGCGATTGCTGCTTCACTTGAGTTGTCGGCGCAAATGATGAGCGGCGGCATCACCTCTACCTCGACAATCACGGAAAATGTCACGGGAGCGGTAAACATAGACTTCTTTATTGATATGTTCATTACCTTGGGAATCCCGTTCCGGGCGATGAGCTATGTAGTCGGGGTGGTAATGCGGATTAACGCCGTTATCGCCGCTTCCGGCGTACAAATCATTATCTTCCTCGCTGCCTTGCAAGCAATACCGGGTTCACTCTACGAAGTAGCAGACATCGAGGGAGCAACAGGGTATGAGACATTCTGGAAAGTCACGTTCCCGCTGATGATGCCGCATATTATCACCAATATAGTGTATACGGTCGTGGACAGCTTCACCCGCAGTTATGTGGTGACACTGGCTTACGACACGGCTTTTACCAGTTTCAATTATGGACTCAGCTCCGTATTCAGTATCGTTAGTACCTTGATTACCTTGTTGATACTGTTTGCGGTTGTGGCAGTCATTCAGAAGCGGACGTTCTATTATACATAAAGAGGAGCAAGTTATGACCAAGTACATCACGATGGCAAAAGCAGTCGTAAATGACCGTGACAAAATGCAGGTCTTGGGTAATGATGTCAAAAACATGGTTATAATGATCATGAGGATATTGATATTGATTGGCGTGTGTTACGTCATTTTGCTACCGCTTATCGGGATGATAGTCAATTCGTTTTCGTCGAACGCTGATGCCTATGACCCGATGGTGTTCGTTATTCCCAAGAATCCGACATTGGAACGTTATCAGCTCGTAATTGAGCGGATGGATTATTTCAGCGTCATGGGACGGAACTTACTCTATGTCGCCGCCCTTACTGTTATTCAATTGGTGATAAGCTCCATGGTCGGTTATGGTTTTGCCCGCTTCAATTTTCCTTTCAAAAGACTTCTCTTTGCCTGTGTGGTAATAATGATAATTATTCCTGCCCATACCATCATGCTGCCGATATACCTTACCTTCCGGGAGTTTGACCCCTTAGGGTTGATTTCACTTTTCACCGGAACACCGATGAACCTCATCGGCTCGACCGCCCCGGTCTTCATTATGACCATGCTCGGTTGCGGGGTGCGTTCGGGGCTTTATATCTATATTTTCTGCCAATTCTTCCGTGGCTTACCCAAAGAAATCGAAGAAGCGGCTTTTGTCGATGGCGCAGGTGTGTGGTATACATATTTTCGCATTATGCTGGTCAATGCCATGCCGGCGGTTGTCACCGTCACCGTCTTCTCATTTGTCTGGCAGTTTAACGACACTTTCTTCGGCAATCTCTTCTTAATCAGTGACAGCACCCTAATCAGCAAAAAGATTGCCTCTTTGCAAGCGATGATTGCCAATGCAGATCGTATCCTCGAAATTCCCATTCAGGAGCTTTACCTGAATGCGGGGATTGTTCTCGTTCTCCTACCAATTATTATTATCTACATAGTATTGCAAAAATATTTCATTGAGGGCGTGGAACGCAGCGGCATCGTTGGCTAAAAAAGGGGAGCGGGAGATTGTTTAGTACATTTTAGTAATATTCCACAAAAAATACTTGAAATGCAAGCAAAAAAATGTTAATATGTACAAGAAGGCAGAAGACTTCAATTTGGTAGCGGGTTTTTTGCAGCTTTTGCAAGTAACCGAATGATTTTGCGAATCGGGCAGAGCAATTTATTAGCAACAGGTTTGGCACAATTTGCACGATTAAACTTGCAGGAGCAAACTTGCAATGACTGAGTTTTTGAAATGGTAGCTTGCAGATACCAAGTAGAGTTTTTTGCGAAGAGCGGGACTCACCTCCCGTTTTTACAGTCGGTAAGGAGGTAAACGACTGTCTTTAACACAACTTTTGTTGTCAAAGGTGCGTTATGTCGAATGTGCGTATGTGTATTATATCCGCATTAGATGCGAAGCGCAAAGTAAGCGTAAGGTATAATAGAACGGCAATAACGCAAAAACAACCAAGAAGGAGGATGGAAAAGTTGAAAGTGAAAAAATTTGCAGCACTATTGATGGCAGGGGTAATGATTTTTACTCTCGCCGCATGTGATGACCCGGAGCCGGAACCTACTATTCCCGACCCGGTGATTGACATTGAGCCACCGAGTGTACCCGATCCCGATCCCGCTCCGGCAGCGGTCGAAGCAACCGTCGATTTTGAGGACGGTAACATGGGCTTTATCATGATGTATACTGCCCCTGTCAATGCTGACCACTCGGAAGTGTCACTCGTCAGTTACAATGGCGGAACGGCGCTCCAAGTCCGGAACATGAACGGACGCGCCCCTTACATCGGCATTGATGCCAGCAGTATCTTAGGAGCGGATATCGCCAATGTCGCCAGTATCGAGATGTCGATTGGGACAGCTTACGATACCGGACGTTTCTCGGCATCATCCGGTCGTATCGTTTCATGGGTAGGTGAGAATCTAGCAGAAGTAAACGATCCGTTCAGCGTATTTATTCCCACACGTAACCCAAACATTGCCAGAAGCACTTCTGTTGAAGGGCAATTCGTTGCCGGAGCAAACAACATTGTTATCGTATATTTCAACAATGATGTCGGTCCGAGCGAGGGAAATGGCAATGCAACTATCTTTATCGAATACATCAGATTCCTTGATGCCAACGGCAATGTGCTTAAAGGCGACACCTCAGTTGCTTTTGACCCGCCCGCAGGCTTTGATGATGATGGTGGACTTGATGTCAACCTCTTCCATTTGGCTCATGCCCTCGAAGTTGCCGGATTCTCCGGTGCTAACGGCGGCGCATGGTCACAGGTATATGTAGAACTGAATGAAGAAGAACTTGATATGCTTGTGCCGGGATCGATGATTGAAGTCGCTTATGCGTCCGATGAACCGATTTGGCTTGGCTACAACGGTGAAAATGGTTGGCTTCGTGGTATTGATGACGATTACAGTCATTCACTCGCCTATCTCGCAACAGGCGGCGGCGTTGCCCAGTGGACTTATGAGCAGTTGGTAGAGTTCTGGGGTGAGGGCTTCAAAGAAACCCTCGGCGAACTGTTTGTTGAAGCAGCCAATGACTGGGAAGTCCTTAGTCTCCGCATTGGTATGGCGCAAAATGTCAGTCTCCTCGGTAGTGCTGTTGAAGTAGCCGGTTTCTCCGGTGCAGGCGGCGGCGGTTGGTCACAGGCTTATGTACCGCTTAGTGATGAGGAAAAAGAATTACTCGTACCCGGATCAGTCATTGAAATCGCATTCGCCTCCGAAGCACCGCCATGGCTTGGTTACAACGGTGAAAATGGTTGGATTCGCGCCATCAGTGATGATTACAACTATTATGAAGGTGAAGTCGGCGAAGGTGTCATCCAGTGGCCATACGAAGTATTGGTCGGATACTGGGGTGAAGGTTTCGTTGATACCCTTGATGAACTATTCGTTGAAGCATGGAATGACTGGGAAGTCCTCAGTCTTCGCATCGGCAAGCCTTTCCAAAAGGCAAGGGGCTTTATGGCTGAAGTGGCAGAATTCGCCGGACAAAGTGGCGGTGGATGGTCACAGGCTTATATTGAGCTTTCCGAAGACGAAAAAGACATGTTGACCGACGGTTCATTTATTACCGTTTATTATGCCTCTGATGAGCCGCCTTGGCTTGGCTACAACGGTGAAAATGGTTGGCTTCGCGCTATCAGCGATGATTACAACTATAATGAAATGACATGGGTTGATGGTATGGTTCAAATCAGCTATGACATGATGATAGCGTACTGGGGTGAAGGCTTCACCGCTACTCTGGAGACACTGTTCATTGAAGCATGGAATGATTGGGAAGTAATGGCACTGTTTATCGGACGTAGCTGATAAGAAAGCCACACACTATATGGAGCTTTGCTCTATAATGATAGGAGGGTAAATAAATAATGAAGAATACTAAAAAGTTCTTAGCATTGGTATTGGCCTTGGTGATGGCTTTCTCACTTATGGCTTGTGAAACTACGGAAACACCCGATGATCCCGGTTCAACCGTAACTGACCCCGGTACTAACGGTGGCGGTGGTGGCGGCGGAGGGGTAGTTGGACCGGCAAAGAATGACGGTACGGTCAACATGGGTATCTGGTGGCAGCTATACTACGATTCAAGCCACACATCGGTTGAAGACTATCCATCATACGGCGGCGACCTGCGGGCGCATATGCGTTTTGACAATATGCGGGCGATGGAAGAACGTTATGATATCAGGTTCTATGTTCACAACTTGACATGGGATGGGGTAATAGAGTCAATCAACACCTCGATTCTTGCCGGCTCACCTGATATGGATGTCTACTATGTACAGGTCTCTGATTTTGGTCTTAGCTCTGCCCTCAACGGCATGGCGATTGACCTGCGGACAATTTTGCCTGCTGACCATGACTTGTTCAATGAACAAAAATATGTAACTTTCCTTGATATTGGTGATGGAGCGGCTTATCTGATCAACTATGTCAGTGCTGAGGATCTTGTAGAGCATACCTATCCGCTGGCTTTCAACAGACAGCTGATCGAAGCTTACAACCTTGAGTGCCCGACGATACTTTGGGATCGCGGCGAATGGACATGGGACAAGTTTATCGAGTACTGCATTGCCATTACCGCTGACACCACCGGTGACGGAAATATTGACCAGTTTGGCTTTGCCGGTTATCTCTCAGAGACTTTCACCGAGTTGATGTTCAGTAACGGAACATATCTTGCCGGCGGACCAACCGAAAATCTTTCATCACCCGAAGTAGGGGAAGTACTACAGCTTATCTATGACTTGTGGAATACCCACCAGGTCGCATTCCCTTACGATTATGCCGATTTCAACGATGCCGGCGGCAGTGCGCATGATTCCATGAGACGTGCATACCGTGAAGGCAATATCGGCTTCTTCCCTATCGCTTGCTGGATTGCCAGCGAGGGTGACTATGATGTCAACTCAGATCAAGCGCTCAACTTTGACACGGTTTATGTACGTTGGCCTGTAGGCCCTAACGGCAATGCCGCAACCAATGCCGGGAAAAATGCTGCCGGCGGCGGAGCTTACATGCTTCCTGCGGGTGTACCGGAACCGGAACTGGTCTTCCAGATTCTCTATGATTGGTGGAACTGGTATGATCATGACATTACCCTGCGCGATGACCCTGAAACCCTCTCATGGTGGTTCACTTCCACAGCATTTGAAGTAGACCTGCAAGACCACAACTTCTCCGTTATGGCGGATGCCGGGTCAACTCTTCAGTTTGAGGTGTGGAACGCCCTTAGCGTGGAAGGTTTCATGTTAGGTCTTGAATCACTTGTTGCCGGAGCAATGACCCCTGCACAGGTACAAGAGACTTATCGCAATCTGTTCCAAGACGGCCTTAACACCATGTTCAGATAAGCAATACCTGGCTGAGGTGTCATACCGTGTAAAGCTATAATTTCAACAATCCGCGGCACGGCTTCGAGGAATCGAGCCGTGCCGTGTGTACATGTACACATTAGAAAGGTGGAAAAATGAGTATTAAAATGATTTCCCCCCCTGTTCCGAATATGCCATGGGAAGAAAAACCGGACGGTCAAAAAAACGCCCCGGTATGGCGTTATACCCAGAACCCGATTATAGACCGCAATCCCATCGAAAATGTGGCACGGATATTTAATAGTGCCGTTATGCCATATCAAGGGGCTTTCATCGGCGTTTTTCGTGCAGAGCAGACCGATGGTGTTCCCCACATTTATCTGGGACGTTCAAAGGATGGACTTGAGTGGGTTTTTGACAGCGAAAAAATCCCTTTCGTCGATGAAGACGGTAATCCGGCGATGCCAGTTTACGCATATGACCCCCGCCTGGTAATGGTAGAGGACATCTATTATATCATCTGGTGTCAGGATTTTTATGGTGCGTCAATTGGTTTGGCACAAACGACTGATTTCAAAACCTTTACCCGCATGGAGAGTCCTTTTATCCCCTTTAACCGCAATGCCGTACTCTTCCCCCGCCGTATCAATGGCAAATACATGATGCTATCACGCCCGTCAGACAGCGGACACACTCCCTTTGGTGATATCTTCCTGAGTGAGAGTCCGGACATGGTCTATTGGGGAAAACACCGCCATGTGATGAGTCGCGGGCCGACGTGGTGGGAAGCACTCAAAATCGGCGGTGGTGCAGCTCCGATTGAAACCAGTGAGGGTTGGCTGATGTTTTATCACGGCGTAACCGGCACTTGCAATGGTTATGTATATTCAATTGGCGGGGCAATCCTTGACCTTGAGCAACCGTCAAAAGTCCTTTACCGTTGTGCGAACTTCTTGTTGACTCCCGAAGATTGGTATGAGGAACGTGGTTTTGTACCAAATGTCTGCTTCCCCTGTGCGACCATCCATGACTCTGACAGCGGTAGGATAGCCATTTACTATGGTGCTGCCGATAGTTATGTGGGCGTGGCGTTTTGCCAATTGGAGGAGATAGTCGAGTATATCAAAAAGTACAACAAGCTGTCAGATATTGACACTTCGCTAGGCAAACGGTGAGTAGATGGGAAATATTGCATCAAGGACTAAAACTATGACCACTAAGACAGTAAAGATAGGTGTAATCCCTTTGATAGTCACTTTGCTCTTTTCGCTTTTTTCCGCCTGTACCCCACTACCAACCGTAGATGAGGGAGATACAAGCGCACAGACCAACGATATCGTCGCTCCGCCGCCATCCACCAATCCGATGGCGGCGATTACGGCGGTGGATTTGGTTGCGCAAATGAAGATAGGGTGGAATCTGGGGAATACACTTGATGTCGTTGATGGCTCACGGCTGCGGGCATCTTCTCCCAGCGGTTGGGAAACAGGTTGGGGCAATCCCGTGACGACACCGGAACTGTTTGCGACTCTTTATGACTATGGCTTCAATGTCTTTCGCATCCCTGTTAGTTGGAACGACCATCTGATGATTAACAATGACTATCAAATCGTGGAGAGTTGGATGGAGCGGGTCAAAGAAGTGGTGGATTACGCCTATGCCACGGGTGCGTTTGTTATTTTGAACACCCATCACGAGAGTTGGGCGCAACCTTATTACGAGCGTCAAGACCGGGCTTCATATATCCTCGAGCGGGTGTGGACTCAGGTTGCTGATGTCTTTGCCGATTATAGCGAGCGTTTGATCTTTGAGGGGCTTAACGAGCCGCGTCAAATTGGGACACCCAATGAATGGAACGGCGGCAATCAAGAGGGTTGGGATGTAGTCAATCTCTTTAACGAAGTCTTCATTGAAACCGTCCGTCAAAGTGGCGGCAATAATCCATACCGGGTTTTGATGATTCCTTCATATGCTGCCAATGCCTGGGAAGCCCCGAAGCATTTGTGGCTGCCTCCCGATGATGACAAGATAATCGTCTCGATACATGCGTATGAGCCGTATGACTTTGCCTTGCGGGTCGGAGGGCGCGGTGAGTGGAATGAAGACCGTACTGCGATAGACCAAATTATGCGGCAACTAGATGAACTCTTCATCTCCCGAGGTATTCCCGTCTTGTTGGATGAGTTTGGGGCGATGTACAAGCCGGTAGCGGGCAATGAGGAGGAGCGAGCGGCATGGGCGGCGTATTATGTCGGTGAGGCGGCAAAGGTGGGCATACCCTGCCTCTGGTGGGATAACGGAGCTTTTACCGGGAGCGGTGAGTTGTTTGGTATCATCAACCGTGAAACTTATGAGTTCGTTTATCCTTTGGTGGCAGAAGCTTTGATAAAAAATGCAAGGTGACTACAAATAGCGGTAGTATCTATGTTTTACCACCTTATATTGCGCACACACGCAATGTAAAGGGCGTGACCGTACAAAAAATGCGGATGTATGCGACAGATAAAACATTGATAATGGACAGTATAGAACTTCACGCACATGGGGTGCATATGGGCGGTATTATCATACGGCTTATAGAGGGGAGACAGATATGAGTGTAAAGACTAAAATTATCGGCGGTTTCATCGCAGTAGCGCTAATCGGCGCAATTATCGGTACTACCGGTATCATTACCAACAACAGGCTATTATCAATGGCAGATGAACTGCATACCTTGCAAAATGAATCAAATGATCTCCATTCGATTCTGATCGCACATTATGACTGGCGTGGTACGATGACCAGTTATATTGCTAATCGAGATACTTTTACAGGCTCGGTTAATCCCAATACCTGCGCCCTTGGCAGATGGCTCAACGAAAACGAGCATCGGGAGCTGAGACCGGAGGTAAGGGCACAGCTTGACTCGATTATCCCGCCGCACAATTATATCCATACTGCTGCCTCTGAGGTTGTCGCCTTCTTTGAAGCCGGGGATTTCGAGGCCGGCGAAGAACTTTACTATAACAGATTGAGACCGCAAACCAACGTGGTTATAGCAGGGTTGGTTGATCTATCGGGCTTATATGAAAATTATGTGAATGAGTTGAGCCAGGATATCATAGCTGAAGGCGAACGGGCACGGGTTATCATTGGTGTTATCATGGGTGTTGCTCTCCTCGTTGGTCTGGGGTTAGGAATTGTTATCTCCAAGATGGTCACGGCACCGCTTATCGTATTGAGCGAGTTCATGCAAAAAGCGGGTACGACCGGAGATATCAGCCTTAGCAATGAAGACAAAGTAGTAATTGGAAAATTCGCCAGCGGAAAAGATGAAATTTCTCAGACCATCAAAGCGGCGGCTTCATTCGTCGGACATGTAAGCCAGATAGCCGCCAAACTGGAAATAGTATCGAGCGGTGACCTGACAGTAGAGGTGGAAACTCTTTCTGCCAATGACATCATGGGTAACTCCCTGCAAAAGGTAACAGGCAACCTAAATGACATGTTCGGGGAAATCGCCAATACCAGTTCTCAGGTCAGCAGAAACGCCTTGCATGTACAAGACAATACCCAAGCGATTTCTGACAGTATGACCCATATCGCCGGTGCGGCACAGCTTCTTGCCGAAGGTTCTACCCAACAAGCAGTATCGGTACAGGAATTGTCAGATGCGATGTCGGCAATTGCTACCAATACGAAGACCAATGCCGATTTGGCGGATCAAGCGTCCAAACTTGCCGATACAGTTATCGCCAATGCCCGTAAGGGTGGACGGCAAATGGAAGACATGATTACCGCCGTCAATGAAATCAGCGAAGCCAGTCGGCAAATCAATACGATTATCGAGACGATTAACGACATTGCTTCACAGACCAACCTCCTGTCACTCAATGCGGCAATCGAGGCGGCACGGGCGGGTGAGCATGGACGCGGGTTTGCCGTTGTTGCCAGTGAGGTAGGCAAACTGGCTGAGGGCAGTACCGAAGCGGCGATGAAGACCAATGTAATCATTCAGACTTCAATCGAAAAAGCAGAAATGGGAGCAAGGATAGTTGACGAAACGGCGAAGAGCCTAGAGAGTATTATCTCCGGTATCGAAGAGAGTAGCCGTTTGATTAAAGAAATTGCCTCAGCATCGGATGTCCAGCTGACCAGTATCCGTGATATCGACCGCAGTATTGCTTCGGTATCGGATGTTGTCCATCAGAACTCGGCAACCGCAGAGGAAACAGCAGCAGCGGCTCAGCAAAGTGCAGCAGCGGCAACAGAGAGTACCGGGGCGGTTGATGAAATGACTCATGTTTCATCGACACTCCATGACTTGATAGACCAGTTCAAAATAAAGTAGGTCTTCTTAGGCAAACTGAATCTTAGTGAATAGTCAACGGGAAAGCTTGAGGGTTTTCCCGTTGATTGTATGTTGCGGAGTTGAAGTGAGGTGGGGACATGGGTTATCTGGCGGCATATGACAAGCTTTTGAAGCATGGGCAAACACATTTGCTCCGTTATTATGATGAGTTGCATGAAGCAGAGCAAGAGCAGTTACTTAAGCAAATTGACGGAACTGATTTTTCCGTATTGTCATCAATTGGGAATGAAGTATCGAAAAAAAGGGGTGTTATTTCTCCTTTGAAAGCGATGGAGTCAAGGGAGGTATATGCCCAGCTTGAGGAATTTGCCGCCATTGGCATAGATGCCATCCGTAAGGGGCGGGTGGCTTTGGTAATGTTGGCAGGGGGAATGGGGACACGGCTTGGCTCTGCTCACCCGAAAGGAATGTATGATATCGGGATCAATCGTTCGGTATATATTTTTGCACGTCTGGTAGAAAATATCCTTGAAGTGGTTGAACTGACAGGTGTTTTTCCGCCGCTTTATATCATGACCAGCGAAAAAAACCATACTGCCACCACCACATTTTGGGAGGAACAAGATTATTTCGGTTATGACAAAGAGCAGGTGACTTTTTTTACCCAGGATATGGCTCCGGCATCAGATTATGAAGGCAAGGTATATCTGGAAAGCAAGGGAGTGATATCGACCTCGCCCAATGGCAATGCGGGTTGGTATTCCTCAATGATCAAATGGGGACTTACTGCCGCCGCCAAAGCAAAAGGAATTGAGTGGTTCAATATTTTTGCCGTCGATAATGTCTTACAGCGGATTGGCGATCCTGCTTTCATCGGCGCGACTATCTACGCCAACACCGATGCAGGTGCCAAGGTAGTAAAGAAAAATGCCCGTGATGAAAAAGTCGGGATAATATGCCTGGAAGACGGTCGCCCCTCGATTGTGGAATACTATGATATGACTGACGAGTTGATGGATGCTGTCGATGATAAAGGTAAACCGGCGTACAATTACGGTGTTATCCTCAATTACCTCTTCCGCATGGAGAGTCTCGATGCGATCATGGCACGGAAACTTCCGCTTCATGTAGTGGAAAAGAAGATCGATTATCTTGATGCAAATGGGGTGACGGTAAAGCCTGATGCTCCCAATGGCTACAAATTTGAACGATTAGTACTTGACATGATTCATGAAATGGATAGTTGCCTACCTTTTGAGGTTTATAGGGAGTGGGAATTTGCCCCAATTAAAAACCTGACGGGTGTTGATTCCGTGGAGAGTGCGCGTGAGTTGTGTTTGGCTTGCGGGATAGATTTATAGAACGAAAAGTTCATGCTTTGACAGGAGGGATCAAATGGCAGTTTTGGTGACAGGGGGAGCGGGTTACATCGGCAGTCATACCGTGGTGGAGCTTATCTTGGCAGGCTATGATGTCGTGATAGTTGACAATTTGAGTAACTCCAGTCGTGAAAGCATCGAGCGAATCAAGACGATTACCGGGAAAACACCTGAGTTTTACCACGCTGATATTCTCGACCGCAAGGCTTTGCGAGAGATTTTTGCAAAGACTGAGATTTCCTGCTGTATCCATTTTGCAGGGCTAAAAGCAGTTGGTGAGTCAGTAGAAAAGCCGTGGGAGTATTATCATAACAATATTCTCGGCACGCTGACATTGGTGGACGAAATGCGCCGTCATGGGGTCAAAAACCTTATTTTTTCCTCCTCGGCAACAGTTTATGGCGATCAGGAGACGATGCCGCTGACGGAAGCCAGTCCACTGGGAACATGTTCCAATCCTTATGGCTTTACCAAAGCGATGCAGGAGCAAATACTGCGTGACATTCAGACAGCAGACCGGGAATGGAATGTGACTCTACTGCGCTACTTCAATCCGATTGGAGCTCATCCCAGCGGTTTGATTGGCGAAGACCCACGAGGTATTCCCAATAATCTACTTCCTTATATAACCCAAGTTGCCGTCGGGCGTTTGCCGCATTTGGGATTATTCGGGGATGACTATGATACACCTGACGGAACTTGTATCCGTGACTATATCCATGTGGTGGATTTGGCAATCGGGCATCTGATGGCTCTGCGGCGGATAGAAGAGCAGACTGAGCAGTCTGCTCTGCAGTCTGCTCCACAGCTAGGAGTATACAATCTGGGTACCGGCAATGGTTACAGCGTTCTTGAGGTGATTGCCGGTTTCACGAAAGCAACAGGAATAGAGATTCCTTGGGTGCTAAAACCACGCCGCTCCGGTGATCTTGCCGTCTCTTATGCCAATGCCGACAAGGCGTGGACAGAGCTGGGCTGGGAAGCCACATATGACATCCATCAGATGTGCGCCCACGCCTGGAACTGGCAAAGTAAGAATCCTAACGGTTATGAGTGACCATTTAATAAACTGTTAGGTATTTAATCCCATAAAATTGGTTGTCGAGATCGTATACTATATTGAGAGAAAATTTATAGTAGATTGTGGGGGTAAAATGGTAAAACGTGTCATCGCATCACTAGCAATCATCCTATTGCTTTTTACAAGCAGCGATATGGCTTTGTTTCCGGTGATGGTTACAGCTATAGCTGCAACTGAAGAAAACGCCGTAAATAGTCATAATGGTGTAAATAATACTAATTACTCGTATATTGACGAGCGGCATCCGGAAGACGATTTTTCAGATGCTGATGAACATGAGGCAGGTCAAGAAGATGATTTCATACATGAAAATGAAGTAAAAGAAGATGAGGATAAAGAATCAACAGATAATGAGACCTTAGTTATTGAAGATGATACTATATCACATGAAGATGTTCTGACAGATGACATTGCGGATATCTCTATGCTAAACATCGCCAATACCATCAATGGGGATGTTACTATATCTACCCATACCACCATATCTCAAGATACCCTCTTCACAGGAAATGTCACTATTGATGCGAATGTAACGATTGAAGA
>JAITGA010000022.1 GCA_031280955.1 Lachnospiraceae bacterium
TGGAGTCTCGTAAAATGACAATATTGCATTAAGCGGGGGGCTTAGTGGTACATAAGTGGGTATGGATTGAAAACATACAAGCAGGGAACGCAAAAAATTACATTCTGCTGAAACTCAAATGTTTCCTTGGTATATATCCTTGGTATATATCCCGGTATATCCCCATGGTATATGTTTGCAATAAACTAAGGCAAATTGCCGATAGGTATTGCATATAAACAGCATATGTACTATAATTCGATTATGTTACACATTTTCATAATGACAGACAGTTTGTCGGAAAGGAAAATCTTATGAGAAAAATGAGAAACTTAGCTTTACTGTTAGCAACCGCACTATTTTTAACCCTATCACCTGTCAGCCTATTTATTGCCAGTCATGCAGTAGAAATTGCCGTCGAGGTAGAAAGCGTGCAATATTTGTACTGCTCAAAATGCAGGGGTACAACTCCTCATGTACAATTGATTAATCCTCCAATATGGGTATGCAGAGTATGCAATGGGCTTCATTAAGATTCAACCAAATATTTATTATGGATGTGTCAATGAAAAAACTTTCACATTTTCTCCTACTGCTAATTATCACGATATGCTTTTCTGGCTGTGTCAAGGATACAGCGGATGAATCTATAACGACGAAGTCATTCAAGGAAGATAATGCCTATCTTGCTGAATCGCTTTTAGTTCCCCACAAATTGATTTATGGTGATGTAGTATATAAGGACATTTTGTATTATATTGCTAGTGACAATAGCATGGATGGCTCATTCATTCTTGTCCGTGTCGCTCTTGATGATTCCGATGTACCTACGCTAACGCAATTGGATATTCCTATCGAAGTAAGCACTAAAGAATTATCTGAGCCAAATATGATGCTTGCCATTGACTTAGAAGGGAATATAGATATCCTTGTGTATCAATATGATACCAGAGCGTCTTTTGCTGATTTAGCAAGCGTTTATTGGTATAAGTTTAATGAAAACGGACAATTACTAAGGACGCTCGATTTAAGCGATAAAATAGCTGATGGTTTCTATGGTATCAGTGATTTTCTAGTCGATGAAGGAGGAACTGCTTTTATTGCCAAAGACAATAATATCCATGTCATCACCTCGGATGGGGAGTCAGCGTTCACACTTTCCTATGACGGCTATGCCGCTTCCCTTTTTCTAAGCGGTCAAAAGGTCGGTATCTTATACGGTGGGAAAACGGGTAATGTATATTACACGACAACAATTGACTTAGCCTCTAAGTCGTTTGCTGGATTTGATGAGCTTGACATTAAGGATATCATGCACCGAAGTGTGAGGTATGATGAAGAAGCGGATATCCTTTCTTTTGCCGCTTATGAAGCTGTTTTTGACTATGACCTTACCCACCACACGATGTCTAGGCGTTTTAGCTTTGCTGATGTTGGTATCATCACCGACGGTTATATCCGTGCCTTCCCGCTTGACAGTGATCGGGTTTTACTTTTCGATAGACAACCCTTTGACCAAAATCCCTATACGCTGATCCGCCCGATGACCCGGGACGAAATATCGGCAGCAGAGGCGAGTAAGCCGGATGAAGTCACCATCATCACGGTGGGGTGGATCGGATCAAGGTATGAAGGCAATTTGATAAAAACAATAGCTGCTTATAATATTGCAAACCCTGATAAGCAAATTGAGTTGATTGATTATACCGACGGTGCGGTTCAAGGTTTAATGAGCCCGACGGAATTTAATACACTTTTTGACATGGCGACGCTTAAACTTGAGCTCGACATTATCCGCAATCAAGGTCCCGATATCGTAATTTCCGGCAATGCTCTCTCGTGGAATCGTTATTTTAGGCTAGGCATTTTCGAAGACCTCTATCCCTATCTTGCCGACGACGATACATTCAATTGGGCAGATTATTATGAACATCATATAAAGGCTTATGAAGTGGAACACAAGCTCTATGGTATTTCTGTTGCAGAGAGTTATCCCGATACCTTGATTGTCAGGCAAGCAGATATCGGAAATAGAACGGAATGGAATTTAGATGAGTTCATCGCCTTTGTTGATAGCTTCGATTCTGTTCAAACAATCCTAAGCGATCCAACCAAGATGGCAGTTCTTGATTTATGTCTTTATGCAAATGGTGATATTCTTGTTGATTGGAATAACCAAAACGTTAATTTCAATCGTGATTTCGTTACAAAAGTTCTTGAGTTTGCCAACCGTTTCATTGATGACGATAAATATCATGATAGTATTCCTCTAGATTTATGGGCTGGGAGCGGGGATATAAAGGTTTATCGTGCTTATGACGGTACAGGGTTTCCGGGCTCATACCATGTATATAGCAGTATCATGGGGGAGCCAATCAGCTTTATCGGTTATCCATCGGAGAACGGAAGCGGTATTATAATCCGATCCGACTTTCTTTTATCCCTTACTGCCGGAAGCCAAAACAAGGAGGTGGCATGGCATTTCATAAGCTACTATATTGCAGAAAGTTTAATGAGCAAAGCAGGATACAGGAAACGAGCTGATGAAGCAATGGAGTCTGAGGGAATCTGGTATCTAGACAGAAGATTTACAGAGCCTTTTTATTGGACTCCTTTCAATGATAATAATGATATTATTGATGTCACAAAAACCGCATATTTTGATTTATTAGCACGTGATGTAAAAATCCGTATCTATGACCAGCAACTCGAAACCATCATCAAGGAAGAGGCAGGTATATATTTTGGTGGACATAAATCTCTTGATGAGGTGGTCGATGTAATCGAAAATCGGATTACTCTTTATGTTAGTGAGATGAGCCATTGAGGAATAAGTACCAATATTATATCAATGTTGTTCAAAATGCAAAGCTAAAGCATATATTTCAATCAGAAACCCAGGCAATACGCCACAAAATCACCCTTGACAAGCATCATATCCGTGCATATAATAAGAAAAGTGTCACAAAATGACAAATAAAGGAGGTAGTCCCATGCCTATATGCCCCAAAAATAAGTCATCCAAGAGCCGTCGTGACAAACGTCGTGCCAATTGGAAAATGAAGCCGCCAACATTGGTTAGCTGTAATAAGTGTTCATCCTTGATGATGCCGCACCGTGTTTGCAAAAGTTGCGGTTCGTACAACAAGCGTGAAATCATTAGCGTTGAATAGGAAAAGCGTTAGCGGGGATGGTTATGTCAGAAAATACGCTCTTGGTATTTTTGGCATAACTATTTTTGTGGTTATTTTTACTTACTCCCATCTCGCTTCATCTCAATTTTATCGTAGTCATCTCATGTTTTCATTGCCTTTTGACCATGTTTTTGTTATACTGGGTGAAGTAAAAAATATGAGAGAGGATGTTTATGAAAGAAATTATTGCGGTGGCAGTCGATGCCATGGGTGGGGACAATGCCCCCGGTGAAGTGGTAAAAGCCGCTGTCTTGGCGGTCAATGAGTGTAAGGAAGTCAAGGTATATTTGACAGGAAAAAGTGATGAAATTGAAAAAGAATTGGCAGGCTTTACCTATGACAAGGAAAGAATAGTCATTGTTCCTGCGACTGAGGTAATCGAAACTGCCGAAGGACCGGTCATCGCCATTCGCACGAAGAAGAACTCATCATTGGTGAAAGCCCTTGAATTGGTCAAAAACAATGAATGTAGTGCAATGGTTTCTGCGGGTTCAACAGGAGCATTACTGGTCGGGGGACAGTTGATTGTCGGCAGGATAAAAGGGATTAAACGCCCGCCGCTCGCTCCGCTCATCCCTACCGCTACCGGAGTTGCCTTGCTGATTGATTGCGGTGCCAATGTCGATGCCAGGGCAGAACACCTTTTGCAATTTGCCCGCATGGGTACTATATACATGAAGCATATCGTAGGAATAAAAAATCCTCGTGTTGCTTTAGTGAGTAATGGCGCTGAAGAGGAAAAAGGCAATGCCTTGACCAAGGAAACCTATCCTTTGCTAAAGGACTGTCAGGATATCAATTTCGTTGGCAACATCGAAGCCCGAGAAATCCCGGCAGGAGCTTGCGATGTGATAGTCTGCGAGGCTTTCGTCGGTAATGTGATACTCAAGCTCTATGAGGGGGTGGGGGCAACCCTTATCGGGATGATCAAAAAAGGGATGAAGTCTACCCTGCGTTCCCGGATCGGTGGACTTTTGGTCAAACCGGCTTTGAAAACGACCCTCAAATCATTTGACACCGAGGAGTATGGTGGCGCACCGCTTTTGGGTCTCAAAGGTTTGGTGGTAAAGGTACATGGTAATGCCAAAGCCGCCGAAATGAAAAATGCAATTTTGCAATGTGTCAAATTTACAGAGGAAAAAATCAACGATAAGCTTATAGCTTTACTCGAGAGCCGTTAATGGCTTAGTTGTCGGGTAAAAGTAATAATGAGGGGAAATAAACGGAAAGCCCATGAAAACCACCACCGCTCCCGAGAGCAGACGCAGTGACAGCGTCAATATTCTTGAAGCCAAAATTGGTTATATCTTTAATGATGAGTTGTTGCTTTTGGAAGCAATCACCCACAGTTCTTATACCAATGAGCAAACCATCTACCATATGCCAAGCTATGAGCGGCTTGAATTTTTGGGTGATGCTATTTTGGGAGCGGTTATCGCCGAATATCTCTTCAAAATTTATCCGGAAATGGCAGAGGGACAGCTTAGTACTATCCGCTCCCGCTTGGTATGCGAAGCAGCACTAACCATAGCGGGGACAGAACTGGGACTCAAACAACACATCTATCTGGGTAGGGGAGAGGAACAAAGCGGTGGCAGAAAGCGAAGGTCACTGGCAGCCGATGTTGTGGAAGCGATTATTGGTGCTATTTATATTGATGGCGGTTATAGTGCTGCCGAAGAATTTATCCACAAGTTTGTTCTTGCGGATATGGATGAAAAAATCGGGACGATCGATGCAAAGACACTTTTGCAGGAATATGCAGCCAAAAATGGGATAAAAAAACCCGAATACCGCCTGACAAACGTAAGCGGACCCGACCATGCGATGATATTTGTGGTTGAGTTATTTTTCGATGGAGGTAAGCTAAGCAGCGGAAGTGGAAAAAGCAAGAAGAGTGCCGAGCAATCAGCGGCGTATTATGCATTACAAGAGCTTGACAACATGAAAGAAAAAACCCATGTACCTAAAGTCAATTGAAATCCAAGGGTTTAAGTCCTTTGCCAACCGAATCAACTTCAAATTCCATGATGGAATAACCGCTATCGTCGGGCCGAACGGGTCAGGCAAGAGTAATGTTGCCGATGCCGTCAGATGGGTACTGGGCGAGCAACGCATTAAACAACTGCGGGGAGCGGCTATGGCTGATGTTATCTTTTCCGGTACAGAAATGCGCAAACCGCTAAGCTATGCCAGCGTGACAATTACCTTTGATAATTCTGACCGCAAGCTCCACCCCGAGTATGAGGAAGTGACGGTTGCAAGGAGGATATATCGCTCCGGCGAGAGTGAATACTTATTAAATGGCACTCCCTGCCGTCTCAAGGATGTAAGTGAGATATTTTATGATACGGGAATCGGACGTGAGGGATATTCACTAATCGGACAGGGGCAAATCGACAAAATCCTGAGCGGGAAACCGGAAGACCGCCGTGAGATGTTCGATGAAGCGGCAGGAATCGTGAAGTTCAAACGCCGCCGTAGTGCCGCCCAGAAGAAACTGGATGATGGTGAGATGAACCGTGTTCGTATCGGTGATATCATCAGCGAATTGGAACGGCAGTCAGAAACCCTATCCACACAAGCGGAAACTGCCAAGATTTATCTGCGCAAAAAAGAAGAACTAAAAAATCTCGATATCAATATCTTCGTGCGGGAACACAACCGCCTGACGGAGCAGCTAAGCTCAGTCACAGAGAAAACCAAGATTGCCGCCGCTGAGCTTGATGAGGTGAGCAAGCTCTATGATGAGCGAAAGAGCGGTTACGAAGAAACGAGTAAGGAACTATTGCTGCTGGAAGAAGCCATCGACAAAGAGCGGGATGCCTTGACGAGTAGCGGTCTTTTGCGCGGGAAATTGATTGGTGAAATCAATGTCTTAAAGGAACAAATCAATGCTGTCCGCAACAATGAGGAACACCTCCACCAACGGGACAAAGTGTTACAAGGAGAGATAGAGAAGAAAAAGTTTGATTTGGAAGCAATAAACAGTGAAAAAGAAATGATTGACCGGATTATCTCTGATGGTGATGAAGCCCGCCGTGAAGCCCGGGAGCATTTGCAAATAATCAAAAACGAAATCAACGAAGATAACGAAAATATCGAAAAAAACAATAACACCATAATCGAACTGCTCAGTTTGCGAGCAACCACGAAGTCAAAACTTGGTCGTTTCGAGACGATGTTGGAGCAAATTACCACTCGTGATGAGGAACTGAAATCACTAATGTCTCGTGCCGTTTCCGATGAAGCGGAACAGGAAGCGAAGATAAGCGAACTCGAGCAGGAGTTTGCCAAACTTCACGGCATGATTACAGATGGTAATGCCACTCAGTCACAGATTGAAGATGAACTACAGGAAATGAGGGAAAAGCTGGCGCAAAGTGATCGCTTGCTTCGTGATACCCAAGCGCAGTATCATCAGGAAAAATCACGGTTTGATGCCCTGCTCAACATGGCAGAGCGTTATGAGGGTTACGGTGGGGCAGTAAAGCATGTCATGAGCCGCCGTGAAAATGAAAAGGGAATCATCGGTGTTGTCGCTGATATCATCAAAGTAGACAAAAAATATGAAACTGCCATAGAAACGGCTCTGGGAAGCAGTATTCAAAATGTTGTTACCGAGGACGAAGATACAGCCAAACGCCTGATTAAATCACTAAAGGAAAACAAAGCCGGTAGGGTAACATTCCTGCCCCTTACTAATCTGGCAAGCAAAAACGATTTTCCCCATCCGCAGGCCTTAAAGGAAGAGGGAGCAATCGATACAGCGGATCAACTGGTGAAAACCGTTACTGCCCACGCAAAAGTTGCAAGCTCGCTGTTGGGACGGATTTTGGTAGTCGATAATATTGATAATGCTGCCAAAATCGCTCGCAAAAACAAGCACAGTATCCGCATCGTCACCTTGGATGGTGAGTTGCTCTCTCCGGGTGGGGCAATGAGCGGCGGCGCATACAAAAGTCCCTCCAGTTTGCTTTCACGTCACCGTGAGAGTGAGGAGCTAAAGGCTTTACTCAAAGAGATTCAGGAAAAAAGCGATACATTATTGACAGGAATCGACGAAATCAAGGCAAAGCGAAACGGCCTACGGATGCAGCTTGAAGAAATAAAGAGTGAACTTCAAACCAAACTCATCACCCAAAATACGGTGCGAATGAATCTGCTGGCGGCTACAGAGAAACGTGATGCCGTAGAACAAGGCAGTACTTCCTTGCAAAATGAAAAAGATGAATTGGCAGTCAAAATAAAAGAAATCAATCAGGAAAAAGAAGCAAACGCCAAAGAGCTTTTACTTTCCGAGGAAAAAGAACGGCAGATGGAAGCAGGGATAAGAAAGCTTCAGGATGAACTGGAAACCAAGCGAAAGGAAGAGGAAATAAGGCAAGAGCGAGTCTCGGCACAGGAAATAGAGATTGAAAAACTAAACCAAAAACGTGATTTTGAACAACAAAACATAGACCGTATTACAGAAGAAGTCAAGCAAATGGAGGTTGAGTTAGGGGTAGTACATACCGCCACGAGCAAAAACCGGGAAGATATCAAGCAAAAGCAAGATGATATCGCTTCTCTTGAACTGACAATTTCCGAGTCTGACCATGTGATTGGTGACAACGAGGGGCATTTGAAAGAAGATATGGCAAGGAGAGATAAACTGGCGGCGAAGCAAAGGAGTTTCATTGGTGAACAGGAGAACCTCGTCGAACGTCTGGGCTCACTGGACAAGGAAATTTACCGCCTCGACAGCCAGAAAGAACGCCTCGAGGAAGCAGTCGAATTGCAGATAAATTATATGTGGGATGAGTATAGCATTACCTTTTCCACCATCGGCGAGGAACAAAGAAAAGCTGAAATTGAGAAAGGCGAAAGTGCGAATGAAGCTTCGACACCACCCACAATTGCGGCGATGAAGCGGCAGATAGCGGCAGTAAAAGATGAAATCCGCAAACTCGGCGATGTCAATGTCAATGCGATAGAAGAGTACCGCTGTTTGAGTGAGCGGCATACTTTCCTAAAGATACAGCATGATGACTTAGTCGAGGGGGCGCAGTCTTTGATTGCGATTATTAGCGAGCTAGATACAGTAATGCGGCGGCAGTTCAATCAAAAGTTCGCCGAAATCGCCCGTGAATTTGACCGTGTTTTCAAAGAAATGTTCGGCGGCGGCAAGGGGACATTGGAAATAATGGATAGCGAGGATATACTCGAAGCGGGAATCCGGATTATCGCCCAACCACCCGGCAAGAAACTTCAGAATATGATGCAACTTTCGGGTGGGGAAAGGGCTCTTACGGCGATAGCCTTGATTTTTGCCATCCAAAATTTGAAACCCTCGCCATTTTGTCTCTTGGATGAAATCGAATCAGCTCTTGATGAAAACAATGTCGGGCGTTTTTCCCGTTATTTGCAAAGACTTTCAAAGAACACCCAGTTCATCGTGATTACCCATCGCCGTCATACTATGGAAAGAGCCGATCGTCTTTATGGGATTACGATGCAGGAAAAAGGGGTCTCGGCACTTGTCAGCGTGAATCTAGTCGAAAAAGACTTAAAATAGGCAAAAGCAGATGGAAATAGAAAAGAAAGCAGAAAAAAAGCGAATAAGGGAGCGTCTGCGTGAGGGGTTGGCGAAGACAAGGGGAAGCTTTGCGAGTGGAATTGATGCAATTTTTGGGGACACACCCCGGATTTACGATGAATTTTACGAGGAACTCTTGGAAGTTTTGGTAATGGCAGACGTAGGCATCCATACAGCAGGGATTATCATTGACAATCTGCGTGAAGATGTCAAAAAGATGCGGATAAAAGAAAGACAAAACTGTAAACAACTGTTAATAGAAAATATCAAGCGGCTGATGAGCGGCGATGAAACAGATGTTGCGCATACAGACGGCAAAACAGTAATTTTGGTGATTGGTGTCAATGGGGTGGGAAAGACTACCTCTGTGGGCAAGCTTGCTGCTCTTTATACCACGCAGGGCAAAAAGGTAGTAATCGCCGCTGCTGATACTTACCGTGCCGCCGCCGCCGGGCAACTGAGTGAATGGGCGAACAGGGCGGGAGCGGATATGGTAGGCGGTTCACCTGGAGCAGATCCTGCCAGTGTGGTTTATGATGCCATCAATGCTACCCGCGCCCGAAGTGCCGATGTTCTCATATGTGATACGGCAGGTCGCCTTCACAACAAGAAGAACCTGATGGAGGAGTTACGCAAGATTAACCGTATCATTGAGCGGGAAATGCCGGAAGCAAAAAGGGAGAATCTCTTGGTTGTCGATGGTACAACAGGACAAAATGCCTTGGTACAAGCTCGTGAGTTTGGTACAGTTGCAGCTATTGACGGACTTATCCTCACAAAACTAGATGGCACAGCCCGGGGTGGGATTGCGATATCAATTCATACGACACTAGATATTCCCGTCCGTTACATTGGTGTCGGCGAACAATTAAATGACTTGCATGAGTTTGTCGCTGCTGATTTCGTGGATGCGTTGTTTTCCGCAGAAGAAACAGTTTGACTGAAAGGAAAGATTAATGAACAATACCTATCTAACCCTCAACCGCTTCAAGGAAGCCACGAAGACTGTCGGCAAAATAGTGGAGGAGACCAAGCTCATTCCCAGCGGGTATCTGAGTCAGCAAAGCGGCGGGCAAATATACCTGAAGCCGGAAAACATGCAAATCACGGGAGCATACAAGCTACGGGGCGCATTTTACAAAATCAGTACTTTGGGCGAAGAAGAGCGGGCGCGGGGTTTAATTACTGCTTCCGCCGGCAATCATGCCCAAGGGGTGGCATATGCTGCCCGTCATTATGGTGTGGCAGCAACGATAGTGATGCCATCAACGACACCGCTCATCAAGGTAAACCGCACCAAGGATTTGGGGGCAAATGTGGTACTGGCAGGTGATGTCTATGATGAATCTTGTCAGGCGGCAATGATGATGGCTAAAGAACAGGGTTTATCATTCATCCATCCCTTTGACGACCTTGCGGTAGTGGCAGGTCAAGGGACGTTGATGATGGAAATATTTGCCGAGTTGCCTGAGGTTGACTTCGTCCTCGTTCCTGTTGGCGGCGGCGGTTTGGCGGCGGGAGTGGCAGTCCTCGCCAAACTCCTTAATCCCGATATCAAGGTGATTGGCGTTGAACCTGCGGGAGCGAATTGTTTACAGGAATCTTTGCGGGTAGGGAAACCGATTACCCTTGACGCTATCAACACCATTGCCGACGGTGCTGCCGTTCGTACTCCGGGGACGGTGATTTTCCCTTATTTGCAAAAAAATCTGGATGAAATCATCACCGTTGAGGATGAGGAACTGGTAGCTACTTTCCTCGATATGGTGGAAAACCACAAAATGATTATCGAAAATGCGGGTTTATTGGCAGTCGCTGCCCTCAAACACATGGATGTGAGCAAAAAGCGGGTAGCAGCGATAGTTTCCGGCGGCAACATGGATGTAATTACGATGTCGTCAGTCGTCCAGCGTGGTTTAATTATTCGTGACCGTATCTTCACCGTCTCCGTGCTTTTGCCCGACAAGCCCGGTGAGCTTACCCGAGTGTCTGAGGTCATCGCCCGCCAAAACGGCAACGTAATCAAACTCGAACACAACCAGTTCGTATCAATAAATCGTAGTACGGCAGTTGAACTGCGCATCACTTTGGAAGCATACGGAACTCTTCACAAGGATGAGATCATCGCCGCCCTTGAAATCGGCGGTTACAAACCACGTGTTGTACGAACAAGCATATGAGAGAAAAAATCAAAAGAGGCATGAATGAGCGTATTCGCAATTTACGTGAGGAGAGCGTGTCCACTCCCCCGCGTTTTTCTCGTGAACGGGCATTGTTGGTGACGCAGGCTTACACTCTTTTTGAAGGAAAAGTTTCTGTACCTGAGCTACGTGCCCTCACTTTCCGTCATATTTTGGCGAACAAGACTCTTTGGATAGGTAAAGATGAGCTGCTGGTCGGTGAGAAAGGTGATACGCCACAGGCAGCTCCTGCTTTTCCCGAGATTTGCTGTCATACGGTGGCGGATTTGGAGAATATGAGCAGACGTGAGCTGATATCCTTTCGGGTAAATGATGAAGACATCCGGGTACAGGAGGAAACCATCATTCCTTTTTGGGAAAATCGGCAAATGCGCAAGCGGATATTTTCGTTGATGACCCCGGAATGGAAGCAGTGCTATCAGGCAGGGATATTTACCGAGTTCATGGAACAACGCGGTCCCGGTCATACTGTGGGTTCGTCACAGCTTTATGAAAAAGGTTTCCTTGACCGTTGCTGTGAAATTGAGGCGGCGATAAAAGCCCTTGATTATCCCAATGACCCGCAAGCGCATAAAAAACATGAACAGCTAACGGCAATGAAGATTTGTTGTGAGGCTATTATCCTCCTTGGAGAACGATATGCGGTTTATGCTCGTGAGTTAGCAAGAACTGAGGAAGATGGAAAACGCCGTGAGGAGCTATTGCAAATAGCCGCCAACTGCGATGTTGTCCCCGCTCATAAACCCCAAACTTATTGGCAGGCTTTGCAAATGTATTGGTTTATCCATATCGGTGTCACCTTGGAACTTAATCCTTGGGATGCTTTTAGTCCCGGTCGCCTCGATCAGCATCTGATTTCATTTTACGATGCTGACCTTAGTAGCGGGATTTTGGATGAAACGAGGGCAAAAGAATTACTTTCTTGTTTGTGGATTAAGTTTAATAATCAGCCGGCACCGCCAAAGGTCGGTGTAACCCTAAAAGAAAGCGGTACATATACTGATTTTACCAATATCAACAGCGGCGGGGTCACTAGTGACGGCAACGATGGGGTCAATGCCGTGAGTTATCTGATCCTTGATTGCATGGAAGAACTTGAGCTTACGCAACCCAGTTCAAATGTGCAAGTCAGCAAACATACGCCGCAAGATTTCTTGCATCGGGCGGTGGAGATAGCTCGTAAGGGTTGGGGACAACCGGCTTTCTATAATAGTGAGGCTATTATTTCTGAACTGTTAAATGCCGGGAAAAGCCTTACCGATGCTCGTATGGGCGGGGCTAGTGGTTGTGTTGAGACAGGAGCGTTCGGAAATGAAGCATATATCCTGACAGGATACTTCAATCTGCCCAAAATTCTGGAAATCACCCTGAACAACGGTATCGACCCGAACACAGGAGAGCAAATCGGGGTAAAGAGCGGGGTGGCAGAATCATTTACCACTTATGATGAAGTGTTGACTGCTTATCGCCGTCAGATTGATTATTTCGCCACTATTAAGAAGACAGGCTCGAATGTGATCGAAGAACTCTATGCTTGCTTTTTGCCGGTCCCGTTTTTGTCTGTTATCACCAATGACTGTATCGAGAAGGGCAAAGATTATAATGACGGTGGCGCAAGATACAACACCTCTTATATACAGGGAGTCGGGATTGGTACAGCCTGTGATTCGCTGGCAGCTATCAAATACTTTTTGGAGCATGATTTGTCAGCGGAAAAGAAAAGCGGAGTTTCTTTGTATAAACAATTACTGGCGGCGATGGCGGCTAATTTCAGCGGTTATGGTGATGTGTGGCAAAAAGTACGTTATGATACACCCCGATACGGAAATGATGATGATGCCGCCGATGATGTCATGCGTGATATTTTTATGATGTTTTATCAAAGTGTATGCATGGATGTTAGTGGAAATGAAAATATGCGTGGTGGTGAATATCGCATCAATATGTTGCCAACAACATGCCATATTTATTTTGGTGAGGTGACAGGAGCAACAGCAAACGGTCGTCTGTCAGGGAAGCCTTTGTCAGAGGGGATATCACCGTCACAGGGTGCAGATGTGAACGGTCCGACAGCGGCACTTTTGTCTGCCGCCAAAATGGAGCAACTGCTGACCGGCGGTACATTGCTCAATCAGAAGTTCACTCCCGAAGCTGTGGCAGGGGAACGGGGGATTAAAGCATTGGCGAGCCTGATTAGAGCTTACTTTGAAATGGATGGGCATCATCTCCAGTTCAATATCATCAAACGGGAAACCTTACGTGCCGCCCAAGCAAATCCCGATGAATACCGTGATTTGATCGTCCGCGTCGCCGGGTATAGCGATTACTTTGTCAATCTGGGAAAAGAATTGCAAGATGAAATCATTGCCAGAACAGAATATGACTTGATATAAGGGGCAGCGCAGCATGAGCCCCGGCTTCGTCATTGCGAGGCGGCTTTATACGCCGAAGCAATCCATTTTTTAACAAAAGCAAAAGAACTTGCCTTTGTTGGATATTTAAGTTAAAATAAAACCAACCTGGAATGTTTGATAACTCTTGTAATTTTGAACCTACATTTTGTTCTAAGGGATTCCTATATTGGCACGTCTGATGTCACGCTCACCCCTTAAGGCGAAGACTGATGCGGGTCTGCGGTTACCCACCTAGCATAGCTAGGAGTCAAAATACGAGAGCCGGCATTTCGGGTTAAAAAGAAAAAAAATGAGGCAACAAAGCTGCGAGCTTTAGCCGCTAACTACGAGCTTTGTTACCTCATTTTAGATTATAGCCGTCCTTCACCTTACCACGGCAATGGTTTTCCGGTATGTTCCATGAAGAAGACTCCCTCAGGGATAGTGTCGGGATTGATTGCATAACCAACGATATTGGCGGCACTTTCATCAGTACTGACTGAGTAAGGGCTGACGGCGGCATTTTCTCCGCCCATTGGACTGCGTAACCATCCGGGATGGAAGCAGATCACCCGTGTTCCCCGCTCTTTTACCTCGTTGTAGAGTATCATCGAAGCGATATTGGCGGCGGCTTTGCTCATGCCGTAGATGTATTCGCAGTCACGGTAACAATCACCGATACTACCGGATTCACTGGTGATATTGACCACGATACTGCCATCCCCCAGTTTCGGGATAGCGGCTTTGCACATTCTTAGCAAACCGGCGGCATTGACCTCATACATAATAAGCCCGGCATCAATGTCAGTTTCGGCGAGTCCACAGCGACCGCTGAAATGAAAAACCCCGGCATTATTGTAGAGAAAGTCTATCTTTACTTCTTTGGCGAGCATATCAACCACCGCAGCTTCAACACTGGCGGTTTGGGCTAGATCGCATTGATAGATATGAAGTTTTGCATTGGTGCGAGCATACTCACGCAGTTCATCAGTTATTTCGACTTCATAAGCATAAACCCTGTCACCACGCTGACAGTGTTGTTTGACAAGGGAAAACCCCAGTCCCCGCCCGGCACCGGTGACAATGACCGATTGATCCATCTGATACCTCCAGTCTAAAAGCTTTCCAAGAGTTCAACGATAAACGGCAGTCCCTCGCCACCATCGAGGTAAGAGTAGCAACCGCTGGCATCGCCATAAAATCCTTTTTGTAAGAGTTTCATTCCGAAGTCCTCACAGGAAAGGATAATTTGTCCCATATCTTTGACGTTAAAAGCGATGTGATGAAGCCCTTCCCCTTTTTCATTGAGGAAATCACGCCAGACACTAGGAGCTTCACTAGGTTCAATCAATTCTAACTGTACTCCGTCCCCAACGGCAAAAAAAGCCATCTTACATTCGGCATCGGGAGCGGGTTTGCCCATGTATTCGGTCTTGGTGATGGCAAAATCACTGCCGCCGACAGTAGGCGGTGCATCAATGCCGAGAAAAGCCGCCAACTTCGCTTTGCTAAGCTCAATATCGTTGACAATTAAAGCAACCTGTGTAAGCTTGGTAGTTCCTATTCTGTTGTTCATAGAAAGCCTCCTTGTTTTGTTTTTTTCAGTATATCATGCTATCGCTGAGATTGCCATTTAATATCTTATGTGATATCTTTTACATATCTCTAAAATAAACTATTATTTGAGAACCGAATAAAAACAGTACCACCCGAAACTATGCGTTCTTTATACCATACTGAAGGAACACAAACCATGAGTGAGATATTTCTGGATTATGATCAAATAAGTAAGCAAACGAAAGAACTTAGTAATTATATTACAGGTGATTTGCGCATCCAAACAGAGAATGAATATGCACAGATACAATTTTTGCTTGATACAGTAGCCAGTACAACCGTAACCGAGTTAATGGAAAACATGGAAGCACATAAGCAAAAGACTATAATGGCTCTCGAATCAATTGATAAGCTCCTTTCATTTATGGCACATTCTGGTGAGGAAATTGAAGACGAAGAAAAAAGAATGGCTAGTAACATCATGACAGGAGGATATTGAAATGCCACAAGGATTTGTCGGAAATGCAAGTTACAAATACTTATCTGCCATTAGTGAAGCGATGGATGCTGCCAACTCAGTCCACCTCTTTCCTCCCTCCCATGCGCGGGATACTGGTAACAGGACTGATTTACCTCACCATCCTGATGAAGCGATGTCAGGCAGTTATAACACTAAAACGTCCAATCAAGATAACATCGTGGTAAATGTGGCGGTTTATCATGAAATATTAGAGCATATACGAGTGAACAATAACAAAATAGCAGAAGAAATACATATTCTATGCTGTCGGATAGAAAAGATGTGTTCCACGATATATATAGTTCCCGATACACTCCCCAAATACTTGGACATAGTCAATAGAATGAAAACGATGTTATATGAATTTCAAACACTTCCTGATGAATCACGAGTGTATTTTGATGAATTTTTAGGTGATATTATAGAACACGATGCGAATATTTACTTTTAATACCATGTATCTACCTAGAGGCAGAGGTAAAAATGAATCTGATAGTATATAACACATACTCCATTACCAACATCAAAGTAGATACTGCTCACGTTGTTCATGCGAAGATATCATTCATGAGAGCAACGATATCCTCGCATTTATCACAAGCCGCCGAGTTGGAAGCAATGGCTTCTGTATGTGAGATGCGTTTTGTTGAGCAAGAGCGGATAGCGATAGGAGCAATGCGGACGGTGTTTCAACATGAAAAGAACGGCAATAGTTATAGCGAGCTGGTTTCCGATGAAAACACTCGTGCTGCCGCTTCTGCCATGTCAAAAAAATTACTATCAGAAGCCAAAACCTACCGTGAACAGGCTTCAGAATTACGCATCCACGCTGACAAACTTTGTAATGCTGCCACTACTCTCGATGAAGTTCTCTATAGAGCGAGCCGCACTCTTGACCGTCACCTTGAACGAGCGAAGCAAATTGATCTAAGATACGCACAAATGTTGCGTGAAGCAACAAACAGAACAATCAACTTCACTTCTCATTTGCGAGTCCTCCATGATAGTATTGATGATACCTTCGCTTTCACCCCCTTTCGTGCAACCGATTTTTTCAACAGACTCGGTAAAGGAATAGGCTCTTTCGGTGTATCAACAGATCTGACGATAGATTATATGCGTATTTCGCTTGCAAAATCATTGAATATATCTATCCAGGAAGCAGACAAGATCTATGTAACTGAACTGGAGAAGTACACTTTGGTCAAGGGTATTATGAATAAAGATAAAGGAACAAGGTTTTTAACTTCAAACGTAAAGGAAAAAAAGTTTCCCTATGTAACTAAAATTATTAACTCCAAAAAAATACAGGGTACGCTTAAAAAAGCCGGCGGGATTGCCATTTTGGCCGGCGGAGCAGTTATTGTGGCTGAGGAACTATTTGCTGAAAATGAGGAGGTAGCTATTCCCAGACGAGTAGGACATGCCGGAGTGGAGCTTTGGGTTTACTCCGCAACTGTATTGGCAGGAATGAAAACCGGAGCGATAGTAGGTGCCGCAGTTGGCTCAATAGTTCCAGGCGCAGGCACAGCGGTAGGTGTGATAGTAGGTGCTGTGGTTGGGATTGCAGTTAGTGTAATTGCAATATATCTGGTTGATAACGTACCCAATTGGATAAAAGTAAATGAAGATCAAACACTAAGGGAATGGACAAAGGAGAAGGCAGGTGATGTAACGGAAGGAATAGCAGACGGGGTGGTGCAATTATTTGATGATATGAAGTTTCGAGTTGGTGATGCGTTCAAAGGAATATCCACATTCATGGGTACTCCATGTGTGTTAGAATGAGGGTGATACTATGAAATTTTCGTTTACTGTTGAAGAACTCTATGTGTTCAACAAATACGCAAAATCCGTTTCAATTAAAAGCAACTTAAAAAAAATTGATGCAAAGCTTAATGAAAGAATAAGTGAGTATAAAGAAATGGCAGCAATAAACTCATTGATTGAGAAAAATGTTTTACAGAAAAAGGGAGATAAGTATATTCTCTCAGATATAATTCGCCCTTATGCCAAGACTCTAGATTATGCTAAGCATGGTGTTTGTGAACTTACCTATGTCAATGATGGAATCGAGCTTGAGATAACGAAAATATGCACGATAAAGAAAAAAACCATTGGTTTATACTATAGTGATGATTTAATAAATTTAGAGTTTTATAATAGAAGCTCGCTAAACGATGTATTAATAGATTTACTAGGAATAAAACATTGTCGCATGAGCACTGAACTACCCCCGTTTGTCATTACCTTGTATAATGATAAGGTAGAAGATTTCATAAAAGAATATGAGGTGGATAAGGAGACTGCAATAAATAAACATCACAAGAAATTAGGACTTCCGGCAGATAGACTGAGTACTCTCGCTTCGATTGTTGTCGATTACGAAAGCGATCAATGGTTTTTATATAGTATAAGAGACATATACATATTTTTTCAATTTCATTATAAAGACAATACAGTAATTGTGAAAAGGAACATATGGGCGGCGTATGATTCTTCGCTATCAAAAGTGGTTTTTGCCCATTTGAGCGCAGATAAGCTGATCGAGTGGATGTTTAAGTATAAATGGTAAACCAAAGGAGGGTGATATGTCGTTATTACCATTGGGGAGTGTAGTAGTACTGAATAATGGTGAAAAGAAGTTGATGATTTATGGAAGAATGCAAATGGAAGTAGCTACACAGGTAATGTATGATTATTCCTCTTGCTTATATCCCGAGGGATACATTAATGAGGAATATAACTATTTGTTTAATCACGATGATATTGAAGAAATCATATTCAGAGGTTATAGTGATGCTGATGAAGAAGTGTTTCTTGATTATTTGTCCAATTTTGTGATTGAAGAGTAGAGATGAAAATATAACAGATATAGATTGTCTCTTGTACTGGTACAGAGTTAAATAACCAACCCGCAAAACCCACCAAGGAGCTTCTGATGGCGTGGCTTGATTGCTTTTTCCCTCAATATCGTGTAAAGTCTGCGGCGGCGATACCGTATCAAAAGCTCTGGCAGGATGGATACCGAGGGGTTATCTTCGACATTGACAATACCCTTGTCGAGCATGGCGCAGCTGCTGATGAACAGGCACGGCAGCTGTTTGATGAGCTTAGGAGTATCGGTCTTCAAACAATGATTCTATCCAACAATCGCCGCGAGCGGGTAGCGAGCTTTGCCCTTGATGTCAGCAGCGGTTATATCGCCAAGGCCGACAAACCAAAGGTAAAGGGATATGACGAGGCAATGGCAGTAATGGCAACCACAAAGGAAACTACTTTTTTCGTCGGCGATCAGTTGCTGACTGATATCTGGGGGGCTAACCGTGCCGGGATTAGGTCATATCTGGTTGAGCCGATAGGAAAAGAGGTGGAAATCCAGATTATCCTGAAACGTTGGCTGGAAAAAGTATTGTGGCGATTTCATCGTGACGATAGGAGAACTGATGACGGTTAGTGCAAATACGAAGCTCTATGGCTTAATCGGTAATCCGACCGCTCATTCACTATCGCCGCTTTTATTTAGTAGCTTGGCAGAATTGATGGGGCATAATCTGTTATATACTACATTTACTGTGGCGGTCGGTGATGATGCGCTGGCAAAAGCGGTGGCGGGTGGATATGAACTTGGGATTGGCGGTTTCAATATTACTGCTCCTTTCAAGGAAAAGGTGATACCGTATCTGGCGGAAATGGACGAAGCCGCTGTCCAAATCGGGGCAGTAAACACACTTTTGCGCGGCGAACATGGTTTCATCGGCTACAACACCGACCATATCGGATTGTGGCGGGCGTTGAAGGCGGCAGAGATAGAATTAGAGGATGCCAAAGTCCTGTTAATGGGTGCGGGGGGAGCTGCACGAGCGGCGGCATATGCTTGTGGGGACAAAGGGGCAAATACGGTTTTGGTCTTTAACCGCAGCAACAAAAGAGCCGCACGGCTTGTAAATGACATGAACGGTTATTTTGGCGGCAATCGCTTCAAGATAGTCACTGATTTAGATGATGAACAGCTTGGGCAAAGTGATCTGGTGGCAATTAAATGCACTTCCCCGGCGGCAGATTCATGGCTGGAGATGGTCATTAACCCGCAAATATATGAACGAATAACGGCGGCGATGGATATAAATTATCACAGTGAAGAAATGTTTTTTTTGAAAACGGTGGTCAAAGCCGGTGGTAAGGCGTATAATGGACTAATGATGTTGCTTCATCAGGGGATTGCTGCCTATGAATTGTGGCATCATGTTGACGTGCCTTGTGAGATAAAAGATAAGATTGCCGCTAGATTGGCGGCAGTATGAAGCGCAGTATCGTTTTGATTGGCATGATGGGAAGCGGCAAAACGACTGTTGGTATGATTTTGGCTAAACAGCGAGGATGGACGTTTGTTGATACTGACAGTTTGGTCGAGCAAGATAGAGGTCAGTCGATAGCCGAGATTATCGCCGCTGATGGTGAGCAGTGCTTCCGTGATATTGAGTCAAGTTGTTTAGAGGGTTTAGCTGAGAAGCAGCAGGGATTCACGGTGGTAGCGACAGGCGGAGGACTACCGCTAAAGAAAACGAACCGTGCCACGCTGAAACTTTTGGGGGATGTCATCTACCTAGCGGCAACACCGGCAACGATTTGGCAGCGACTAAAGCAAAGTGTGGGTGACAAGACAGCGGTGAACGAGAGCCATCCTGATAGTGAAGCCATGAGTTTGGCGGCGATAAGGTTACGTCCCCTGCTCGATGTGGCGCAGCCGTATCATCAGATAGAAAGGCTTATCACGGAGCGGGATGGTATTTACCGAGAAACAGCTGATATAGTTATTACTACCGATGATAAGACGGCAGAACAAGTTGTTGCTGAGATAGATTTATTCGGGGGAGCAATATACACACGAAAGGAGCAAGTGCTATGAAAATCCTGATAATCAACGGGCCGAACCTCAACTTCCTCGGCATCCGTGAAAAGGACATCTATGGTTCCCATGATTACCAACACCTTTTGGGTTTGATTGGGAAAAAGGGTGAGGAGAAAGGCGTAGAGATTGAAGTATTTCAATCAAATCATGAGGGGGCGATTATCGACCGCATCCAAGATGCCTATTATGATGGTTCAGATGCGATTATCATCAATCCCGGGGCATTTGCTCATTACAGCTATGCTATTTATGATGCTTTGGCTTCGGTGACGATGCCCAAGGTCGAGGTGCATATCTCCGATATCATGAAACGCGAGCCATTCCGCCGTGTCTTCGTTACTGCTCCGGCATGTAACTACCAGATATATGGGCAAGGGCTCGACAGTTACATGGAAGCGATTGATTATCTGGTCAAATAGGGGGAGTAATGTTAAACGAGCAAACGATACTTATTACCGGGGGCACAGGTTCATTCGGCAAGAGTTTCACCAGATATTTGCTGTCTAATTGCCGTCCCCGCAAAATCATCATTTATTCGCGTGATGAATACAAGCATTATCTCATGGCAGAGGAATTTGCCGATCATCGTGATTTACTTCGCTTTTTTATCGGTGATGTCCGAGATGGGGAGCGGCTCAAAAGGGCTTTTCACGGTGTTGATTATGTGGTACATGCTGCTGCCATGAAGCAGGTGGTGGCGAGTGAATATAATCCCAATGAGGCAATCAAGACGAATATCAACGGCGCGCAAAATGTTATCGAAGCAGCTCTTGACAGCGAAGTGAAGCGAGTGGTTGCCCTTTCGACGGACAAAGCCGTCAATCCCGTGAATCTCTACGGGGGTACGAAATTGGTCTCGGACAAACTCTTTGTCGCTGCCAACGCTTATGCAGGAAAGAGGGATATCAATTTCTCAATTGTTCGTTACGGCAATGTTGCCGGAAGTCGTGGTTCAGTCATTCCCCTCTTTGCCAATCTAATAAAAGAAGGAAAAAAGGAACTGCCGATTACCGATCGGCGGATGACCCGTTTTTGGATTAGCATGGAGCAAGGAGTTTCACTGGTAGTAAAAGCGATGCACGAAGCAACGGGCGGGGAAATTTATATCAGTAAGATTCCCTCATTTAAGGTGACAGATTTGGCGGAGGCGATGCTGCCCGGTTGCGAAATGCCGGAGATAGGCATCCGTTCAGGGGAAAAAATCCATGAAGTGATGGTAACAGCTGAGGATATCGCCTATGAGTACGATCAACATTACATAATTTATCCGCAAATAACATGGAACAACAAGCAAAAGATAGATACCCAAGGGACGAAAGCGGCTGATGGCTTCGTCTACAGCTCAGAAACGAATAATGAGTGGTTGGGAGTAGAACAACTGCGTGAGATGGTCAAAACGGTGAAGCTTGAAGTTTGAAAAGGAGAAAAGATGATATCAGCAAGTGATTTTCGCAATGGTCTTACGATTGAATATGAAAATAGTGTCTATCAGATTCTTGAGTTTCAACACGTAAAACCGGGTAAGGGAGCGGCTTTCGTGAGGACGAAGCTCAAGAACATCATCAGCGGCGGTGCAGTCGAGAAGTCATTTCGCCCTAACGAGCGTTTCCCGCAGGCACGTATTGACCGTAAAGATATGCAGTACCTATATGCCGATGGTGAATTGTTCCATTTCATGGATGAGGAAACTTATGAGCAGTTGAGCCTTACCAAGGAGCAAATCGGTGATGCCCTAAAATTTGTCAAGGAAAATGACACGGTCAAAATCTGTCTTCACAGCGGAAATGTGTTTGCGGTAGAACCACCAATGCATGTAGAGCTTGAAGTAATCGATACTGAACCCGGCTTTAAGGGTGATACTGCCACGGGGGCAACCAAGCCGTGTACGGTAGAGACGGGAGCGACGGTAAATGTTCCCTTGTTCGTTGAACAGGGTACGGTCATCAAAATTGACACTAGGACGGGAGAGTATTTGTCACGAGCATGAGTTAGAGTAACGGAGCATTATTTTTGCTCCCGAAATGCTCTTTGAAACCGAAACCCTTTGACAATACTAGGGAAATGTGTTATTATCAATGACGGTGTAACAATTTTGTAACATTTAGCGGCACTCGTAGTATAATGGATAAAATAGAGGCCTCCGACGCCTTAGATGTAGGTTCGATTCCTACCGGGTGCAGACACGTGGGTTTCCGGTAATAGAACTCAGGTGAAGTGGACTTGGCTTTGCAAGTTCATTATTTGGTAATCGTGGATTAGGGAAGTAATATTTCCAGAGGAATTATTGCTTTTCCGAAGAGGTAAATATAAGTTTACAAGAGGAAAGATATGTCATTTATAAAGGATATTATCAGGGATCTTGCAAGACGGATTATGGATTTGATACTTGCCAACACCCGGGTGGTAATGGCGGTGGTATTGGTGATTTGTGTCAGTGCCACAATTATTATTGCCATCAATGCTCGTGGACGAGTTGGGATGGCGGCGGCGGATGAAGATGTGGGCGAGCCGGGTACTACCACCGAGGGGGAAGAAAACGACTTTGACCCTTTGGATATTCCCGAGCTTCCGATGGAACTCAACAAGTATCCCGAGGTAAACCGCTTGATTACCGACTATTATCAAGCACTCACCAAGGGTGATAGTACTGCGGCATCACTTTTTCGCGTTGACCTTGATGAGCTGGACAAAATCCGCATCGAAGAGATGGCAAAATACATCATCGCCTATGAGGATATCGAGGTGTATACCAAACCCGGTTTGACAGAGGGCAGTTTTATGGTCTATATCTGCCATAATGCCAGACTTAGGGAGATAGATGTCTTAGTACCGGGGATGATGACTTATTACGTCATGCCTGACGAAGACGGCAGGTTGGTCATCAGAATCATGGATGTTGATGATGATGTAAGGGAATACATTAGTGTTCTCAACTTCCAAGACAATCTCGTTGACTTATATAACCGTGTTCAGGCGGAGTTTAACGATCTTTTGGTCAACAATATAGAGGTTGACGAATATCTTGAATATATGAAAAGACGGTTGAGTGAAGATGTCGGAATAATACTGGCGCAAATGCGGCAACCGGATATCTCCGTGGATATATTCCGTGATGACCCTGACCGGAATTCCGACAACGGTAACAACGGCAACGTCCATGCTCCTACGGATGTGATGTGGCTGGCGCGGACGACAACGGTGGTCAATATCCGCAGCTCCGATTCGGAAAACGCCGAGAGGATTGACCGGGCGATTGCGGGACAGGAATTTACCGTCTTGGAACAAAAATTAAATGGTTGGAGTCGCATCAGATACCAAAGAGGCGAGGCATTTATCAAGAGTGAGTTTTTGGAAATAATCAGCGAGATCGGCGGCGCACCGCAATCAGCATCATCAGTCACCACGACAGGGCGGGTAAGGGTGACAAGTAATGGTGTTCGTGTCCGTTCATCACCGAATACGAACAGTGATGTGCTTGGTTCGGTTCAAAACGGAAGCCGTCTGGATATGGTTGAGCAGATGACTAACGGCTGGACGCAGGTAGTGTATGATAATCAAGTCGGTTATATCAGATCCGACTTAGTTGCTGTGGAATGAGGCTTGTAACTGATTAAGAAAGAGGTGTAGTGTGCAAAAAACAATCTTTGTGGTAGACGATAATGACACAAACTTATCGATGGCAAAGGAGGCTTTGCGAGCACATTATCGAGTGCTGACGATGCCATCAGCAACGAAGATGTTTGCGCTGCTGGAAAAAATCACGCCGGACTTGATACTACTCGACATCGAAATGCCGGAAATGGACGGCTTTGAGGCTTTACAAGCACTCAAAAATGATGAAGAGCAAGCAAAGATACCCGTAATCTTCCTTACCAGTATGACCGATGTTTCCGTCGAGGTTCGCGGCTTTGAACTGGGTGTAATCGACTTTGTCACCAAGCCTTTTTCCGCCCCGGTTCTCAACAACCGCATCAAAACCCATCTGGGAATAGATGAAATGATACGTGAGCGTACCTTACACCTCCAAGAAAAAACCCAACAATTACAAAACCTAAAGAGTGCCATCATTTTCGGGTTTGCCGATTTGGTGGAAAACCGCGACAAGAATACCGGCGGTCACGTTGAGCGTACTGCCGCCTACATTGAGCTTTTGACCAAGGTAATGATAGAGCGGGGGCTTTATGCTGAAGAGCTTAAAGATTTGGATATGGATCTTTTCGTTTCCTCGGCACGACTTCATGATGTCGGCAAGATTGCCATCTCAGACACTATTCTCAATAAGCCGGGCAAGTTGACTGATGAAGAGTTCGTGACTATGAAATCGCATACCACCGAAGGAGAGATGGCGATTGACCAGATTGCGACCCGTTCAGATGACAAAGAGTTCCTCCACAATGCCAGACTTTTTGCCGGGTCACATCACGAGCGTTGGGACGGGAGGGGTTATCCCCGCGGCTTGGCAGGGGATCAGATACCGCTCCAGGGACGAATCATGGCTATTGCTGATGTTTATGATGCTTTGGTTTCAGAAAGACCTTACAAGAAAGCCTTTACGACAGAACAGGCAGTTGATATTATCACAGAAGGTTCGGGAACTCAGTTTGAAGCGGCGATTGTCGATCTGTTTATTGAACTGAAAGACCAGTTTGAAATGGTGAGACAAAAATACTAAGGAAGGAACTTAGCAGATGAAGCAAATAATTAAGAGGAGACCTACAGAGTTTGTTCTTGTTTATATGTTGTTTTTCGCTTCCGCCGGAATGTTATTGTTGGTAGCACTGCTGTTTTCTTACTATATTGACAAAATGGAAAAAACAGCTGAGGAAAGCATCCAACACCACTTACTGGTGGCGGCGCAATATGCAGCTGTCTATCTTACTGCCGAAGAACTGGATTTGTTTCATGAAGCTGAGGACATGGAAAGACCCGAATGGGATGAAATAAGGCTGAGGTTGCAAGACTTTGCCGAAAAGAATGAAGTTCTATATGTATATTATTGGCGACACATCGGTGACGGCTATTTCCAGTATATCATTGACAATGATGAAGACGAGGAATGGATGGTGACACCGGAGGATATTTTCAGCATCGCCGATGACCCAACGACCGCTGATGCGGCGGCAAGCTTCATGAGTGGTGTGTCTTGGACATCAGATTTAGGTTCATACACATCTTCTTGGGACGGTTTGATATCAGGAGCCGCGCCTGTTTATGCCGCCGATGGTACAGTTTATGCCGCCGCCGGAGTTGATTTGGGTGATGAAGTGGTAATCACGATTCGCAATAATATCAGGACAATGCGTATTTTCCTGGTACTTTCTTTTGCTATTTCGATTATGGCAGGACTTTTGGGGATGCGCTCTTACAACAAAAAAGCTATCCAAAGTGCCAAAGCCAACTTGTCAAAGAGTCAGTTCCTTTCGACGATGAGCCATGAAATCCGCACTCCCATGAATGCAATCCTCGGAGTCACGGAGATTCAACTCCAAAATGATACCATCGATGCAAATGTGCGTGAGGGATTTGAAAAAATCTTCACCTCCGGCGATATGCTGTTAAGTATCATCAATGATATCCTCGATTTGTCGAAGATAGAAGCCGGTAAGTTGGAGCTTTTGATTGAAAACTACGATGTTGCCAGTTTGATTAACGATACTGCCCAAATCAATGTTACCCGCATCGGCAGCAAGCCGATCAAGTTCCACATCAAGGTTGATGAAAACCTGCCCGCACAGATGGCAGGTGACGAACTGCGGATCAAGCAAGTTACCAACAATATCCTCTCTAATGCCTTTAAGTATACATCCGAGGGTGAAGTCACCCTGCGTGTCTTTGGCGAAGATGAAACCGACGAGTCTATCACAATGGTCATTGCTGTGAGCGATACGGGACAGGGGATGAGCAAGGAACAGGTGGCGAAACTCTTTGAGGAATACTCCCAGTTCAATATGGAAGCCAACCGCTCTATCGAGGGAACAGGTCTGGGGCTTAGTATTACATACAATCTGATTAGCCTGATGAATGGGACGATATCGGTGGAAAGTGAAAAAGGCAAAGGTTCTACCTTTACCATTCGTCTGCCGCAGGTCAAACTAAATGGGGATATCCTCGGCAAGGATGTTGCCGACAATTTGAGTGACTTCCGTGCCCGCAAGCGCAGTGAAATGAAGCGGGCGCAGATCAAACGCGATCCGATGCCTTACGGTAGTATCCTCGTAGTTGATGATGTCGAGACCAACAGATATGTAGCCTTGGGATTGATGGCTCCATATGAGTTGAGCCTTGATTCGGCTGACAGCGGCTTCGTGGCAATTGATAAGGTGAAAAGAGGGAACAAGTACGATATCATCTTCATGGATCATATGATGCCGGAAATGGATGGAGTGGAAGCGACCAAGATTTTGCGGGATATGGGATATACTGAGCCGATTGTTGCCTTGACGGCAAATGTAGTTGCCGGACAAGCGGAGATATTCCTCAATAATGGTTTCGATGACTTCATCTCCAAACCGATCGATATTCGCCATTTGAATGCCGTCCTCAATAAATGGATACGTGACAAACAACCGCCTGAGGTGGTTGCAGAAGCAAGAAAGCAAGCAGAACTCAGGCTGGAAAATATTGCAAATACGACGGCATCAGATGAAGATGAAGTCGGGGTGATGGATGCCAATGTCGTTGAATCATTTGTCCGTGACGCACAAAAATCACTCAAAGCCTTGGAAGCGGTTTTTGATGTGGAAAGACCACTCAATGAGGCAGAAGTCAGGACTTATATCATTCATACTCATGGAATGAAAAGTGCGCTTGCCAACATCGGCAATATCAGCTTGTCCGATACCGCCGGGAAGTTGGAAGATAGTGCGCGGGATGGTGATTTCGATACTGTAATGAAGGAATCGAAGCCATTCATTTCCGCCTTGCGTGCCTATCTGGAGGAAGTCAAACCGCCGGAAGATGAGGAGGATGTGGACTGTAGCGATGAGGATTTGACACTCCTCAATGAAAAATTAAACATAATCAAAGCTGCATGTGTTGAGTACGACGGGAATGCTGCGGAAATGACCCTGAATGAGTTACGCCAAAGGTCATGGCCGAAGCAAATAAAAGATATGCTGACGATGATAAATGAATATTTGTTACACAGTAATTTTGACGAAGCAGTAACAACGATAGATAACTATGTGAATCATCAGGGGTAACGTCGGGTGTATTTTTTCTCTGAATATCACTTAGTGACGTTTGTTTGCTGACGTAAATAATTACAGGTCAAAACAATAACAGACAGCAACTTTCATAAGGGGGTAAATTATGTCATATGTAGACCAGGTATACGAAATGGTAGTAAACAAGAATCCTGCCGAACCGGAGTTCCACCAGGCGGTAAAGGAGGTACTCGCATCACTTAGGGTAGTCATCGAAGCCAACGAAGCCGCATATCAGCGTGAGGCGCTTTTGGAGCGTTTGGTCACACCGGAGCGGCAACTGGTTTTTCGCGTGCCGTGGGTGGATGATAACGGACAAGTTCATGTAAACAATGCCTACCGTGTCCAGTTCAACAGCGCAATCGGTCCTTATAAAGGGGGCATAAGATTTCATCCCAATGTCAATCTGGGAATTATCAAGTTCCTTGGCTTTGAACAGGGCTTCAAAAACGCTTTGACAGGTCTCCCGATTGGCGGTGGCAAAGGTGGTTGTGATTTTGACCCTAAGGGGAAATCCGACCGTGAAGTGATGGCATTTTGCCAAAGTTTCATGACTGAACTCTATCGTTTCATCGGTGCCGATACTGACGTACCCGCCGGAGATATCGGTGTGGGAGCGCGTGAAGTAGGTTACATGTTCGGACAGTATAAGCGTATCTGTAATGTATACGAGGGTGTGTTTACGGGAAAAGGGCTTTCTTATGGCGGTTCGCTGGGGCGTAAGGAAGCTACGGGATTTGGGCTTCTTTATTTGACCGAGGCGATGCTCCGTGCCAATGATTTGGATATCAAAGGCAAGAGGATAGTTGTCTCCGGTGCGGGCAATGTCGCTATTTATGCGGCGCAAAAAGCTATCGAACTAGGCGGGAATGTCGTAACTGTCTCCGATTCGTCAGGTTATATCCATGACGAGGCAGGGATAGATATTTCACTGCTAAAAGAAGTCAAGGAAGTGAAAAGAGAACGTTTGACCGCTTATGCCGCTGCCAGAAAAAGTGCCGTTTATCATGAGGGCAAAGGGGTATGGGGGGTGAGATGTGATATCGCCTTACCATGTGCAACCCAAAATGAGTTGTTGCTTGATGATGCGAAGCTCTTGGTCGCCAATGGCTGTCTTGCTGTCGCTGAGGGCGCAAATATGCCGACTACGATTGAAGCAACTGACTATTTCTTGAAGAACAAAGTATTATTTGCTCCGGGGAAAGCCGCCAATGCCGGCGGGGTTTCCACATCAGTCCTGGAGATGAGCCAAAACAGTGCCCGTTTGAGTTGGACTTTTGCTGAGGTTGATACCAGAATCAAGCAAATCATGACGGGAATATTTGCCAATCTCGATAATGCTGCCAAGAGTTATGGCATGGATGGTAATTACGTTGCAGGAGCAAACATCGCCGGTTTCCAAAAAATAGCCGAAGCGATGATGGCTCAGGGTGTAGTATAACAACGAAATCAGGTAAAATATGAGTAAACCGATATCCGGCTTTGCCCCGATTGCCGCTAGTGTTGCCGGTGAGGGTGCAGTACTTTTGAAGAATGAAAATGAGGTTCTTCCCATTTCTCGTGAGGAAAAGGTGTCCTTTTTTGGTCGATGCCAGTTTGATTATTATTGCTGCGGAACCGGCTCAGGCGGGATGGTAAATACTGCCTACAAAACCAACCCCATCGCTGAGCTGCGAAAAAAGAGTGACATCGTCAATGAAGAACTGGCTGCCATCTACGAAGCGTGGATTGCGGTAAACCCTGTGAATAAAGGTGACGGCGGCTTCGCTTCTGAACCTTGGTTTCAAGAGGAAATGCCGCTAGATGAAGAGATGGTAAAGGTGGCGCGGACGAAATCAACGAAAGCAGTAATCGTCATCGGGCGCACCGCAGGGGAGGAAGTGGACAATCACCTTGAAGCGGGGAGCTTGCTACTCACGGAAAAAGAAGAAGCAATGCTGACGCTGGTGACGGGACACTTTGCCGCAGTCTGTGTTGTACTCAATGTCTCCAATATCATTGATTTTACTTTTATGGCTGATGACAAATGGGGAAAGAAAGTTGACACTTTGCTTTTAGCATGGCAGGGGGGGCAGGAGGGCGGACTTGCCCTTGCGGATTTGCTTCTTGGCGAAACTACTCCCAACGGCAAACTTCCTGATACGATCGCCCTTGCGATTGATGATTACCCATCTTCACCATATTATGGCGACCGCGTTTTTAATCTCTATGTGGAAGATATTTATGTCGGTTATCGCTATTTTGAAACTTTTGCTCCGCAAAAGACACTCTATGAGTTCGGTTACGGACTCTCATACACATCATTTGATGTGAGCTTTGCTGTTAGTGAAAAAGTAAGTTTTAGTGAATTAGCAGATGGACACCTTTCATTGACTGCATCGGTCAAAAATGTTGGCAGCAAATATTCCGGCAAAGAAGTCTTGCAAATATATTACCAAGCACCGCAGGGCAAACTGGGACAACCAAGAAGACAGCTGCTTGATTATCAAAAGACTAAGCTGTTAGCCGCAGGCGAATCAGAAACGATTACGTTTTCACTTGATGCCCGAAAAATGAAAAGCTATGATGACAGCGGCGTGAGCGGTCATAAGTCAAGCTATGTCATGGAAGCAGGAGATTATCAGCTGTATTGTGGTACTAGTGTCAAGGAATGTAGCTTGATAGGCACAGTTCATCTGGAAGAGTTGATGATAGTCGAGACTTTGACGGAGGCATTGGCTCCGGTACGTGATTTCACACGGATGAAACCGCTACTCCAAGCAGATGGCAGAGTAGACGTGACTTTCGAACAAGTACCCATGCGGACAGTTGATTTGGCAGCACGAGTCGCCGCCAATCTGCCGCCGAGTATCGCTGCGACAGGGAATCAAGGCTATCTCCTAAGTGATGTCCGCAGCGGCAAGGTGACACTTGATGATTTCATTGCCCAGCTTAGTGATGAAGAAATGGCGGCGATGTGCCGTGGGGAGGGTCCCGGGCATCCCGAGGTGATGGAAGGGACGACTTCGGCTTTTGGCAGCGTCAGCGATGCTTTGATTAGATATGGAATCCCGCTTGCCTGTACAGCAGACGGGCCTTCGGGTATTCGTCTTGATGGCGGGCATTTGGCAACCCTGATGCCGATAGGTACATTGGTGGCAGCGACTTTTAATGATGCTTTGGTCGAAGAAATGTATGCTTATGAGGGGCAAGAGCTAGTCGGTTATGGGATTGATACCTTGCTGGGACCGGGGATGAACATTCACCGCAATCCTCGTAACGGTCGCAACTTCGAGTATTATTCAGAAGACCCGCTCCTCTCGGGACGGATGGCGGCAGCGGCACTTAGGGGTCTGGAAGCAGGTGGTTGTCCCGGCACAATCAAGCACTTTGCCTGTAACAATCAAGAAATCAGTCGTCACGATGCCGACTCGGTGGTTTCGGAACGAGCCCTTAGGGAGATTTACCTACGTGGCTTTGAAATCGCCGTCAAGGAGGGTGGGGCTCGTTCACTAATGACTTCCTACAATCCTCTCAATGGACATTGGACAGCATCCAACTATGACCTTAACACCACTATTTTGCGCGGGGAATGGGGTTTCGAGGGCATCATCATGACCGACTGGTGGGCAAAGATGAACAGTGTCGAGGACGGCGGTGTCGGAAGCGGCAGTAAACTCCGTGATATGGTACGGGCAGGGAATGACCTTTATATGCCGGTACAAGTCTTTGGTGCGGCTCTCAACTCCGCTGATGATGATATCATAGAATCGTTAAACAACGGTACACTTACCCGAGGAGAATTAGGGGAGCGGGCAAAATATATCCTCTGCTTTCTGATGAAGTCAAAGGCGATGGAGAGGAAGCGGGAAGTGACAGCGGTATCCATCAGACCGAAACCACTATCATCACAGCAAAAAGAAGCGTACAAAAATGAATTGACCGACTCGGTCAACGAGGGGATTGCCACGGCTAACGGAAAGCAAACCTATGAAATCCCGGTGGTCATGGGGCAAAATATCTTTTTTTCCGTAAAAGCGGATGGAGACTACATGGTTGCAACCCGGCTCAGGTCGAACAAACCCAATACTGCCCAGGTCGGCGGGTTGTTTTCTATAAATGATGAACCGATTGCCCGCATTGCCTCACGAGGTACTGACGGCAAGTGGGTAAAGCAGGCTTTGCAAAGAATAGGGTTAAGTGAGGGGCTTTACTGTTTGCGAGTGGAAGAGACCTTGGCACATATGGAAGTCGAGAAGATTCATTTCATTCCATTAGATTAAGGAGACAAAATGCATAATGAGTTGTTTAGTATCGGGAGTGTGACAGTTTATAGCTATGGCGTGATGTTGGCAATAGGGGTAATCGCTTGCTTCTTCATGGCTGATCGGCGAGCACCGAAGTTTGGTCTCGACCCAGATATCATCTTCAATGCCGGATTTATCTCGATAATAGTCGGTTTCATCTCTTCGAAACTGTTATATATCATCGTCGATATTCCCAATATAATCGCCAGCAGCGACCCTTGGCGAGCTATCCTTAACAGCGGTTTCGTCGTCTACGGCGGCTTAATAGGCGGGGTACTGACGGGACTTATCTATTTGCGGAGAAAAAAAGTTCCCTTTCTGCCGTACTTTGACCTCGCTGCTCCCTCAATGGTGATAGCCCAGGCATTTGGGCGGATTGGCTGCTTCCTTGCCGGTTGCTGTTATGGTTGCCGTACCGAAACAGCGATAGGCGTGGTTTTCTCAGGGTCACGACATGCACCCAATGGGGTATCAATCATCCCGACACAGTTGATTTCTAGTTTCGGCAACTTCATTATCATGTTCATCTTGCTCTGGTATGCCAACAAGCGTCCCAAAGCAGGACGAGTCGGCGCACTTTATATCATGCTTTACTCAGTCGGGCGTTTTGCACTAGAGTTTTTCCGTGATGACAACCGTGGTTACTGGGGAGCGTTTTCCACTTCACAATGGATAGCGATAGCGTTACTGCCACTTGGAATCTGGCTGTTCGTCAGTGCCAAGGAAACAGTTACTGCTACAGCAGCAGTTACTGCTGCGGAGACAGTAACGGATAAAGTAGTGAAAGTACCGGAAAAAGATGAAACGAATACAACGAATAAGACTAAGAAAAACAAGAAAGCCAAAGCAACCAAGGAAGTAAAAAAACCGGAAACCGATGAAGATAAATGAACGTGACCTGCTCCGCAAAGAATACCGGGCTAAACGCGAGCAGTTAAGTGAGGAAGAAAGGCGTAAAAAAAGCGGGGTTATCATCAAAAAGCTGACTTCGCTTTTGGTTTATCATGAAGCAAGGATAATTCTTACATATATTGAGTATGGTAGCGAGGTACGGACTTCGGACTGGGTAGAGTTTGCCTTGTCAGAGGGGGAAAAGCGGATCTTTTGTCCAAAAGTTACCAGTGATTCCGATAATGACAAAGGAGATTACCGAACCGCAGAAATGGAGTTTTTTGAAATCACGACGATGAAACAACTGACAGAGGGTTACAGAGGGATAAGCGAACCTGAGAGTCGTAACAGTCAGCTTTTCAGCAAGGAGTTTGCTGAGCAAAATCGAGTATTGATGGTGATACCGGGCTTGGTTTTTGACCCGAAAGGGGGTAGACTGGGATATGGCGGCGGTTTTTATGACCACTACCGCAAGCGTTCTTATCTTTCTGCCATCACTACCGTTGCCCTTGCTTTTGACTGTCAGATTTACAAAGAAGTACCGTTTTCTGATAATGACATCAAGACAGATATGTTGATTACGGAAACAAACGCATACACATGGGGAGGATGAGAGATGAACCTGAATGAAATGGGCAAAAATGCCCTTGCCGCCGCTTATGAGCTGCAAAAGATGGATACGGCGAAGAAAAATGAAATATTGAAAATTGCCGCCGCCGCCATCGTCGCCGAAATGGAGCGGATAATCGCTGCCAATGAAAAGGATATCGAAGCGGCGACCAAAAAGGATATGCATCCTGCCCTGATTGACAGGTTGAAGCTGGATGAAGACAGAATCAAGGGAATGGCAGAGGGCTTACAGGAAGTGATTGCCCTGCCCGATCCGGTAGGAGAGTTACTTGATGATTATACTCGTCCAAGCGGTCTTCATATCAGAAAAATCCGTGTTCCCCTAGGTGTTATCGGGATTATTTATGAATCACGCCCCAATGTGACTGTCGATGCGTTCGGACTGTGTATCAAATCCGGTAATGCGGTAATCCTAAAAGGCGGTAGCGAAGCGATAAACTCCAACCGCGAGATAGTAAACATTATCCGTGCCGCCATAGCAGACGGACACAACCCTGATATCCTGCAAATCATTGATTCGACCGACAGGGCAGTAACGGCTGAGTTCATGAAACTCAACCAGTATATTGATGTCCTCATCCCTCGTGGGGGTGCAGGCTTGATTCAAACGGTGTTGGAGAACAGCACCATCCCCGTAATCGAGACAGGAACGGGTAATTGTCACATTTATGTCGATGAAAGTGCTGATATCGCCAAGGCGATTGCTATCATCGTCAATGCCAAAACCCAGCGTCCCGGGGTTTGCAATGCCTGTGAATCCTTGGTAGTACATGAAAAAGTACTATATGAACTGTTAAAAGGGTTGGTGACTTCGCTTTCACCGTTCGGGGTAAAACTTTGTGCCGATGAAGCAGGAATAAGGGCGTTGGCAAAGATGAGATCAACGGACTTCACCCATGCTACCGGTGATATTCACAATTTTTTTGACCGTGTCATCATTGCCACCGAAGAGGATTTTGCCGCCGAATACCTCGATTATATCCTCTCCCTCAAAACCGTTGCCAATGTGGGAGAAGCGATCAAGCATGTAAACCGCTATAACACCAAACATTCAGATGCGATTATCGCCGCTGATGAGGCGGCTATCGCTCGTTTCGCCAATGAGGTGGATGCCGCTTGTGTCTACATCAATACCTCAACCCGCTTTACCGATGGTAATATCTTTGGTTTGGGTGCGGAAATCGGAATCAGCAACCAAAAACTTCATGCCCGCGGTCCGATGGGACTTTCGCAACTGACCAGTTACAAGTATGTGGTGGAAAGCGATTATTTGTCGAGATGAGAGGTGGTGGAAAAAATTTTTAATGTTTTACCATAAAAATGGCAAAAGAGATCGTATACTATATATTGAGAGTGAAATTTATAGTAGATTGAGAGGGTTAAATGGTAAAACGTGTCATCGCTTCACTAGCAATCATTCTACTGCTTTTTACAAGCAGCGATATGGCTTTGTTTCCGGTGATGGATACAGTTATGGCTTCGACTATAACTGCAACTGAAGAAAACACCGTAAATAGTCATAATGGTGTAAATAATACTAATGACTCGTTTATTGACGAACGGCATCCGCAAGATGATTTTCCGGATGCTGATGAACATGATGCAGGTCAAGAAGATGATTTCATACATGAAAATGAAGTAAAAGAAGATGAGGATAAAGAATCTACAGATAATGAGACCTTAGTTATTGAAGATGATACTATATCACAAGAAGATATTCTGACAGATGATATTGCGGATATCTCCATGCTAAACATCGCCAATACCATCAATGGGGATGTTACTATATCTACCCATACCACCATATCTCAAGATACCCTCTTCACAGGAAATGTCACTATTGATGCGAATGTAACGATTGAAGA
>JAITGA010000010.1 GCA_031280955.1 Lachnospiraceae bacterium
CACGGGCGTTCGCCCTATGGCGACAGACCAAAGTGTCGCCCGGTTCGTGCAAGCACGACCGTTCGCCATTTGCACTGTCGCCGCACGGCTCATTGCTGTCGTGTAAATGATGATTTATCTTGTAAACCAGTTGTAAGTATATTACAATGAGATTAAGAACAGCGCAAGGAGGAGTATGCAATATGGAACTCAGAAAACAGTTAATAAATGACATTCAAATTTTACCGGAATCCGCTTTGCAAGCAATTAGTGCTGTTGTAACAGAATTTATTGTGTTATTTTCTGAAGCTGATAGACGAGATGAAATCATTATAGGAAACGACGATGTCACATTTGGTGGATGGGAAGGGAAAATTTTCATGACAGAAGATTTTAATACGCCAATGGAGGAATTTGAGGATTATATGTGATGGTAATTTTATTGGATCTTTTTACAGATTGCTAATTGTGACAGCTCTAACGGAGAATATGACATTGATAACCATAGATGAGAACATTCACAAGTATGATGTGCCATATGTGTGGTGAGTGGTAGTTTGCATATTCTTGCTATGTAGTAAGTTAAGTTAAAGCAACAGTAAAATACCACGATATTATTTCAACCTCGGAAGTAAAGGGCAATTTTTGCTAAGAGGTCTGTTCTATGTGTGGTGGTGAACTTTTTGAATACAACAGCTACATTGATAGAGTTCGTGATGAAATATATGTAAGCACTTGCTGTACTGAATGTAATTATCAAGATTGTATGTAGCGAATTAAAAAGAAAGAACACCCCATGACCTTCACCGAAGAAAAGTACGAAAACGCCATACTCGAAATATTCCATGACACCCTACACTACACCCACGTCTACGGTCCAAATATAGCGCGTGACTACGCCGATCCACTTTACAGGGACGAACTCCTCCCTGCCCTGCGGCGTATCAATCCAAGATTGCCCGAAACCGCATTGACCGAAGCGGTCAACAAGCTGTGCAATTTTGACGGCAGTACACTCTTGCAAAAGAACATTCAATTTATGAACTACCTCCAGAATGGCGTATCCGTAAACTACTTCGACAAGGGCGAACAACGCTACACTCTCGTCTATCTTGTCGATTTTTCTGACACAAACACAGATAAAAACACTTTCACGGTAGCCAACCAATGGACAATCACCGAAAACAGCGAAAAACGACCGGATATTATTGTATTTTTGAATGGGTTGCCTGTGGTGGTGATAGAACTAAAATCCCCCTCTCGCGAAGACACAGATGCCAGTGAGGGCTACTTGCAGCTTCGTAACTATATGCACGAAATCCCCTCCTTATTTACCTACAATGCCTTTCTCGTGATGAGTGACCAAGCTCATACTAAAGCCGGAACCATCACGGCAGGGGAAGACCGTTTTATGGAGTGGAAAACCACGGATGGCAGCTATGAAAGCACACAATTTGCAGACTTTCATGTGTTCTTTGAGGGGATGTTTGACAAGGTGCGTTTTCTTGATATACTTAGAAACTTCATTTGCTTTTCGGGCGAGGTCAAAATTCTCGGCGCATACCATCAATACTTTGCTGTTCGCAAAGCAGTAGACTCTACGGCAAGTGCTACGTCCGCAGACGGAAGAGGTGGTGTGTTTTGGCATACGCAAGGTAGTGGAAAATCTTTGTCGATGGTATTTTATGCTCATTTGCTGCAAGAGGTGCTACACTCACCTACCCTTGTTGTGCTGACTGACCGAAACGACTTAGACGACCAACTTTTTGAGCAGTTCGCCAAATGTGCCAACTTTTTACGGCAATCGCCGGAACAGGCAACCTGCCGCAAATTGAGCGACGATTATAAGAAAGCCTTAAAAAGAGGTGAAGCCCGAAAAAAAGAAATTGGATTAAAAGACTATCTTCAAGGTCGTGAAGCAAATGGAATTATTTTTACCACCATTCAAAAAATAGAGGAGTACGGCGAACCTCTTTCTGAACGTCACAATATTATTGTTATCGCAGATGAAGCCCATCGCTCACAATTTGTTGACGAAAGAGTCACTGAAAAAGGCGAAATAAAGAAATCATTCGGGCTTGTGCTAAGAGAGAGCTTGCCCAATGCTACCTACATAGGATTTACAGGTACGCCGATTGCAAGCAAAGACCGCTCTACCATGGAGGTGTTTGGAAATTATATCGATGTATACGATATGACACAAGCCGTGGAAGACGGTGCGACCCGCCCGGTTTACTACGAGAGCCGTGTGATTCATTTAAAATTGAACGAGGAGATACTGCAACAGATTGATGCCGAATACGACATCATGGCACAGAACGCCGAGGAATACGCTATCGAAAAAAGCAAGCAAGAACTTGGCAATATAGAATCTATCCTCGGTGCGGACGAAACGATAAACGCCCTGTGTGAAGACATCATAAAGCACTACGAGGAAAACCGCCAATATGAACAAACGGGTAAAGCGATGATTGTTGCTTATTCACGCAGTATCGCCATGAATATCTATAAAACCCTCATACATGGCAAAACAGTACAGAAAGACGGCAAAGAAGTATTTATGCCACCATTGCGCTCGGAGTGGAATGAGAAGGTCGGCGTTGTTATGACCGAGAGCAACAAAGACCCGGAAGAATGGCGAGGCATTATCGGAAACAAACGCCGCCGTGATGAGTTGGCAGGAAAATTTAAGGACGATAACGACTCTATGAAAATCGCCATTGTTGTGGATATGTGGCTGACTGGTTTTGACGTTCCCAGTCTTGCCACGATGTACATATACAAGCCAATGGCAGGACACAATCTCATGCAAGCAATCGCCCGGGTAAACAGAGTGTATAAGGACAAAGAGGGGGGATTGGTCATTGATTATGTCGGCATTGCTTCGGCGTTAAAGCAAGCAATGAACGATTACACGAAACGCGACAGACAAAACTATGGCGAACAAGACATCGCCAAGACTGCGCTTCCTAAGTTTATAGAAAAATTAGAAGTTTGCCGGAATCTTATGTATGGATTCGATTATTCCGATTTTATGAATGTGGAAACAACAGATCTTGCACGTGCAAAAGCTATCAGTGGAGGCGTGAACTTTCTTTCCGCAATCAAAGAGCCAGCGCAAAACAAGATTCCAAAAGTGAGTAAAATGCTCCCTGCTTCTTTGCAAGATGCCATGGTAGCAGATGTGCCTCTATATGCGTATGGAAGTGCTGGGGACAAAAGCAGCAAGGATGTATTCATCAAAGAAGCCATGCTGTTACGTCAATCTTTGTCACTTTGTCGCTCTCTTTTGAATCGGGCACAACGTTTTGAAGCTGCCTATTTCGAAGCCGTTCGTACTGTGCTTACTCGCCTAAGTGGTGACAGCAAGCCGCTATCACTCAAAGAAATCAATTCACGTATCAGTGAGCTTTTGAAAGCGAGTATAAAGAGCGAGGGAGTTATCAATTTGTTTACCGATGCGGACAAGGATTTTTCACTTTTTGACCCCAAATTCCTCGCCGAAATAGCGAATATGAAAGAGCGCAACCTAGCAGTGGAGCTTTTGAAAAAACTGCTGTCGGAGCAAATCACGGTCTATAAGCGCACCAATCTGGTAAAGTCTGAAAAATTTTCCGAACGGATGGCTGCGTGCATGAAAGCCTATATAAACGGTTTGATTTCCAACGAAGAAGTCATCGCTGAGCTTATGAAAATGGCAAGCGAAATGGCAAATGCCAATACCGAGGGGGAGGAAATGGGATTGACGGAGGAAGAGCTTGCTTTTTACGATGCCTTGACCAAACCTTCAGCAATCAAGGACTTTTATCAAAATGATGACCTTGTCGCTATGACAAGGGAACTTACGGATATGCTTAGAAAAAACCGAACTATCGACTGGCAAAAGAAAGATTCTGCCCGTGCCGGAATGCGCCGGATGGTGAAAAAGCTGTTGAAGAAGTATAAGTATCCACCGGAGGGCATGGAAGATGCGGTCGCTACTGTTATTGGACAGTGCGAGATGTGGAGTGATAACTAATTAAAACGTTGAAATAGACGTTTTCAAAAGAAATAATTGCTTAGTCCTAGTCATAGCATCGTCAAAAGCAAACCGACGATGAGTCCCGACAGGGTAATGATGGTGGCAATGCGGTTTTTGGTAAGGACGATGGTTTGGGGGATGATTTCCCCGAACACAACATATAACATTGCTCCGCCGGCGATTGCCAGCGAAAGCGATGTGGCAATCGCAGAAATACTGCCAAGGATGACTCCGAGAATACCGCCGATCAAGGTGGGAAGTCCGGTCAAGGAAGTAATAAGAACAGCTTTCCAACGGTTCATGCCACCTGCCACCATCGGAGCGGCGATAGCCATACCCTCAGGGAGATTGTGAAAGAAGATGATGAGGGCCAGCGAAGCTCCCAGATAAAAATCGTGGCTGCCGCTGACACCGATGGCAATACCCTCAGGGAAGTTGTGAAAGGCGATGACCGCAAACATGATGATGCCCGAACGGAGCAGTTTTTCCCGATTCTCGATGATGGGTTGGGAGTGATAGAGCTCGGCGGCGGTATGATGGACGGTGAGGTCGCTTTGGTCTCTTTCGGTGGCGATGCGGTCAATGAAGCGATTGAGCAGCAAAATCACGACAATTCCCACTATCAAACCCACAATCACAATCCAGATACCGGAGATATGAATAGCTTCAGGAATAAGGGAGAAGCAGACAATCCCTGTCATTATCCCGGCGGCAAATGAAAGCATCCAACACATGATGTTTGCTGATGGTTTTTTTAGTAACAATGCGGAGATGAAACCGCCGATACCCATCCCTGCCAATCCGGCGATGGCACTAAAGATGATAAATTGCATTTACTTTCCCTTTAAAATAAGTAGTAATAACTGCCGTTACTGATTATAACATAGTTTTGTAAAAACAAATACTTTCTTTTTCAAAATTGCTTGACTTATCCATCGAAAAACGTTATTATAACAGTTGTTACATATCTTCTGTTATTTTTGGGGGAGCAATAAGGTGTACTGGAGGCGGCTTACAGTAACACTTGTTTATATTTGAATGAGGGTAACGCGATGGCAAGAAAAGAGACAAATACCCGCAATAGCTTGTTGGAAGCAGCTTTTGCGATGGTGACGGATGAGGGGATGGCTGCGGTGACTGCTCGCAAGTTGGCAGCAAAGGCAGGATGTTCAACGCAACCGATTTTTCGCTTATTTAAGGGGATGGAAGAGGTATATGAAGAACTCTTCATGATGGCAATTGCTCATTTCGGTGAATTTTTCGGCAGTTACCAAAAGGGCAGTAAAATTCCTTTCGTTGATTTGGGAATGGCATATATCGGCTACGCTGCTGAGTACAAAAATATTTTCACCGTCCTCTTTATCGCCGAGGAACGTTATGGAAAAGCTCTTTATGACTTGATAAACGGTGATTCCGGCGAGGTAGGCAAGGAACTTACGAAAGCAAAGGAAGCCGGTTGTAAGGATGCCGCCGGGATGTTTATGAAGATGTGGATGTTGATTCACGGTGCTGCTTGCATGTCTTTGACAGGTGACTATGATTTGGGTGCAGACGATACCCGAAGATTACTGGAAGAGTCATACGCGGCATTTTCATAAAATTAGTATCTGAACGGACAAAATACTGCGGCGATGCCGTGTAGTCATTTTCATTTTCGGGAATATCAAATGCAAATCACAAAGCAAAATATAATGGCGCGAATGAATGATATGTATGGAGGCATGAGTAAGGGGCAGAAAGCGATTACCGCCTTCATTTCTGACCATTATGAGCGAGCGGTCTTTATGACAGCGGCGAAGCTCGGCGACACAGTCGGGGTCAGTGAATCAACAGTAGTTCGTTTCGCCACCCGCTTAGGTTATGACGGTTATCCCGAGTTCCGCTTGGATTTGGAAGAGTGGGTACGGGGGAAGTTTGGGCGACTTCAGGAAGTAAGCGACAAATACAAAGAAAGCTCCAATGCGCAGATACTGACGGAGGTTCTCAGCGCAGATATAGAAAAAATCAAAGATACGATTGCTTTACTAGATCCTAATGCTTTTGCCCAGGCAGTGGATACGATACTGGAAGCACGTACTATTTATCTGATCGGTCTTAGAAGCTGTGAACCTTTGGCGGAGTTTCTCAGCTTTTACCTCAATATGATCCATGAACGGGTGGTACTTCTCAAGACAACATCGGTGACGGAGCTGTTTGAACAGATGCTGCGGGTGGGAGATGAGGATGCTGTGATAGGTATCAGCTTTCCTCGTTATTCCATGCGTACCTTGAAAGCAATGGAGTTTGCTCGCGATCGGAATGCGAAAGTTATTACGATTACCGATTCGATTCATTCACCGATGAACCTTTATTCGTCTTGCAATTTGCTTGCCAGAAGCGACATGATTTCGATTGTTGATTCACTTGTAGCTCCGCTTTCGGTCATCAATGCCTTGGTCGTGGCTTTGTGTCGCAAATGTCCTGATGAAATCCATCGTAATTTGACCGCACTTGAAGCGGCGTGGAATAATTATCAGGTATATTTGAATGATGAAATCAATTTCATCGACAATGAGCCAATGCTTTATTATCCGCTAAAAAAACCACTGACTGAGGAACTTTCATGAAGACGGTCGTGGTAATCGGCGGCGGGGCGGCAGGGATGATGGCAGCGATAAAGGCTGCCGAAATCATTAAGACAGCGGCAAATGATGAGCCATCATTTACAAATACGATTGAAACCGATGCGAAAGAAAATACTGAAAAACAAAATCCCGCAAGTCGGGTGATATTGATAGAAAAAAACGAAAAACTAGGCAAAAAACTCTATATCACCGGCAAAGGGAGATGCAACTTCACCAACAATGCTACCAAAGATGAATTCTTTCAACATATCGTCAGCAATCCCAAATTCCTCTATAGTGCCTATCATCGTTGTGACAACGAAAAAGTAAAGGATTTTTTCTTGTCCCATGGCGTAAAAATAAAAGAGGAGCGCGGTAAGCGTGTTTTTCCTGTTTCTGACCGCTCATCAGATATCATCAAAGCTCTCACCAAGCAACTGGCAGCTTTGGCAGTTGAGGTCAGACTCGGTACTAAAGTCAAGGGGCTTAAATATGAAAAAGACGACTCCTTGTCTTGCGGTGATTTGGCAGGGGTTGATGATAAAAGAAGAGACAGGGCTTTGGGAAAAAAGAAAGAAGCCACCACAAAAATAACAGGTGTTATTTTAGAAAATGATGAGTATATTGCCGCTAACAAGGTAATAATCGCTACCGGAGGTTTGTCATACCCATCCACGGGAGCGACAGGTGACGGGTTTATGTTTGCAGAAGCTTGCGGACACCGAATTAATCAGGCACAACCGGCTTTGGTACCATTGGTGGCAGCAGAACGATGGTGTCAAAAGTTGCAGGGTTTGTCGCTGCGAAATGTCGCCGTTACCTTGGAATCATCAGGTAAGACCCTTTACCGGGGACAGGGTGAGATGATTTTCACCCATTTTGGCGTAAGCGGGCCGTTGATACTGGCGGCGAGCAGTTTTTGCCTCTTTGGAGATAAGAAAACTTCTGTAAAGAGAGATTCCATAAACGGAGCTTTGGCTAAAAAGACTGTGGAGAAAAAGACTACTGTAACCCTAAGTATTGATCTCAAACCGGGACTTTCTCTGGAGCAATTAGATAAGCGGCTTTGGCGGGATTTTTCTGCCAATAGCAACAAAATGCTAAAAAACATCATGGGTGGTCTCTTACCGGCGAAGCTTCATTCGGTGATAATTTCCCTGGTAGGAATCGACGAGGACAAAAAAATTAATGAAATCACCAAGGAAGAGCGGCGCAAGTTGGCAGAACAGCTAAAGAAGCTACAGCTGACAATTATCGGCACTCGTGGTTTTGAGGAGGCAATAATCACCCGTGGCGGGATCAGTGTCAGTGATATCAATCCGGCAACGATGGAATCGAAGATAGTGAAGAATCTCTACTTTGCCGGTGAAGTGATGGATGTAGATGCTTTGACCGGTGGTTTCAACTTGCAAATCGCATGGAGTACGGGATGGCTTGCGGGGAGCAGCATTTGAGTATATGATAACCCGCATAATCCAACCACTTACCCGCTAATATCCAACCACTTGGCAAAATGGGCTTTTCTTCTGTAGTCAGCGTGTTATACTGGCGGTGTAAATGAGTTGTAAACAATGGCCATGTTTGCAACTCCCCTAGTGTCAGGTAGTAGTAGAGTGATGAAGCTCTGTAGCACGAATGTGTGAATGACGAAAGCAGGCAAAGTGAAAATACGCATCGAAATCAATGAAAAAATTGAGGAAAATGAAGTCATTATTCGTTGCCGTAATCTCGATGAACAGGTAATGGCAGTCCAGAGCATCTTGACGGAAAAGTTGGCAGATGAAAAACTGACAGCAACTCACGGTATCATTTTTTACAAGGATAATGACGAGTATTATTTTCCCTTAGCTGATGTTTTGTTCTTTGCTACCGAGAGTGAGATGGTATATGCGCATACCGATACTGATGTTTTTCGGACGGATTATCGCCTTTATGAGTTGGAGAGGCTTTTGCCGTCAGAATTTATCAGGGTGGCGAAGTCAGCTATCGTCAATGTAAAGCAGATACTGTCCATTAGCAAAAACCTTACCTCGGTCAGCCTTTTGAAGTTCCACAAAAGTCACAAACAGCTTTATGTATCACGTCATTACTACAAGGGATTGAAGGAAAAATTAAAGAACAGGGACTTTTGACTAGTGATTAAGGATTATGGAAATCGACTTTCGTGAAAGTCGGGAATGGAGGAAAAAATGAAAAAAACTAAGGTGAGAAAAATTATTTGGGGAGTATTCCTGATTGGCGCGGCGGGATTAGTGATTGCCAATGCAATGTATGATTTGATGAGTTTCCTGCCACTTATTTGTGTGATTTTGTTACTGCCACTAATCATTGAATCAATAGTCTGTCGTAATTTCGTGCTGGTTTTCATCCCTATTGCCTGTTTGGGGATCATTTTTGCCGAGCCGCTGGGGATTGAGTCGATAACTCCGTGGCCAATCTTGGCAGCAGCAGCACTCTTAACGATAGGGTTTTCCATCATTTTCCACCAAAAAGGAATCGGCAAGTGGCTTGGCAATAGTGTTACCAGTTGGGAGGATATCGAAAGCATAGTTGACGAAGAGCTATCATGTTCGGTCAAGTTCGGTAGCACTACCAAGTATTTTGTCTCTGATGACATGGAAAAAGCATATCTCAACTGCGAGTTCGGTCATCTGATGGCATATTTTGATGAAGCCAAACTGAGTGTTAATGGGGGGACACTATTCCTTAATGCCCGTTTCGGGGGAGTAGAGCTTTTCATTCCCAAACATTGGCGGATCGAAAACAAGTTGGCGACTCGTTTCGGCGGAGTCAATGAAAGCGGCAGGAATAATGCTGCTTCTGATGCGCCCTTGCTTACGATTAAAGGCAATACTGAGTTTGCAGGAGTGGAGATAAAATTTGTCTAGGTCTTCTTCTTGCACTATTATAGTGACTAAAGTATACTGAACTAAGAAAACCATGAATGTCATTGCGGGGCGGCATGAAAGTTGCCGGCCCTGCAATCCTATCAGGATACCGGAGGACAACCATGAAATGCCCATTTTGCGGACATGAAAACACACGGGTAATTGATTCACGACCGGCACTGGACAGCAACTCGATTCGCCGTCGCCGTATCTGTGATGAGTGTGAGAAACGTTTTACGACATACGAGAAAGTCGAAACCATTCCTCTCATCATCATCAAAAAAGACAATAACCGCGAGACATATGATCGCAGCAAGATTGAAGCGGGAGTCCTGCGGGCTTGTCACAAACGCCCGATTAGCGCCCAGAGAATCAGCAAAATAGTTGAGGAAGTGGAAGCGGAAATCTTCAGTCGTGAGGAAAAGGAAATCGAGAGCCGTATCGTCGGAGAGTTGGTGATGAACAAGCTAAAAGACGTGGAAGCGGTGGCGTATGTGCGTTTTGCCTCAGTTTACCGTGAGTTCAAGGATATCAATACCTTCATGGATGAATTGAAGAAGATGTTGAAGTAAACCTTAGAGAAAGGATATACCATGAAAAGAAAAGTACCCTTGCGGTTCTTTTCCGTCATGGTGATTTGCTCACTTACTATTGCACCGGGCGGTTGTCTGGGTGATAAGCAAGGTGATGAAGTTCTATCAAGTGTCATAACCGTCGGCATACCTCAGGATATCGAGGACAGTCTTGACCCTCACCGGGCGGTGGCGGCAGGAACTGAAGAGGTATTATTCAATATTTTTGAAGGGTTAGTCAAACCCACGAGCGACGGAAACTTAATCCCTGCTATTGCAAGTGAGTTTCACCTTGCGGAAAATGGACTGGTCTACACGTTCACCTTGCGGGAGGGCGTGAAGTTCCATGATGGAAGCATCGTCACGGTGATGGATGTTGTTTATTCGCTAAAAAGATGCGCCGCCGGCGAGCATGGCGTTCCTTTGGTGGCGGCATTTGTGAATCTGCGTGATGTCTTTAGTCTTGATGAACATACCATCGAGGTTCATTTGCATGAGCCGGATAATGATTTTTTGGCGGCACTCACCGTGGCAATCATTCCCGCTGCCAATGACAGTCCCGCCCGGAATCCGATTGGAACCGGCCCTTATGCCTATGTTTCCCGTTCACCGCAGGAAAACATTATCCTAGAACGCTTTGATGATTATTGGGGTGAAGCTGCCCATATTGAAAAAGTGGTTTTCAAAATCATCGCCAACACCGATATGATTGTGATGGAGCTGGAGGGCGGTAGTATTGATATGTTTGCCCGGCTTACAAGCAGTCAAGCCGCTGAGTTGTCCTCGCAGTTCGATATACTGGAGGGAACGATGAATCTGGTACAGGGGTTGTTCCTGAATAATGCCGTACCTCCATTTGACAATGAACTGGTACGGCAGGCACTTTCTTATGCCACTGATGTGGAAATGATAATGTTAATGGTTTCTGATGGGAAAGGGACACCAATAGGCAGTAGCATGTTCCCCGCTTTTGGTAAGTATTTTCTCGAGGAATTGGCAGAAGTCTATTCATATGATCTGGAAAAAGCAAAAGAACTCTTGGCAAGTGCGGGATTTGCCGATGGTTTTTCGTTTACGATTACTGTTCCTGCTAATTATCTGCAACATGTCGATACCGCTCAAATCCTCGTTGAGCAATATCGGGCGTTAGGTGTCAGCGTGCGGATTGAACTGGTCGAGTGGGATAGTTGGCTTAGTGATGTCTTCGCAGGACGAAATTTTGAAGCAACTATTATTGGACTGACAGCCAGTACCTTGACGGCGCGGGCGATACTTGACTTTTTTTACAGCGAGTCGGGACGTAATTTTACCAATTACCATAATCATGACTTTGATATGATGTTTTTGCGAGCACTTGCCAGTACTGATGATGAAGCACGGACGGAGTATTTTAAGGAATGTCAGCGGATACTGACGGCGACCGCTGCCAGCGTGTTTATCCAAGACTTGCCGGAGTTCGTGGCTCTTAGAAAAAATTTCCGCGGATATGAGTTTTACCCGCTCTATGTACAGGATTTAAGCCGTATCTACCTAGTGGATGAGAGGTGATAATGCCTTTTGACCAATGGGGACGAGTGGGAATATGGCGTTTTCTAAAGAAGCTTGTGACTATGCTCTTGACCTTGCTGATAGTTTCGTTGCTTGTTTTTGGAGCTTTTCATATGCTTGGCGGCGACCCGGTGACGGCGATGTTGGGGATGGAAGCCACGCCTGAGCGTGTTGCTGCCATCCGTGCCGAAATGGGGCTTGATGCTCCGGCGGGAGTCTTGTATCTTAACTGGTTGCGTGGTTTTGTCAGCGGTGACATGGGTACTTCCTATAGTTATGACATTCCGGTTGCGACGATGATAGCCGACAAAATACCGATCACGTTGACCCTTAGCTTGCTTGCGATAGTGATGGTGGTAATATTAGCGATTCCCCTCGGCATTTTTACTGCCAAAAATGAAAACCGTCCCCTCGAGCGGATAATCATGGTTATAAACCAAATTTTCATGGCGATTCCGCCATTCTTGGCAGGGATATTGCTTACTTTGGTTTTTGGTTTAACCTTGCGGCTCTTTACTCCGGGAGGTTTCGTTTCATACAAGGAAAATGTCCGGCAATTCATCACCTTTCTTTTTTTACCCGCATTTGCCATCGCCCTGCCACGGGCGGCAATGGCAGTAAAGCTGCTTCGTAGTTCGCTTATCGCTGAGCTAAAGAGTGATTATGTCCGTACCGCATACAGCAAGGGTTGCTCTGTCAATCGTGTACTCTACCGTCATGCTTTGCGAAATACAATGTTGCCTTTGGTGACATTTCTGGGTATGGCAATGACTGATATGATTGCCGGGAGTATTATTATTGAGCAGGTGTTTGGGATACCGGGATTGGGACGGATTCTTCTTTCTTCAATCGCCAATCGAGATTATCCGGTGGTGATGGCGATTATTATCTGCATTGTTTTCATGGTGCTAATCGTCAATCTCGTGATTGATATAGTTTATGGCATGATTGACCCACGGGTAAAAGTGTATTAAAGGGAAATTATGATAAGAAGAGAAAAGGACATCAACTTAATCATCGGCGGGGTGATATGTGCGGTACTGCTGTCAGTAATGGCAATCGGCTTGTTTGTTACCCCTCATGACCCCAACACGATGAACGCAGCGACACGGTTTGCGGGGGCCTCGGGTACGCATCTGTTGGGTTGTGACAATTTCGGGCGGGATACTCTAAGCCGGGTGATGGTCGGCAGTCAGACCACGCTGATGGTTGCCGTACTCACGGTTTTCTTCGGGGCAACTTTAGGAATCGTGATGGGGGCGTTGACGGGTTACTTCGGTGGTGTGGTTGATGAAGTTCTCATGCGGATAAATGATGCCCTGTTCGCATTTCCGGTAATACTTATGGTTTTGGTATTTGTCAGTGTCATTGGCAGCGGGCGTAGTACTATTATTATCGCCATCGGTATTGCTTTTGTTCCCAGTTTTGCCCGCATCGTCCGTAGTGAGGTGGTGAAGCAAAGGGAACTTGATTATGTAATCGCTGCCCGCCTTAGCGGCGCAGGTGACGGACGGATTATCTTTGTCCATATTTTGCCCAACACATTGTCCACCTTGCTCCCGGCATTAATCATAGGTTTCAACAATGCCATCCTTGCGGAAACAGGGATGAGCTATCTGGGGATAGGTGTACAGCCGCCTGACCCCAGCCTCGGCAGGATGCTGGCAGAAGCGCAGACATATCTTTTTCGCGCTCCGCTAATGACACTTGTGCCGGGGTTGACTTTGATATTGCTGATACTGGGATTTAGTTTATTAAGTGATGGGGTCACGAATCTGACGAAGAGATAGGGGAATACTGACAAAAATGCGGGTAATTAGGAGGATAGACGCTGAAATTACGAATAAAATTGAAAGATGAATGAAAGAAAGAAACATATTATGAAAGAACCTATGGCTACACCAATTTTGCAAATTAAAGACTTGCGTATCGAGTTTGGGAATCAATTAACACCGATTACGGTAGTAAAGGATTTCACCCTCGATCTTTTTGCGGGTGAAATAGTCGGGATAGTCGGTGATTCGGGGACAGGAAAGTCAGTTTTGGCGATGACAATTGCGGGACTTGCTTCTGACATGAAAGTAAAAAAGAGTGGTGAAGTTTTGTTCGCAGGGAAAAATTTGCTTGATTGTCCCAGAGATATCACGAGGCAGTATCTGGGAAAGGACATTAGTATCATTTTCCAAGAACCGATGACTGCCCTCAATCCACTCAAAAGAATCGGTTGGCAAATTGAAGAGAGCTTGCGGATACATACTGATTTGGACAAAGAAATGCGGTATAAAAAGGTATTAGCGATGCTTAACGAAGTGGAACTGATAAGTCCTCGCCGTGTTTATCAGCAATATCCCCATGAACTGTCAGGGGGGATGCGCCAGCGGGTGATGATTGCGATGGCAATGATATGTACACCCAAGATACTTATCGCTGATGAAATCACTACTGCCCTCGATGTAATAGTTACTACGCAAATAATGAAGCTTCTTACCCGCCTTTGTGAAGAGCGGAAAACAGCAGTTTTGTTTATTTCCCATGATATTGATTTGGTCAAACGCTTGTGCAGTCGGATTGTGATGATGGAGACGAGATAATGAATGAGGCAGAAAATATTCTCAGCGTTCAAAATGTAAATGTCTTCCATGGCAGCAAGACGGCAAAAAGAAGACAGGTGTTGTTTGACATGTCATTTTCGTTGAAACGAGGGGAAATTCTCGGAGTGGTAGGTGAAAGCGGCAGCGGTAAGACAACATTGGTGAAGACGATACTGGGTATCAATAATGATTATAAAGGGCTGATAACTGTGGGCTGTGAACGTCCGCAAATGGTTTTCCAAGATCCCTACAGCTCACTCAACCCTTCTCGCAAAATTGGGTGGTTATTGGAAGAACCACTCAAAAATAACAACTGTTATGCAAAAGTGAAACGCCGGAAAATGGTCGCACACATGCTGGAACGGGTGGGACTAAATGCCGACTATGCGATGCGCTATCCCTATCAATTGTCAGGCGGTGAACGTCAGCGGGTAAGTATCGCTGCGGCTCTGATACAGACACCACGGCTATTGATTGCCGATGAACCGGTCTCTTCACTTGACCCCAAAACAGAGAAGCAAATCCTAGAATTACTAAAAAAGCTTCACCGAGAAATGGGTTTGTCAATAATCTTTATTTCCCATGACCTGCGTATCATCCGTCAGTTATGCGAACGGGTTTTGGTTATCAGTCAAGGTGTCATCAGCGAAGCGGGGCGGGTGGAGGATATCTTTGCCCAACCACAGGCAAAGATAACGAAACGACTGCTGAAAGCGGCGGGCATGGAGATGGGAGCAAATGCTTAAAAACACCAATAAATACCCGATAAACACCTAAAACATTGCGCTAAACAGTAATGCGTGATACATTATAGTTTAAGAACTATCAATTGAATTAATAGCTGAAGGTATGTTTTTGAATCTCAAAAAGGATGTATTGCGTATGAGGGTGTAGGTGAGTTAACATAACTATTTCTGTAATTTCTTACAGCAGTTTCTTTCTACTTAACAATATGAAAGGAGAACTTTAATGAAAATGAAAAAAATATCACAATTTATTTCTCTTGTATTATGTTTTATCCTTGTTAGTTCAGTAATTGTTTTTGCAGAAACAGAAAATTCTTATAATGATTCCTATCTAAATGTATATGATAAAGAGGTATTGGACGTTGAAGATATAGTAGATGAGCAAAGCGTATTAGATATTATTGAAGTAAATTTCAATACCAAAACACTATCAGACAAAACTGTATTAACTATTGGGGTAGGTAATGAAAAAGGTGAGATAGGATATTCTAATAATATGAAAAGTGGCGGTTCTGGTCCGGAAGCATTTACAGTTAATAAAGATGATGCTATTTTCATTGTTGATAACATAAATAAAAGGATTAACATATACAGAGATGGCAAGTTTATATATGATATTGATACACCCTATGTTTCTTATGTCAGAAGCATAGTAGTCAGTCAAGATATGATTTACTTAATGGACTATGATATGGGTATGATCTATATTCTTGATATAAAAGGCAGTTTAATTAAAAGTATTACTCTTCCCGATGATATGAGTTACCTTTATATGCTAAGATTATATGTGAAAGATGACGGTAGTGTGTGGCTATATTATGACAGTAATGATGGTAAAGGTACAGTTTATAGCTATCTTGTTAACGAATTGAATTCAAACAGAAGGTCTTATAGCAAAGGCTTTTCTGTAAATGCAAAAACATATAATGTAAACAGGAAAAACGCAAAATCAGCAACAATTACTTCATCTATCAATATAGAGGTAACTACAACCGAATTACTTGGTCAGCTTAGAATCCTTGGAATTGACAAGGATAATAGCTTATTTATAGATGTCTATGAGCAGACAGATACATCAATAGTAGCAGGTGAATACACGGTTAAAAAATATTCTGACGATAAATGTATTAGTATCGCAGTAATTGATTTGGATAAATACTATTTTATGCCAAACAATGTCATTCAAATTTCCGATGAAGGTGATTTATATCAAATGCTTTGCCTTGCTAATGAAGTTCAGATAATCAAGAAGAATTTTATAGCGGTTGATGATTTTAAGTCAAATATTATAGAAATAAAAAGAAAAGCTTTAGAGGTTGATAACGTCAATCTATATAATGACAGCATTACTAGAAACATAATTAATGCTCCAAATAATAGGTCAACTGCATTAACCGTTGCTTCAGGTATGGCTACATTAACATGGACATATAATTCCAGAAATGCCGTCAATCCTAGTCCTACTACTGTTACCATACCTAGTTATCTAGCAAATGCAAGCAAACCATCCAGTCAAACAGGAATCCCCTATTGTTGGGGTGGTAATAATAATAGTACTAGCTTCACCAATGCAATGAACGGTAATACATTTGCCGGAAACATAAATGCTACAGGTGGTCACAAAGCTGGTACTGCCGGTGTAGATTGCTCAGGTTATGTGGGCTTGGCGGCTGGGTTCACAACAAAATTAGGCACTACACATCTTGCTACAAATAATTACACATTCCCTGTAGATCCGTCCGCAAGAACGCAAATGGATATATATGTACAAAGTGGTTCTCATGTAATGTTTTACAATAACCCATATTCCGAAGGCATAATCACATGGGAATCGACAACTACAGGTACTCAAAAAGCAAAAGCTTTTTCGAGAACCACGGCAGCATTAAATGGCTACACATTAAAACGTTTTCATGGTTGGTAAATGAATCAGAACTCCACCCGCCTTTGCGGGTGGAGTTAGTTTATATTCTCATTAGTTAAAAAGGAAATTTTATGAAGAAAAAATATAGAATTACTTTATCAGCCTTGCTATTGTTGGGTATTTCATTACTACTTTATTCTTTTATTCAGCAGAATACAGAGGATTCAGATTTAATTGAATCAATCGATCAAACTCACATTGAAAATGGCACAGAAGATTTGATTTCCCAAAAAGACGATTTGGGTTTTGTTGAATCAATCAGTCAAACTCACATTGAAAATAGCACAAACGACTTAATATCCCAAAGAATTGAAGATTTCACAATGAATTTTCTAAAAGATGTTGATAAAGTTGAAGTTAATCATCATGATTCAGATATATCAGTATCGACATCATTATCTATCGTAACTGGCTCTAAGCCAATAAAAGAAGCAATTTATGAAGAAATCGCTAATCATGCATTGCAAATAACAAGATTTTTCCCAGAGGTTAATTATTTTAGTTATGTTGTCTGGGGAACGAGACCACAAGAGGAAATCATTATCCTTACCCTTGATCAAGACGATATAGATAAACTAGAGGCAAATTTTAGCATAAACAAGGGAAAAAAAGAGAATAATATTGAAACAAGATTTATTGATGTTTTTTCTACTGCTACTGAAATGAATGTTGCGTTAAAGTGGGAGAGTAATTTCGATGAATCAATCAAATTAAGTGAAGTTGAAAGCAAGATAGAAGAAAAGTTAATTGTTGATAGAATAGTAGCTTTTTCAAAGCGTTACTTTAGGTATATGGAGACAGCGCAAGCTGTTTTTGAAAGCGGTAATATATCAGTTTCAATATCGTTTGAACCTGAGGTAGGTTCGTTTCCGGTAAAGGAAGATATTTATGAAGATATCATAAATCATGCATTACGTGTCATTAGATTTTTTCCGGAAGTAAATTTTCTTATGTATGTTGTGATGTGGAAAGACAATGAAGCTATCACATTGACCATTGAAAAAGAAGATATAAAGTGGTTGGGACATAATTGGTTTAATAATATAACTAGAAGAAATAGTGGTTTTAGAACATCATTTGTTGACTGTTTTACAACAGTTGAGGAATCTGCTGAAGCAAGGAGATGGAGGTCAGTAGCTAAACCTGGTGGGGATCTTCCATAAACAACCCATCACCTTATTTTTATGAGGAGGTAACAAAAACTGTAACAAAGACTGGGAAGCAAATGGAAGCCAACCCCCCAAACAAAATCCCCAACAAAACACTCCTGATAACAATTGACATAAGCGACAAAAAAGTGTATAATTCATCTAAATACGGTAATTCTGCCGAAATAAGCATACCACCAACGGAAAGAAGCTCCACAAGTAACGTAAATAACGGCAAGATAGAGCTGAAAGCTAACAGCTAACAGTTAGGGTAACAGCAACAGTTTGTAGTTGATATAGTGCAGGATTTGCATATGAGTATTTATGATAAGTTAAATGAAAATCAAAGAGAGGGCGTAATGTCAACAGAGGGACCGGTTCTCTTGTTGGCGGGAGCCGGTTCGGGCAAGACTCGGGTACTTACTACTCGTGTCGCATATTTGATTGAGGAAAAAGGGGTGAACCCGGCGAATATTCTCGCGATTACCTTTACCAATAAAGCGGCGGCAGAGATGAAAGAACGAATTGCCAACATGGTAGGCATCGCCGGGGGAGGCATTTGGGTGATGACTTTTCATGCTGCCTGTGTGCGTATCCTCAAAAGTAATGCTGACAAAGTAGGTTACGATAGCTCTTTCACCATCTATGATAGCGATGACCAAAAGACGCTGATGCGGGAGATACTGAAGCGATTGCAAATTGATACCAAGGTATACCGTGAAAGATATTTCCTTAACGCTATTTCCAATGGCAAAAATGAACTTTTATCCCCGGAGGCATATCGTGACCGGGTGGGGAATGATTTTGCGATGAACCGCATTGCTGATGTCTACAAGGAGTATCAGGATACACTCAGAAAAAATAATGCTATGGATTTTGACGATTTGATTATGAAAACAGTTGAACTTTTTGCTAATAATCAAGATGTGCTAAATTATTATCAGGAGAAATTCCGCTATATCATGGTTGATGAATATCAAGACACCAACTCGGCTCAGTTTGCCTTGGTGAGCAAGTTGGCGGCGAAGTACCGTAATATTTGCGTAGTCGGTGATGACGATCAATCAATTTACAGATTCCGTGGGGCAAATATCCGCAATATCCTTGATTTTGAACACTTTTATCCCGAAGCCACCGTGATTAAACTGGAGCAAAATTACCGTTCAACGCAAACCATTCTTGATGCCGCCAATGCTGTCATCAGTAACAATGAAAGCCGCAAGGACAAGAAGCTTTGGACGGACAAAGGTGCAGGCAATCCGATTCATTTCCGTCAATTTGAAAATGCTTACGGAGAAGCGGAATTTATCTGTGATGACATCCAGAAAAAGGAAAAAGAAGGGGTGATTAGGTATAGCGATTGTGCGGTTTTGTTCCGTACCAATGCGCAAACACGCCTTGTTGAAGAACGTTTTGTGGTAAAGGGTGTACCGTATGATATTGTCGGCGGTGTCAATTTCTATGCCCGTCGGGAGATAAAAGACCTTTTGGCATACTTGAAGACGGTTGCCAATGGTCGTGATGATGTGGCGGTAAAGCGGATTATCAATGTCCCGAGAAGAGGAATCGGCGAGACCTCGATAGACAAAATCACCAATTTTGCTGCAAAAAAGAATATTAGCTTTTTTGATGCGATGTGTGAGGCTGACTTGGTGTCTACTTTGGGGAAAGCAGAAGCAAAGGTGCGGGCTTTCACGGCGATGATAGAACACTTCCGTGAGGTTATGCGGGAGACGGATTTACTTCAGCTAATCACCACGATTATCAACGAAACCGAATATATTCAAAGTATAGAGTATGGCGGTGAAGAAGATGCGGTTAGCCGTGTGGAAAATATCGATGAACTGGTGTCCAAGATTGTTTCTTTTGAAGAAAACAATCAAGACGGGACTTTGACAGATTTCCTCAATGAAGTAGCTCTCGTTGCTGACATTGATTTCGTCGCCGGTGATAGTGGGCGGGTGTTGCTTATGACCCTCCACAGTGCCAAAGGACTGGAATTTCCCCATGTCTACATTGCGGGAATGGAAGATGGGGTTTTCCCCAGTTACCTAAGCCTTGAAGCTTTAGACCCGGAGAGTGAGATTGAGGAAGAACGCCGCTTGGCATATGTGGGGATTACCCGCGCTCGTGAGTGTTTGACCCTTACCTGCGCCAAGCAAAGGATGCTGCGCGGGCAAACATTCTATAATTCCATCAGCCGTTTTTTGCGGGAGATACCCTCATCCTTGCTTGATACCCGTATCGGTGCTTTCCGCAAGATGAAAGTCACAGTCCCGGTGAAAAAGTACACTTCGCCGGAGAATAGACCATATATAGCCGGTGGTGCGGGTGCGCTTCAAGGAAGCGGGATAGGTCAGGGGATACCGTCATTGGGGCAAAATCCTGATTATCAGGCGGGCGATCGTGTTACCCATATCAAATATGGAATGGGTACGGTGCAAAAAATCGAGCAAGGGGCAAAAGACTATCAAGTAACGGTAGAATTTGACACGGCGGGACAAAAGATAATGTATGCCGCTTTTGCCAAGCTGAAAAAAATTTAGTGTGAAATTCCGGCAGAAAAAATCTACAAGAAAATCAAAAATAAGACTGGATTATATTTATAGTTCATGTTAAAATAACGAAGAGCGAAGCAAGATTTAAGTACCTAACTAAAGAACTGTGTATGCAGACTTAATTTGCGGTTTGCGATACAGATGGAGGGGTATTCATGGCAAAGAGAAAGGGATGCTGTATGCGAAACAAATTTGAAGATATTGTAGAAATGATTAAGACCCGTGACTTACATGACCTGCTTAGTCGGAAAGAAGAAAAGAAAAGCAACAATCTCGTCTTTATTCTGGCAGTAATCGGAGCGATAGTTGCAGTTGCCGCCATCGCTTACTTTGTTTATCGTTATTTCACTCCCGATTATTACGATGATTTTGATGATTTCGATGATGATTTTGACGATGATTTGGATGACGACTTTTTCAGCAATGATAAAGGGGTCGGGGCGACAACAGTTTAGGTGAAGAATAACCTATAGCGTAAACAGGACTGTTACCATGCAGTAGCAGTCCTGTTTGTTTTCGGTGAGAGTGATTATGAAAAAGGGTCAAGTGGTTTCAGGTACGGTAACTCGCCTTGATTTCCCCAATCTGGGTATCGTCATTTGTGATGGTGTCGAGATAGCGGTCAAAAATGTCTTGCCCGGTCAAAAAATCACCTTTGTGATTACCAAGTCGAGCAAAAAAGCTAAGGTAACAGGGCGTTTGCTTTCTGTTGATATACCATCGCCAACGCAGATAACTTCACCTTGCCCGCACTTCGGTGTCTGCGGCGGTTGTTTGATGCAAAATATAGCTTATGAAGAGCAGCTTAGGATAAAAGAGGAGCAAGTACGCCGTCTTCTTGACATCGAAAATTGGGAGGGAATAGTAGCCAGTCCCTGTCATTCTCACTACCGTAACAAAATGGAGTATACTTTTGGCGACCGTTGTAAAGATGGTGCGCTGGAGCTTGGTCTTCATTGCCGTAATAGTTTTTATGATATAATCACCGTCAATGAGTGCCGGATAGCCGATGATGATTTCAACCGGATTTTGGCTTATACCCATGAGTATTTTGCCGCACTTTATCAAGTTCCCCCTACATCGACTAACTCTGCAAGCAAAGTTACATTTTATCATCGCCGCCGCGGGAGCGGTTTTTTACGTCATCTTTTGCTAAGAAAAGGGGTGGTAAGTGGCGAGATTATCATCGCTTTGGTGACTACATCACAGATGGATTTTGACTTGGAGGAATGGAAACAAGGTTTGCTTTCACTCTCATTGACCGGTACAGTCAATGGAGTTTTGCACATTATCAATGATGGTGTTGCCGACACGATTAAGGCGGATGAAGTACGGCTGCTTCATGGTAGGGATTGGTTTAGTGAGAAAATCCTCGGGATGACATTCAAAATCACGCCATTTTCATTTTTTCAAACTAATTCCCTGGGAGCAGAGGTGCTTTATCAAATGGTAAGGAAGTATCAAAATGAAATTTCTTCCTTGTCTAAAAGTGCGAATGTTATCTTTGACCTCTATTGCGGGACGGGTACGATTTCGCTGGTACTTGCTAAAACAGCGGCGCGGGTAATCGGAATCGACAGTTCAGAAGAAGCGATAGCGGCTGCAAAAGAAAATTATCAGCGTAACCAAGAAGAACACTTACTTGCTCCCTGTACTTTCATTGCCGGTGATGTGCTGAAAGTCATTGATGAAACTAGCGAAACTCCTGACTTGATAGTTCTTGATCCGCCTCGTGATGGTGTCCATCCCAAGGCTTTACCCAAAATTCTGGCGTATAAAGCCCCGCATATCATCTACATATCATGCAAACCGACCAGTCTTGCCCGTGACCTTGTCACATTTACCGCTGTCGGTTACTACCCGAAACGTGCGGTTGCCGTCGATTTGTTCCCGGCAACTGCCAATGTGGAAGTGGTGTGTTGGTTTTCTTTATTGAAATAACCCTCTCATTGATATAAACTAAAGATGACTGACGCAAAAGGAGGATGAAAATGGACAACTGCTATCTGGCAATTGATATTGGCGCTTCGAGTGGTTGTCATATCCTCGGGATGTTGGTTGATGGCAGGATGGAGACATTGGAGATTCATCGCTTTGAAAACGAGAGCGTGACAAAGGATGGCGAAAAAGTATGGGATAGCGAACGCCTTTTTGACGAAATCATCGCAGGAATGAAGAAGTGCCATCAGCTTGGCAAGATACCCGGGAGCGTTGGCATTGATACCTGGGGTGTGGATTTTGTACTTCTCGATGCGCAAGGGGAACTTTTGGGCAATGTGGTTTCATACCGTGACTTGCGGACGAGGGGAATGGATGAACTGGTCGAATCACTTATCAGCAAAGAAGAATTATACCGCCGCACGGGAATCAACAAGGCGATTTACAATACCATTTATCAGCTGATGGCAGTAGCGAATAAGAAACCAAAGCTTCTCGATGATACGGCACAGTTTTTGATGTTACCCGATTATCTTCATTTTCGCCTGACGGGGGGACTAAAGAAGAAAAACCAAATTACTGATGAACACGCGGCAGATATGACGATATCTACTGAGTATACGATAGCAAGTACTACCGGACTGATTGCCGCCGAAGAAAATGATTGGGATCGGGAATTGATTGAGCTTTTGGGTTTACCAATCGGGATTTTCCCGGAAATAAAGCCCCCCGGTACATCGCTGGGCGAACTTACCCCCGCTATCACCGCTGCGGTTGGTTACAAAGCAAATGTCGTCCGTCCCGCAAGCCATGATACGGCTTCGGCAGTACTGGCAATCCCTGCATTTAGTCTGTCGCCTGATGTTTCTCGTAAGCTATCGCAGGAAACCGCCGAGATGAAAGCAGAGCATTTGGCGAAGAAGCAACATCACGGTGAAAGTTCTGATATAATGTACGTAAGCTCCGGGACATGGTCGCTGATGGGGGTGCTGCGCACGAAGCCTCTTTGTTCAGCGGCGGCGATGGCAGGTAATTTTAGTAATGAAGGTGGTTATGGCGGTCAAATTCGTTTTTTGAAAAACATCATGGGTCTTTGGATGATTCAGTCGCTGCGAAAAGAGCTTGCCGTCAATGGAGAGAAGTATACATATGACCAGTTGGCAGAAATGGCAAAAGCAGAAGCGATAACCACTATCATAGATGTGAATGATGATGATTTCCTTACTCCGCCATCAATGATTACCGCAGTAAGGGATGCTTGCCGCAAAATGGGTAGGGAAATACCGCTGACCGCAGGACAGTTGGCGGCAGTAATATACCGTAGTCTTGCTGATTGTTACGCTGAAACGGCGGCAGAGCTTAAACAGCTTACAGGTTATCAATATCAACGGCTCTATATAGTGGGCGGCGGTTCAAAGGATGACTACTTGAATCAATTGACTGCCAATGCAACCGGCATGACCGTACTCGCAGGAGTCAGCGAAGCGACGGCAGTAGGTAATCTACTGGCACAAATGTACTTTGCAGGAGAGTGGAAAACGCTGGAACAAGCGCGGCAATGTGTCAAGGAATCATTCACGGTGGCTGAGTATCAACCCTTAGGGATGGCATGAAAGGAGAAAAAATGTACATAGGAGTCGATGTAGGCGGGACTAATTTGGTCGTGGGGATAGTAAACGGCGAGGGAGATATCATTGCCAAGGCGAAATGTCCGACTGACACTATCAAACCCCCCAAGGCAGTCATAGGAGATATCCTGCGGCTTGCTGCTGAAGCATGTGAAAAGGCGGGTGTGAACAAAGCAGAAATCAAGTCATTTGGTTTTGGCACCCCGGGAACGATAGACTTTGAAAAAGGAGCAGTTATCAATTCACCCAATATCCCGTTGATGAATAATTTTCCTCTACGTGACACGATTCAAGCAGAATGGGCGATTCCTGTTTATTTGGTAAATGATGCCAATGCGGCGGCTTTTGGTGAGGCTTTTGCCGGTAGTGCCAAGGGATGTGAGAGCATGGTGATGGTGACTCTGGGGACCGGGATTGGCAGCGGTATCGTTCTCAATGGGAAACTGATGATGGGCTTTAACCATATCGGGGCAGAAATTGGACATACTGTGGTCGTGCTTGATGGTTGGGAATGTAATTGCGGGCGTAAGGGTTGTTGGGAAAAATACGCCTCGGCGAGCGGATTGATTGCTCTGACCCGAGAAAAGATGGAAGCCAATCCCGACAGTAAGCTTTGGGAAATCGCCCCGACACTAGAAGCAGTAGATGGAAAAACTGCTTTTGCGGCGGCGGCGCAGGGGTGTAGTGCAGGAAAAGCAGTAGTCGAGCTTTATCTTGATTATCTCGCTTGCGGGGTGGGAAATCTGGTCAATATTTTCCAACCGCAGGTACTTTGTATCGGCGGCGGTATCAGCAATGAGGGTGATGCTTTGCTTTTGCCGTTGATTGCGAGAGTGGAAAAAGGGAGCTTTCGACATCCGAAAAACAATACCGAAATCCGCATTGCTTCATTGGGAAATGATGCGGGAATAATCGGAGCGGCATTAGCGGAAGTATAATGAGTTGCTGTTTATATTACCCTTTGGATGCGGTTTTGGATGTCACTTTGCAAATCATCAATGTGACGGGCGATGAAGTGTGTGATATCCTCATCTTCAATCAGAGCGGTGATATCGAGACCGTAAGCACTGGAAGAGACAGCATCGACTTGGTTGTAAGTATGGAAAGTAGCATTGGCGAGGCGGCGACCGAGTACAGCGAGGTCATAGCGTTTTCCACCGGCACATTGTGAAGCAAAAATACTCAGCAAAGCCTCGGCAATGTCGGGGTAAGGAGAGGTATCAAAGACGAGCTTTGCTTGGTCAGACAACCAATCAAGACCACGCCAGACTTCCATCGCATATATTTTTTGCGGACGTTCCGCAGGAGTGAGCAGCCGTAGAGCCTCCAATACCCGCATGAGAACCCCGACATGGGTATCATGTTTGTCAGCAGGATTGTGGGTAAAGAGGATTTGTGGTGCGGCAGCACGAATTATCGCCGCCAACTCTGTGGTAAGGATATTACCCAAGAAGCTCTTTTTAGCTTCTTGCTTGCCGTCATTGCTACTTTTAGCAATGTGGCTACCGTAGTGAAGTTGAAGCATCGCCGCATATTTACCGATGGCAGCTGCATCATTTTGTTCCTGGCGACGTACCAATTGCATTTCCTCGTCAGTCATTGCCGCATATTCACCATTACGCGGTGAACCGGCTCCATCAGTGACGACAACGGCAGTAAACCACTTGGTTTCATCGGCATAACACTCAGCAATGGCGTTATATGCCATGATTTCAACATCATCTTGATGGGCAGCAATACATAGGTGGGTGGTGCGTTTGATTGCCGTCATCGTATCAATGGCATCGGGGATAAATATACAAGCTTTTTCGTTACTTAGTTTCATAGGAAAAGTATAGCACTTGACGGCAACAAATGCAATCAAGTGATGAAGAGAAAGGATTAGATGTTACTCAAAAAAACCAAAAAGAAAACAGTTTCGCTGATACTTGCGATATTTCTTTTGATAACAAGTGTTATTTTTGTTGCTTGCGACAAAGAAAAAGATGATGACGATTTCTCCCGTCAGGGAAACAATAACGCTTCCGCTGAGTTTAATGAATTGCCGCAACCTCTGCCCCCACCCCCACTCTATCATATTGCCGTGGGTGATTCCATCGCTGCCGGTTTCGGGGTTGATGAAAAAGACCGCTATCCTGATTTGCTTTTTGCCCTCCTGCAAGCTGATGGTCAGGTCAATGTATATGAAAACATAGCCGTCAGCGGCTATACGACGGCAATGCTTTTGGCGCAGCTAAGGAGAATGGATGAGGCGGCACTAGCCCGCTTTGCTGAGGCGAGAGTGATCACCATCAGCATTGGCGGTAATAATATTTTGTCGCCATTTGTCGCCAATCTTCCTGATGTTGAGACGATAACCCAGCTGATAGCCGATGTAAACGTGATTGCCACAGAAGCGATGAAGCTTGCCGATATTGTCGGTGAGCTCGACGAGGATATCAAAAGAATGAGGGAGGGTTTTCAATTTTCCGATTTGTTCCGTATTAGCGATATCCTAGATTTGGCTTCTACTTTGCTGGATGAATCGGCAGTTATCATTGACTTGATTGGCAAGGTGGATGCCAACAATCCCCTCAATATCCTCTCAGGTCCGCCATCAGATGAGTTGGCGGCAGAGTTGGAACAGGGAATTTTGGATTTTGCGGCAGAGTTTGCCGAGGTGATGGCATGGATGAGGGAAAACGCTCCTTTAGCTACGGTGATAGTAAACACAGTCTACAATCCGCTACCTGACGAGTTCTTCTCATTGGAGATTGGAATGTCTCATTATATAGATGCATATATACGCAGAATCAATACCATTATCCGACGTGAACGAGCGGCGCATGGTTATTTGGTTGCCGATGTATACACGGTATTCGATGAAGAAGAGGACAAAGCTGATTTGCTCAATTATCATTTGAATATGGAAGAGATGTATCTCAATTTTGATATTATCCACCCGAATGAGAAGGGACATCGCATGATAACGGAGCTTTGTTATGAAGCTTTTGTCGAGTAGCGCACATCAATAACTGCACCCAGATTTTACACTTTACCCCAAAGCTAAGAAAGAGGACAAGATGAAAAACACCAAGCAACCCCAAATCAACGAAGAAATCTATGAAATTATTGAAAACCGCCCCCTTACCGACCTCAAATCACAAGGACTTTTGCTAAAACACAAAAAAACCGGGGCAAGGGTCAATCTGGTGCTTAACGATGATGATAACAAAGTCTTTTATATCGCTTTTCGTACCCCGCCAACGGATTCTACCGGTCTGCCGCATATCCTTGAGCACTGTGTACTGTGCGGTTCGGAGAGTTTCCCTGTCAAAGACCCTTTCGTTGAGCTTGCCAAGGGTTCGCTCAATACTTTCCTAAATGCCATGACATATCCTGACAAGACGGTGTATCCGATTGCGAGCGTGAATGACAAGGACTTTGCCAATCTTATGCATGTATATCTGGATGCAGTTTTCTTTCCTAACATATATAAGGAAGAAAAAATCTTCATGCAGGAGGGATGGCACTATGAGGTGGATGAAGAAAGTGGTGAACTGTCAATAAACGGAGTCGTCTACAATGAGATGAAAGGGGTGTTTTCCACGCCCGATTCGATCGTTGACAGGCAATTGACGGCTTCACTTTATCCTGATACTACGTATGGCATGGAATCAGGCGGCGACCCTGAGGCGATTCCTACCCTCACATATGCGCAGTTCCTAGATTTCCACCGCCGTTTTTATCATCCTGCCAATAGTTATATTTATCTTTATGGCGACCTTGATGCCGCTGAACGCTTGGATTTCCTTGACCGTTATTATTTGTCCCGCTTCGATGCCTTGGAGATTGATTCTGCGGTTAAAAAGCAAGAGAGCTTTTCCGCTACCCGTTTTGTTACCCATGAATACCCGGTTTTGCATGGTGATGATACCGAAGAAAGCACGTATTTGACCTACAATATTGCCCTCGATATTGATGTGGGTAAGGAAGCTAACGCCGAGCTTTACATTGCTTTTCAAATCCTTGACTATGCCATTTGTCAAGCACCGGGGGCAGCTTTGCGCCAGACTTTGTTGGACAAAAAGATAGGTAAGGATGTATACAGCAGTATGTACATGGGAATTGCGCAACCTTATTTTAGCCTTGTCGCCAAGGATGCGCAGGAAGAGCGACAGGATGAGTTCGTTGCCGCCATCGAAGGGAAACTACAGGATTTGGTGGAAAACGGCATTGACAAAAAGGCTCTTGCCGCCGGACTCAATGCCGCTGAGTTCCGCTATCGTGAAGCAGATTTCGGCTCATATCCCCGTGGACTCATTTTTGGCTTGCAAACGCTGGATAGTTGGCTCTATGATGACAGTCAGCCTTTCACTTATTTGGAAATGAGTAGTATTTTTGCTACCCTCAAGGAAAAGCAGGAGAGTGGTTTCTATGAGGGATTGATAAAGAAGTATTATCTTGATAATTCTCACAAGAGTGTCCTAAAGGTCGTGCCTGTGGTAGGGCTTACAGCGGCAAGAGAGGAAGAGCTTCGCCGCGAGCTTTCCTCATATTGTGCCGGGCTTTCCGCTGATGAGCTAAAAGCAATCAGCAAAAATCAGACAGATTTGGCGGCTTATCAGGAAGAAATGAGTTCGGCGGCGGATTTGGCAAAGATACCGGTACTGGAGCGAGGAGATATTGAGAAAAAAGCGACACCGTTTGTAAACGAGCTTCGCCATATCGGAAAAACAAAACTGCTTTTCCACGATATCTTCACCGGGGGCATTGGTTATCTGCGCCTAATTTTTGACATCACCAAGATACCGAGTGACCTTTTTCCTTATCTGGGTATACTAAAAGAGGTGTTTTCCTTGGTTGATACCGAAAACTATTCTTATGCCGACCTTTTTAGTGAAGTCAACATCCATACCGGCGGCATCAGTGCTTCGATTGCAACCTATCCTGACCATGTTAATTTGCCCCGTTATCAGGCAACTTTTGAAATCAGGGCGAAGTACCTCTATGAAAAAATAGACAAGGCATTTGCCCTCGCTGAAGAAATCATTCTGCGTTCGTCATTTGAAAACGACAAGCGAATGTATGAAATCATCGCCGAAATCAAGTCACGCTTGGAGACGGGAATGCAAAGCGGCGGGCATAAAGTGGCTTCAATGCGGGCTTTGTCGTATATCAGCGAAAGAGTGGCAATCGGGGAAGAACTAAGCGGTATTGAACAATATCGCCTCGTGGCAGATATCGAAGCCAACTTTTCAGAAAAAAAATCTGAATTATACCATAAATTGAAGACAGTTGCTGCGTATCTATTTAGAGCGGATAATTTGATGGTCGATTATACCGGTGAAGCGAACATCCCCGCGGCAGCAATCATGGAAAAAGCAACAGCTGATTTCATCGAAAGTCTGGAGGCGAACAAGCGGCAAAATGAAAAGCAATATCCAGAGCAGGCTGATGAATCCCAAACAAGCGGCTTTGTCCATGAAGTGAAAAAGAAAAACGAAGGCTTCATTACAGCAGGACAGATTCAGTATGTATGCCGGGCGGGTAGTTTCATTACCAAAGAACTGCCTTACACGGGAGCTCTTAGGGCTCTCAAGGTGATGATGGGTTTGGAATACCTCTGGACACAGATTAGGGTACTGGGGGGAGCATATGGGTGTATGTGCAACTTTTCCGAAACCGGAGATAGCTACTTCGTCTCATATCGTGACCCGCATCTGGCACGGACTGTTGACGTTTTTCAGCAAGCTTCCGCATTTATCCGTGAGTATCAAGGCGATACACGGGCAATTGACCAGTTCGTAATCGGAGCGATAGGTGATCTCGATACCCCGATGACTCCGGCGATGAAAGGCGCGTATGGACTATCCGCATACATGTGCGGAATCGAGTTTGCCGATTTGCAAAGGGAACGTGACGAACTGTTAAGTGTTGATTTAGAGGTGCTAAGGTCACTTTACCGCTATGTCGAGGCTTTTATCGCCGGTAACTGTTTTTGCGTAGTTGGTTCTGAAGAAAAAATCAAGGAAAATGAAGAGATGTTCATCGAGGTTATGCCGCTACTTTTGTAACAGGGATGAAAAAGGAGGAGATATGAAAATTATGAAAAAGAGAGTGGTTTTATTAACAGGGTTAATAATAACAAGCGTTATTTTATCTGCGTGCAGTGCCGGATCTAACGATCCTAGCTATGATGTGTCAATGGCACTAGCACCGACTGCCGATTCGCCAGGCGTCTCCACGGGAATGATGAGTAACAGATCGATAGCGGAGTCGGAACAGTATGATATGATTATGGCAGCGGCAGATGTCGCTTATATTGATGACGGTGGTGGTTGGAACACCCAGATGGAGACTCCGGTGGTGAGCGACCTCGAACACCGCAAGCTCATCAGGGATGCCAATTTGTCGGTTGAAACGGAAGAGTTCGATGCTTTACTGGCAGGACTGGAAGCAAGGGTCAAGTTCCTCGGCGGTTATATTGAAAACCTGAGTGTCAGCGATAATTCGCGCTTTTATGGCAACAGCGGCAATCGCAATGCGTGGTTGCATATTCGCATCCCTGCCCAGCATCATGACTTTTTTCTTCAAGAAGTGACATCAATCTCCAATGTCCTGCACCGCAACGAATCAGCGCGGGATGTAACACTACAGTATGTTGACGTTGAAAGCCGTAAGCGGGTACTTGAAGTCGAACAAGAACGTTTAATGGAACTGCTAAAGGAAGCGGTGGATATTAACACTTTGTTGATACTGGAGCGGCGTTTGTCAGAAATCCGTTATCAGGTTGAGAGCAGCGAGGCACAGCTTCGTACCTTTGACAATCTCGTTGATTTCTCGACTGTCTCCATTTCCATCAATGAAGTAACAGAACTAACCCCGCCGGTAGTGCAGACTGTCTGGGAGAGAATCGGGTCCGGTTTCATGCGTAGTCTTAGAAGTGTCGGCAATGGACTTACTAACTTGTTTGTCTTCATCATTGTTGCCCTCCCTTTCCTTTTGACCTTTGCGGTTTTTGGCGGTGTGATAGCTTTGGTTATCAAGCTGAGTATCAATGCCAATAAGAAAAAGAAAAAGAAACAGGCAGAAGCTGCTAATGCTTTGCGAGCAAATCAAGGTGATGATGTGATGAGATGAAGATGAAGAGCAGCAAAGCTGCTCGGCAGCAAAGCTGCTCGGCAGCAAAGTTGCTCGGCAGCAAAGTTGCTCTACACGTCAACACGCTGGGTTTCGTTTCACGAAACTCAGCGTGTTTTCTCGCAATGAGGGATTTTATTAACTAAAAGTTATCAAATCTTCCAGCACATCATTTAAATCCGGTTTGCCGATTTCCTGCAAACTATATTCAACTTTCACACAGGGTTTGTCAATGCGGATGATTCTGCTTAGGTCAATCGGGGTGGCAATGATTACGGTATCGCAAGGGACAGCAGCTATCGTAGCTTCCAGATCGGCTATCTGTTCCTTTCCATAGCCCATAGCCGGCAGAACTTCGGTTATATCGGGGAAAAGGCGGTAGGTATCGGCGAGCTTGTTGACCGCATAACTCGCAGGGTTGATGATTTCAGCAGCTCCAAAACGCTTGGCGGCGATAACTCCTGCACCGATTTTCATCTCACCGTGGGTAAGTGTCGGCCCGTCTTCGATGACGAGAACACGCATACCGCGGATTAGCTCCGGTTTATCAACACTAATTGTCGAAGCAGCTTCAACGACGACGGCAGTAGGATTACATTTGTTAATATTTTCACGAACAGTTTGGATTCCGGCGAAGTCGGCACTGTCGATTTTGTTGATTATCACGACATCAGCCAACCTAAGCGTCACTTCCCCGGGATAGTAAGAAAGCTCATGACCGGGACGGTGGGGGTCGGCAACGGTTATCATCAGGTCAGGACGATAAAAAGAAAAGTCATTGTTACCGCCATCCCACAAAATAACATCACAACCATCAGGGTCTTCCTCAGCGGCACGGAGGATGGCTTCGTAATCAACCCCGGCATAGATGACATTGCCGTTCTTTATATGTGGTTCGTATTCCTCCATTTCCTCAATCGTGCAGTTATGCTCTTTGAGGTCATCAAGGGTGGCAAAACGTTGAATTTTTTGCGCCTCCAAATCTCCGTAGGGCATCGGATGGCGAATGGCGATTACCTTCAGTTTCTTCTTTGTCAAGATATCAATGACCCGCCGTGAAACCTGACTCTTCCCGCATCCGGTTCTGGTTGCACCGATGGCAATCACAGGTTTACTACTTTCGAGCATCGTCTGCTTGAGTCCCAACAAGGTAAAATCAGCTCCGGCGGCATTGACGATTGCCCCCAGTGCCATTACTGCTTGATAAGTGACATCGCTGTAGGCGAAGACACACTCATCTATATCAAGGTCATCAATGAGGGTCGCAAGTTCTTTTTCATCATGGATGGGTATCCCATCAGGATATAAGCTCCCGGCAAGGGCGGCAGGGTATTTGCGCCCGGCGATATCGGGGATTTGGGCGGCAGTAAATGCTCGTACCCGGTAGTCAGGGTTATCACGGTAGCGGGTATTGAAATTGTGAAAATCACGTCCTGCAGCACCGATAATGAGTATATTGCGAGGGTTCATGGTGTTTCCTTTCTGATTAGCATGGTTATTTGTATAAACAATACACCGCTTTGGGCGCAAAAGCAAGAAAAAGTCTGCATTGCTATTTTTCAAGCGCCGAAGCAATCCATATGATGAGATAGATGCATATCTTCTATACGCATCTATCATGGTGTTGATTTATCAATGGGTGCGCTCTCGCTTCATACAAAACGTAGCGGTACATAAGGCGGCAGCCCCAAAGAGCATGGGTCTATACACCGCCTAAGTACCGACGTTTTGCAAGAACCCATTTAATAAATCACACCATGACATATGCTGTTAAGTTTCTGACTTTGTGTATGTTCATTGTTCTCAATAATTATTCTTTCTCAAGAGATGAAACACCACGGCTGGAAGAATGACACGCTTTTTGTCATTCTTTTGCAATAAGGATTTCGTAGCACAGTTTTGCCTTACAAAACATGCGCGGCAAAATCCGTGTGCTGTCATTGCGAGGTGGCTTTATCCGCCGAAGCAATCCATTGGAAATATAGCTTTACCATGTTTCGGAATTATAGTTCTATCATAATTGGATAGGTTTTACGGAAACTCCAGGATAATTCATGCAGAAACTCAAGGCAAACTCAAGGGTAACTCAAGAGCGGCAAACTCAAGGGTAACTCAAGATAATTTATCAAGGGTAACTCAAGGGTAACTCAAGATAATTTACTTGAGTTTCAGCAGAATGTAATTTTTTGCGTTCCCTGCTTGTATGTTTTCAATCCATACCCACTTATGTACCACTAAGCCCCCCGCTTAATGCAATATTGTCATTTTACGAGACTCCAATCAAACCCTGCCTCAGCAAGGCATTACTATATTCAATTACTATCGCTCAAATGATAAGCTTGAACCGTAATTGCCTGTATTTCGGTCTTTTTGTCTTAAACCAATGCCTGACACCCGCCCTAGCATATACTAAGATAGCGCATATTCCTTTCGCAACCCGATAGTACACGAAAGCAACTTTTGCCTTTAATGGGTCAGCTTTCTTGATTATCGACACTTTCATTTTATTGGTGTCGCCGAGCATCGATACGTGATTAAGGTAAGCCATCGCAACTGTGACAAGGAAATT
>JAITGA010000030.1 GCA_031280955.1 Lachnospiraceae bacterium
ATACAATCAAAATGATTACGATCGGCTTAGGCAAGGAGCAAAAGACGGAAATCCTTTAATGATGACAATTTTCGTTGCGAATTTCTTAACGGTAAAGTATCAAGAGAATCTATATTTCCAAGAAGAGACTACTATCAAGGGCTGGCCTTCTTCCGGCGGCAATGGGATTCGCTTCTTTTCCGCAGGGTATTTTAGTATTGTCAAGCCATCGAAAAATCCTGACGGTGCGTGGGAGTTCCTAAAATATATCTTGGATAATAACACCTCACCGCATAACACCATGCTACCGGTGAACTTATCCTTGCTTCACGAGTTTGCTGAAGATGAGTACAATCGTTGGAGTGACAATAATGTCATACAGATTGGCGATACTATCGTAGACGGATACAGCAGGGCGGACACGGACAAACTCATAGAGCTTTGCAAATCAGTAAGTACGCTTGATAGGAGCAACCCCGTTATCACTCGTATTATTGATGAAGAAATAGGTATTTATCTAAATGGGCAAAAATCAGCCGATGAAGTAATTAACATTATCGAAAATCGAATCAATATTTATCTTGCTGTGCAGGATTGAGGTCGGCTCGCATTGAAGTTATTGGAGTCATTGAAATCGGTACACCCCCCAGAGCAAACCTGCTCGGTCAGGTTTGCTCTTCACTTGTCCTTGACTACTCCCCGCCAATAGTGTAAAATTACCTTGTAACAAGGTAGAGGTGCATGGTTCATCAGTAGCTTTTGGTGTGTTTCCGCGGCGGTTGCGGAAGAAAGTGAAAGGGGATGATGCCGAAGGGGTGTAAATCCGTTCATTACATTCTTGGGCATACGGTCAATAGCCGTATGACTGTCATCAAATTGATGGAGCGCTATCGAAGTTGGTATCCGACTGATATCATCATATGCCGGCGCATGAGTCGGCATTTTTGCACTAGGATATGAGACAGCGCAGAAAAAGGAGGAGAAATGCCGGTATTCAAAGGTTCAGGCGTTGCTATCGTAACGCCGTTCAAAGTGGACTATAGTATTGATTATGACAGATTGGCGGACTTGGTCGAGTTCCAGATAAATGGGGGCAGTGATGCCATCATTATTTGCGGCACGACAGGCGAAGCCTCGACTTTGACCCATGAAGAGCATATCGAAGCGATTCGTTTCACGGTATCAAGAGTTGCAGGGCGAGTCCCCGTCATCGCCGGTAGTGGTAGTAATTGTACCGATACGGCGATATATCTGTCAGAGGAAGCGGAAAAAGCCGGTGCTGATGCCTTGATGGTAGTGACACCGTATTATAACAAGGCAACCCAGCGTGGCTTGATAACCCACTTCCGTGCCATTGCCAGCAGCACCAAACTACCGATTATCCTGTATAATGTGCCGGTTCGTACCAATCTCAATATCCAAGCAGAGACATTTGCGGCATTGGTAAATGATGTTCCCAATATCGTCGGTGTCAAAGAAGCCAGCGGTAACTTCACCCAAATTGCGATGATGATGCACCTGACTGATGGCAAAGCTGAGCTATATTCGGGCAATGATGACCATATCGTCCCGGTACTTTCACTAGGCGGTATCGGTGTCATTTCCGTGTTGGCTAACATCGCCCCCCGCAAAACCCATGATATCTGTCACCAGTATTTCAGCGGTGATTTCGGCGGGAGTCTACGGCTGCAATTGGAATCAATGCCGCTGATTGACGCATTGTTTTGTGAGGTAAATCCGATTCCCATCAAAAGGGCTTTGCGCTTGATGGGCAAAGACAGTGGTGTCCTGCGCCGTCCTTTGACGGAAATGGAACCTGCCAACGCTGCCAAACTGGAAAAGATATTATACGATATGGGATTCATCAATTAAAGGAGTTTTCATGGCGGACAATGTACTCGATATCATACTTCATGGTTGCAACGGGCAGATGGGGCGGACCGTTACTGAACTGTTGGCGGCAGAGCCAACGGTGAGGATAGTTGCCGGGATAGACCCCCATGACACGATAGCCAACACCTACCCTGTTTATCCGCAGATTAGTGCGTATCAGGGGCAGGCGGACGTGGTAATAGATATCAGCATCGCTGCGGCAGTCAGCGGGTTACTCGATTACTGTAGCGAACGGAAAGTTCCCTGTGTCCTTTGCACGACCGGACTTTCGCAGGCAGATGAGGAAAAACTGCTTGTAGCCGCAGAAAGTACGGCTATCCTGCGTAGTGCCAATATGTCCCTGGGAATCAACCTGCTGTTAAAGATGGTAAAGGAAGCGGCGAAAACACTAGCCCCTGCCGGTTTTGATATTGAAATTGTTGAAAAGCACCATCGGTTGAAGGTGGACGCTCCCAGCGGGACGGCATTGGCTCTGGCGACTGCCATCAATGATGAACTGGCGGGAGAGTATGACTTTTGCTTTGACCGCAGTAAGGAAAGAAAGCGGCGCGAGACGAAAGAAATTGGTTTCGCCTGTGTTCGCGGCGGTACGATAGTCGGCGAGCATGACGTGATTTTCGCCGGGCTTGATGAGGTAATTACTTTTTCCCATGCTGCTCATGCGAAGTCGATTTTTGCCAAGGGAGCAGTAGCGGCAGCGAAGTTCCTCTACGGAAAGCCTGCGGGTCTGTATTCGATGGCAGACGTGATCAATTAGAAAAGCAGCTTGCGTATCAAGTATATTAGCGGTGTCGTTGATGCACATCGAGCGGCGATATTGCCCTACACAAAGGAAATCACATGCGGTTTCGTCCTTGTATAGATATCCATGACGGTCGCGTCAAGCAAATCATCGGTTCGAGTCTGCGTGAGGCGACAGATGGGAGTACGGTACGGGAGAACTTCATCGCCGACCACGATGCCGCTTATTATGCGAAGTTGTATCGACAGCTTTCTTTGGCGGGTGGGCATGTTATTATCTTGAACCGTGGCGACAGCGAGTTTTACGAGGCAAGCCTGAGCGAGGCGATGGCTGCTCTCGCTGTTTACCCTAAGGGGTTGCAAATCGGCGGCGGCGTAAACAGTGAAAACGCCGCAACTTTCATCGCCGCCGGGGCATCACATGTGATTGCGACCTCATATGTATTTCGTGATGGGGAAATCGACTTTCACCGCTTGCAGAAGCTGGTTGACAGCGTCGGCAGGGAAAAAGTAGTCCTTGATTTGAGTTGCCGGACAAGCAATGGGCGTTATTTTGTCGTCACCGATCGCTGGCAGCGTTTTACTACTGTCGAGGTCAACACGAAAACCCTGAACGAACTGGCGGCATATTGCGATGAGTTTCTGATTCATGGTGTAGATGTGGAAGGCAAATCAGCAGGGATTGATGAGGATTTGCTGACGATTTTGTCCGAATATATCTCTCAGACCCCTCACGCGATTCCCCTTACATACGCAGGGGGAATACACACAATCGCCGATATCGAGCGGATCAGGGAGCGAGGACGAAGCCGGATTGACATTACTATTGGCAGTTCCCTTGATATATTTGGGGGACAACTGCCCCTTGCGGCAGTCTTGGAGGCACTATCCCCTGCTCTATAGTGGCAGATTTTACTCTTGCAACCGTTTACTTTTTACCCGAAGCTTTATTTGCGGCGATGCTTTACTTACACTTATTATTCATGTATAATGAAAAAGACTAAAGAGGAGAGGCAGAACAACATGTTAAATAACCGTGGGCTTGTTCTGGAGGGCGGTGCGTTTCGCAGTGTTTTTTCGGGCGGGGTACTGGACTTCTTCCTAGAGCATGATTTTTATGTACCCAACATTATTACTTTATCAGCGGGAGCATATGCGGCACTCAATTATGTTTCCCGGCAACCTCAGCGGCTGATCCGTACCAACATCGATCCCCTGCGGAAGAAGAAGTATTTGGGACTCGGCTATTTTTTCCGTACCGGCAACTTGTTTGACTTTGACTTCCTGTTTGAACGGATGCCCAATGAACTGGAACCATTTGACTACGATGCTTTTTTTACCTCGGGGCAGAAGTTGGTCATGAGTGCAACCAATTGTGCTACCGGCAAAGCCGCTTACTTTGATGATTATCAAAACAAGGAGCGGTTGATGGATATATGCCGTGCATCCAATAGCTTCCCTTTCATTGCCAGGATAGTGGATATTGACGGGGAACCGATGCTGGATGGCGGGATGTGCGATGCGATTCCGATTGAAAAAGCCCTCGCCGACGGCAACGAAAAGATTATCGTCGTCTTTACGAGGACGAAAGAATACCGCAAGAAATCACGTTGGTTTTATTTGTTGATGATTCGCCTTTTTTACCGCAAATACCCGAACTTCGTTGAAGCGGTCAAACAGCGGTCGGATCGTTACAACTATACGCTTGATTTGATAGATAAATTGGAGCAGGAGGGAAAGGTTTACATCATCAGGCCAAGTGAACGCCCGGTCAGCAATTATGAGACCAATCCCGACAGATTACTCAAATTTTATGAACATGGATATATGACCGCCAAGGAAAAGTTTCAGGAAATAAAGGATTTTGTGACCGAAGCAGTAAAGGAAGCAGGAGAGAAAGGGAGTTTATGCTAAGCAAAAACACGATACTTATCGTCGAGGACGACAAGGAAAACATCGCTGGTTTACGGGCCATCTTGGATGATGAATATGATGTTTTCGTGGCTATTAACGGAGAAGGGGCACTCAATATTTTGAGGACAACGCAACCGGATCTCATCTTACTGGATATTGGATTGCCGGATATGGATGGATTCGATGTCATGGAGCGGCTTCGTAACCTAAAAGGCTGTGAAAGTATTCCTGTTATCTTCATCACCGGGGAAACGGACGTTTATGTCGAGGAGTACGGACTCAGCAAAGGTGCGGAAGATTATATCCGCAAACCTTACGTCCCCAATGTCTTGTTGGTCAAAGTCCAAAACAGCATTGAGCGGAAAATGTCTCGTGATCAACTGGAGTGGTTGGTGCAGCAGCGGACAAGGGAGTTGGTATACTCACGGGAAATGATTATCATGGGAATGTCATTCCTTGCGGAACGGCGTGACCTCGGGACCGGTAAGCATATCAAGCGGATTATGAAATATACGAAAATCCTTGTTGATCAAATTGCCAAGGATCACCCCGGGCTTATCTCACAAAGGGAATGTGAGGAGATTATCCTCTATTCCAGTCTCCATGACGTGGGCAAAGTAGGCATCCCCGATTCGATATTGCTAAAGCCGGGTCGTCTCACCCGTGAGGAGTTCGAGGTTATCAAGACCCATACGACTATCGGTGCTGATGTTCTTGCCGTAACCGCAAGCCTCAACAATGAGTTCCAAGGCGATTTGAAAACGGCAATCGACATTGCCGAATGTCACCACGAGAAATGGAATGGCAGTGGTTATCCGCATGGTTATGTCGGTGAACAGATTCCCATCGCCGCCCGGATAATCTCTTTACCTGACATCTATGATGCCTTGACCAACCGTCGCTCTTACAAAGAAGCATACAGGCACGATATGGCGCGGGATATTATCGTCAATGGCGATGGCAGGACGATGCCGGAACACTTTGACCCGATTGTTTTAAATGCCTTTATCGCAACCGAGAAGCAGTTCGCAGAGTTATGTGTTGATGATGAGCTAGGAGGGGTGTAATGAGTGATAGTACAACCAGACAACAAGATGCGTTGATAGAGTTGGGTGTTGATGTTGATGAAGCCACGGTTCGTTTTGCCGGCAAATATGAGTTATACCGCAAATCGCTGAAAAAGTTCGTAGCCGGTTTCGTAGAGAGCGAAATGACCAGTATCGAAGAAGCACAGGAGATGGACATTGAGGAGTTTCGCCGTTATCTCCACAGCATGAAAGGCGTAACCGGAAATCTCTCGATTACCAAGGCTTACCAACTGTTTGCCGAGACAGAGCAATCAGCCAAAACAGGGATTGTTGACTATGATAAGTATGCGCAGTTACTGGACTATTGGCCGGCTACGGCGAAAAGCATTTTTGAACTTTTGACCCAAGACGAAGACGAGCAAGCGGCTATGGTTAATCTTCCTCGTGGTGAAGAGGCAGAGTGCCGTCAGTTACTGGCGGAGCTGCGGGGAAAACTTCTACTGGGCAAAGCCCTTGAATGTGAGCGGATTATCAAGTCACTATCGGAAAAAGAGTGGGACAATATCGACAAAGCTCTGCTAAAGCGGATTTGTCAAACAGTCGATAATTATGAATTTGACATGGCGGTGGAGATGATTGATGGCACTTAACGATCTCGACTTAATGGAAATGATTCTGACTTATGACAAGGAGGGTCGGATTACTTTTGCCAACCCCCGTGCCAAACGAGAACTCGGTTATCCGAAAGGATTGGACGGGCTTTTCGTCAAGAATATTTTCATCAAGGAAGACGAAAGTAAAGTTGATCCAAATGATTATCGGACACCGTGTGAGCTGACGGGCATGGTAGCTTACCGTCGCAACAATACCTGCTTTCCCGTCAATATTCGCTTCCATCCTGCCAAGGATGAAGAACAAGACAGTTACCTGCTTGCCATCAATATTCAAGCGCAATCGAATCTGGAGCGGGAGCTTTTGGCACTTAGAGCTGAGGTGAGTTCTCAGCAAACCAGTCACAATGAGTTCATGGCAAACATGACCCATGAACTGAGGACACCGATTAATGGCATCCGCGGGCATGTTTCGGCAATGCTGGAGAGTTCGACCAATGCCGGCGACCGCAAATCTTATGCGATAATCCAAAAATGCTGTGCCGATATGTCTTTTATCATTGACAATTTCCTTGATTTTTCCAAACTCCATGCGGGAAAAATGAATCTCAAGATGGATGTGTTCAATATATATGAGCTAATGAATCATCTGGTAACAGCCAACTTGCCGATTATCAATGAAAAAGGCTTGCGTATCATCTTGAATGTTGCTGATAATGTCCCCAAGGAGGTAGTGGGCGACGCTAACAGACTAGGGCAGATACTGGGTAATCTGATAGCCAATGCAATTAAGTTCACCGATATTGGCTTCGTGGGTATCGACGTGAGCCAGCATGAGGTGAGCGGTGAGCAAGTAGAAATATTTTTCGTAGTCCGTGATACGGGGATAGGTATTCCCCCTGACCAAGTGGACAAGCTATTCAAGAGTTTTTCTCAAATAGACGGCTCTTCGACCAGAAATTACGGCGGAACAGGGTTGGGGTTGATGATAAGCAAAGAACTGGTGGGCTTGATGGGCGGAAATATCCGTGTCGAGAGTACCCCGGGAAAAGGAAGTATTTTTTCTTTCAATGTCTTCCTGCGGACGGCAGAAAACATTGAACCGCCACCAGCGGAGATTCCTTATGAGCCGCCGGCGACAGTCAGTGTTGCCGGGCAGGAACTTTTCGAGGAAACACTCAAAAACATCACCTTGGAACGTTCCCGTGAGGTTGATTCAGCCTACCGCTTTGGCACCGCCGACAATATCCGTGAAGTAAGGAAGAAATGTGCCATCCTGATTTTGGCGATCGAGGTGGAAGCATGGGAAAAAGCGGAAGTTTACATTGAAAATATCAAGAAACTCTTGCGCGGCAGTCCTGAAGACTTACGGAAGTTGATTTTCCGCTTGGGAATGGCAGCCAGACGTGAAGAAGATGAAAAGTGCCATCTGCATTATCAAGCAATGATGGAAAGGCTAAATGAAGAATATGCAAAATGGGACAAAACATGAGTCACGTCCACGGGTACTAATCGTTGACGACATGAAAATCAATGTCTTGATTCTCGCCAATATTATAGAGGAGATGGGACATGAACCGTTGCAGGCAGGGAGTGTGGAAGAGGCTTTCACTTACTTGAAAGATACGATGCCGCAATTGATTTTGCTTGATGTTTCCATGCCACAAATGGATGGTTACGAGTTTTGCACGATACTCAAAAAAAATCCTGTCACCCGTGATATACCCGTGATTTTCATTTCTGCTTTGGATACGATACAAGATAAACTAAAGGGACTGGAACTGGGAGCGGCGGACTTCATTACCAAGCCTTTTGATGCCGCCGAGGTAATGATGCGGGTTGCCAATCATTTGGAAACTACCCGCATGAAACAGGAGCTGGAAAGCTCCAGTCGCCGACTTCATATGATGTTGGCGGATCAGTCGCTAAAGCTTGTTAGTGAAAAAAAGGCGAGTTTGACGGCGTTGGCGGGAGTAATCAACGAGCGTTACGGGGTCTCCAAGGAGAGCCTTGACAATATCGGTCATAATGCATGGGTTATCGCCCAGAGTTTGCTACTCGCCCAGCGTTTCCCCGAGACGATAAATGAAGAGTTCGTTGATAATCTAAGTGATGCGGTGTTAATAGCTGATTTGGGGATGATTTGGGATGGTGACAAGCAAAACCATTGTGAGGCGGGGATAGAACTCTTCTACACCCTGTTAGGCGACAGTACCCTAGACAGATTCAAGGAAATGGCAACATCTGTCATCCGCCATCATCACAAGGATGCCAACGATAAGGAAAAAGTGCCGCTGGAAGCAAAGATTGCCCGCATCGTCAATGATATGGAAAGTTTTGCCAGAGCTCAGGAAGAAAAATGGAAAAAAGAAGCAAAGGATAGGAAAAGTAATCCCGATGATTTGCGGGAGTTGGTGGTTGCGGCGATTGCCGCCAAAAGTGGTACGGCATATGATTCACAGATCGTCGAAATATTACAGAAGGTAAAAAGGCAGTTGCGCATTGGCAGCATGGAATAGGAGGAAGCTATGAGAATATTGATAGCCGAAGATGATTTTGCCAGCAGAAAATTTATGCAGAAGTATCTCAGCAAGTATGGTGACTGTGATATCACCATTGACGGCGAGGAAGCGGTTGAGGCGTTCAAGATGGCGATTGAGGATGATATGCCTTATGACCTGTTTTGCCTTGATATCATGATGCCGGCGATGGATGGTTATCAAGTCCTGAAGGTTGTGCGGGAGTTGGAAAAAGAGCATAACCGTGTGGGCGACCAAGCCGTAAAAATCGTGATGACGACGGCTCTCAATGCCGAACGCAACATCAATGCGGCATTTGAAATGGGTTGCACCGTATACTGTGCCAAACCGATTGATTTGGAAAAATTTGAAGATGTACTAAAGAAAATCGGGATTACCGCAGAGGCATAAGATGTTAAAGAAAGCCTTTGGTAGTGTTTTAATTTGCGTGTTCATAATTGTAGGCGGCGCATGTTCCCTGCCGGGTGGCGACCGTCATATTGCGGCGGGAATGGAAGCACTCACGGGGCAGGATTTTGACGGAGCATTGCTTGCTTTCAGAGCGGCTGCTGAAGCAGGGGAGAATCCCCGCCAGCTTCACCGGGGGATGGGAATAGCTCTGATGGGGCTTCTCAGGTATGACGAGGCTCTCGCTTCGTTTGCCAATGCTCTGTCATACAGCAGCGGATTACCTGACCGCACCGACTTTGACATCAATTACTACATGGCTACGGCATATTTTTTGACAGGAAGACCGGAGCGAGCAATAGAGATTTACGATGCCATCCTCGCACTCAGGGATGATGAAAGTGATGCCTTTTATCTGCGGGGGGCAATCAAGGTGAGCGAGGGGCGAATTGAAGATGCTCGTAGTGACTTTGACATGGCAATCGCTCTCTATGACGGTGGCAGTGACCGCCTCATAGATATTTACCAGATTTTGGAGGGCGGCGGTTATCGGCAGTTGGGCGAAGAGTATCTCCGCCGTGCCACCGAGGGTGATGCCCACAATGAACTGGACAACTTCGAGCGGGGCAGGATTGCTTTCCACCTCGGTGATTTTGAGAATGCCCGCATGTATCTGGAACGGGCGCGGGGAACTAGTTATGAGGCGGTTCTCTATCTTGGTAAGACATATGAAGTGCTGGGCGACTTTAACTATGCGGTCAGCGTTTATAGCTCCTATCTCGATGATGGCAACGAGTCGCCGCATATCTTCAACCAATTGGGTATCTGCCGCTTTAGGATGCATGAATATGAGGCGGCACTGACGGCTTTTGTCGGCGGGATGGCAATAGAAAACAATGATATACTCCGTGTCCTTCGGTTTAATGAAATCGTCACCAATCAGTTTCTAGGAGATTTTCGCCGCGCAGCAGTATTACTGGACGGATATCTTCGTGATTATCCGAATGACCATGTCGCCGTCCGGGAAAACTATTTTTTGCGGACAAGGTGAGAAGCAAAAAGGGGTAGTTTTAGACAAAAAAGGGGATATTTACACAATTTTGTAATAATTTTGTTAATAATCAAAAAAAATACTTGCAATTGCTGAAAACTGTGTTAATATATTGTCAATATGATGTGTTGTCATATTTATATTTGCTGTAGTGTGATTGCTAAAGCAATCTGCTAAAGCATACTGCTAGGCAAATCCGCTTCCGCTTTCGCGGCCGGATAACGAGTTTTCTTTCGATCGGTCATGATTGTCATGAATTGTCGAATAAATAATCACGAAAGGTAGAATTATCATTGAAAAATGAGATGCCAACCCCAGCCGAACTTATGCTCGGCAACGCCGCAATTGCCCGCGGTGCTTATGAAGCTGGTCTAAAAGTCGCATCCGCATATCCGGGAACACCGAGTACAGAGGTAAGCGAAAACCTTACCCGTTATCGTGATGAGCTATATTGCGAGTGGGCACCAAATGAAAAAGTGGCACTTGAAGTAGCTATCGGGGCATCAATCAGCGGTGTCCGGGCGATGTCGGTCATGAAGCATGTCGGCGTGAATGTCGCCGCCGACCCCCTCTTTACCATTGCTTACAGCGGTGTCGGTGGCGGTCTGGTACTGATAGTTGCCGATGACCCGGGAATATATTCTTCGCAAAACGAGCAAGATACCCGTCTGGTGGCACGAGCAGCGATGGTGCCGGTCATTGAGCCGTCAGACAGCGAAGAAGCTAGAGTTTTCACCAAACGGGCATTTGAACTATCAGAAGAATATGACACACCCGTCATATTACGCACGACTACTCGTCTTTCACATTCGCAGAGTTTGGTCTATCCCGAAGAGCGTATTGAGCAGGAGATCAAACCTTATCAACGTAATATTGCCAAAAATGTCATGATACCCATCAATGCCAGGGGTCGTCATCTGGCGGTGGAAGCACGGATGAAACGCTTGGCGGACGATGCCGAAACGGTTGGTCTTCATCAAGTCACTTACTCTGATCGCCCGATGCGGGTAAAGAGTGTAGATGGTAGCGGTCATGAGGAGCTGAAAGTCGGCGTAATCACCAGTGGTATTGCTTATCAGTATGTCCGTGAAGCCCTGCCCGATGCATCAATTTTGAAACTGGGTATGGTTTATCCATTACCACGCCGTCAGATAGAAGCATTTGCTACCCGAGTAGACCGTCTTTATATATTCGAGGAACTTGAACCCTTTATCGAGGAGCAAGTGCGTTCGTGGGGTATTCCTTGTATAGGAAAAGAGATTTTCTCGATTCAAGGTGAATACAGTATCCAAATCATAATCCGTGAGATTCTCGGTGAGCAATATGAGTATGACCAACCGCTCAGCGTACCTGCGAGACCACCGATTCTTTGCCCCGGTTGCCCCCACCGCAGTGCTTTTGCGGTGATGAAGAAATTGAAGCTTCATGCTGCCGGCGATATCGGTTGTTATACCCTCGGTGCTTTGTCGCCGCTTGATGTAATTGATACCTGCGTTTGCATGGGGTCGAGTATTTCCACCCTCCATGGCATGGAAAAAGGACGCGGGCGTGATTATATGAAGGATTGGGTGGCAGTAATCGGCGATTCGACTTTCCTGCACACCGGAGTCAACTCGCTGATGAATATGGTTTACAATCAAGCAACAGGGACGGTGGTTATCCTTGATAATGCCACCACGGGAATGACGGGACATCAGCATCACCCCGGCACGGGTGTCAATTTGATGGGCGAAAAAGCTCCGATTACTGACATCGCCGCTCTTTGCCGTTCGCTGGGTGTAGAGCATGTTCATGTTATCGATGCTTTTGACACCGATTTGCTGGAGAAGAGATTGAAAGAGGAAGTGGCACGACAGGCAGTATCGGTCATCATCGTCACCTCACCTTGCGTTCTCCTCAAAGATTTCGTCCCCAAGGGTAAATGTGCCGTCATCGCTGACAAATGCCGTAAATGCGGTTTGTGTATCGTCACTACTTGCCCGGCAATGCGTAAATACGAAGATGGTTTGGTGGAAATAGATCCTCTTGTCTGTACCGGTTGCGGTCATTGCCAAAAAAGTTGTAAATTTGACGCTATCAGGAAGGATACATAATGCAAACGAAGAACATAATTATCGCCGGTGTCGGTGGACAGGGAACACTGCTAACCAGTCGGATACTCGGTGGTATCGCTCGCCGTGCCGGCTACGATGTCAAAGTCTCGGAGGTGCATGGAATGGCACAGCGCGGCGGCAGTGTAGTTACCTATGTCCGTTATGGCGATAGTGTAGGTGAGCCGCTGGTGGAAGAGGGACAGGCTGATATCTTGATTGCTTTTGAACAGTTGGAGGCACTTAGGTATATTCATTTCCTCAAAAAAGACGGAGTTTTGGTGCTAAATGACCAGCAGATTTTTCCGGCGGCAGTCATCACCGGTGTGGTTTCCTATCCTGATGATATCGTGAGCGAGCTAAAGAAGCGGCGCAAGGTGATTGCTATTGATGCCAGGAGCAAGGCGGCGGAACTCGGCAATGTCAGGGTCTTTAACTCGATTATCGTCGGTATGGCGGCTAAGAGCATGGGTTTTTCCAAGGAAGAGTGGCTTTTGGTCATCAGGGAAACGGTTCGTGCTGATATGGTGGAAATCAACGAAAAAGCATTTCTATTGGGTTACAATTCATAGATGGAGGAAGCATAAGCATCACGATGATATGGAATGAAGCGAGAGAGTGCATGAGCCGTGATGAAATGACGGTCTTGCAAAATTATAGATTGACCAATACAGTCAATCATGTGTATCACAATGTCGAATTTTATCGTCATAAAATGCAGAAAATAGGGCTTTTGCCCAGTGACATCAAGACGATTGACGATTTGACGAAACTTCCTTTTACCACCAAGGAAGACTTGCGTGACACCTACCCATATGGACTGTTTGCCGTCCCGATTTCTGAAATAGTGCGGATTCATGCCAGTACGGGAACAACGGGCAAGCAAACGGTAGTCGGCTACACCCGCCGTGATATCAGTACATGGTCGGAGTGTGTCGCCCGCTCACTAACCATGACAGGGGTGGGAAAAGGAGATACGATACTGGTAGCGTATGGCTACGGACTATTCACCGGCGGACTGGGTCTTCATTACGGAGCCGAGCATCTGGGAGCTTGCGTCATCCCGATAGCCACCGGCAGCACCAAGAGACTGACGACGATGATGGTGGATTTGGAAGCGACGGCGATAGCCTGTACGCCATCTTATTTGTTACATGTCGCAGAGGTTCTCGAAGCAGAAGGTCTGTTGGGGAAACTGAAAATAAAGGCGGCGATTTGCGGAGCTGAACCGTGGAGTGAGGCGATGCGACTCCAAATCGAAGAAAAACTGGGGATAAATGCGTTTGACATATATGGGCTTTCGGAGGTATTGGGACCGGGGGTGGCGTGCGATTGCATCCATCATCAAGGACTTCATATTTATGAAGACTATTTCCTGTCAGAAGTGATATCAGAGCAGTCACAAACTCCGGTGGCAGCAGGTGAGACCGGGGAGTTGGTCTTTACCACTTTGGCAAAAGAGGGCATCCCCCTGATTCGCTACCGTACCAAGGATTTGACGGATATCACGTATGAACCCTGTGAATGTGGACGTACTACGGCGAGGATAGGACGATTCAAAGGACGAAGCGACGACATGCTGATTATCCGCGGTGTCAATGTGTTCCCCTCACAAATCGAAGCCGCTTTGATTGAAATGGGAACGACTTTGCCTCATTATGTCATGGAAATAGATCGAGTCGGCACTCTTGATGTCCTTGAACTAAAGGTCGAGGTCGAAGAACGCTATTTCTCTGACGAGATACGAAAGCTGGAGGGTTTGACCCGCCAAATTGAAAAGACCATCCGTGAGGCAATTGGACTGTCTATCAAGGTGAAATTGGTAGAACCCCGGACTATCGAACGCAGTACCGGAAAAGCGAAAAGGGTAATCGACAAAAGGAAACTCATGTAATCCGGTCATTTTGATTTAGCAGCAAGAAGCAGAAAGTAAAACTATGCGCCAAACAACGAATGTGAATTTCCCACATTCATCTGGAATATCCTTTATATCATAGTGAAAGGTAAGTCTATCATGAAGCAATTATCGGTATTTATTGAAAACAGGGAGGGAAGACTCTTCGATGTCCTCCGAATTCTGGGCGAAAATGATATCAACATCATCTCGCTTAGTCTGGCTGATACCAACGATTACGGGATGCTGAGGATGATTGTCTCCAAACCACAGGTTGCGCTTAGCATACTTCGGGATTGTGGTTTGTCGGCGACACTTACGCAGATTTTGGCAATCAAACTGCCGCATGAATCCGGTTCGCTTGGCAGGGCTCTGGCGGCAATCAATGATGCAGGAATCAATATTGAGTATATGTATGGACTTTGCGCTGACGGTGACGAAGCGGTGTTGGCAATCAAAACATCCGATGTAGCACAGGCGGCGAAGCTGCTAAAACGAGCAGGAATAGAACAGTGGCAAATGTGACATGTGAAATGTAAAATGTAAATTGTGAGTAGTAAAGAAAGGTATGGTTTTTATGAGAGAGAAGTATGAGTCGTTGGGAGTGCTTGATTTGAAAGCCGTGGCAAAATCAAGGGGACTAAAAAAGATTTCCCAACTCAAAAAGGCGGCAGTAGTCGAGCTGATGTTGCAAGCTGATGAAAGAGATCGGCTGGAACGGGAGCAAAAAGAAGAGGAAAAAAGGGAGCGGGCGCGGCAAATCGTTGAGAGCAGACGTACCGAACCCAAGCCGCAGCGATACCAGTATGACCGTGAAAGCAATGAACGCCCGACCCGGTATGGTGGTTATAGCAATAGCTTCCAAAACAATAGTGAACGTAGTGAGGGAAGCAACACCTATTATGACCGTTATGACAAGCGTGATGAGGAGCGGATGCAAGCAGAACTCGACAGCGGTATCGTTGCTCACGGTATCTTGGAGGTTATGCCTGATGGATATGGTTTTATCCGCTGTGAGAATTACCTCCCCGGTGAACGCGATGTCTATGTTGCTCCCAGTCAAATCCGCCGTTTTGGCTTGAAAACCGGAGATATCCTAGAGGGTAGCACCCGCATCAAAACCCAGGGGGAAAAGTTCGCCGCCTTATTGATTATCAAGACAATTAACGGTTATAGCCCCGAAGTGGCGGCAACCCGTTATAATTTTGAAGACATGACCCCGATTTTTCCCAATGAACGCTTGAAACTGGAAATGCCCGGTGCGAGTGTCTCAATGCGGATTATGGATTTGATTAGCCCGGTCGGAAAAGGACAGCGGGGAATGATTGTTTCCCCACCCAAAGCCGGCAAGACCACTCTATTAAAGGATGTCGCCCGCTCCGTTAAACGCAACAACCCCGATGCCCATTTGATAATCCTGCTGATAGATGAACGTCCTGAGGAAGTGACTGATATCAGGGAGGCGATTGAAGGTCAAAACGTAGAAGTCATCTACTCAACCTTTGATGAGCTGCCCGAACACCATAAGCGGGTGTCGGAGATGGTAATTGAAAGAGGACGGCGTTTGGTCGAGCATGGACGTGATGTGGTTATCTTGATTGACAGTATCACCCGCCTTACCCGCGCTTACAACCAAGTCGTTCCCCCCAGTGGTCGTACCCTCTCAGGTGGTCTTGATCCGGCGGCACTGCATATGCCCAAACGTTTCTTCGGGGCGGCACGAAACATGCGCCAAGGCGGTTCACTCACTATTTTGGCAACGGCACTGGTAGAAACCGGGAGCAAGATGGATGATGTCGTCTATGAAGAGTTCAAGGGAACCGGCAACATGGAACTGCTCCTTGACCGCAAGCTACAGGAACGGCGCATCTTCCCCGCCATCGACATCCCCAAATCAGGAACTCGGCGCGAGGATTTATTACTTGCTCCTGACGAGCTTGAAGCCATCAATATTATCCGCAAAGCCCTAAACGGCATGAAGACGGAAGAATCGGTTGACCGTATCATCGATATGTTCTCGAAGACCCGCAACAACCAAGAATTCGTCAACATGGTGAAGAAAGTGAAGATAATTTGAGGGAGGGTTAGACCCGTATTTGTCCTAGCTGTCCGCCGAATTTTTCGGCAAGACTGCGTAAAATTTAGTTGATGGAGTAATAAGTATGAAAAAACGCAAAAAACTGGGCGTTATTGGCGGCATGGGTCCGATGGCGACGGCTCATTTTCTCGGACTTTTAACTAAGATGACCTTTGCGAGAAAAGACCAGGATCATATCGAGGTCTTTGTCCATAGTTGCCCTGCCATTCCCGACCGTACCCGCTTCATCGTCGGGCAAAGTTTTGAAAATCCTGCTTTTCAGCTTGTAAAAAGTGCAAAAATGCTGATTGACATCGGCGCAGAGGTCTTGGTGATACCGTGTTTTACGGCTCATTACTTTCTTAAAAATATCCGAAAAGAAATCAACGAAACTATCCCTGTGATTGATGCCGTCGAAGAGACGGTGGCTAGTCTTATTGCTGCCGGGATTAGTACCGCCGGGATTTTCGCTACTGATGGGATGATTGAATGTGGACTGTATCAGGAACGGCTCGAAAGTGCGGGAATTACCGCTGCTGTCCCTACCCGCGCAATCCAGCGGCAAGTCATGAGCTTAATCTATAAGCAGATCAAAAAGGGTAAAACTGTGACCGCTACGGAACTGGACAGGATAGCCGAGCCGTTGTTTGCCAATGGCACGGAAGCGGTTTTGCTTGGCTGCTCCGAGCTATCGTTGATTGACAGGGGAGAGTCTGTCCTGACTTATGTGGATGCCTTGGAGGTATTGGCGCAAAGTACGGTGAAGATGTGCGGGACATTAAGGAAAGAATATCAGTGAATGAACTGTTGGAAATCCTAAATGAGCTTCATGAGGATGTCGATTTTACCACCAGCGGGGCTTTGTTTGATGGTGGAATTATAGATTCCTTTGATGTAGTGACAATTATCGCCGAGGTTCACGAGCGTTTCGGGGTTACGATAAGCGCAGAATATATCACCCCCGCCAACTTCAACTCGGCACAGGCATTATGGCATTTGATAGAGAAACTGTTGGCTGAAGAATAATCAAAGGCGGTCAAGGTCTTTATGCTTTTTACATCATATGAGTTCATCGGTTTTATACTGGTTTTGTTCGCTCTTTATTACTTAATTCCCACTCGGCATCAATGGAAGCTACTGCTTCTTTTTAGTTATATTTTTTATTTTTTGGCAAATCCGGCTTATTTGTTTTTCATCGCCGCTACCACCGCAGTAGTCTATACAGCGGCTTTTTTTATCGCCAAGATTAATCTTCAGCAAAAAGAGTATCTACATGAAAATAAAGATATCCTAAGTAGCGATGAGAAGCGCGACTTTCGCGCGGGGGTCAAAAAGAAAAAACAAAAATGGTTGTTCTTTGCCCTGTTCATCAGTCTTGGCATCCTCGCTGTTACCAAGTATACCAATTTCACCATCGTCAACATCAATGCCATTTTGCGCACGTCAGGTAATGAAAATCAACTCGCTCTGTTGGGAATCATCATCCCGCTTGGGATTTCGTTCTATACCTTCCAAGCGGTTTCCTATTTGCTTGATGTGTATCGAGGTACAGTAGAGGCAGAACGCAACCCTTTTCGCTTCGCTCTATTCGTGTCGTTTTTCCCTCAGCTTATCCAAGGTCCGATTAGCCGTTTTGCTGATTTGTCAAAGACACTCTTTGCCCCTCAGGTTTTTGATTGGCACAAGGTCAGTTTTGGTCTACAGCGGATACTGTGGGGATTTTTCAAAAAACTGGTCATTGCTGACCGTATCCTCGTGATTTTCAATGTTCTGATTGCTGATTCGGAAAAATATAGTGGGGCGTATGTATTGGTGACAATGCTTCTCTATGCCGCCCTGCTTTATGCGGATTTCACGGGTGGAATCGACATTACCATCGGGATTGCTCAGACGCTGGGCATCAAAGTGGCGGAAAACTTTCATCGTCCGTATTTTTCCAAGTCAGTCAAGGAATATTGGCGGCGTTGGCATATGAGTATGGGAACATGGTTTGCCGATTACCTGTTTTATCCGCTGACAGCTTCCAAACCTTTCCTGCGGCTTTCCAAATGGTCACGAAAACGACTGGGGCGGCGGGTAGGAAAGCGAGTACCGATATATCTGGCTACTTTTATCGTCTGGTTCACCACCGGGCTTTGGCACGGCGCAAGCTGGAATTTCATCGTCTGGGGACTGGCGAACTGGTTTGTAATCATCGTATCCCAAGAATTTGAACCGTTCTATGAGTATTTTCACCGCCATTGGAAAATTAAAGAACAGGTGTTATTTAAGGTCTTCCAAGTAGTACGGACGGTGCTTATCATGAGCCTTATCCGTAGCTTTGACTTTTATCGTGACGTACCGCTTACATTCCGAATGTGGGGAACGATGTTTACCGAGGGGAACTGGCGGGTCATCAGTGATGGTTCGCTGTTGGAAATGGGGCTTGACGGAGCGGATTTCGTGGTTTTACTGATAGCGATAATTATCGTAACCCTCGCCAGTTTGCGCCAACGAAAAGCTCCGCTTAGAGAGCAGATAGCCGCTTTACCTTATTGGTTTCGCTTCGGGATCTGGTATGGACTTTTCTTGATTGTGCTTATTTTTGGGGCATATGGGGTCGGTTATGATGCGGCACAGTTTATTTACAATCAGTTTTGAGGCGGAGTTGAACTTGGAAAATTTGCCGTTATGCGCTAAAATGAGAGAGACTAGGTTACTCAAAGAATATTGAGTGCGGAGTTTTGAGTAAGGACATCACAGAGGGAGATGAAAGATATAGTCGTATAGTGTAATGACTATCGGGTACGGCAAAGAGCAGCGGAGAACTACGATGAAGGAAAAACCAAGAAAATCACATATTTTGACCCTCATTCTCATTCCGGTTCTGGTTGTTTTCTTGGTGATGCAAGTAGTTGCGTGTTCTTTTGACGTTTTCGGGACTAAAGACAAGAACAAAGATGACAAATTGGAGATAACCATTCTCGATGTCGGTAAGGCGGATGCTATTTTGCTAAGAACGGCAAATCATACCGTAATGATTGACAGCGGCGAGCGTGACCATGAACAAGGAGCGAGTGCGGGTTTTTTGGTTGATTATCTGACGGAGCAAGGGGTAGTTGCCCTCGATTACCTGATTATTACTCATTTTGACAGAGACCATGTCGGCGGAGCGGCGGTGATTATCGAGAATTTTGACGTGAAAGCGGTGATAGTGCCGGATTACCGGCGCGAGTCACGACACTACCTGCGCTTCCAAGCGGCAATGCAGGAAAAAGGGATAACAGCGCAGGTTTTAGCTAGCAAAGCGACTTACGATTTCTACTTTGATGGGGTTGAGTTCACGGTTTATGCATCACATCAGGAGTTTGCCGAGTATATTGTTCACGATGAAGAAGAAGATGATGAGGATTATCTGGATCGGCAACATCAAGATGATGATAATGACGACTATATAGCTGCTCGTGATTTGCCGAATGTCAACAATTTCTCGTTGGTGACGAGTATCAGCCATCGGGAAAACCACTTTCTCTTCACCGCTGATGCCAAGGCAGCACGGATTAGGGAGATACTCGCCACCCCAAGCATTACGGAGAAAGACTATGTTTTCATGCAAATCCCCCACCACGGGAATCTGAACAGGCGTAGTCTGGAGTTCATCAATGCCATTCAACCGTCATTCGCCGTGATTACTTGTTCGCACAAAAGACCGCCGGATGTGGAGATTATAGATGCCCTTGCGGATATTGGTGCCAATGTGTTCCTAACGGCAGATGGGAATGTCTATCTGGAAAGTGATGGATTACGAATTGATGTATCGCAGTGAGGTTAGTGAAGAGACAAAGATAAAGGCAAAGATAAAGGCAAAGATAAAGATAAAGTCAAAGATAAAGATATAGATAAAGAAAAGATATAGATAAAGAAAAGATAATCCAATACGACTAACGAAAGGAAAGTGACCGATGACTTGGATACAGGGATTGATATATGGGGCAGTACAAGGATTGACAGAGTTCCTTCCGGTTTCCAGTTCAGGGCATCTGGTTATTTTTTACACGTTCTTTGGTGAAAGCGAAGAGAGCAATCTCGCTTTTTCCGTCTTTTTGCATTTGGCGACCCTAACATCAGTAATCGTTGTGTTCCACAAAGATATCCGGTCATTATTGCGTGAGTTTTTCACCGCTTTGATTGATATATGCAAAGGAAAAATCAGTTTTGCCACAGAGGAACGCCGATTCTTGCTAATGGTCATCATCGGCTCTGTTCCTGCGGGGTTGGCAGGGGTGCTGGTCAAGATATCGGGTTTATCAGCAGTCTTGGAAAACATCTTCGTGACAGCTTCGATGTTGCTGGTCACGGCAGCTTTAATGTTTGCCATCGACAAAATCAAACCCGGCGAGCAAACAGCGATAGATACACCGCTTCTCAGGACATCGTTAATAGTGGGTTTAGTTCAGGCGATTGCGATTCTGCCGGGGATATCTCGCAGTGGCAGTACGATATTCGGCGGTCTGATGGGAGGATTGAAAAGGGACTTCGCCGTCAAATACGCTTTTATCCTCTCAATTCCCGTGATTTTGGGTGCGGGTATGGTCGAGCTTATCGGACTTCGCAAAAGCAGCGGTTACGAAATCGAACTGCTAAGTTGGACGATGGGCTTCCTCGCCGCCGCCATTTGCGGTATCCTTGCGATACGACTCATCAAGTTACTGATAAAGAGTAATAGGTTTTATTTCTTCGGGATCTACTGCTTACTGGTTGCGATATTCGGCTTTTTGGTAGGCTTGGGGATAGTGGGTTGAAGGAGTGACTAATTAGTATGTTTTAGCAAGTGTCCTTGCGCTTGTCGGGGTGAAAATAGTGAAATTATAGTATATTCATTCCTCTTACCAAATGCACTTTACATCATATTTGCGAATATTCTCATCTATGGTTAATACCGCCATATCTTCACATAGTGCTGTTGCAACTATAATGCGGTCGAACGGATCCTGATGGAGATAAGGCAGTTTCTCAACCATCATGACATACTTAGGTTGGATATCAACAATATCCATCGGACAATCGTATACCTCGGAAAGAAACAGCTCTACACCATCCGGAAATTCCGTCAGCTTACCGAGGCTGTGTTTAATAGCGATTTCCCAAGCTGAAGCTATGCTAATATACAGCTCATTTTCTTCGTTTAACAAGCAGTTTCTTGCCGTTTGCGAAAGGTTTTCATGGTCATTAAAAAGCCACAACGCAGTATGGGTATCAATAAGCAGCTTCATTTCATATACTCCTTGAAATCATCTAATGGTGCATCGAAATCATCCGCGGTTTTATACTTTCCGTGTAAAGCTCCGAACATGGCAGCCCTCGACTTTTTGCCGGGTTTAGCATTTGTTGTCAGAATGAAAGGCAAATCGTTTTGTCTTACAGTTTGGCGCAAAAACAGATTGATTGCAGTAGTCATGTCTAATCCAAGCGAAGCGTATATATCTTGTGCCCTGCTTTTGATTTCACTATCCGTACGGATATTTATGTTTGTAATCATAAAACTACCCTCCAAAACATATTCTTTTCAATATTATATCACATCATGCGCATAGTAGCAACATGATATACGCAAATGTTTTTGTTTTAATCTATGACCTCAATCTATAGAAATCTCCAACTTGACATACTTCACCTCAATGAATACTATTATAAATAAGTCCGTAGATAACGATATCGAATAAGAACAGTGGTGAATTTCGTGATTAAAATTGCATGTATGTATATTTAGCGCAAACAATGAATAGAGCAACCAACCATGTCACAAAAGCAAAGGAAAATCATCCGTATATCATCTACCCTTGTCATCGTCGCCGCCAGTTTCTGGTTGTTGACGGGTTTGATGATGCCCAAATATGATATTACTATCATTGAGGGGACTTTGATTGCCGAGTATTATCGTGAGGTAAAAGAGCATGACCTCATCTTCATTGGTGACTGTGAGGTATATGCGAACTTTTCCCCGCCTGTTTTGTGGCGAGAGTTTGGAATCAACAGTTTTATCCGCGGCAGTGCCCAGCAGCTCATCTGGCAATCATATTACATGCTTGAGGATACCTTGCGGCATGAAACCCCGCAAGTAGTGGTTTTCAATGTTATGTCACTTATGTACGATGAACCGCAACGTGAGGCATACAATCGCATGACTTTGGAGGGGATGCGCTGGTCGCCGGTCAAAATGAGGGCAATCAATGCTTCGATGATGGCCGATGAACACATGATTGAGTATTTGCTTCCCCTGCTTCGTTATCATGACCGCTGGCGGGAGTTGACACTTGCTGATTTCACCCATATCTGGAAAACAGATACGTTTTCCCACAATGGCTTTATTATCAATACTGAGGTTAGGGCGGCAGCAGATGTCCCTGCGCCGCGAATATTGGCGAACTATACGTTTGGGGATAAGGCATTATCCTATCTTGATCAAATCGCCGACTTATGCGATACCTATGGGATGCAACTGGTCTTGGTCAAAGCTCCCAGTCTTTACCCTCACTGGCATGATCAGTGGGAGGAGCAAGTAGTCGCTTATGCGGTCAAAAGAGGTTTGCATTACATCAATTATCTGGAACTGACCGAAGAAATAGGGATTGATTTCTCCCTCCACACTTTTGATCGCGGTTTGCATATGAATCTCGCCGGAGCGGAAATCCTAAGCCGTCATCTGGGTGAGTTTTTGCTAAAGGAAACAACTATTACCGATAGGCGCAGCGACGACAATCTGACAGCGATATGGGAAAAGAAACTCAATAGTTATGATACCGATGTCCACAATGCGTATCAAGCACTAGGGAAAGATTAAGTGAGGATTAAATAATATGAGAAGGAAATATTTATCTATAATATTACTACTTTTCGTCAGTCTAATCATTGCTTGCGGCAATAATCAAGATGAAAACGAGACAATCACAAATAGTTGTCCGCTTTCGGGACAAGGCGAAGCTGGCATAGTCTCAGATTCAACTATCAATAACGGCGCAACTGCCGTTAATGGATATGCTTTTGTCGATAACGGCATAGCAGTAGTGATAGATGCTGATTTTGCCCCGATTCTGGCAGCTCTGGGCGAACCGCGCTCTTACTTTGAGGCGGCCAGTTGTGCATTTGAGGGTCTTGACAAAGTCTATACATACGGTGGCTTTGAGATAGATACCTATCCTCGGGGTGAGCGGGACTTCGTCTCAGCGATAATCTTGCGGGATGATACCGTAGCTACCGCTGAGGGGGTCATGATTGGCTCGACCCGGGCGGCGATGGAAGCCGCCTACGGAACAGGCATAGTCACCGCCGATGGCGAAGTCATCTACAGCAAGGATGAAATGAGGCTTGTCTTCATTCTCACAGATGACAAAATAGTATCGATAGAATATCAAACAATGGTACTGGATATATAATCCTACCTACCACTTCTGATACTGTCCAGATAGCACCAACAACGAAAAGAAATAAAGGCAGTTGTCATAGTAGCGGCGTTCGTCAGTTCTGAGCGGAGCAGCCATGAAGCGGCTTATTAACTCGGTGGAGTCGGGGTTGATCGCCGGGCGGGCAGCAGACACTGCGGCAGCGGTGGCAAGCAAGCCAAGCGGGTGCATGATTTCTTCGGGATAAGGCGTACCATCGCGATTGACGACAGTATCATTCATGGCATCGGGGCGGGAGAGGAAGAAGGTTTGCAAGCGTTCTGCTATCTTTGCCCATTCAGGGTCGCCGCCCGTCCACAAGGTATCGAGGGCGATATTGAGGGCGACACGGTAGGAATCGCTGTAATGGGTACGAGAAACAGGACGACCCCATGAGGGGGTGGTGGGGTTTCCCTCGAAATCAGCGTAATCAGAGACCAGTCCTGTCTCGGGATGACAGGATGCCTTGATATACTCACGACTCGCTTTTGCCGCCGTCAGCATGAAATTACGGTCTTCGGGATAGCAACGCTCGGCAATCAATTCATAAAAATGAGGCAAATGATACGAGGGGTCAGAAAACGGTGAACCCGGCACGAACAGAATCAAGTGGTTTTCATTGTTGAACATCGGTTCGCCGCTATTGGGTGTCTGCCCTTTGTGAATCATCGCCTGGATGATATCGCTGGCTTTCTTCGTATAATCAAAAGGAGCTTCACGGTCGCCCCAACGGGTAGCGGCAAAATAAAGGGCGAGGGCAAAGTACTCCTCACCGTCAGGAGCCGGTCCGTCATAGTTCTTCGTCCCATCAGGAGCGCATGACCACGCAAAATACCCGCTATATTGCCCGCTTTCCTGATACATATTACGAAGTGACCACAGCCAAATTTTGTCAAAAATCTCCTGTTCATTCATCTGGACTGCCATCATCATGCCATATGACATCCCCTCGGAGCGGGCATCAGTATTACCGGTATCCATCATGAAAGCCGTGTCACCGACATCATGATAGAACTTGGTTTTTTCGTCACTGAAAATATGCCGCCAAGCAGCGGCACATTTTTCAGCGACAAGGTTGTTTTCATAACCATAGTCATTTAGGGTATTACGCATATTCTTTTTCTTAACCTTTCACACTACCGACATGGACACCTTTTACGAAATATTTCTGCAAGAAAGGATAAACACAAAGTATCGGCACAGCAGCAATAATGGTGATGGTAGCGCGGATGGCAACAGGGGAAATATTCTGGAATGCCTGCGCTCCTTGCGCCGCTATCGCTCCTGCCTGTTGGTTACTCATCTGTGCCATCGAAGAGGAAAGAACTTTCATCAGCTCGTACTGGAGGGTGGTAAGCTCTGTTCGTGCGGGAGCGAAGATGAAGGAGCTGAACCAGTCGTTCCAATTACCGACGGCTATCCAGAGACCGACAGTTGCCAGTACCGGCTTACATAGTGGCAGAACGATGCGGATAAATGTCTGGAACTCACCCGAACCGTCAATTCTGGCAGCTTCAACCAAGCTATCAGGCAACGCCATCATGTAGGTACGGATAACGATAACATTGAAAGCGGAGAAAAGACCGGGCAAAACATAGACCCAGAAGTTGTTGATAAGACCTAAATCACGGTAAAGGAAATAAACAGGAATGAGTCCGGGGCTTATGTACATCGTCATCAGGAAGAAGACGGTGACAACAGCATTGACGAGAAACTCCTGACGGCTTAGTACATATGCCGCTATCGAACACATAAAAAGTCCGCCGACTGTCGAAAGCAAAGTACGGGAAACAGAGTTAATAAATGCGGTCAATAGTAGTTCATTCTCGAAGACAACCTCGTAGTTACGGAGTGTGAACATCCGTGGCCAGAGATATATTCCCCCTTTGATACTGTCAGTAGCGTTGTTGAGGGAAACCGCCAAGGTATTGAGGAACGGATAAAGCATGATAACGACGATGAACAACATGAAGAGACCGTTACTGATATCAAATATATTGTTCCATGCTCTTGTTGAAAGCTTGAATTTTTCTTTTTTCATCTCTTCGCCTCCCCCTAGACCAGACTTTCCTTGACTAAACGCTTGGACAGCCAGTTGGCGCTAGTCAAGAGAATGATACTGGATACGGTTTTGAATATACCCATCGCTGTTGCCAGTGAGTAGTTGCGTAGGTTGATACCATAACGGATAACGAAAACATCGATGGTTTCCGCTTTTTCTATAGTGAGGTTATTGGAGAGCAGCCACTGGACTTCAAAACCGGCATTCAGTATCCAACCAATGTTCATGATGACGAGGACGAGGATGGTGGATTTGATGCCCGGTAGGGTAATATGCCATATTTTGCGGAAACGTCCGGCTCCGTCAAGGGCGGCACTTTCATAAAGCTGCGGGTCGATACTGGTAATCGCCGCCAGATAGATTATCGTGTTCCAACCCACGCTCTTCCAGACATTACCCCAACCGACGATCCACCAGAAATAATCCTTGTTGGCAAGGAAAATATTGGGTGTTTCATAGATACCAATGTTGATAAGCAAGGTATTGAGGATACCGGTACTGGAGAGGAAATCGGAGATAAGGGCGGTGGCGATAACCCATGAGAGGAAGTGCGGCATATAGGAAATCGTCTGGACGACCCGTTTGAACTTCATCTGCCGGATTTCATTCATCATCAGTGCCAAGAAAATAGCACAGGTGAAACCGAGGACAAGATTGATGAAACTCATCCCGAGGGTATTTTGCATGACGCGGAAGAAAGCGGCATCGGTAAACAGGAAGCGGAACTGGTCGAGACCGACCCATTCCTGCACCTCCCGTTGGGGGCGATAGAACTGGAACGCCATAGTCCAACCCCGTAGTGGCAGGTACGAGAAAACGAAGACATATACCATGACGGGAATAATCATGAAAAAGAGATCCCGTTGCCGGATTAGTTTTCGTTTTAGGTTCTTTGTCTTCATAGACATTCTCCTTTTATCATGGAAATAGCTACTGTTGCTCTATATGAAATCATTTTGAATTTTGTTTTCGCTTTAGTTTATTTTCTTTGTATATAATCAAAAGTGCCGATATATTAGTGTAATACTGATAACAATAATGCTAGAACATCCCCAAGCAACAATTTGGGGCTAAGGCGCTGACGCCAGAGCCCCAAATGCGGCTAATTACTTTTGTTTAGCTTAGTTGAAGAATGCATCTAAGCGTTCTTGTGAAATCTGTTCAATTACTTCCCAGAGTGGTGATGCATCGATGTCTTGGACTGCGGATACATACTCAACCCAGAGAGCATCAAAGTTGTCGGCGGCAGTGATGACCAACTGTGACAGATAACGCTCGTTGATATCGGTAATACGAGTGTTAGCAAGTCCGGCAGCTGAGCCGTCTTCCCATGTCATTGACCAGTAAGGATAGAATGCCGGCCATGCAGCAGGGATACTTCTCATCAGACCTGTCTGGTTGAAGATGCCGAGTTTAGCAAAAAGCTCTTTGTCATAGTCGGTCAAACCGGCCATGTACTCATCAGGCTGTTCACCTTGGGTGGTGGCGTTGCCGTCAGAGAAGCTACCTTGCATTTTCGGGAACTGGTTGTAAAGGCGGATACCCATGTTGTCTTCTTGCCATTGTGATTCAACTTGCAGATCACGTTGTTCTTGTGAACGCTCGAGGAAGTTACGGTCATTGTAGAAGTAGTGTTCGCCTTCAAGACCCCAGCTGAGCAAACGCTGTACATCTTCTTGAATGAGGTAATCCATGTACTGAATCAATCTGACAGGATCGCTTACATCTCTGTTGACGATGAGACCGTTGTTGCCGGTGAACTCGCGTTGATCAAGATACATGGGGGTGACACCGTCGTAGGTGAAGTCAAGCGGAAGATATGTACGCTCGAATCTGCCTTCGGCGCGGAGCGGATCAAGACCGCTGTTGAAGTTCCAAAGCTGATCTGACAAGCCCAGTACGGCTCCTGAAGCCAAGGTGGCAAGGTAGTCGTCGTATGAACGGGTCAGGGTCTCGGCGTTGATTGTGCCAAGGTGGAACTCGTCGTTAAGTTTTTGGTAATAAGGCTTGTTCCAGTCATTAGTCCAACGGCAACCGGCAGCTGAAGGTGCATCAAAGCTACGTTGGTTGACGGGAGCTGCGGGACCCCAGTTACCGTAACCTGCCATGAACATTGGCGGGTTGTCGATACAGAAGCGACGCCATCCTTCGGTAAGGATTTCAAAACCGATAGTCGGGACTCCGTCGATTTCCGGATTGAGTTCTTTGTATTCACGGATAAAGTCGAAGTATTCGTCGAGAGTGGCAGGGGCGCGGCCAAAGTGGTCAAGAACGGCCTTTTGCAGCCAGAATGCGGTTCCCCAATGCTCGTTGATGTATTGGGTGCCAACAGGAGTGCCATAGATTTCAGCGACGTAGATTTCGCCGTCTGAGTGCTTCATCAGTTCCCACCAAGGAGCATAGTGTGAACGAAGGTTAGGAGCATTGTTTTCAATCAAGCTTGTGAGCGGAAGTGCTAGACCTGAATCGATGAAAGGTCTTGCTTCGCCGCCAAAGTATGCCATGTCAGGCCAGTCACCGGAAGCAAGCATGACGCTCATTCTGGTTTCCAAGTCGCCGACAAGGAACTCAAACTCGATTTTGGTGTTGGTGATAGTTTCGATAATGCCGATAATGGGGTTGTCAGAACGCGGGGCTACACCCGGGTCGCGGATAAAATACGTAAAGGTAATAGGATCCATTTCTGAAAGTGGTGTGTAAGGCAGACCAAGAGATGCTGCCAATGCCGCACCTGCACTAGGCTCACCCGAAGGTGGGTCAGGGGTGACACCCGGCTCAACTATGGGTGGGGTTACGGTTCCGCCGCCACCATCATCGCCTGAACCTGAACCTGTACAAGCAGCTAACAGTGAAACTAGCATGGCAGATGCCAACAGTAATGCAATGAGTTTCCTAAATTTCATAACTTTGTTCCTCCCTCTGATTTGTTGCGCATATCGACATCACTCGCAAATATGTAGCTTGCCCCCATTTGCAAACAGACACATTTAATCGAAAAGGTTTTTGCGCAAAAGCGGAGTTTGCCAATGCGAAAAAACAGTTGTAGCCGATATGCAGAAACTATTATGAGATAATAATACATGGAAGAGATGATTTTGGCAAGGCAATTATTGCTCTACAACTACCGAAAATTGCTATTTATTGTAAATTATTGTGAAAAAACTATCAAATGTTGCTATTTTCGCTTGTTCTGGACTAAAAAAGGAACTGGTGTTCTGGAGTTTGAAATACCTTCACATATCAAAGTTGATATATTTCATAAAATAATCGCTGAATAGTGGTAAGGAAGCGAGATTGATTTCCTTTGCTGTTTGGATAAAGTCATGGATTATTGCTATTTCCGTCGGAAAGAGGAGCAGATGGGCTGCTCCGCCGAGGGAGGTGTTCCCCAGAGCGAGGGTTTTCTTTTGCCATGAAGACGGTAAGAGACCAATTTTGACCGCGGCATCCAGATTTACTGCCTGACCGATACCTCCGGCGAGAAAAACACTATCGAGGTCATGATATAAAAGCCCTGCCAGTTGGAGCAGGACTTCCATCCCTGAGCGGATGGCTGACTTGGCAAGCTGAATGTCACGGATGTCTTTTTGGGAAAAAGGAGATGGTGAAGGCGGATTCGCCGCCAGTACCCCTGCTTCATCTACCATACCATCGCCGAGTAGTCCCGCCATCGTGTTGATGACAGCAGACGCACCTCCCGCACCGCCTTTGGCAAATGCCGGGCCGGCTGCCGCTGATGTTACCCACAGTTTTTCACCGTCAAAAAGTGCCATTTCACCATTTGTACCGAGATCGGACAGGAGAAAACGCTTTCCTTGCTGCAAGCCGATATATAAAAGCCCGGCGGCGATGTCACCGCCGACGAAGGTGGAAAACCAGGGAATTATTCGCGCGGGATAGCCGAAAAGGCGGTACTCGTCTTCGAGAATATGGGTGGGTTTGAAAGGAGATACTCCCAGTTGTTCACAGGGAAATCCCATCAATAGATGAATCATTGTCGTGTTCCCGGCGATGGTGATTTCCGTGATTTCCCGGGGAGCATGGAGTTTTGCCATCGCTTCCACTTCTGCGGTCAGCGGGTTGATGATTAGGTGGTGAAGTTCTTCAAGATGACCGCTATTGGCGGCATTGATGCGGCTGATAATGTCAGGACCGAACTTTAGTTGCGGGTTCATAAAACTGCGCCGCGAGAGTGTTTGCCCGTTTTCCAAATCGAGAACCGCCAGAACTACTGTCGTCGTTCCGAGGTCAATAGCCACGCCCAGTCCCTTGCGTGGTGAAAAAGTCTCCTTTTCATTCCCGGCAGGAACACGACTGTAATTATCCAAGATACCATCAAACTTACATTTGCCGCATACGATGCAGTTACCGATACAATCCATATTGATTGATTCCTTATATAGTGAAATATCATGTCTTTCCATGCAAGCATGGAACACATGATGTATTGACCCTGGTATCATGGTATAATACTATCATGATTACACTGATATGATAAGTGTAAATTATAATACAACAAATGGATTGCTTCGGCGTATAAACCCGCCTCGCAATGACAGCACAGGAAACGCATTTACAGATAATGACAGAAATCAAATAGGATACCGAAACATGGGAGAAAGAGCAAATAATAGCAAAAACAGCAGAAAAAAAACGATAATTGCCGTCATTTTGCTTTGTATGGCAGTAGCGGCATTTGCGATTATCTATGTATTGTTAATGCCGCAAGGAGTAGCAGGTGCAAAGTCTATTATTATAGAAGTAACAGCTGATGGCAGCACCTTTACCAGTGAGGTACGGACGGATGCACTCTATCTGCGGGAAGTTCTCGATGAGCAGGAAATGATCGATGGGATGGAGACTGACTTCGGGTTTTGGCTGACAACAGTACGGGGACGGACGGCAAATGATGCGGAAATGGAATGGTGGTCTATCTATATAAATGGTGAGTTTGCGATGACAGGGGTGAATGATACCCCCGTGATTGATGGTGAGATATATGGCTTTGAGCTGAAAGTAGGATATGACGACTTCTTCTAACAATATGAAGCTGGTGGCGCGTGATATCACCGTCATCGCGATTTCGGCAGCGATTATGTTTGCCCTCAAAATGGCAATGGTATGGCTTCCGAACATTCACTTCGGGGCATTACTCATTATCGTCTATACCCTTGTTTATGGACGCAAGGTTTTTTACATTGTTTATTTGTATGTAATGTTGGAAATCGCCGTGTTTGGTTTTAACCCGATGTGGTCAATAGGGTATCTTTACGTATGGTCACTCCTCGCTGTTTTGGCATGGTTTATGCGGCGGATGGAAAATCCTTGGGGCTGGGCGGTGCTTTCGGGGGTGTTCGGTCTTTCATTCGGGGCTTTGATGGCACCGCCGTTTTTGCTGATTGCTTTTGAGACAGAACGTTTTTGGCAGTCATTTCTGCCGTACTGGATTAGCGGTATTCCTTACGATATCGCCCATGCCGTCGGTAACTTCTTCATCTGTTTGTTTTTGTGGAAACCGCTCAAAACATTGCTCACTAAATTATGTCACAGAGAGAAATGACCCTTTTTGTGATGAACTACTGACAAAACCTTCACATCTTGATGGAAATATCAGACATGAGGCAAGTTGATTTCTTTAACATGGAATCAAACATTCACTCATGTATAGCCGAAAGCGAGAATGGTAAAAAGTCCGTTTGCCCCGCCTAGAGGGCGGATTTCGACATTGTGACGGGCTTTTTCTTTACCCCTGATGATAAAAGTCGAACCGCAATGTATCCAACCTGCGGCGCGAGGGTCAATATCACGCAGGTACACGCCGTCAATGAAAATCGTAGCGGCGGCAAAATCAGCTTCATGGGTATCTTTGTATACTAATAACAAATCCTTACATTCAATTTCCATCTTAAAGGCGGTTTGTTCTGCCTCCGGTTTTTTGCCGCAGTACTTCCAGTTATCGGAAAACTGGGGGGTGGTATGGATATCGTCATCACGCTCTACGCTGTGAAGCAGTTCATCAATGGCGGTGAACCCGCCAAGGTCATAAGATATAACGGCAGGGTCAGTAGTGATGCTGCTCCGGTTAAGAACACGCATATTTCGGAAATCATCGCCAATTATCGCCGCTGCCGGGGGGAACTCCTCCTGTGGTTTTGCTTCAATGGCTGCTTGCCAGAGATAATCAAGGGCATCCGCCATGATTTGATGACCGCTGTTGCTAGGGTGGAGAATATCATGAAAATACTGCCGTCGGGTGACGATGGTGTCTTCGTCTTTGTCATATTGGGGTAAAACAGCTGCTTTGGCACTGACGATGGGGAAGTGGTGGCGGATACCGACTTTGACCAGTCGCTCTTCCAGATTCTCATCATTGGCAAAAACAGAAAAAAGCAACACCACCGCCGGAGAGCCGGGACCGTCTTGTGCCATGAGACAGAGGCTTTCATACGCTACTCCCAGAGTTTCATCAGCATAATCATTGACAGCAAACTCGATGACCACGATGTCGGGTGGGTTCAGGGGGTCGTGGGTGATATCAGCGTGATATCTGGCAATGCCCAGTTGCGAGGGAGTACCGCCGATACCGGCTTTGATGAAATGGATTTGTTCGGGAGTAATATCTAGGCGTTTGGCGAAAGCGAGGGTAGCCCGCTTGGCATAACACATGTTATTTATTGGTTTAGCTCCTGCACCTTGAGTAATCGAACCGCCGATATAAGCGAGTGTGACTTTTTTGCCTGCTCTGGCTTTGGCGATAGCTCGTTGCAAACGACTGAGGTTGCCAAGGGAGATGAGCGAGTTGGCAATCATTTGTTGGTAGGGTAAGGATGCGAAAACTATCGGTTTGTCGGGAGGCATTTGCGGAAAAGGCAGGTTTTCTCTTAAGGTGAGCGAGAGCGTAATCGTGGCGATGGTATATGCAGGGAATGTAATCTGAAATGAAGCTAAGGCAGCCGGGTTATCTTCACAGGTGGCAACTTCAATGCAGATTTGCTCGCCGTTTAGCGGGACAGTCGCCGCCCATTTGTCACGAAAGCCTCCTTGTTCACGGAATGTGAGGGCGAACCTAGCTTTAGTATCGGTAGCAGGGGTAGTCGCTATACTGACATTGATATGCGAGACCAGTTTACAAAAGCCGCCGACGGTTGTAAGGGTTTCACCAAAATCATCGCCGAGAAGCGGGGTCATCATCTTAGCTTGCCCGGCAAGGCGATTCTCGAGATAGTAGTTTTCTACAAATCCATCAGCAACAGGACTGCCCTCAATGATATTATCACGGAGGATGAAGATTTCATTGGTGCTATTTGCCATACCTGTCCTCGATTCCGCTTTTGCGGTAAAAATAGGTGTTTACCTGATCACGCCACTCGATGGCATTGTCAAGCTGACGGGCAAACCGCTCTGCGACCCGAGTATGGATGGCAGGATCTATTTGTCCTGCCAAACCATTCCATCCGGCAATCATCGCTTCCACTTCTTTTACCCCCTCATGATGGCAGTCATAAAAATGCTGAAGCAGGGTTTTGCCATTTTTCATGAGATAGCTATAAGGAAGACGGTGGAAAAAGAGTAGGAGATCTTCGGGGCAAGTGGCAGGGTTTTCATAGATAGAAGCGTGTGGTTCACGGTACTGCGTAGAAAAGCCCGTTCCCTTACTGGTTCTGTCCACACCGATAGCCAGATAGTCGGCACGGTGGTAAGTTCCCCAACGTGAATACTCATAACCATCGACACTGGGCCCGTAATGGGAGTGGGGGGAGACCATCCAGCCTATCCCCAACGGGGTGGTATATTTCTCGTAGGTCAATCGTGAATGTAAGAGGATATCGCTCACAGCGTTGATGACCTGTTCATCACGGGAAAGAGTCATCATAATCCACTCGCCGACGATATCTGCCGCCGTCAAATTCACCGACCATGAAAGCCGCCCGAAACCATAAAAATTAGCAGCAGCAAGGTCATTACCTGTCCAGTTGGCATCATCGCCGGTATTGGCTACGGCGGCGATACCGCCTCGGTTAGCGTAGGTCTTACCGCTGACGACATCACTTACTTTGTCATTTCCTGCTCCAATCACAAAGTCAAGGGCTTCTTTCCACATCGGCACTAAGTAACAAACATCAATTTGATGTCCCGTGTACTCTTGGGCGATTTGAACTTCCAAGATTTGATTGGTCTTTTCCATTGCTCCCAAAAGCGGTGAGATTGGTTCGCGGATTTGAAAATCCATCGGCCCGTTTTTGATTTGCAAAAACACATTATCCAGATAATCACCATCGGTGGTGATGAAATTGTCATATCCTGCCCGTGCTCTGTCAGTTTGATAGTCACGCCAGTCTTGGGTACAGTTATAAACGAAGCAACGCCAAATAATCAAGCCACCATAGGGAGCAACTATTTTTGCCAACATATTCGCCCCATCAGCTTGGGTACGCCCATACGTGAACGGGCCCGGTCGTCCCTCGGAGTCGGCTTTGATCAAAAACCCACCTAAATCAGGGATGGCGGCGTAGGTTTCGGCGATTTGCTTTTGCCACCAATTGATTACTTCCTCAGCGAAGGGGTCAGCAGATTGAGGTCCGCCCAGTTCCAACGAGGCGGCGAAATTGAGGCTGAGGAAAAGGCGAATCCCATAGGCAGCAAAAATGGCGGCGATTTGCCGCACTTCACTATAATATTCGGGGGTAATGAGGCGGGTGGCGGCATCTTTGACGTTGACATTGTTGATGGCAACGGCGTTGATACCGACACTGGCGGCGAAGCGGGCATAATCAGTCATGCGTTCATACGGCAAGACCTTGTTTTGGGCAAAGAAAAAAGAACGCCCTGAATATCCACGCTCGATACTGCCATCGAGATTATCCCAATGATTGAGCATTCTCAACTTGATATCGGGTTGGCTCATCAGCGTGAGTTCTGCCAAAGGTTTTTCGATTGCGATTTGCCGCAGGATATGGAAGACACCATAGAGGAGTCCGCTTTCATCAGCGGCACGGAGGCTTAGGGAGTATTCATCAGCGGTCAGCTGATATCCCTCAGCGGAAATCTCGGTATCTCTTTCGAGGCGAAGAGCAAGGGTTTCGGCGGGGGGCTTGGCTTCATCAAGTGGATAAATGATATTCTCTTTCGTCACCGCCAACATTCCGGCGAAGCCACGCTCCAGTTCTGTTAGGGCATTGGCGACGATGGGATGCTCCTTCGTGAAGCCTTTTAGCGACAGATAAAGGGATTTAACGCAGTTCACCCCGCTGCTGCGAGGTTCATATTCGAGCCACAAGTTCGTCCAGTTCGTATTTTTGTTTTTCATAAAGGAAGTATAACATGTGAGGGTGGGTAAGGCAAGAGGAGGGTGAGGGATACTAGTAGTAGGGATACCAGTGGTATCCAGTGGTATTGGACAAAATACGAAAATCAACCACCGCCACAATCTCCATACAAAAGATACTCCACATTTCCCTTGCTTCCTTGAAGCGGTGAAGCGGTGCTTTGGCGGATGAAGATATTGTGTGCGGCGGCAAAGGCGGTTAGGGCAGCGATACCTGTCTTGATGTCGTCAGGGTCGTGGGGGATGCCGTTTTTGCCGATTTGGGAGCGTGGCAGTTCAAATTGCGGTTTGTAAAGAACGATAAAACTACCTGTCGGTGTTAGTAGCTTTGCTGCCACCGGCAGAATTTTCTGCAAAGATATAAAAGAAACATCACAGCAAAAAAAGTCGATTGGCTCAGGTATCAGCTGCCTGTTCAGATAACGGGCATTGGTTTTTTCCAGTAATGTGACCCTTTCATCGTTGCGAAGTTGCCAGGCGAAAGTTCCTCTGGCGACATCGACGGCATAGACCTTGGCAGCACCATTTTGCAAAAGACAATCAGTAAAACCACCCTCGGCACAGCCGATATCGAGGCAGACCTTTCCTGCTACCGTCACGGCAAAGGAGCTAAGACCCCACGCCAGTTTGTCCCCGGCTCTGGTGACGAAGTTTCCTTTACTAGTGCGGATGCGGATAGTACTGTCAGGAGTGATTTTTTCGTGAATACTGGAAGCGGGATGGTCATTGACGAGGACATTTCCTGTCATCACTAGTGAGATTGCCTCTCGCTCACAAGCGACAAGTCCATCGCCGATCATTTTTGTCCCTAGGGTAATTTTCTTCATCAAGATAGCCCGCTTAACTAGTTGCCGCCAAAAGGGGTGAGGTAATGGGAAATATCCTGCTTGTTGATAAACATTGTTTGAAACTCGCTCGGCGTGCAGTCGTGTACGGTTTTGAAAGTGCGGGTAAAAGCAGACGAGCTGCCGAAGCCACAACGAAATGCCACATCAGTAATCGAAAGGCGGTCATCAATAAGCAGGCGGGTGGCATTTTCAATTCGTTTGTTATTTAGGTATTTATAGAACGACATTTGGGTGTATTGCTTGAACAAACGGCTAAAATAGTATTTGCTGAAGCCGGACAAACCAGCGATTTGATCGAGGGTCAGGTCTTCATCGTAATGTTTGTTGATATAATCACAAATAGTTAGGAGCAAATCAATATGCTCAGCTTTGCGCCCGCCGTTTTCCGGCAGCGAAGCAGGGAAGACATGGTGACGGTGAATCAGAACCAAAATCTCTATAATTCTCGCATAAATAGCCGCTTCGTGGAGGGGAGCATCGGCGTAATACTCCTCAGCCATTTCCAACAGCAAACGCTGAACCCGTCTGGAAAGTTTGGGACTGGCGTGATGGTCAACATGGAGGGCGGGTGAAAAAGAAGTAAGGGTTGCTGATATTCCCATGATACCGTGGAGAACCGAGGAATCAACGAGAAAAATCAGACGGCGGCCGGCGGCAGCAGGCATTGAATGAAGTGAACCGGGGGTAATAAGCAGGGTGTCACCAACCTGCAAGTCAAAAGTGCGGTTACTGCATATGACACGATAACCCTTTTCGAGCGGGACGATGAACTCTATCGGCGTATGGCAATGGGGCGGGTAAGCCTCAGATTCGACGTTTTCGTAAAGGCGCATATGGGTTTTCGCTTTAAACTCAACGACCTCACGGATTCCATTCAAATTTTCAATCATATTCTTCCCTCGGGTAAGATTATCGGTAATAACTGTAAAGTATGGCAAATAGCTAATAGCTATTAGCTATGAGTTTACCTCGTAAATCCAAAATAGGCGGCGGCGTTATCATGGCAAATACTTTTGATAATTTGCCCCAGTTCTCTTTTATCCCCGGTACACTCACCACGCTCAGCCCATGTACCCAGCAGATTGCAAAGGATGCGGCGGAAATACTCGTGGCGGGAATAGGAGAGGAAACTGCGTGAATCAGTCAACATTCCCAGAAAGCTTCCCACCAGCCCCCTAGAGGCAAGATTAGTAAGTTGCGCTTCTATCCCCTGCAAAGTATCGTTAAACCACCATGCGCTGCCATGTTGTACCTTGGCGGCGATACCCTCACCAGGGAAACAAGCGGCAACGGCAACAAGCAAGGGGTCATCGGCAGGATTGAGGGAATAGAGTATCGTCTTTGGTAAGGCATCGTTCGTTTCCAGCCAAGCCAAAAATTTCGCCAGATTGATGACATTGGTGTCACCTCTGATGGCATCGAAACCGCTGTTCGCTCCCACCAATGCCGCCATCTTCGGATTCACATCCCGCAAAGCTCCCAGATGAAGCTGCATTACCCAACCTCGGCGATGATACTCACGCGCTAGGAACAAAAGGATGGCAGTTTGATATATTTCACATTCCTCGCTTCGTAAAACTTCGCCGTGAAGCGACTTGGCGAAGATATCCGCTGCCGTTTTGGCAAATAAAGTATTATCAGCGATGATACTGTCATCAAGGTAAGGTAGATTAGAAAGCCCGTGATCTGCCATGACACAACCGCAAGCGGCGAAGAAATCCAGGCGATTTTGGAGAGCTTGGTAAAGGTCAGTGAGTGAGGTGATTTCGACACCGCTTTTTTCACCCAAAGTGCTGATATAGTTGCGAAAAGTGGGCTTGTCGATATCAACTGCTCCATCGGGACGAAAAGTTGGCAGTACCTGGGGGGCAAAGCCATCGTCAGCGGCAAGCTCCTGATGCCACCTTAGGGAATCGCAAGGGTCATCAGTCGTGCCAATCACCGTTACCTTTGACTTTTCGATGATGCCACGTACCGTCATATCATCGTCACCCAGTTTTTCATTGCAAAGCTCCCATACCGTCGCCGCAGTTTCTGCCGTCAGAAGATAATCACAATCGAAGTAACGTTTGAGTTCCAAATGGGTAAAATGATAAACAGGATTGCCAATTGCTTGTGGTAAGGTGCGGGCAAAAGCGAAGAACTTGTCATAATCATCCGCCGCCCCGGTAATGAAATGTTCACCCACCCCGGCAAGGCGCATGAGCCGCCATTTGTAATGATCACCCGCCAACCACAAGTGGGTGATATTGGGGTAACGGCGGTCAACAGCAATATCTTCAGCATCTATGTGACTGTGATAATCAATAATCGGCAACGAAGCGGCGTAGTCATGATAAAGCAAACGTGCCGTTTCATTAGATAATAGAAAGCTCTCATTTATGAAACCAGTCATCTGCCCTAACCTCGCTGTGCCTTCACTATTGCTACCGCTTCCTGCGAAAGGGCACTGATTTGGGCAAAGTTGCCCGCATCCAGAAGCTCCTTAGTCACCATAAAGCTACCACCACAGGCGATGACACGAGGAAAAGCAATATATTCGCCGAGGTTGGCGGCACTTATCCCCCCCGTTGGCAGGAATTGTAGGTTCGGATAAGGAGCAGAGACCGCCTTGATATAAGGAAGACCGCCTGCTTGCTCAGCGGGGAAAAACTTGACGACATCAAGCCCCATTGCCATTGCCGCTTCCATTTCTGTTGGCGTGACACAACCGGGGATAATCGGGATTTCCTTTTTCAAACAATGGGAGACGACCTGGGGATTGAAACCGGGACTGACGACAAACTGTGCTCCGGCGGTATACACTTCGTCTGCCTGTATCGTGGTAAGTACCGTCCCCGCCCCTGCCAGCATCTCAGGAAAACGGTGGGTAATGAGCCGCAGACACTCTTTTGCCTCGGCAGTCCGGCATGTAATCTCAACACAAGCTATCCCCCCCTCAAGCAGAGCCTCAGCCATCGGAATAGCCTTACTCGTATCAGATATTGAGACGACGGGAACGATGCCGATATCTCTTAATTGGTCAAATATTTTGTACAAAGAGTTCCTCCTTTGTGTTTTAGGATAAAATTGCCCTTGCAAGCTTCATGTCAGTATATTTAACGCTCGAACGCTTGCGCTGCGATGAAGATGTAGCGGTACTAAGACACCGTTTTAGGTGTCTAGACACCTAAAAACGGTGCCTAAGGACCGACATCTTCGACGCTCGGCTTATAAATATACTGACATGAAGCTTGCAAATTAAACAGCATATCACTCCATCCTCACCGCTCTACCCGCGCTCCCTTACCTTTCATCAAATTCTCCACCTCACGCCGTGATGCCATCGAAGTATCGCCGCTGGTAGTCATCGCCAAAGCCCCATGGCAAACACCATAATCTAGCGCAGTCTGAAAATCAAAACCACTAAGCAATCCAAAAATCAATCCCGAGGCAAAACTATCACCACCACCGACACGGTCAAGAATTTCCAAATCAACAAATCTCATCCCTTGATATATCCCACTGTTGTCAGCGGAAACACCGGCACGACATACAGCAGTCCAGTCATTCTTGGTGGCAGTCTTGACCGTTCTAAGCGTCGTGGCAACGAGCCTGAAATTAGGATAAGCGAGCATCGCTTTTTTCTGCATTTGTTGATAACCGGACAAATCAAGAGCCGTCAACCCATCTTCATTCCCATCAACCTCAAAACCGAGACAAGCGATGAAATCTTCTTCATTACCAATCATCACATCAATATGTGAAGCAATTGCCCGATTTACCTCTTGCGCTTTTTCCAACCCCCCATTTGCTTTCCAAAGCGAGGGACGATAATTTAAATCATAACTGACGATAGTGTCATATTTTTTGGCAACTTGCACCGCTTCCAGCGTTACCGCTGCTGATAATGGGGACAAAGCGGCAAAAACACCGCCGGTATGAAACCAACGTACCCCACATTCGCCGAAGATATACTCCCAATCAATTTCCCCCGGTTTAATAAGTGAGGCAGCAGAGTTTGCTCGGTCACTCGTACCGATTGCTCCCCGCACCCCAAAACCCCGTTCGGTAAAATTGAGCCCATTGCGGACAGTTCGCCCGATACCGTCATAGGGAAGCCACTTTATAAAACGTGTATCGACACCGCCTTGGAGTATCAAGTCTTCAAGCAGATAACCGATTTCATTTTCGGCAAAGGCGGTTACAACTGCCGTCCTAAGACCAAAACACCGCCTGAGACCACGAGCGACATTGTACTCGCCGCCTCCCTCCCAGACATGGAAACGGCGGGTGGTACGGATACGCCCTTCGCCGGGATCAAGACGGAGCATGACCTCGCCAAGGGAGATCTGATCGAAACGACAGGATTCTTTAGGTTTTAGTTTTATCATTACATTTACCTCACTTATTTTTGGTACAGTTATCGATTGCATCCCACAACCCTTGTAAGTACATCGCCCCCAATGCCCGATCATAAAGTCCATAGCCGGGGCGTCCGACCTCTCCCCAAATCATCCGCCCATGATCAGGACGGACATAGACATCAGGGCAGGTATCATACATTGCCTTTACGATCCCATACATATCGAGGTCGCCATCGCTGGTGAGATGACTTGATTCACGAAAACGGCGATATCCCATGTACTTCACGTTGCGGATATGCATACAGGCAATTCGTCCCGCCGTCCCGAAATGACGAACAATTGCGGGGATATCATTGCTTGGCTCTGAACCTAGTGAGCCGCTACACACACATAGGGCATGGTGCGGTGAATCGTGGAGGGCGATGATTTTTTCCAAATCCGAATGACTATGGGCAATTCGCGGCAGACCAAAAATCGGCCATGCAGGATCATCAGGATGGCAAGCCATCGTAACACCATGCTCTTCACAGGTGGGAATAATCGCATTGAGGAAATAACGATAGTTTTCTCGCAGGATATCAGGAGTCATATCTTCATACTGCTTTAAAGTAAGCTCTAACTCCCGCAAGCGTTTCGGCTCCCAGCCCGGCATTGAAAATCCCTTACTACCCTCACTGGTTCGTCTTACCAGTTCAAGCGGCGTGAGTCCTTCAAGCTCGGCTTCATCATAAAACATGCTCTTAGAACCATCTTCTTCGATAAGCCTCGACAAGTCAGTCCTAAGCCAATCCAGTACCGGCATGAAATTATAGACAATCACACGAACACCAAAGGAAGCCAGATTGGCGATGGTCGTTTTGTAGTTTTCGATGTATTCATCACGCAGACCAAACCCCATCTTGATATCTTCATGGATATTAACACTTTCTATCACCTCACATTCGAGCTTGGCGGCATGGACTTGGTTGATATATGCAGCTATTTCTTCTCGCTCCCAGACTTCGCCCGCTGCTTTATAATCTAGCAGACCCATCAGTCCGCTCATTCCCGGAATCTGTTTTATTTGCTTGAGTGTTACTTGGTCACTTTTTTCCCCGAACCATCGAAACGTCATTTTCATGATTGCCACCTTTTGTGTTATGCCAAGATATAGTTTTCCGTACGCCACAGCATAACATTTTTTACTCTTTTTTGCAAGTGTAAAGCAAAGTTTAGCATGTTACAATGTAACTTGATTTACAACATGGAAGGTCAAAATGGATTGCTTCGGCGCATAAACCGCCTCGCAATGACGAAACTGTAATATCATCATAAGTCTGAACAGTATGTAACTCAATTTACAACATCGAAGGTCAAAATGCAGGTAGTTATTTGTTTAAATATGCAAATATGCAATTATTGCTCTTTATAGTCACTTTTCCTAATTGTAGTTTATTGGCTTATGTTGTATAATCATTGCGGGTCACTACTATTGCTCCACTCATAGCAAGATTTGATAAAATAATCGCAATAATTAGCTATCATATCAGCATGGGTTTGGATATAATGAATGTTGCTATTTAATAGAAGCGGGGGAATACCAATGAGACTAGTTGACAACCAAGAAAAAATCAATGCTTTTCGAGAACGGGCGCGGGCGTTAGTTGCGCAGATGACCTTACAGGAGAAAGTAGACCAAACCCTGCACAAAGCTCCGGCGATTCCCCGGTTGGGAATCAAATCATATAACTGGTGGAACGAGGCACTCCACGGCGTTGCCCGTGCCGGTATTGCGACGGTTTTTCCCCAGGCAATAGGGATGGCGGCAAGCTTTGACGAAGAGTTGCTCGGCGAGGTGGCGGATGCCATCGCCACGGAGGGACGGGCGAAGTTTAATATGCAACAAGCCCACGGTGATACCGATATCTACAAGGGACTGACTTTTTGGTCGCCCAATGTCAATATCTTCCGTGACCCCCGTTGGGGACGCGGTCACGAGACATACGGTGAAGACCCATTCCTTAGCGGTACACTAGGAGTTAGCTTTATCAACGGTCTGCAAGGTGACGATGAAAATTATTTGAAATCAGCGGCTTGTGCCAAACATTTTGCCGTTCATTCCGGTCCTGAGGATTTACGCCACAGCTTCAATGCCGAGGTATCGCAACAAGACCTATACGAAACATACCTGCCCGCCTTTAAGGCTTGTGTAGAAAAGGGCAAAGTTGAAGCCGTCATGGGAGCTTACAACCGCACCAATGGTGAGCCTTGTTGCGGCAGCAAAACTTTGTTGCAGGATATTCTTCGTGACGAATGGGGTTTTGCGGGACATGTGGTCAGCGATTGTTGGGCAATCAAGGATTTCCATGAAGCGCATTTGGTCACGAGTACTCCCGTCGAATCGGTGTCAATGGCGATGAATAATGGCTGTGACCTTAACTGCGGCAATCTTTTCCATTATCTGAAGCAAGCGGTGGAAGAGGGACGTGTTCCTGAGTCACGGCTTGATGAGGCATTGGTAAATCTATTTACTGCCCGAATGAAACTGGGCTTTTTCGATGAAGAAACGGCTAATCCTTATAATACCATCACTTATGATGTTGTTGATTCTACGGCAATGCGGGAGCTAAATTTGAAAACATCTCTTGCCAGTATTGTACTGCTCAAAAATGACGGCATTTTACCACTTAACAAAGACGGCGGTATCAAGACAATCGGGGTCATCGGTCCCAATGCCAACAGTCGCGCTGCCTTGGTCGGAAATTACGAGGGGACGGCGGCACGCTATATCACGGTTTTGGAGGGAATACAGGATATGGTCGGCGATGACATCCGGGTTTTGACCTCAGAAGCCTGTCATCTTTATAAGACCAAAGCCAGCTTTTTGAGCGAGGAAAACGATCGCTTATCAGAAATGAAAGAAGTCTGTCGCTTGAGTGATGTCATCATCGCTTGCATGGGACTGGATGCAACCCTAGAGGGTGAGGAGGGTGACACAGGGAATGAATATGGTAGCGGTGACAAACCCAACCTTGACCTCCCCGGCAGACAGCAGCTTGTCCTTGAAGAAATAGTAAAAAGCGGCAAGCCGGCGATTTTGATTATCCTTTCCGGCAGTGCCCTTGCCGTCAACTATGCCGATCGCCATTTCGGGGCAGTCGTGCAAGGATGGTATCCCGGAGCGCAGGGTGGAAAGGCAATCGCCAAAATATTGTTTGGTGAAAATAGTCCTGAGGGGAAGCTTCCGCTCACGTTTTATCGCGGACTGGAGGATTTGCCCGAGTTTACCGACTATAATATGCAAAACCGCACCTACCGTTATATGAAGTTTGACCCCCTTTACCCGTTTGGTTATGGGCTTTCATACGCTGATATAACTGTCGATGAAGTGGTGGCTGACAGCATGACAGCAGGAGCAGAAGGTATAAATATCACGGTAAAAGTCCGTAATAACAGCAAGATGAAAGCAGCGGAAACGATTCAGGCTTATGTCAAAATAGTCCGTGAGGATACTCCCAATGCCCAGCTGAAAGGAATCAAAAAGGTGAGGCTTGAAGCAGGAGAGGAAAAAGAAGTGACTATCCACTTACCAAGGGAGTCATTCGGTCTGTATGATGTAAACGGTGTTTTCGTTGTTGATAGTGGTGAAGCTGAAATCTATATCGGTGGTCAAGCTCCGGGACGCAGAAGTGAGGAATTGACAGGGAAAAAAGTAAGAGTGATGAAAGTGAACGTGGTATAAATATCCAAAGTGTCATGAACATTATCAATAAAAAATAACCGCCCCATATACGAGGGCGGTTATTTTTCTGTAACCCGTAATAACACTATTGCGAATTCCCATATAAATCGAACTTAACATAAATCGAACTTACATAAAAGAAAAGGCATGTCGTATTATTTTCTCAGGCGGGAAACTGTAAATCGCTCTAGATATGCGAGATGACATATTTCGCCTTGGAATTAGTCGGATTAAAGTTTTCTGACGTTGACAGCTTGTGGGCCTTTCTCGCCATTGACAACTTCAAACTCGACGGCTGCGCCTTCTTCCAAAGACTTGAAACCGTCCATGACCAATCCTGAGTAATGTACGAATACATCACTACCTTGCTCATCAGAGATGAAGCCGTAACCTTTTTGGTTGTTAAACCATTTGACCGTACCTTGTTTCATTGTACTTCCTCCAAATAATATAGCTATGGCCGCCTTATACGACCGTGCAACAATGAAAGAATAACACATCTTTTGATAAATGTAAAGAGCAAAGGGAAAAGATGTTGTAATTTGTTATTAACAAGGTAAATGGACTGCTTCGGCATACATTAGTTATAGAATTTCTTGTTGACATTTCGACCAAAATGTGGATAAATAGGCTATACAACCACTATTCTGATAAAGAGGGTTAATTTCATGGAATATATCAGTAAAACAATAGGTAGTTCGGCATTGGACGGCATTTTTGAAATCCCGCCTATGCTCCGTAATAGAACAGTACAAGTGATTGTTTTGCCTGTCGATAACGCTATATCAGAACAAGCAAAACCTAAAAAACGTCCTCTTGGCTTTGCCAAAGGTGCGGAAGTGCCGGACAGCTTTTTCGAGCCATTATCTGAGGAGGAATTACAAGCATGGGGTCTATAAAGTATCTGCTTGACACTCATACTTTTCTATGGGCTGTGCGTGGAAGTCCGAAATTGAGTGAAACAGCCGCAAAAGTAATAGAAGATATGAGTGTGCAAATATATCTTTCTGCCGTGAGTGCATACGAAATTAGAAATAAACATCGTATAGGCAAACTGCGTGAATTTGACGATATAGCAAAGAATTATTTCAATTTTGTGAAAACATTAGACGTTCTTCCTTTGCCTATCAGCGATGAACACGCTCATTTTGCGGGTGATTTTGAATGGGAACACCGCGACCCTTTTGATAGGCTTTTGGCGGCACAGGCTAAAATTGAAAACATGACCTTAATCACAAACGACCCTGCTTTCAAGGAATTACTGTGGGTATCACGGTTATGGTAAAATTACACTGCTCATTCATCGGGCAGGGATCAAAATAAAACTTACAGGAGCATAAAATGAAAAAACTCATCTGCAATCCCCTCAATCTCGAATACCGTTATCAAATGCGTGAGGGTAAGGATTTGGACGGAAATACGAAGATTATTGCTTACCGTGAAGCCGCCGACCCGACCCTTATCGTATTTAATGGCAACTACTTGATGTTTGCTTCGATGTCGGGCGGTTTTTGGTATTCGGATGATTTGTATGAATGGCACTTCAAACTGACTCCCGAACTGCCGAATTATGATTATGCCCCTGATGTGCAAGTGATAGACGGTGCGGTGGTTTTTTGTGCTTCACGAGCTAATGAGAATTGTTCATTTTACCGTAGTGCCAATCCCATTCTCGAGCCATTTACCGCTATCGCTGAGAGCTTTCCTTTTTGGGATCCCCACCTCTTCCATGATGATGACAAGCGGCTCTATTTATACTGGGGTTGCTCCAATCGTGAACCTATATATGGTATCGAGCTTGACCCGCAAACATTTACTCCTATCTCTGCGAAGACATCGCTGATATATGAAGATGAAGAAGCCAAGCTCTGGGAAAGGAACGGGGAAAACAACGGTATCGTATTGTCATGCGACCCGGGGGCTGTTCCTTTTTGGAATCAACAAGCAAAGCCATATATTGAAGGGCCTTATGTGACGAAACATAACGGGTGTTATTATTTACAATACGCGGCTCCGGGGACAGAGCATAATGTATATGCTGACGGTGTTTATGTTGCTTCCTCACCGCTCGGCCCTTATCAGTATCAAGAACACAACCCTTTTTCCTCAAAACCCGGCGGCTTCATCCACGGTGCGGGGCATGGCAGTACTTTTGCGGACAAATGGGGTAATCTATGGCATGTATCTACAATGCGCATTAGTGTAAATGAGATGTTTGAACGGCGAATCGGTCTTTTCCCCTGTGCAATAGACGCTGATGGGGTGATGTACTGTAATCAACACTTTGCCGATTTCCCTTTTTATCTTCCTGAGGAAAAGGTGGCTGATACCAACAGTCTTTTGCCGCCGTTTATGCTACTTTCATATGACAAAAAAGTAACTGCCTCCTCGGCAGCGGCAGGACATGAAGCCGAAAAAAGTGCCAATGAAGATATAAGAGAGTGGTGGGCGGCTCAGATTAGCGGTGAAGATGAGTGGCTGGCGATGGACTTGGGTGACAGTCATCAAGTCGCTGCGATACAAGTAAACTTTGCCGACCATCAGGTCTCACCGCCGTGGAGTAAGGCTGAGACGGCATCCCTGAGTTCTGAAGAAAACGAGCAAAAAAATAATTACCAAGAAGCAGTAGCAAAGCACGGGCGTTATATTGAGGTAAATCCGAAAAGCAGCGAATACATCCTTGAAGGGTCTTTGGACGGTATCGAATGGGAGCTTATAGCTGACCGCAGCGGGAATGGGGGAAAAGTCCGTGATTATGCCCATGATTTGGTGGTTCTCGAAAACCCGTTACAGTTGCGCCATCTTCGTATTAGCAAGATGAAACTGTCATATAATGCGATACCTGCTATCAGCGGTCTGCGTGTTTTTGGAAATGGACAGGGTTTGCCACCTGCCAAGGTTGAGGATATCAAGGCAGGGCGGGAAGCAGGCGGTGATATTTCGCTCAAATGGCAAGCAGTAGCGGGGGCAACAGGATACAATGTCCGCTATGGTGTGCAGAGCGACAAGCTCTATTCTAGCTGGATAGTTTTTGACAGTACTGAGTTGGTACTTTCCACCATCAACCATAACACATGTTATTTTATTGCCGTTGATAGTTTCAATGAAAATGGAGTGACAAAGGGAACTCATTTCTCGGTGAGTTGACGTTTACAGTAGTGGTAAGCAGGAATCAAGAACATATCGGCGAGTAGCCATGCCAATGGACTGGCGAAAGCAGCTCCGACGAAGCCGAAAAGGGGAACGAGGATAAATGCCGCCATTGTTCGGGCAATTAGCTCACATACCCCGGCAATAATTGCCAACATTCCATAACCCATGCCTTGAATCATGAAGCGATAGATATTGACCAAGGCAAGGGGGATATAAAAAGCTGCCATTATCCGCAAATACAAAGTGGCATTGTCGAGAACATACGCCTCTGAGGGGTCAACAAAAATCATCGTCATGTTTCTGCCAAAGACAAAGATGATGGCGTAGGCGGCGATAGAGTAAAGGCAAGCGAGGGTGACGCTGGCTTTTAGTCCTGCATCAAGACGGTCAAGCCGTCCGGCACCGACATTTTGCCCGGCATATGTCGTCATGGCATTGCCAAGAGTCTCGAAAGGAACGCTGAAAAAGACACTGACCCTGATCGCGGCGGCAACGGAGGCGGCAGCAGCTGAGCCAAGGGTATTGACAGCTGATTGGAGGATAACAGAGCCAATCGCCGTAATCGAGTATTGGATACCCATCGGAATTGCCATTTTGCATGATGTCTTCGCCAAATCAGATTGCCACCGCCATTCATCCTTTTTTAGCCGCAGTATCGGAAACTTTCTGATAAGAATGATCAGACACAGTAGCCCCGAGATAAGCTGTGAGATATTAGTCGAGTATGCTACCCCGGCAGTTCCGCCATCAATAAAGACGACAAACAAAAACGACAAAAGCAGATGAATGACCGTTGATACCATCAGTATTTTCATCGGTGTTTTCGAATCGCCGATCGAACGCATGATTCCGGCGGCAAAGTTATACAAAAAGACGGTAGGAATCCCGCAAAAGAGAATGAGCATATATGAATATGAGTGTTCGTATATATCAGCGGGGGTACGCATTGCCGTGAGTATTGCCTCGCAGAAAATGACCGTGAGCGCAGTAAGGATAATAGTGAAGATAATCGAAAGCCAGACGCCATTGGCGATGAAACGCCGCATCATTTCATAATCACCGGCACCGAATTTCTGGGCAACGGGAATGGCAAGACCGCTGCAAAGACCGACACACAGACCGATGGTCATAAAGTTGATGCCTCCGGTCACACCGACACCCGCAAAAGCCTCAACCCCAATAAAGCGACCAACGACAATCATTGACACGACATTATAGAACTGTTGCATCAAAAAACCCAAAAGCAGCGGTAAGGAAAACCCGAGAATGAGGCGCATTGGCGGTCCCTCGGTCATATTACGGGTTGTATCCTTAGTAGTAACACGGTCATCGTCCATGCCCTACAGTATAGAGCCGCTTTTCCCAAAATGCAAGAAGCAAGAGGACTACTTATCTTTTCGCTTATCTTTTTATTGCATTTGTCACCCCCCTCATGTTATTATTAGCATGGTGTATTAGCGATGGGGGAAAAACAAATGAGCGAAATTATCAATGTAAATGGTCTGACGAAGAACTATGGTAGTTTTACGGCTCTAAGCGGTGTTGATTTATCCGTTAAGCCGGGAGAGGTGTATGGTTTCATCGGCCCTAATGGAGCAGGAAAAACAACAACAATCCGTATTTTGCTGGGTATCCTTAAAGCAAACAGCGGTGATGTCAGCGTGTTTGGCAAAGATGCTTGGAAGGATGCAGTTGAAATCCATGAAAACATCGCCTATGTTCCCGGTGATGTGAATCTTTGGTCAAATTTGACCGGAGGTGAGGTTATTGACCTTTTTGTCCGTCTCCGCAAGGGATATAATGAAAGTAAGAAGAATGAATTGATTGAACGCTTTGACCTTGACCCGACCAAAAAGTGCCGTACATACTCAAAGGGTAATCGTCAGAAAGTTGCCTTGATTGCCGCCTTTTCATCGGCTGCCGACCTTTATATCCTTGATGAGCCGACCTCGGGACTTGACCCTTTGATGGAAAGAATATTCCAAGACTGTGTTGCCGAGGTGAAAAACGAGGGCAAAGCAGTATTTTTGTCAAGTCACATCTTGCAGGAAGTGGAACGGCTTTGTGACAAAGTAAGTATTATCCGTGACGGCTTGATTATAGAAACGGGGACGATGGCGGAGCTAAGGCATCTGACCCGCACCAGTGTTACGGTTACTACTGAACGTCCGGTAACGGGTCTGGAGCATGTGGCGGGTGTCCACGATATCCGCTTGACGGAAACTGACCTTACATTTGCGATAGATACCAAGGAAATCAATTCAGCATTGACTTTCCTGACCGGTTTTGGCGTTAGCAAAATCGGTGTATCCCCGCCGACACTTGAAGAATTGTTCATGAGTCACTACGAAAATACCAGAGGTTAGAAAGGAGTCCTTATGTTCGCTGGCAATATTATTCTATGTAAGCTTATTCTCCGCCGCGATTGGCTGCGGATTCTGATCTGGTTCGTGGTAATGGCAGCTTTGGTGCTTGGTTTTGGCAGTGCCATCAATGAGATAGTTGGAACTGATGAATCACTAGCAAATATGACGGTGATGATGGCTAATCCGGCAATGGTTGCGATGATGGGACAGACTTATTTCACCGCCGACGGGGTCATGACAATAGGTTCGATATATGCGACGATGATGTTGGTCTGGTCAGCACTTTTCATGGGTATCATGAACATCTTCCATGTTGTCCGTCATACCCGTGCCGATGAAGAGCGTGGTCGGATTGAAGTTATCCGCTCCCTCCCGGTGGGGCGTTTGTCGAGTCTTTCTTCCACCATGACCGTGGCAGTGGCTATGAATGTAATATTTGCAGTATTGCTGGGTCTGGGACTTTCCGTAGTCGGTACAGGTGGGATGGAGGATCTCGGCGGGGCAATGATGTTCGGTTGCCAGATAGGGGTTGCCGGACTCGCTTTTGCAGTCATTACGGCGATTTTTTGCCAGATTTGCTCTAATCCCCGCACGGCGATGGGATTTTCGTTTTTTGTCTTGATTATGATGTATATGATTCGTGCCGCCGCCGATATGCAGGAAAACATCGTTCTTAGTATTATTTCCCCGCTCGGAATCATTCAAATGTCGAAGGTTTATGTCGAGAACCTGCTGTGGCCGGCATTGCTTTCATTGGCATTTAGTGTTGTCGGCGCAGGATTGGCATTTTATCTTTGCTCGGCGCGTGATATGGGTGCCGGACTTGTTGCTCCCAAACCGGGCAAACGTGATGCCGCTCCTTATCTTTCCAGTCCGCGGGGGTTGGCGTGGCGTTTACTCAAAACCCCGTTTATCATCTGGGCAATTGCCATTCCCTCCTTGTCAATGAGTTACGGCTCTATCATGGGAGATATTGAAACCTTTATCGAGTCGATTCCTGCCCTACAGGAAATGACCGGCGGCGATCCTTTGATACTGGTCGGTTTTTTCATGGTTTTGATGGCATTGATGGTAACGATACCCAGTATTCAATTTTTATTAAAAGCACGTTCCCAGGAAAGCGGCGGCTATGCTGAACATATCCTTGCCCGTGCTGCCTCACGTTATGACCAACTCAGCGGGTATTTCATCATCGCCTTGGTGTGCGGCGTGCTGATGCCCTTCCTCAATAGTGTTGGTTTTTGGCTTGCTTGTTACGCCACGATGGATGATCCCCTTGCTTTTAGCAGTATCTTGGTGACTTGCATGATTTACACCCCGGCGGTACTTTTCATGCTGGGTCTGGCGATGATTTTACTCGCTTACCTGCCGGAGCGGACTTCGATAGTATGGATGTATATGGGTTATTCATTTGCCGTTCTCTATCTGGGAGCGTTGATGGGGTTGCCGGAGTGGCTTTCATACCTTAGTCCTTTTGGATTGATACCGCAATTACCGGCTGATGAGGTGACGGGTGCGTCAGTTTTGTTGATGGTGATTTTGACTGTGGCGGCGGCAACGATGTATGTCCTTGGTTTCAAAGGTTATCGTGACCGTGACATGAAATTTTCGCACTGAGGACTATAAATGAGCGACATAATTTATATGGATAATGCGGCAACAACGAAAGTAGCGCCAGAGGTGCTGACGGCGATGTTGCCGTATTTTTCAGAGGATTTCGGCAATCCCAACAGTATCTACAGTCATGGGGCAAAAGCCCTGCGGGCTGTTACCGCAGCGAGGAAGCAAATAGCCGCTACCTTGAATGTTGCCGCAGAAGAGATATACTTCACCGCCGGAGGGACTGAGTCTGACAACTGGGCGATCAAAGGCGTTTGTGAGGCTTATGCGGGCAAAGGGCGGCATATCATCACGTCAAAGATTGAGCATCATGCGATTCTTTATACCTGTGAATACATGGAGCAAAATGGTTATGATGTCACTTATTTGGGTGTTGATGAAAATGGCATCATCTGCCTTGATGAGCTAAAGCGGTCAATCCGCCCTGATACTATCCTTATTTCGATTGGGTTTGCCAATAATGAAATCGGCACGATTCAACCGATTGGTGAAATAGGGCTGATAGCACGGGAGAGAGGAATCATTTTTCATACCGATGCTGTCCAAGCTTACGGTCATATCGCGATAGATGCCAAGGCTTGTCATCTGGATATGATGAGTGCCAGTGCCCACAAGCTAAACGGACCCAAGGGGGTAGGCTTCCTCTATGTACGCAGTAGTGTAAAGTTACGCCCTTTCATTCATGGCGGAGCGCAGGAGCGGGGTCGTCGTGCCGGAACCGGCAATGTTCCCGCTATCGTCGGCTTTGGGGCGGCTGCGGTGCGGGCATATACTGATTTAGAAGAGAAAAATGCCAAAACAACGAAACTTCGTGATTATTTGATAGAGCAGGTTTTGCGAGAGATACCTGATGCACGCTTAAATGGCGATCGCGAAAGGCGACTACCGGGAAATACCAATTTCTCCATTGAATATATTGAGGGGGAGTCGCTGCTTATCATGCTTGACATGAAAGGAATCGCCGCATCGAGTGGCTCGGCTTGTACTTCTGCTTCGCTTGACCCCTCGCATGTTTTGTTGGCAATCGGACTACCACACGAGATTGCCCATGGGTCGCTGCGTTTGACCCTCAATGAAGAGAATACTTACGCTGAAGTCGATACCGTCGTTTTGGCGTTAAAGGAAGCAGTCACGAGACTGCGTGATATGTCGCCACTTTATTTGGATGCAAAGAAACGTGAAAGGTAGGATACAGACTAATATGTATACAGAAAAAGTAATGGAACACTTCCAAAATCCCCGCAATGTCGGTGAAATCGAAAACGCCTCGGCAATCGGGACGGTCGGAAACGCTAGGTGCGGCGATATTATGCGCCTTTATATAACTGTTGATGAGGCAGGAATAATCAGCGATGCCAAGTTTATGACTTATGGCTGTGGAGCGGCAATTGCGACCAGCAGCATGGCAACGGAGCTAATCATCGGCAAGACCATCCACGAGGCAATGACAGTTACCAACCAAGCGGTGATGGCGGCTCTTGATGGTTTGCCAAATCCCAAGGTACATTGCTCATTGCTTGCCGAACAAGCCATTCGTGCCGCCCTTTGGAACTATGCTACCCAAAACGGCATGGAGATAGAGGGACTGGATGAGCCGGTAACGGATATTGGCGATCATCACTAAGTGGTAGAGAAAATATCTCAGAGAGAGATGACCCCATTTTTGTAGGTGGGGGAGTTCTGGAGTTGAATTTCACAACAAGAAAGGCGGGGAAGATGAAAAAAGCATTAGTTTTTTGGGGTGGTTGGGATGGACACGAGCCACAACTGACAAGTAAGCGTTTTGCCTCATATCTGCGTGAAGAGGGTTTCGCGGTGGAGTTGAGTGACAAGTTGGATGTATTTGCCGATCTGGAGATGCTCATGGATTTGGATATGATTGTTGCCTGTTGGACGATGGGTGAGATTGAGCATGACTATGTCGTCAATATTTCCAAGGCGGTAGGCAGCGGCGTGGGACTTGCCGGATGTCATGGCGGGATGTGCGACAGCTTCCGCAACAATACCGAATGGCAGTTCATCACCGGCGGGCAATGGATTAGCCATCCCGGTGGTGACGGTGTCGAGTATATGGTGAATATCTGTCACGGTTCGAGTCCGATTACCATCGGTATCGACGATTTCATGGTGAAGAGTGAGCATTATTATCTGCATATCGATCCCGCTATTGAGGTCTTGGCAACGACACTTTTCCCCCACCCTGATGTACCTTATTACCATGTATCCAACAAGCCGGTGGCTATGCCGGTGGCATGGACGAAGTACTGGGGTAATGGGCGGGTGTACTATACCTCTTTGGGGCATCATGATGATGTGTTCGAGGGTGCGGAAGCGGCACTATTGATGAAGAGGGGGATGTTGTGGGCGGCAGAGGGCAAAGAATATGCAATCAAGAATGCCCTGACGACCGCTCGCTTTGAAAGTGAAGCCAAGATGTACTAGGAATATTACGAGGGTGGTTTGAAAAGGAGAATATATGAAGAATATAGCAATCATCGGTTGTGGTGACATCAGCGGTATATATTTGCAAAATTTGACAGGCAAGTTTGCCGACAGGTTAAATGTTGCAGGTATTTATGATTTGGTTGCCGATAAGGCAAAAAGTAGGGCAAAAGAATTTGGCATCAAGCGGGTATATGACTGTATTGATGAGATACTGGGCGATGCCGAGGTGGATATAGTCCTCAATCTGACCCGTCCTTATGAACACTACGGAGTCAGCGTCAGGGCATTGGAGGCGGGGAAGCATGTCTATACAGAAAAGCCGCTCGCCGCTTCACTGGCAGAAGGACAGGCATTGGTCGCCTTGGCAAAAGAAAAGAATCTCTTGATTGGCGGCGCACCTGATACTTTCCTTGGGGCAGGAATCAGGACTTGCCGGCAGCTAATCAGCGACGGTGAGATAGGTGATATTGTTGGTGCGAGCGCATTTATGCTGTGCCGGGGACATGAATCATGGCATCCCGATCCCGCTTTTTATTATCAATACGGGGGCGGTCCGATGATGGATATGGGTCCTTATTACCTCACGGCAATGATTAACCTCGCCGGAGCGGTGAAAGCGGTGACGGGAATTGCCAAGGCTTCCTTCCCGACGAGGACAATTACCAGTGCCGCAAAGCATGGTACGGTGGTAAAAGTCGAAGTGCCGACACACATAACAGGTGTTATTGAATTTGCAAGCGGAGCGGTAGGAACGATTACGACATCGTTTGATGTCTGTGCTGCCGAAGTGCCAAGGATTGAGATATACGGTGCAAAAGGCACGCTCAGTGTCCCTGACCCGAATACATTTGCCGGACCGGTCAGGCTTTACCGTCATGAAACAGGCAGTTGGCAGGAGATCCCGCTTCAGTTTGACCATAGTGAAAACAGTCGGGGATTGGGGCTATATGAGATGGTATGTCATCTGGAGGATGGAAGCGTACACTTGGCTTCGGGAGAGCTGTTGCTTCATGTCCTTGAAGTAATGACGGCATTCAATTCTGCATATGAAAAACGGACGTTCGTGGAAATAGAGAGCGTGATATAAGGCATGGCACAAGAAAGAATCAGGAATTTTTGCATAGTTGCTCATATTGATCACGGCAAATCGACCTTGGCAGATCGTATCATTGAAAAGACCGGACTTTTGACCAGTCGCGAGATGCAGGCGCAGGTGCTTGACAATATGGACTTGGAGCGTGAACGAGGAATCACGATTAAGGCGCAGACTGTCCGGGTTATTTATCAGGCAAAAGATGGCAACGAGTATGTTTTCAATCTGATTGATACCCCGGGTCACGTCGATTTTAGTTATGAAGTGAGCCGTTCTTTGGCAGCATGTGAGGGAGCAATTCTGGTCGTGGATGCCGCTCAGGGGATTGAAGCCCAGACGCTTGCCAATGTTTATATGGCGATTGAACATGACCTTGACGTGATTCCGGTAATCAACAAAATCGACTTACCCAGTGCCGATCCTGATAGGGTCAAAGAGGAGATTGAAGATGTAATCGGGATTGAAGCCCATGATGCCCCGCTTGTTTCTGCCAAAAGCGGACAGGGGATAGAGGATGTACTGGAAAAAGTAGTGGCAAATATCCCCGCTCCTAAGGGGAGTGTTGATGCGCCGCTCAAAGCCCTTGTTTTTGATTCACTATATGACCCTTACAAAGGTGTGATTATCTTCGTCCGTATTATCGAGGGTAGTGTCCGTAAGGGGACGGTAATCGAGATGATGGCAACTAAAGCCCGCTCCGAGGTCGTCGAAGTGGGTTACTTTGCTCCGGGTCAGTTCATTCCCTGTGAGGAACTCTCAGCCGGTCTGGTTGGTTATATCACCGCTTCTCTCAAGAACATCGAGGATACGAGTGTCGGCGATACCGTAACTGATGCCAAAAACCCCTGTCTTTCTCCTTTGGCCGGGTATAAGAAAGCCCTGTCGATGGTTTACTGCGGTGTTTACCCTGCTGATGGGGCAAAATATCCGGATTTGCGTGATGCGCTAGACAAGCTGAAATTGAATGATGCCTCATTGTTTTATGAGCCGGAGACATCAGTAGCCCTTGGTTTTGGCTTTCGTTGTGGCTTTTTGGGGTTGCTTCATCTGGAGATAATCCAGGAACGTCTGGAGCGTGAGTATAGCCTTGACCTAGTCACGACTGCCCCCAGTGTTATCTATATGGTACATCAAAATAATGGTGAGATTATTGAACTTACCAACCCCACCAATCTCCCCGATCCCACGATGATAAACTATATCGAAGAGCCGATAGTGACGGCAGAAATTATTGTCACCAGTGAGTTCATCGGTCCGATTATGGAGCTTTGTCAGGAACGGCGCGGTCGTTATCTGGGAATGGAGTATATCGAGGGGACACGGACGGTGCTTAGCTATGAACTGCCGCTCAATGAGATTATCTATGATTTCTTCGATGCTCTCAAATCACGTTCACGGGGATATGCCTCCTTTGATTATGAGCTAAAGGGTTATGAACGCTCGGAAATGGTCAAGCTCGATGTGATGATAAATCGTGAGGAAGTCGATGCGCTGTCGTTTATTGTCCATCGTGATAGTGCCTATGAACGAGGACGGCGGATGTGTGAAAAGTTGAAGGATGAAATCCCCCGTCACTTGTTTGAAGTGCCGATTCAAGCGGCTATCGGCGGCAAGATAATTGCTCGTGAGACAGTAAGGGCAATGCGAAAAGATGTCTTGGCAAAGTGTTATGGCGGTGATATCAGTCGCAAGAAAAAACTTTTGGAGAAGCAAAAAGAAGGCAAAAAGCGGATGCGGCAGATCGGCAGCGTCGAGGTTCCCCAGAAAGCATTCATGAGTGTGCTCAAACTTGATAACGGGTGATGGGGCGGGTGAAAATGAAACCCCTTAGTATTTATCTTCATATTCCCTTTTGTCGCAGTAAATGTGCTTATTGCGATTTTTTGTCGTTTGTTGCGGCAGATTATGCGCAGATAAAGGAGTATGTACGGGTGCTGACAAATGAGATTGCCGTCAAAGCTCCGTCATTCCATGAATACACGGTGACGACGGTTTTCATCGGCGGGGGGACACCGTCACTTTTGATGGCGAGAGAAATTAAGGCGATAATAGCTAGTCTGCGTGAACATTTTAACTTTGCTGATGAAACTATTACCCCTGCCCCGGAAATGACGATAGAGGTAAATCCGGATTCAGTAACACCTGATATTTTACGTTGTTACCGTGCCATTGGTATCAATCGGTTGAGTATTGGTTTGCAGTCAACCACCGCTCGGGAACTGCAACTGCTTGGACGAACCCATAGCTATGATGACTTTTTGCTGACTTATGAAAATGCTCGGCAAGCGGGTTTTGACAATATAAATATCGACCTCATCGCCGGATTGCCCCAGAGACAATTATCTTCGGAGAAAAAGAGTATATCATTGAATGATACCTTGCCGTATCAAGATGATACGTTACCGTATCAAGATGATACGTTACCGTATCATCTAGAGTCATCACTGCTTCAGTCTTGGCGACAAACACTTGATGAAGTGGCTGCTCTCAAACCGGAGCATATCTCTATCTATGGACTGCAAATAGAAGCGGGTACTCCCTTCTTTGCCCGTTATGGTGAGGGGGGGACTAATGCAGGGGAGTTGCTGACAGAAGAGATGGATCGCCGTATATATCACTTCAGTACTGCTCATCTGTCAGCATATAATTACATCCGTTATGAAATATCGAACTATGCCCGCCGCGGTTATGAGTGCCGTCACAATTTGAACTACTGGCGGCGGGGGGATTATCTCGGATTGGGTTTGGGGGCGGCTTCGATGATTGCCAATGTGAGATGGTGTAACACCCGTTTCCAAGAAAGTTATATCATGACTTACTCAAAAAACGATAAAAAAACACGTGATTTGTGGAATAACGAGTGTTATGTAAAAGTGAGTAGTGACGCAATTAGGAATGGGAGCGGAAATGGAAAAACATATTTGGAAGTGGATAGAAGTATAGCATCGGAGAATGACAAAAGCATCGATAAAAGCAAAGGCAGAGGCAAGGAAGAGTTACAAGTGTTATCGAAAGCGGAGCAGATGGAGGAGTTCATGTTCCTTGGACTCAGATTGACCGAGGGAGTCAATGAAGCCGTTTTTGAAGATAACTTCGGGATAAAGATAGATGATGCCTACCCCGGGGTTTTGGGGAAGCTATCAGATGAGGGTTTGATTGTCGTAGCGGAGAACATTTCCCTGACCGAAAAGGGGATAGATGTGAGTAATTATGTTTTGGCGAAGTTTATCTTTTAATAGTCGAAATGTTTTTCAATTTATGGTAATATAGGTACAACTGGAGAAAAGGAGAACCATACCATGCCAAGAATTGAGGAAATGCTACGGATTGCCCATGAAAATAAAGCCTCCGACTTGCATATTACCGTCGGTGTGCCGCCGAAGATGCGAATCAACGGCGAGTTGGTCGAGATGGGAGGTGATCGGTTGATGCCGCCTGATACCGAGGCAATCATCGACCAAGTCATGAATGATTATCAACGCAAACGCTTTGACGAGTTGGGCGAGTGGGATATGTCATTTTCAGTCCCGGAGCTGGGACGTTACCGTGTCAATGCTTATCGACAAAGGGGAACTGTGGCGGCGGCTTTTCGTATCGTTGGTACACAAGTGCCTTCGCCGGAGGTTCTCGGTGTCCCGCAGTCGGTAATAGAGCTATACAACCGCAAGCGGGGACTCATTTTGGTAACGGGACCGACCGGGAGCGGTAAATCGACCACCTTGGCGGCAATTATTGACAAGGTAAATAATCATCGTGAGTGTCATGTCATCACCCTTGAAGACCCGATTGAGTATCTGCATCGTCACAAGAAGTCAATGGTCAATCAACGGGAAATCGGGATTGACTCAATGAGTTATGCCAATGCTCTCCGGGCTTCACTGCGTGAAGACCCCGATGTTATACTCGTAGGTGAGATGCGTGACTTTGAAACAATTAGCGTTGCTGTTACTGCCGCTGAAACCGGTCACTTGGTCTTGTCAACCCTTCACACGACCGGGGCTGCCAGTACTGTTGATCGTGTCATTGACGTTTTCCCGCCTCATCAGCAACAGCAAATCCGTGTCCAGTTCGCCAATGTATTAGAGTCGGTAGTCTCGCAACAGCTAATTCCGACTGTTGATGGCAAGGGTAGAGCAGCGGCATTTGAGGTACTACACGCCAACCACGCCGTTCGTAATCTAGTACGTGAGGGTAAATCGCACCAACTTATCTCAGTCATGCAAACCAATCGCAAAATGGGGATGATGACGATGGATGAGGCGATTATCCAGCTTTATCACGAGGGTAAAATTAGTCGTGAACAGGCGATTTTGTTTTCGGCTGATCCTGATGGGATGGAGCGGCGCATTTGAGCTTCGCTCAAATATAGGCATTTAACGCTTTGCCTATAACATATAAAGAAAGAACTTTTATGCTTTTCTTAATCATTTTTTTTGTCGCACTTCTTATTATAATTGCTTTGTTATATCTCTATGCCATCATGCCGGGGGTTGACAGAAAGCGAAGAGGACAGTTTGGCGATTTTGCGACTGTCTATTATGCCCATCGGGGTTTACATGTTACTCCCGGAGATGCTCCCGAAAACTCAATCGCTGCTTTTACCCTTGCAGCAGACCAAGGTTTTGGGATAGAACTTGATATCCAACTTTGCAAAGATGGTCAGGTCGTGGTTTTCCATGACGAAACCCTGGAGCGGATTTGTGGTGTCACAGGGAGGCTTCTGGACTTTAGCTATGAAGAACTATCCGAGTTTACCCTTTGCGGTACGCAGGAGAAGATACCCTTACTAAAGGATGTCCTTGATTTGGTCGCTGGACGGGTACCGCTCATCATTGAATACAAAATCGTCGATGGCGACATGACGGTTTGTGCTTTGGGTGATGCCCTGCTTCGTCAGTATCAGGGGGCATATTGCATTGAATCATTCCACCCTTTTGCCCTGCGCTGGTATCGTAAGAACCACCCCGCTGTCATCCGCGGTCAGCTAGCTGACCGCTTTACGGCAAAATCCGAGTACCGCCATCTCAAATACTGGCTTTTGCAAAATCTTTTGCTAAACTTCCTTACCCGCCCTGATTTTATCGCTTTCAATCATGAGCATAGAAAGATGTGGTCACGTTCTCTTTGCCAAAAGCTCTGGCGCAATCCTGCGGTAGCGTGGACACTCTATCAACCCGAGGAACTGACACAGGCAAAAAAACACTTTGACTGGTTTATCTTTGAAGGCTTTGCGCCTCTCCCCTAAATATGCTATACTGAAAAACAGTGAGTAAAGACATACACAATATATTTTTAAGAAAGGATGTAAACATGAAAGAAAAATGGGTTTATCAGTTTGATGAAGGCAATGCCACGATGCGCAACCTCTTGGGAGGGAAAGGTGCCAATCTGGCGGAAATGACCAATCTGGGACTGCCGATCCCGCAGGGATTTATCGTGACAACGGAAGCTTGCCTCAATTACTACGACCAAGGGGGTAAAGTATCGCAGGAGATGACCGAACAGATTTTTGCCGCCCTTGCCTCATTAGAGAAAAAGCAGGGAAAAGGTTTCGGCGACCCCGAAAATCCGTTACTGGTGGCGATACGTTCCGGTTCTCGTGCTTCAATGCCGGGGATGATGGATACTGTCCTGAATCTGGGACTCAATGACATTGCCGTCGAAGGATTAGCTCGTAAAAGCGGTAGCCCGCGTTTTGCTTACGATTCATACCGCCGTTTTATCCAGATGTTTTCTGATGTCGTCATGGATGTGGAGAAAGCTCTTTTTGAACGGGTACTGGAAGAAATAAAGGAAGCAAAAGGAATAGAGTTTGACAGCGACTTGTCAGATGATGACATGAAAGAGGTAGTCAGCCGTTATAAGCAGATTTACAAAGATAACAAAGGCGAAGACTTCCCTCAAGACCCGAAATTGCAACTGATTGAATCGGTCAAAGCCGTATTTCGTTCATGGAACAACGAACGTGCTATTATTTACCGTCGCATGAATGACATCCCCGGCGATTGGGGTACGGCGGTCAATGTCCAGGCGATGGTTTTCGGTAATATGGGTGAGACATCAGGAACAGGCGTTGCCTTTACCCGTGACCCTGCCAATGGCGACAACCGTATTTATGGCGAGTATCTGATCAATGCTCAAGGCGAAGACGTGGTGGCGGGTATCCGTACCCCGATGCCAATCAGTCAGCTTGAAAAAGATATGCCTGATTGCTATGCCAAGTTCATCGAGATAACCCAGAAACTGGAGAAGCATTATCGTGACATGCAGGACATGGAGTTTACGATTGAAGACGGTACGCTTTATTTCCTCCAGACGAGAGCAGGCAAGCGGACAGCTTCAGCAGCCCTCAAAATTGCCTGTGATATGGTTGACGAAAAAATGATAACCGAGGAAGAAGCAATCCTGAGGCTAGAAGCAAAGGCTCTTGATCAGCTTCTGCATCCGACCTTTGACCCTGTCGCTCTCAAAAACGGCACTATCATCGGCTCTGCCCTACCCGCTTCACCGGGAGCGGCGGCAGGAAAGGTTTATTTCACGGCAAAAACTGCCAAGCAAGCTGCTGATGCCGGCGACCGTGTTATCTTGGTGCGGATGGAGACTTCTCCTGAAGACATCGAAGGTATGCACGCTTCAAGAGGCATCCTGACGGTACGTGGTGGCATGACTTCCCATGCAGCAGTAGTTGCCCGTGGTATGGGCGTGGCTTGTGTCTGCGGTTGCGGTGAAATCAATATCAATGAAGAAGCAAAATATTTCCGCCTCGGCGGTAAAGAGTATCGTGAGGGTGATTATATCTCCCTTGACGGCACAGCCGGTAATATCTATGATGGCGACATCGCTACTGTTGATGCCAGTATCGGTGGTGATTTCCTGCGGATTATGGAATGGGCGGATCGTTACCGTACCCTCCAAGTCCGTACCAATGCCGACACCCCCGAAGATGCCCGCAATGCCATTGAATATGGTGCTGAGGGGATAGGACTTACGAGAACAGAGCATATGTTCTTTGAACCCGATCGCATCCCCCGGATTCGGGAAATGATACTTGCTCCGACGGTGGAAATGAGAGAAAAAGCGTTAAGTGCTTTGATTCCTTTCCAAAAAGGGGATTTCAAGGGTATCTATGAAGTCATGGGTGATTTCCCTGTTACCATTCGCTTCCTCGACCCGCCTTTGCATGAGTTTGTGCCGACTGATGAAAATGACATCGCAGCGTTGGCAAAGGATATGGGCATGAGCGTTCAGGATGTCAAGGATATCATCAATTCACTCCATGAGTTTAACCCGATGATGGGACACCGTGGTTGTCGTCTTGCGGTTACTTATCCGGAAATTGCCAGAATGCAGACCCGGGCGGTCATGGAAGCAGCCATCGAAGTGAAGAATGAAAAAGGCTTTAACATCGTGCCTGAGATTATGATTCCCTTGATAGGTGAGAAGAAGGAACTGGTTTTTGTCAAGAAGATCGTCGTTGAAACTGCCGAGCAGGTCAAAAAGGAGATGAACTCTGATATTGAGTACATGGTAGGGACGATGATTGAGATTCCTCGTGCTTGTCTGCTTGCTGACGAAGTTGCCGAGGAAGCCGATTTCTTCTCCTTTGGCACCAATGACCTTACCCAGCTCACCTTTGGTTTCTCTCGTGATGACACGGGCAAATTCATTGATGACTATTACAAACACCAGATTTATGAATCTGACCCATTTGCCCGGCTTGATGCCAGTGGTGTCGGTCAGTTGGTCAAAATGGCAGTAGAGCGTGGACGCAAAGCCAAACCCGGACTCAAAATCGGTATTTGCGGCGAACACGGCGGCGATCCCAGCAGCGTTGAGTTTTGCCATCAGGCAGGACTTGACTATGTCTCCTGCTCACCGTTCCGTGTCCCGATTGCCCGTCTCGCTGCTGCTCAGGCAGCCCTGCACGAAAAGCAAGGCGGCAAAACAGTAATTCACGGCTAAAGAAGTCTGATGACCGTAGTTTCGCAGCAAAAGCTGCGAGACTGCGGTTGTTGGTGTTGGGGTAGGTGTTGGGTAACTAACAGTTGACAACTACTGCCAAATGTGCTAATGTAGCAAGGTATCTTCAAGGAAATACAAAGGAGGAATCTCATGTACACAGGACTTACTCGTAACCCGGTAATGGTAATTGTACTATCATTCATTACCTGCGGAATTTACAGCTTTTACTGGCATTATAAAGCAGGTGACGAAATACGTATGGCACTAGGCAGACCCGATGCTATTAACCCGATGTTGGTTATCTTCTCTATCATCTGCTTCCCGCTTATGTTCTACTATATCTATACGGTTGACAAAGCCTTAGTAGAACTGGCAGCAGCTCGCGGCAAACCCTATACCTCAAACTTTGTTTTGTGGATTGTGCTTTGTGTTCTGGGTATCGGACTGTTTGTAGAAATGTTCATGGTACAAGACACGCTGAATGATATTTGGGCAGATAGTGCGCCGGTAGTCTAACTACGTGTAAATGGAAGTCAATAGTTTTAAGAAAAGAATTTTACCTAAGACTAACACGAAGAGGGCTATTACCATAATAGCCCTCTTAGGTTTATACATGGTAGCGGCGCATTTATTGACCGGTACTTCATGTGCCATCAAGTCAACAATAGGTGTGCCTTGTCCGGGGTGTGGATTAGTCCGTTCATACCTTAGCTTATTAACAAGTGGATGGCGGGAAGCTTTTTCTTATCATCCCCTGTTTGCATATCTGCCGCTTTTCATCTTGGTATGGATAGTCAAACGGTATCGTCATGGGAGTGAAAATCCCCGATGGTTTATCTTGTTTGCCCGTGGTTCGTTGGTTTTGCTGATGGCGGTGTTCGCCGTGCGAATGATACTCTTTTTCCCCCATACTGCACCAATGGACTTTAACGACAAGACACCGGTGGCAAGATTGATAAACCTGATTATGACATAAAATAAGGAAACAATATCATTACGAGAGTAATGTCTCCAAGGAGATAGCAAATGTTAGTTGCAAACGCACTACAGGCAGTACTTACGATGGCACTCATTATCGGGGTCGGAGTCGCTGCGGTACGGTTTGGTTATATAAGCGAGGATATGGAAGTCAGAATATCGAAGTTTGTGCTTCATTTTTGCGTTCCTTGTCTCTTGTTTGTCAGTTGCCTGAATTACATCAGCCGGGAAATGGTCAGTGATTTGGGGGTAGTGCTTTTGATACCGCTCTTTAGCATCAGTCTCTGCTATGGGGTGGCGGTATTGGTTGGCAAGTTGTTTCGGGTTCCGCGTGAGAATTTCGGACTCTTTTGCATCATGTTTTCGATGTCAAATGTCATCTTCATCGGGATGCCGCTAAGCATGATGATTTTCGGCGAAGAGGCGTTGCCGCTGATTGCCGCCTATTTTCCTTTTAATACCTTGCTGTTTTGGACACTCGGTGCTTATGGGATGGCAGGAGACACAGGGGAGAAATATAAGCTCCTGAGTATGGAGACACTCAAAAAGATATTCTCGCCGCCGCTCTTGGGAGCGATCGCGGGAGTGACAGCGGCTCTGGTGGGGATAACACCGCCAACGGCGATAATTGATGCAATGGGTCATATCGGCAGCGTTACCACTCCGTTTGCCTGTATTTTGGTCGGCTGTACCCTCTGTCGGATGGGAAAAGATGTTATCAAGGTTCCTCGTGAGGGTTGGTTGGCGATGATTGGGCGTTATATGGTTGCTCCGGCGATAGTGTTTGCCCTCGGTATGTTGATGGGAGCCCCGGTATTCGTCTCCCAGGTCTTCATGACGGTGGCAGTAATGCCGGTGATGAGCCAATCAATGTTGATCGCCCGTGTTTACAAGGGAAATTATCAGATGGCGGCGCAGATGATAGCGGTGACGACGATGCTTTGCTTCATATATATACCGCTTTTGATGGCGGTGATTTCGTAGGGAGGATTAAATGGATACAATGCAAATATTGATATACTTTGCTATATTTGCCGCCAAGCTGATTGAGGTATCGCTGGCAACAGTACGTAATGTCCTCATCAACCGCGGCGAAAAGCTATATGGAGCGATGATAGGCTTCGTCGAGGTGATGATATGGATAGTCGTCGTCAGTAATGTACTGGCAGCCCTGAGTGAAGATCCGCTTCAAGCGTTGATTTACTGTCTTGCTTTTGCTTGCGGAAACTATGTTGGTGTTATAATCGAGGGCAAATTAGCCATTGGTACGGCTTGCATCCAAGTGATGGTGTCGGATTTGGAGGAAATGGGAGCAGCTAACAAAGAAGAGCAAAAACCGCAGGGTATGATAACGGAACAGGGAAGTGAAGATGAACTGAAATTACTGGAAGAGCATGAAACGATAGATGAACAAGAAGCAGAGGATGAACTGAATATTTTGGAAGGTTTGAATACAGCAAAAGAGCTAGAATCAAAGGAGAAAAAGGAAGCAACAGCAAAGCCGGAAGCAGAGGAAGCAAAAACAGCAGAAAAGTTACTGGCGATTGATGGACAAAACGACTTGAAAACCCTGCTCAGGAATCGTGGCTTTGGTGTTACCATCGTTGAAGCACAAGGTTATACCCGTGAGGTACATATCATGATGATTTACCTCAAACGCAAAAGTGTACCGGAAGCACTGGAGCTTATCCGTACTCATACCCCCAGTGCTTTGGTGACGGTCAATGATGTCCGCCAGATTAGGAATGCATTCATAAGAAAGTGAGTTTAATAAAGATTAAACTCAATTTCGGAAAATAAAATACAAACCATAGAAATCAGGAGGCAACAATGAATATTTTGGTTATTAACTGTGGGAGTTCGTCACTCAAGTTCCAGCTGATTGACAGCGTGACCGAGGAAACGATTACCAAGGGTATCTGTGAACGGATTGGCATCCCCGGAAGTCAAATTGTCTATCAGGCACTAGGTAAGGAAAAAATCATCAGCGAAATCCCGATGGAAGACCATCTGGTCGCCGTTAAAATTGCCCTCGCCGCATTGACCGACCCAGTCAATGGAGTAATTAGTAGTCTTGCGGAAATTGGCGCAGTCGGGCATCGCTTGGTTCACGGCGGCGAGAAGTTCAACTGCTCAGTCTTGATTACCGATGAGGTGATAGCAGCCACGACAGAGTGTAATGACCTCGCCCCTCTCCACAATCCCGCCAACCTCATCGGTGTGGCGGCTTGCCGTGAACTAATGCCAAACACCCCGATGGTGGGGGTATTTGATACGGCATTTCACCAGACTATGCCCGAAAAAGCGTATATTTATGGGATACCGTATGAATATTACGAGCGTTATAAGGTACGCCGCTACGGTTTCCACGGTACATCCCATGCTTATGTTTCTCAACGTGCCGCCGAGATATTTCAAGAGAAAGTTGACAAAACCCGCAATCTCGGTAATTTGAAAACAATAGTCTGTCATCTGGGGAACGGAGCTAGTGCGTCAGCAGTGCTTAATGGGAAAAGTGTCGATACTTCGATGGGGCTTACCCCACTAGAGGGGCTTATCATGGGGACTCGCTCCGGCGATATCGACCCGGCGATTATTGAGTTCGTTGCCAGTCGGGAAAATCTCACCCTCCATGAGGTCGGCGAAGTTCTCAACAAAAAATCCGGCATGGCAGGACTGCAACGGGGCGGTTCATCAGATTTCCGTGACATAGTTGATGACTATCTGGCAGGGAAGCCGGAAGCGGTAAGGGCAATAGAGGCATATGTATATCGGGTTGCCAAATACATTGGTGCTTATGCGGCGGCGATGAATGGTGTTGATATCATCTGCTTCACAGCCGGAATCGGGGAAAATAATGGCGTGGTCAGGGCAGCGATTATGGAATATCTGGGTTATCTGGGGATCAACGTTGCTAGTGAAATCAATCAAAAGGGGAGCGGAGAAATGATTATTTCTACCCCTGAAAGCCGTGTCTGTGTGATGGTCATTCCCACCGATGAAGAGCTGATGATTGCCAGGGACACGAAATTGCTTGCCGAAAACCCTTGACGCATCACGCATTTTTGTATTATATTGTAAAAAGACCAATAAAAATAGAAGAGGAGAAGCTATCTATGACGAAGAATTTAGAACTAACGAAATGGGTTGATGAAGTTGCTGCATTATGTAAACCTGACAGCGTTCACTGGGCCACCGGCACGGAGGAAGAGTATCAGGACATGTTGAATATTATGCTCGATGCAGGGCTTGCAACCAAACTGGACGAGAAGAAAAAGCCCGGTTGTTATTTGTTCCGTAGCCATCCCTCCGATGTGGCAAGAGCAGAAATGAGAACATTTATTGCCAGTCGTAAGGAGGAAGATGCCGGCCCGACCAATAACTGGATTGATCCGGTTGAGCTAAAAGCAACAATGACGAAACTATATGACGGCTGTATGAGCGGACGGGTTATGTACGTAATCCCTTTCTCGATGGGACCGATTGGTTCCCCGATTGCCAAAATCGGTGTCGAGATTTCCGATAGCCCTTATGTAATGATCAATATGAGGATTATGACGCGGATTGGTACCGCAGTCCTTGAAGCCTTGGGTGAAAACGGCGAGTTTGTCAGATGTCTCCATTCAGTAGGCAAGCCGCTGGCAGCAGGAGAAAAAGATGATGGTTGGCCATGTGTACCCAATGTTGCCGAAAAATACATCAGTCACTTCCCCGAAGAGCGGATGATTTGGTCATTTGGTTCAGGTTATGGTGGAAATGCCCTGCTTGGCAAAAAGTGCTTTGCCCTACGAATCGCCGGTGTCCAGGCGCGTGATGAGGGTTGGCTCGCTGAGCATATGCTGATTATGAAACTGACCAGTCCCGAGGGTAAATCATATTATATCACGGGTGCTTTCCCGTCTGCTTGCGGCAAGACCAATCTCGCGATGCTTGAGCCGACTATTCCCGGTTGGAAAGTTGAAACCATCGGCGATGATATCGCATGGATGAAGTTTGGCGAGGACGGGCGGCTTTATGCCATCAATCCTGAAGCCGGTTTCTTCGGCGTTATCCCCGGAACATCGATGCAGTCAAATCCTAATGCTGTCAAACAGACTCTCAGCAACTCGATTTATACCAATGCCGGTCTGACTGACGACAATGATGTTTGGTGGGAAGGTAGTGGTTTGCCTGCTCCTGACCATCTGATTGACTGGAAAGGCAATGATTGGACTCCTGAGTCCGGTGAACCGGCGGCACATGCCAATGCCCGCTTCACCACCCCGGCGGCACAATGCCCTGTTATCGCTCCCGAATGGGAAGACCCGGCGGGTGTCCCGATTTCAGCAATCCTGATTGGCGGCCGCCGTCAAGCAACGATTCCGCTAGTCAATGAGAGTACTGACTGGAATCATGGTATTTTCCTTGGCTCAATCATGGGTTCGGAAATCACGACTGCTGATATTACTGACAAAGTAGGTCAAGTACGCCGCGATCCGTTTGCGATGCTGCCATTTATGGGCTATCACATGGGTGACTATCTCCAGCACTGGATCAATATCGGCAAAAAGACTGATGCTGACAAGCTTCCGAAGATATATTTTGTCAACTGGTTCAGAAAAGACGAAGAAGGCAAATTCATGTGGCCGGGCTTTGGCGATAACAGTCGTGTCATCAAGTGGATTATTGAAAGACTCTCCGGCGATGCAAAAGCAGAAACCACAGCGATTGGTAATCTGCCGCTGCCGGATGCTATTGATATCAGCGGTCTTGACATTACCCTTGCCGACATGGAAAAGTTGCTTACTGTGGATAAAGAAGCGTGGCTTGCCGAGATTGAATCAATTCGGGAAAACTACCTAAGCTATGGCAATCGTCTTCCAGCGGAACTGGCAGCAGAGCTTGACAAATTACAAGCAAGACTCAACGAAATGTAATAAAGTATAATGTAACCTATATCCAAACCAGCACGTCAAAAAGCGGGGCTTGCCCCGTTTTTTGAGGCGGTGCGGTCATGAATTAACTCATGAATGTGCTCGCTGACAGTAATTCTAAAATTTTCATAAAATCATGAAAAGCTATTGCATTAAAAGATAGCAAGGGATATAATGCCATTAGCACTCATGTACCATGAGTGCTAATGCACTCGCAAGTACTATGAGTGCTAATGTAAAACCATAATTTCGTAAGAGGAGGACAGGAAATGAAATTAGTACCATTAGGAGACAGAGTTGTCTTGAAGCAGCTGGAAGCTGAAGAAACCACCAAGTCAGGAATAGTCCTGCCCGGTCAGAGCAAAGAAAAACCGCAACAGGCAGAAGTAGTTGCCGTAGGCCCGGGTGGTGTGGTGGATGGCAAGGAAATCAAGATGGAAGTAAAAGCCGGGGATTTGGTTATTTATTCCAAATATAGCGGCACAGATGTGAAAGTCGATGAAGTGGATTATATCATCGTAAAGCAAAGCGACATTCTCGCAGTTTTGGCATGAACTAATCAGTAAATCAATAATTTATTTGACAAAGGAGAAGGAAAATGGCAAAGGAATTAAAGCATGGCGCGGAAGCTCGTGCCGCACTGGCATCAGGAGTCAATCAGTTAGCAGATACGCTTAGCATCACCTTGGGACCCAAAGGACGCAATGTCGTTCTCGACAAATCATATGGTGCGCCCCTCATTGCCAATGACGGCGTAACGATTGCTAAGGAAATCGAATTGGCGGATGCTTTTGAAAATATGGGAGCGCAACTGGTCAAAGAAGTTGCCACCAAAACCAATGATGTAGCCGGTGACGGCACGACCACAGCAACCGTCCTCGCCCAGGCGATGATCAATGGCGGAATCAAGAACCTTGCCGCGGGAGCAAATCCCATGATACTGCGCCGGGGAATGAAAAAGGCTACTGATGTTGCCGTGGAAGCAATCGTAAGAATGAGTTCGGAACTGGCAGGCAAAGAGCAGATTGCCCGAGTGGCGGCGATATCCGCTGATGACGATCAAGTCGGACAATTGGTTGCCGATGCGATGGAAAAAGTGTCAAATGACGGAGTAATTACCATAGAAGAGTCAAAAACCATGCTTACCGAGCTTGACCTCGTTGAGGGAATGCAGTTTGACCGTGGTTATATCTCTGCTTACATGGCAACTGACATGGACAAAATGGAAGCAATTCTCGACAATCCTTATATCCTGCTGACCGACAAAAAGCTGAGCAACATTCAAGAAATCCTGCCGCTTCTGGAGCAAGTAGTCCAATCAGGGGCAAAACTTTTGATAATTGCCGAGGACGTGGAGGGTGAGGCTCTGACGACACTCATCGTCAACAAACTTCGCGGCACATTCAGCGTCGTCGCTGTCAAAGCCCCCGGTTACGGCGATCGTCGTAAGGCGATGCTTGAAGATATCGCCGTGCTTACAGGTGGACAGGTCATTAGTGATGAATTGGGACTTGACCTGAAAGAAGCTTCAATGGAACAGCTGGGACGGGCGAAGTCAGTCAAGGTACAAAAAGAAAATACCGTCATTGTCGATGGTGAGGGTGACAAAGCGGCGATAGAGGCACGGATTAACCAAATCAAAGCCCAAATCGAAGAGACCACCTCTGACTTTGACAAGGAAAAACTACAAGAGCGTTTGGCAAAGCTTTCCGGTGGTGTTGCCGTAATCCGTGTTGGTGCGGCGACAGAAACAGAAATGAAGGAAGCGAAACTACGGATGGAAGATGCACTTGCAGCAACTCGTGCTGCCGTGGAAGAGGGTATCATCGCCGGCGGCGGTTCTGCTTACATCCATGCTTCTCGTGACATCGAAAAACTAGTCGAGACCTTGGAGGGTGATGAAAAGACAGGGGCATTACTGGTACTCAAAGCAATGGAAGCCCCGCTTTACTACATCGCCGCCAATGCCGGACTTTGCGGTGAGGTAATCGTCAGCAAGGTGCAGGAATCAGCTATCGGTACGGGTTACAACGTGATGAAAGACGAGTATATCGACATGATTACCGCCGGAATCCTCGACCCTGCCAAAGTTACCCGCTGTGCGCTGCAAAATGCTACCAGCGTTGCCTCAACTTTCCTCACCACCGAATCTGTGGTTGCCAATATCAAGGAAGAAGTACCGCCTATGCCGGGCGGAGGCATGGGAGGAATGATGTAACATCACTCCATAAGTCATAAAGTGATAAAACCCCCTTGGGAAATCCTGAGGGGGTTTTTGAGTGAAGGTTTTTGTAGGAAAGTGCTTATAGGAAGTTCTTACAGGATGTATTGGCTATGGTTCAGGCTCATGATGAATGTTACGGTTTCGTCATTGGTTTCGTCATTGCGAGGCGGTTTTATACGCCGAAGCAATCCATTTGTTGATGGTTGAATTTTATTGTTGGTTTTCTTTTTAGGGAGGAAATCGTAATAGTTGTATACAAGCAAGATTAAGGCTAATTGTCAAGCCAATGCATATTTTTCAGTCGAATAACTCATCCCGTTTGCATATTTTTCAGTCGAATAACTCATCCCATTTGCATATTTTTCAGTCGAATCTTTAGCTCCCACCCCCCTCACTTGACTTAAAAAAAAACATTCTGTATACTGTATACAATTTAGATATCGAAGACAAAGGACAGAGTATGCTGTTTGACAAACGACTGTCGTTTCGGGGTATGCGATGGAAGATGAAGGAAATATTAGCAGGGAAGTAGTCATTGATGATGGCCGTATCGGTGAAATCACGGAATCCCAGAGTCCCGAGACACTTTATCAGGGTTTGCTTTCCCGCATCCTCAAATATCACCCCTCATCGAATCTCAGCCTGATAGAAAAAGCATATAAGTTCGCAAACGAAGCTCACCGAGACCAATTTCGCAAGTCAGGTGAGCCTTATATAATCCATCCCCTTTATGTTGCCAATATCCTTGCCGACATGGAATCGGACAAGGAAAGTATCGCTGCCGGACTTTTGCATGATGTGGTCGAGGACACCGAGCTGACTGCCGAGGATATCCGCAAGGAGTTTGGTGATGAGGTGGCAGTCATTGTTGAGGGACTTACGAATCTCAGTAATATCATGCTCCCACCCGGTCAAACCTACGACAAAAAGACTGATCGAATGGAGATGCAAGCGGAAAATCTCCGCAAGATGTTTTTGGCGATGGCAAATGATATCCGTGTTATTTTGATCAAACTGGTAGACAGGCTTCACAATATGCGTACCTTGGAACATCAGTCACCGGAGAGTCAATTGCGGACAGCAAGGGAAACTCTGGAGATATATGCGCCGATTGCTGAACGACTGGGAATATCGAAAATCAAGGTTGAGCTTGACGATTTGGCTCTCAAATATCTTGAACCCGAGGCTTACCATGACCTAGTGGACAAAATAAAAGATCGCCGCAGTGTCCGGGAACAGCATATCCAAACTGTCGTTGCCGAGATATCAGCCCACATCAATGAAGCCAACATCAAGGCAATCATAGATGGGCGCGTCAAACACTTCCTCAGTATATACAAGAAAATGGTGACACAGGGAAAGAGCATTGATCAGCTCTATGATTTGTTTGCCGTCCGTATCGTCGTTGATACGGTTTCCGACTGCTATACTACCCTGGGTGTCATCCATGACCTCTACCGTCCGATGCCGGGACGTTTCAAGGATTACATCGCCATGCCCAAGCTGAATGCCTATCGTGCCCTTCATACCACCTTAATCGGGGTCGGCGGTCAACCCTTGGAAGTACAGATCCGTACCCACGAAATGCACAAGGAAGCCGAGTATGGGATTACTGCTCATTGGAAGTATAAAGTGACTACCGAGGGAAAACACACCGATGCGGCGGAAGAGGAGAAGCTCCAATGGCTGAGGCAGATACTGGAATGGCAGCAGGAGATGTCCGATAACAAGGACTTCATGTCCTCGCTAAGGAGTGACCTCGATATTTTTTCCGATACCGTCTATTGCTTTACTCCGGCAGGTGATGTCAAAAACTTGCCGGCAGGCTCGACACCGATTGATTTTGCTTACTCTGTCCATAGCGAAGTCGGGAACAAAATGATTGGGGCAAGGGTGGATGGCAAAATCGTGACCAATGATTATCTGATTCAGACCGGCGACCGCATTGAAATCATGACTTCCAAAAATTCCAAAGGCCCTAGCCGTGATTGGTTAAATATCGTCAAAACCACCCAAGCGAAGAACAAAATCCAGCAATGGTTTCGGAGTGAGTATAAAGTCGAAAACATCATCAAGGGCAAAGACCTTATCACCCAATATTGCAAGGTACGTGGAGTCAGTCTGACGGAGCTGATGAAGCCTGAGTTTACCGATATTATCATCAAAAAGTACGGTTTTCGTGATTGGGATTCGGTACTGGCGGCAGTAGGTCACGGCGGGATGAGTGAGGGGCAGATAATCAACAAGTTGATTGATGCCGGTACTAAGGCAGTCATCGAAACTGACGAAGAGACAGCCAGAAAAATCAATGAAAGCACTATTTCTCACAAAACAGAGCAAATTCGCGGACACAGCGAGGTAATTGTTAAGGGTGCTGATGATATCGCCGTCCGTTTTGCCAAATGCTGTTCACCGCTTCCGGGTGATGAAATCATCGGCTTCGTGACTAGGGGGCGGGGAGTGTCGATACACCGTACTGATTGTGCTAATGTCTGGAATGTGCCTGAGCCTGAGCGGGAGCGGATGATTGAAGCTTCGTGGCAGCGCAGCAATGAAGAGGTCAGTGGTGACAGCTACCTTGCCGAAGTCAAAATCTATGCTGATAACCGCAGCGGCTTGTTGGCTGATATTACTCGACTGATGGCGGAGAAAAAAATCAATATCGCCTCGGTCAATACCCGTGTCAACAAGCAAAATATGGGTATTATTGATATGGCGTTTGAAGTCAAAAGCCGTGAAGAAATGACGGCAGTAATTACAATGGCAAAAAAGATTGATAATGTAATTGACATTGAGAGGATATAGAAAGGGTAAAGAATGAATGAAGTGAATATTGGTAGGATAGTCTTGGGGATGACCCAAACTAATTGTTATTATCTGCATAGCATCGGCGGCAGAGGCAAGGATAGGGAGATAAATGAAAGTGATGCTATCGTCTTCGACCCCGCCGACCGTGGCAAGGAGATATATGATTTGCTGATGGGAAAGGGCTTGCGAGTGGCGGCTATTTTGCTAACTCATGGACATTTTGACCATATCGGCGGTGTCAATGAACTGCGTGAGCTTTCAGGAGCAAAGGTATATGCCGCCAAGGAAGAGGAAAAGCTTTGCGCCGATGCCGCTCTCAATATTTCCGCCGAAATAGGTATACCCATCACCATCAGCATTGACAATTTCTTAAGCGATGGTGAGGAACACACGAGTGCCGGGATGACATTTCGGGTAATTGCCACTCCGGGACACACTCCGGGCGGGCTTTGTTTTTACTTCCCTGAGGGACAGCTTTTGATTAGCGGTGATACCCTGTTCAAAGAATCAGTAGGACGGACGGATTTCCCCGGTGGCAGTATGAAAACACTTATAAACTCGATACGCAAGCAACTCTTCATCTTGCCCGATGATACGAGGGTTTTCTCAGGTCACGGCGAAGCAACGACTATCGGCGATGAAAAGAAGAACAATCCTTTTGTGTAAAGATGGGTTAGTATCTTTTGATTTTGGGGAGTTCACACTAACAATGAAGCCGGAGTAAAGCAAATGCTGGTTGTCAGCACCAACAAAAATGACTTCGAGTATGACATTCATTCACTGGTCAAAGCCTTTTATCCCGGGGTAAAGGTCAAGGTTTTGACACCTGCCGCTGAGTCCGATATCAGTTCTACCCTTGGTTTACCCGATTTGATTATCAACTTTTTTGATGAGCGGATTTTGCTCATGCTTTATGCCGATGGCGAATGTTTGGCTGCCGGAATTGACATTCATCAACAAATGAGTCGCCTTGAAGAGAAAAATGCCCTCAAACAGCTGATTTATCATCTGCTTTCTGCTCATACGGAAACTGTCCTGCCATGGGGGGCATTGACTGGCATCCGTCCCGTCAAAATCCCGGCGACAATGCTGGCAAGGGGTTGTTCCGATGATGAAATCATCAAGGTGATGCAGGCAGATTATCTATGCAGCAGTGAGAAGTCAAAGTTGGCTCTGGAAATAGCCCACCGTGAGCGGGAGATACTGACGGCGATAGATTATCGGGGTGGGTATAGCCTTTATGTTTCTATCCCTTTTTGTCCCAGCACTTGTCATTATTGCTCTTTTACCTCATATCCCATCGCGAAGTGGCAGCGATATGTCGGCGAATACCTGACGGCTCTTTTTCGTGAGCTTACGGTGGTACGAGAGGTTTGGCAAGGGAAATGCCCGACTACCATCTATATAGGCGGGGGGACTCCCACCACCCTGACAGCAGCAGATTTGGAACGATTGCTTGCCGAGTTAGCGATGAGCTTTGATTTGTCGAAAGTAAACGAGTTTTGCGTTGAAGCCGGTCGCCCTGACAGCATTGATGAGGACAAATTGGCGGTACTCATGCGTTACGGTGTCAGTCGCATTTCTATCAATCCTCAGTCGATGAATGACGAGACGCTCAAATTGATTGGGCGTGGTCATACCGCTTTGCAGGTTAGGGAAAAATTCCATCTTGCACGGGAAATGGGGTTTGATAATATCAACATGGATTTGATTTTTGGTTTGCCCGGTGAAAATGCCGCTGATGTAAAAATCACCCTCGATGCCATCAGCGAGCTTCAACCCGATAGTATGACCGTCCATGCTTTGGCAATTAAGAGGGCGGCTAAATTGACCGAGTCGGTCAATGAAAACCATATCGAAGCCGAGATAATGAAAATGGGAGAGCTTACTGCCGCCGCAATGGGGATGTATCCGTATTATTTATATCGGCAGAAGAACATTAGTGGCAACTTTGAAAATGTCGGTTATGCCAAACCGCAGCACTATGGAATCTATAATATCTTGATGATGGAAGAAGTCCAGGCGATTGCCGCCATCGGTGCGGGAGGGGTAAGTAAACGTCTTTTCTCCGCAGGAGATGGGAATGTTTCATCAGGAGATGAGTATGTTTCATCTCTTCTCCCTGCTCCCTTACCCCCGAAAGCAGTTCGCCGGGACAATGTCAAAGAGGTTGATCTTTATATCGCCAGAATTGATGAGATGTTGGAACGTAAGCGGGAGTTATTTGCGAGGTGAACCTATCATCGCAGAGGCTCATTGATGTTTTTGTTTTAATTCCGCAAGCAATACCGCCGCCGCTTTGAAATCATAGTCCTCAATCTTTTGTACCAGTTCATCGGTATCGGGTATGGTACGGATATCATCGAGAAGCTCTAGGCAGGCAGGATTCATGCTTTCCAACAAAAGCTCTAGTTCTTTTAGAAATACCTCGATCTCACCATCAGCCCATGACTTTTCCTTCGCTTCTACCTCTTCCTTGGTAACAAGGGGAAGCAGTTCATCAAGGACTGACTTTAACTCTGTTTCCAGTCGCATTAAATCATCGTCACTAATCGGAGTATCATCATTTCTCAACAAACCCTCGACTAGGGTAGCGGCTTCCCGGAGCTTCGGTTTGCCAATCAATCCGGCGTTCCCTTTCAAGGTATGCGCCAGACGGTGGGCGTGTTTTCTATCACCGCTATTGATGGCAGCGACTATCTCTTGATAGCTATTTTGGTTACGGTTTATGAAGCTTTGACAAAGATTCGTCTGGAAATCCTTGTCCTCCTCATTTTCACCAATGAAACCGCCGCTAACCGGATTCAGGTATTTCAGCAATATCCGCCACAGTTCCTGGGTTGTAAAAGGTTTACCCAGACATTCAGGCATTCCGTGAAGTTTATATTTTTCCAGTTCACTGGTCATTACATTTGCCGTCATTGCCACAATCGGTGTCCCGGTTTTCATCGCCAGTATATGTGCCGCCGCTTCCATCCCGTCCATTACCGGCATGAACATGTCCATCAAGATCATATCATACGGCTTTTCACCCTTTAGAAGCCGTTCCTGTACCATTTCCACTCCCAGTTTGCCATTATCCGCCAACTCCGTCCTGATTCCTACCTTGGTCAGGTGTTCGCAGACGACCTCTTGATTCATGGGATTATCGTCACAAACCAAAACCAGACTGTCAAAATGCGGTCTTTCGGGGATAACGGCTTCATTACTGTCTTCGGTATCTAAATCGGCATCAGTAAATGCAAGTGTAATCTCAAAACTGAAGGTACTGCCCACTCCGGGAGTACTTTTTGCCATCAGCTTTCCGCCCATCAGCTCAACGATGTTTTTGGTAATCGAAAGCCCCAGTCCCGTCCCGCCATAACTGCGGGTTGTCCCCGAATCAGCTTGGACGAACGGCTCAAATACTTTTTCTATCTGTGCTGTAGTCATGCCGATACCACTATCACTTACCTCAAAAAGCATCGTCACGTTGCTTTCGTTTATCTCTTTTATCGTCGCCGCAAATATGATTTTGCCTGCTTCGGTAAACTTTACCGCATTTGACAAAAGATTCATCAGCACTTGATATAGTCTAATACGATCGCCGATTAACATTTTCCCCGGTGGTATTTCGGCATAAACATTGAGTTCAAGTCCTTTTTCCCTGACCGTCGGCAGGGCAATGGACTGACAACGGGCAAACACATCCTGGAGGTTGAACGGCGCATATCGCAGTTCCATTTTGCCCGCTTCGATTTTGGAAATATCGAGAATATCATTGATGATTCGCAAAAGCCAATCAGTACTGTGGTTGATTTTGGTCAGATAATCCTTGATTTCGGGGACGGTGTCGCTATCGAGGGCGAGTTCGGAGAAGCCGATGATACTGTTCATCGGTGTCCGGATTTCATGGCTCATCGTTGCCAAAAACTCAGATTTGGCACTATTGGCAAGTTCAGCTGTTTCCCATGCGTCTTTGAGGGTAAGGGTCATGTTGATTAGATGTTTCCAAACCTTTTGTGTCGCCCGCGCCAACTCGCCGATTTCATCATTGCGGTTTATTCCGTATATCATGTTTTCATCGCGATCAGAAACGGAAACGCTCTGGGTGAATTGCGCCAGCGGTCTAAAGACCAAACGCCGAATCAAGACCGAACTCGCTATTATGTATAGAAGAAACGCCACCGCCAAGGCACTTATTAGCGGCAGGACACTGGTAATGTTGAAAAGGGCACTCGAATTATAGAAAGTGACGGTCATCCAGTTGGTGTTGGGGATGGGAGCAATCGACAAATAACGGTAATCGCCGCTGCTTAGCTTGATTACCTCGGGTATGGTACGCCCATAAAAGATGGTAGGACTTCTTTGGTGCTGATTGATGGCAGCGATAAACTCATCGTCGGAGTTGATGGTCAGGATATGGTTTTCCTCCCAAAAAGTAGAATAATCCACGCTCAGCAAAACCGGCTCTGTTACTGTACTGTCCATTTGGATGATACCCCTTTGATCTATGACAAATCCCCGCACCCGGTCACTGTCATAAAGCTCGAACATACTGTTGAAAATATCATCATATTGCACCGCCGCACAGAGGATACCAACGGCTTTGCCGTCCTTCATGACCTTGTGGTTAATCCATAAACGGCGGGTATTGGTGAATTTGCATATTTCTGTGTTCAAAGTGAAATCAAAGGCAGAACTGATAGTGTTGAAAAACCATTGATTGTAAGGAATATTGCGGTCGAGAATATTGGGGGGACTGTCAGGGTCATCTTCATCTACCTTGAGCGGGGCAAAATTCGCAAGTTCGGTATCATATTCAATCAGGTACTCATGCATCGAAGAGGTAATGGCAAAATGCGAACTGCCGATTTGCAACATTTCCACATAAAGAACCAACTCTTGGTATGCTGCCGCCTTTTTTTCGGGATTACCTTCATCGGCGAACCACTCGATGATACTCTCTGATTGCGAGATATGCTGTACCAGCGACAGTTCCTCATTGAGGTGGGAACTGAAAATATTGACAGAATCCATGGTATAGAAGCGCACATATTCATCAGAAGCAGTATCGACCAAATTATTGATCAAAAACCCGCTTACGGTGGTGGTAACGGTCAAAATCAAAATGATAAGGGAAATATTGATAAGCCGAAACCGCGCGGCAAGCTTGCTTCTTCCGCCTTTATATTCGCTAATTATTTCTGTTTTTGTCTCTTTAATCATAAAGTATCATCCTGTAAAAGGGCAACTATTTGATTAAACCATTTGTCCGTAAAAAGTCCTCGGCAACGCTTTTGGGTGATTCACCGCTGATGTCCACACGGTAGTTGAGATCACGCATTACGGCATCATCTAAAAGATTGGTCAACACGCAAATGACCTCCAGCAACTCGGGGTGTTTTTGCACGGCATCATCACGAATAATGATTATTCCCTCGTAAGCGGGAAAAAATGTCTTGTCATCCTCCAGTACCACGAGATTATATTCTGATAACATACCATCGGTAGCGTAAACCTCCAACACTTGAATCTTGTCATTGATGAGGTCTTGATAACGTGTCTGAGTTTCTACCACTACTTCATCACTAAAGACCATGTCATATGTCAATTTCAAATTGGGAACGCCGTCATAGCGGTTGAGGAACTCAACGAAGCCGCCGAAGACCAGATCTGATGAAACCTTTGCCAAATCAGAAATACTGTTGAGGTCGTATGTGGCGGCAGTATCAGCTCGTACTGCCAGGGCGTAGGTATTGTTGAAACCAAGCGGACAAAGTGCCCGCAAGCTGTATCTTTCCATCAGTTCTCTTTCGACGATTTCAAATACCTCTTGGGGGTTTTTGACATCGGAATAGCGAAAGTAACTCCCGTACACAGTCCCTGTATACTCGACATATAGATCAACAGCCCCGGTGCGGGTAGCGGCAAAAAGTACGTCAGACGACAAATCACTCTTGTATGTAACCGCCAATTTGGTATTGGATTCAATCAGCAGGGTCAGCATATTTCCCAATATATACTGTTCGGTAAAGTCTTTGGAACCGACGATGACAGTATCTTTTTCGCTATTGCAGCCCGCAAGTAAACCCAAACTAAGTATCAGTACCACGAACAGAGATAGTCTTTTCATATTAAGCCTCTTTTATTATTCCAACCAAAAACACAAAAGCACACTAACGCTGCTTTCCCCCTGTCCTTATTATAACAGATTGGGGTGGGGAGTTCAATCCGGTTTTACATAAAACTTACGCAAAACTTACCCAGCTTACCCAAACTTGCACAAAACTTGCAGCAATTTTTGTGCAATCTTGAACAAAACTTGCTACTATAGCTGTTTTACGATAAAATGAGTCTTCAGATGAAAAACACACACAAAGAAAAAATCCGTGCCGCCTTAGCGCAGCATCCTCATCGAAAAGTCCTGCTCATTACGCCTGATGCCACTCGCAGTCATTCATATGCAGGGGAGATTACCCGCTTTCTGTGGGAGATGCTAAAAGGTAAAAGTGAGGTGGTAGTCATGCCTGCCCTCGGGACGCACAAACCGATGACTGAGAGGGAGTGTAAAGCGTTTCTCGGTGTTCCCTATCATCTCATTCGTCATCACGACTGGCGCAGGGACGTGGAGCAAATCGGGGAAATCCCCGTTGATTTTTTTGTGAATGAATGCTATAAACTAACGGAACATGGTTTTTTCAATAAACCGTTATCTGTCGAGGTCAATCGTGAGTTGCTTGACCCGTCATATGATCTCATCATTTCAATAGGACAAGTCGTTCCCCATGAAGTTGCGGGAATGGCGAATTACTCCAAAAACATTTTCGTCGGTGTCGGCGGCAGTCACATGATTCATGGTTCGCATATTCTGGGGGCATTGTCTGATATTGAAAAAACAATGGGACGGATTGATACTCCGGTACGGCGGCTCTTTGATTATGCAGAAACTCACTTTGCCCCTCGGCTTCCACTGCTATATATAATGACTGTCACTTCGCAAACGAAAAGCGGGACAGTACTGGAGGACTTGTTCATCGGGCGGGAACGGGAGGTGTTCACCGAGGCAGCACGGCTCAGTCAACAAAGGAATATTACTTATCTGGATAAACCCTTACATCGCTGTATCGTGAACCTCGCCGCCGATGAGTATAAGAGTACTTGGCTAGGCAACAAAGCCATCTATCGTACCCGCATGGCGATGGCTGATGGCGGTGAGATTATCATCATCGCTCCCGGGATAGAGCGTTTTGGCGAGGATGAAGTGATAGACAAGTTGATTCGCCGCCATGGTTATAGCGGGCGGGAAAAGATAATCGAACTGGTGACGAAGTACGGGCAAATGCGAGAAAACCTTGCCGCTGCCGCTCACTTGATTCATGGCAGCAGTGAGGGGCGTTTTACGGTGATTTATGCCACTTCCCATCTGAGTCGTGCAGAAATTGAAGCTGTAGGCTTCCGCCATATGTCCATCGCCGAGGCCCGACGACTGGAAGGCGACCTCACAATTGACAATCCTGCCGCCGGGCTTTGGGTGTGCGGGCAAATGCTTTAATTATAGGAAACATACAAGTAAAATTTACTCATGCGTAAAATCCAATTTAATGATATAATAAGACTGGAATTAAAGGAAGGAGCAAAAAGTGAAACATATAAAGACTATCAATAGCGGGGGCTTGACAGAAACCATAAGTATGGGAGGTTGCGGCGAGTGCCAGACATCTTGTCAGTCGGCTTGCAAGACTTCTTGCACGGTCGGTAATCAAAGCTGTGAGCGGACAAGTAGCGCAAATATGAAGAAAACCAGCGTTCTATATCACGATGACTGAGCTACGGCGGATGGTATGAGCGCGAACAGCCAAAGGACAAAAACAGCACCTCAGCTTGCTAGTGACGGAGACTTAAACCAAAGGTCATACATGGTACACCAGTTTACCGACAGTGGCGAAAACATCGTCCTTGATGTTGAAAGCGGTGCCATTCATGTTGTGAGCGATGTTGCCGGTCGCTTGATTCCATTTGTCCAAAAAGCACTTGACGAGGGAAAAGACCCTAATCAAATCAGCGTAACAGCACAGATGTTATCAGCGAACGCACAGAGTAATCATCCGGAGGATGTTACCGAAGCTTGGGGTGAGATTATCACCCTTTATCGAAGCGGACAGTTATTCAGTAGTGGTATTGCTGCTGATTTGGCAGAAAAAGTAAGTAAAAGAAAGCCGATAGTAAAAGCACTTTGCTTAAATGTTACCCATACTTGCAACCTGGCTTGCCGATATTGCTTTGCGGAAAAGGGTAAATATCAAATCAATGTAAATGACAGCGAGCCGAAGCTGATGAGCGTAGAGACTGCTTGTCGGGCGATAGATTTTCTCGTGGAAAATGCCGAAGACCGTGTCCATTTGGAAATAGATTTCTTCGGTGGTGAGCCGCTTCTTTCATGGGAAACAATCAAGGAAGCTGTCAGTTATGCGCGGGGGTTGGAAGCTACTCGGGGAAAGGTTTTTCGTTTTACCCTGACCACCAATGGACTGTTACTCACAGAGGCGATGTTTGATTTCATCAATCGTGAGATGGAAAATGTGATTTTGAGCATTGATGGTCGTCGTGAGATAAATGATGCAATGCGGCCTAAACCATGCGGCGGCGGTAGTTACGATGATATTATCGACTGTTTCATGAAGTTAGCTGTCAGTCGTGAGCAGAAAAATTATTTTTTGCGGGGTACGTTTACACGTTACAACCTAGATTTCAGCGAAGATGTCCGTCATTTGGCGGATTTGGGTTTTACGCGGATATCACTTGAACCGGTGGTTACGGTGGGTGATGAAGATTATACCATCCGTAGTGAGGATGTTCCCGCTATTTGTGATGAATATGATAAACTTGCCGGATTCATCATTGACCGTCACCAAGCAGGGAAGCCGATTGATTTCTTTCATTTCATGGTTGATCTTGCGGGTGGTCCGTGCTTGACGAAACGGCTGGGCGGGTGTGGGGCAGGTAGTGAGTACTTGGCTGTCACTCCCGGTGGTAAGCTTTATCCGTGTCATCAGTTTGTGGGGAATACGGCATTTTGCATCGGTAATCTTGATGATGGTATTGTAAATGATACCTTGGGTGATGAGTTTAGGGCGGTGCATGTTTTTAGTAAGCCTGAGTGTCGTTCATGTTTTGCCCGTTATTATTGTTCCGGCGGTTGTGCTGCCAATTCTTTTCGAACAGGCGGCAGTATCTGTGCTTATGACGAAATCGCCTGTGCTTTGGAGCGAAAAAGGGTAGAGAAAGCTCTGGCGTGTGCGGTGATATGTGAGAGAACGTGAGAGATTGGGTGAGAACTGGTGAGAGATTGGGTTAGCCTTGTATGATGTATTTGTCGCCCGACCGCTTGCGCTGCGGTGAAAACGTAGCGGTACTAAGGCGGTAGCCGTAGTGCGGCAAACACCGCCTAAGTGCCGACGTTTTCAACGCTCGGCTTACAAATACAATCATACGGCTAACAAGGTATATTAACAAAATAAAACAAACAAAGTGTACCAAAAAACTAACAAAACGCACCAACAGTACTAACAATACATACCAACAAAACTAACAACGCACCACCATGAAAGGACAAGAAAGTGACTAAGAGCAAGGCAATCATTTACCTAATCATCTTTTTCCTCACCGCAGGCTTGGTCGGTTATTCCGCTTTCATCGGCTTTGGAGGCAATGGCGGTTCGATCGAGAACATCAAGCTGGGGCTTGACCTCGCGGGTGGGGTCAGTATCACTTATCAAGCTGTCGGTGATGAACACCCCAGTGCCGAGGATATGGCTGACACTATTTATAAAATGCAAAAGCGGATGGAGAATTACAGCAACGAAGCGATTGTATATAAAGAGGGTAATGACAGAATCAGTATCGAGATACCGGGAGTATCAGATGCCAACGCTATTTTGGAGGATTTGGGCAAACCGGGATCACTTTTCTTCGTTGACCACAATGGACAGGAAGTACTGCGTGGTACTGATGTCATCAATGCCACGGCGGTTTTTCAAACCAATCATATGGGAAATACTGAACCGGCAGTAGCCCTTACCATGTCTATGGAGGGAGCACGCAAATTTGCTGAGGCAACGAGACGGGCAGCCCCGACCCGGGAGATTATCTACATTATTTATGATGATGAAATCGTCAGTGCCCCGTCGGTACAAAGCGAAATCACCAATGGCGAAGCGGTAATCACGGGAATGGGAAGCTTCGAGGAAGCCTCGCTTTTGGCATCAACAATCAGAATCGGTGGCTTGCGCCTTGAACTGGAAGAGCTAAGGTCAAATATCGTCGGCGCACAGTTGGGTGAGGAAGCGATTGCCTCCAGTCTTCGGGCGGCGGCGATTGGATTGGCGATCATTATTATCTTCCTTGTTGTTGTTTATTCTCTGCCGGGAGTAGCTGCCAGTCTGGCATTACTCCTTTATACCCTGCTGATGGTAGTCTTGTTGTCGGTATGGGAGATTACCTTGACTTTGCCCGGTATTGCCGGGATTATCCTCTCTATCGGGATGGCGATTGATGCCAATATTATCGTTTTTTCCCGTGTCCGTGAGGAACTTGCTACGGGAAAGACGATACCGTCATCAATACGCTCCGGTTACAAGAAAGCCTTGTCAGCGGTGGTGGATGTTAATATTACCACTTTGATTGCCGCCGCTGTCCTTTATATGTTGGGAACGGGTCCGATTAGGGGTTTTGCCTCAACTTTGGCTCTGGGGATATTGCTTTCGATGTTTACCGCCCTCTTCGTGACCAAGTGGCTTACGAATAGCTTCTATGCAATCGGATTTCGTGATATGAAACTCTACGGTGAGGCAAAAGAGCGTAAACCGATTGATTTTATCGCCAAAGGGAAGCTTTGCTTTGCTATTTCCGGGGCAATAGTTGCTATCGGGGTGGTATTCGTTTTCCTCAACCTGAACCGTATTGATGCGCCTTTCAATCTGAGCCTTGAATATGTCGGCGGGACATCGACCAAAGTAGTCTTTAACGATGATTTGACCCTCGCTGCCATTGATGCCAATGTCATTCCATATATCGAAAACATTACCGGCGATGCCAATGTTCAGACACAAAAGGTGGATTGGACTAATGAGGTTATCTTCAAAACCCGCACTTTGTCCGCTGAGGAACGAGAGCAAATGAATCAAATGATGGCAGAACAGTTTGCCGTAGATGTAGACTTAATCACCGCAGAGACTATCAGTTCGACTATTTCTGCGGAAATGCAGCGTGATGCGGTATTGGCGGTGTTGTTTGCGATGGTAGGCATTACTATCTATATTTGGTTTCGCTTCAAGGATATCCGCTTCGGGGCGAGTGTCATCTTTGCCCTCCTGCACGATGTGTTGATTGTTCTGACTTTTTATGCGGTGGCAAAAGTGTCGGTGGGTTCAACTTTCCTCGCTTGTATGCTGACGATAGTGGGTTATTCAATCAATGCCTCGATAGTAATCTTTGACCGTGTTCGTGAAAATATGGCGGAGATGAAGAAGAAGGATACCCTCAAAGATATGATGAATAAAAGTATAACCCAGACTCTGGGGCGAAGTGTGTTTACATCGCTTACGACTTTTGTGATGGTCTTTTTCCTTTATCTGCTCGGTGTTTCTTCGATTAAGGAATTTGCCCTGCCGCTGATGGTCGGGATAGTTTGCGGTACATATTCGTCAATTTGTTTGGCGAGTTCATTCTGGTTGACATTACGAAAGAATTTTACCCCCAAGGGAGATTGACTCACATGAAAAAAATCTTGTTCGTAGCTTCAGAGGGAACACCGTTCATTAAGACAGGCGGACTTGCCGATGTTGTGGGGTCGCTGCCGAAGAGTATCGACCGTAGCTACTTTGATGTTAGGGTGATTTTACCCTTATATGCCTGTATGAACCAACCGCTAAAGGAAATGTTGACTTTTAAGGACAGTTTCTCGATTGATTTTGACTGGCGTGAGGAATATGTTGGTATTTTTGAATGTGAAGCAGATGGGGTGATGTATTATTTTATCGACAATGAAAGCCTCTTTGGCGGTATCCATCCTTATGGTCGTGATGGTTTCATGGAAATCAAGAAGTTTGCTTATTTTTCTCTCGCATCGCTTTATGCCTTGGAAACAATCGACTTCATCCCCGATATCATCCATTGTCATGACTGGCAGACGGGTCTTGTTCCCGTTTATTTGAAAGAACGCTTCCGCAGTAATCCGTTGTTTAATGAAATCAAAACAGTAATGACAATTCATAATCTCAAGTTCCAAGGGCGGTGGAATGTCAGTATGATAAAGGAACTCACCGGTTTGCCTCCTTACTTTTTCACCCCTGACAAATTGGAAGCATATCATGATGCCAATCTCCTGAAAGGTGGTTTGGTTTTCGCCGATGCGATTACTACTGTCAGCAAGACCTATGCCGAGGAGATCAAGACTGATTTTTATGGTGAGGGACTTGACGGGCTTTTGAATGCCCGCAGTAATGACTTGCGAGGGATAGTCAATGGGATAGACTATGAGGATTTTGACCCCGAGACGGACACGCATATCGAGTATAACTTCAATGCCCGTAATTTTCGCAAAGAAAAATGGAAGAATAAACGCTCACTGCAAGCGGAGCTTTCTTTACAGCAAGACGAAAAAATGATGATGATAGGAATTGTCTCCCGCCTGACTGACCAAAAAGGCTTTGACCTCATCAATTATGTGATGGATGAGCTATGCCAAGACCATGTTCAGTTGGTTATTTTGGGGACGGGTGAAGAGGAATATGAAAATATGTTCCGTCATTATGCCTGGAAGTATAGTGACAAGGTTTCTGCCAATCTATATTACTCGGAATCGCTGTCGCACAAAATCTATGCCGCCTGTGATGCCCTGCTGATGCCGTCACTTTTTGAGCCTTGTGGTTTGTCACAGCTGATGAGCCTGCGTTATGGGACATTGCCGATTGTCCGGGAAACAGGCGGGTTGAAGGATACAGTCGAACCGTATAATGAGATTTACTCTAGGGGAACCGGTTTCAGTTTTACTAATTACAATGCCCATGAAATGCTGGCAACCGTCCGCTTTGCTGAGCATATTTTTTATGACAGGAAGCGGGAATGGAACAAAATGGTGGATCGGGCGATGGCAGCTGATTTCTCATGGCAAGCTTCGGCTAGTCTCTATCAGGAAATGTACGATTGGTTATTGGGTGATGTATGACCGCAGCAAAAAAAGACGGTTTCATGGTACAGGCAGGGATTTTGGCGGCAGCAGGAATCCTGAGCCGGATTATCGGACTCCTTTACAACAGCCCGATGACGGCGATTATCGGTGACGAGGGTAATGGTTACTATGAATTTGCATACCGTGCCTATACGATCGTTCTTTTGATTTCCACATATAGCATCCCGGCGGCAATATCAAAAGTCATCGCCTCTCGTTTGGCGGTGGGAGAATACCGCAATGCCCACCGTATCTTCAAAGGGGCAGTTTATTACGCGCTTATTGTCGGTGGTGTAGCAGCTCTTTTGGTTTTCATCTTCGCTGATTATCTGGTAAATCTGACCGGGGCGGCGACAGTGCTGCGCTTTTTCGCACCGACGATTTTTTTGTCAGGGATATTGGGTGTCCTGCGCGGATATTTTCAAGCTCATCGGACGATGGCACAAACCTCGATTTCCCAGATTCTGGAACAAATCACCAATGCCTTGGTTAGTATTTTGCTGGCAATCTGGTTCGTGGGCATGGTTCCCGACCTTGAGACGACCCGCCGTAGTATTTATGGAGCGGCAGGCGGGGCAATCGGTACCGGCTTCGGAGTGGTGATGGGGCTTTTGTTTATGTGGGCTATTTATCTTCTCAACAAGAAAACGATAGCCGCAAGGATAGAAAAAGACCGAGGACATGAGGATTTGTCATACCAAATGATTTTCAAGATGATATTACTGGTCGTGACCCCATTTATCCTCAGTACTTTTGTTTATAATATCAATGCTTATATCAATCAGACCCTTTTCATTTTCGTAGGGAGGTTACGAGAACTCAGCGAAGTGGAGATGGCAACTCTTAATAGTGCAATTGGCAAAGCAACGAAGATAGCGACGATTCCAATTGCGATCGCTGCTGCTTTGTCAACGGCGATTATCCCGGGGATAGCGGGTGATTTCACCCTTAACCGTCTGGATGAATGTCGGGAAAAAGTCGCTAAGGCAGTCAGGGGAGCGATGTTCGTAGCGATTCCCGCCGCTGTGGGGATAGCGGTGCTGTCACGCCCGATGATGTTGTTTCTTTACCCGCAGGAAGCAACCCTTGATTTGAGTGTCAATTTGCTCATGATTATGTCATTGGGGGTAATATTTTTCTCGCTTGCGACTTTGTCGGCAGCAGTACTGCAAGGAACAGGCAAGATAAACAGCCCTGTCATCAATGCTTCCGCCGCTCTTGGTGTGCAAACGGTGGTCTTGGCGGCACTTTTGGTTTATACTGAAATAGGAGTTTATGCGATGGCAATGACAACGGTTTTGTTTGCCATCCTAACCTGCCTGATGAATGGTTATTCGGTGTTTCACCACTTGGAATACAGCCATGAGTGGCAACGGACGTTTATCAAACCCTTGTTGATAGCAATAGTGATGGGGTTGGTAACATATGGAAGCTATAGCGGTATGTATGCCTTGACGAGTATCAATCTTGTTGCTTTGTCGTCAGCGGTAATAACAGGTGTTATTGTATACTTCGTTCTCGCTGTCAAATGGCAGGTATTGATGGCAACTGAGCTTAGATGGTTGAAGCGGGGAAAACTGTTGACCGGGTGGGTCAATGAACTGGAAGCAAAAGAAAAGCAAGGAAACCAGTAAAAACTGAGGACAAAACAGCAGAAATACAGCGGCACGGGAGTGTTGGTGAAGAGAACATTGACTAAGTGAGTCAACATAGAACAAGAAATGAGGATTAAACCAATGGCATTTGATGGAATAACAATTGCCTGTATTGTAAAAGAACTGCGGGAAAATCTGATCGGCGGGCGGATTGCCAAAATTGCCCAGCCGGAGCGGGATGAGCTTATCTTGACAATCAAAACCAATCCGGCGGCAAATCGGGTTATGAGCCATGACAGCGATGGCAAAAAGCAAAAACTGCAATCACAGCGACGGCTTTTTATTTCTGCTGATGCTTCGCTGCCGCTAATCTATCTTACAGACAAAAACAAGCCGGGACCGATGACAGCCCCGGGGTTTTGTATGCTCCTGCGCAAACACCTAAACAGCGGACGGATTATGGACATCAGCCAACCGGGGTTGGAGCGCATCGTCCATATCCATATCAGTCACAGCAATGAAATGGGGGATCGTGAGGACAAGGTTTTGATAATCGAAATCATGGGCAAACATTCCAATATCATTTTTACCGATGGTCAGGGGACGATTATTGATAGTATCAAACATGTGGCACAAAACAAAAGCTCGCTGCGAGAGGTGCTTCCGGGGCGACCTTACTTTGTCCCGGAATCGATTGCCAAGGTGAGTCCGTTGACAACGATTTTTGCCGAATTTCAAGCCCTGATTACTGCCAAGGCTATCCCGGTCTTTCAAGCCATATATACGAACTATAGCGGTATCTCGCCGATAGTGGCGCAAGAAATTTGCTTCGTGGCAGGAATAGATGGCGAAAGGGAGGTTTTGTTAAAAAACGAAGATGACAGCGAAGCTATTTTGGCTTCGCCGCTGACAGAACTATATGATGCTTTTTCAACGATAATCGGCATCGTCAAAGGTGGTGACTTTCACCCTACAATCTATTTCATAGATAATCAGGCGCGTGGTTTTGCCGTATTTCCGATGACTATCTATGCTGATATGGCAGCGGTGAGCTATGATTCAGCTTCGGAAATGCTGGAGAAATATTACCAGAGCCGCAATGCTATCGCCAGAATGAAGCAAAAGTCAGCTGATTTGCGAAAAACAATTCAAACCCTCTTGAAGCGAGAACGCAGTAAGTATGATTTACAAGCAAAACAGGTTGAAGACAGCGAGGAAAGAGATCGCTTTCGTATCTATGGCGAACTGTTAAACACATATGGGCATGATACGCCGACAGGGGCAATGAGCATGACGGCAAAAGACCATTATAGCGGAGAGGATATCACGATTGCCCTTGATCCGCGTTTGTCCACGGGGGAAAATGCGAAGCGGTACTTTGAAAAATATGCCAAAATGAAGCGGACAGCAACGGCACTCGCGGAGCAGATGGAAAAAGTAAAGGAGCAAATCGTCCATTTGGAGTCAATTGCGGCGGCAATCGAGATAGCGACTGAGGAGGAAGACCTCACCGAGATCAAGGAAGAGATGATCGCTTGCGGATATCTGCGCCGCAAAAGCAGCAGTAGCAAAGATAAAGGTAAAAGTAAAAGCCGTCCCCTCCATTTCATGAGCAGTGATGGTTTCCATATTCATGTCGGCAAAAATAACTACCAAAATGAAGAAATCACATTCAAACTGGCAAATGGCGGTGATTGGTGGTTTCATGCCAAGGCGGCGGCAGGGTCGCATGTCATCGTGAGTAGCGGAGGACGTGAGCTTAGCGACCGGACATTTGAGGAAGCGGCGGCTTTGGCGGCTTATTACTCAAACAATCGTCCCCAGGAAAAAGTAGAAGTCGATTACACCGAACGCAAAAATCTCAAAAAACCAAACGGAGCAATGCCGGGGTATGTGATTTACCATACTTACTACTCAATGGTAGTTGCTCCTAATCTCAATGGTTTGACACAAATAGATTGATTTATACGGTTTCTTTACTTGACAATGACTAAGGAAATGATATACTGGGGATAGTATGTAACAATTTCGTAACATTCATGCTCGCAAAGGCTTAATAATAGGCAATATGCCTCGGCAATATGCCTCGGCAATATGCGTAGCTGTGGGATACTGTATTTTAGTTGAGTATTGGAAACAGGAGGAGTGATTTGGGCAAATCCTGTAAATGGATATTGATAGGAATGGGACTGCTATTGGCGGTTTTTTTGCCGCGGACGTTGGTTTTTGCGAACGGCACGGGAGCGGCGATTGGCATTGCAGCAACGAATGGGGTAGCTAATGATACAAATGGTAACGGTTTCCTCAAAGCCGGGGGAATCGAAACTATTATTTCTTTTCCCTTGTCCGCTGAAGAATACATCGAAGCCGCTGATCGGGCGGAGGGATCTGCCTTTGGCTATACGAATCTGGCGATATGCAATACGGTAGACAATAACCTAAATATCCGTGCCATAGCCGGTGAAAATGGGCGTCTGCTTGGTAAACTGCCCCGAAGAGCGGCATGTGAGATAATGTATGAAGATGGTGATTGGAGTTTCATAGTCTCGGGGAATGTCGAGGGATATGTTAAGAGTGAGTTTTTGATTACCGGATTTGCCGCACTTCGCAAAGCTCAGGAATTGGCAACTCTGGTAGCGGTGGTTGAGACTGATTCACTAAGGGTACGAGGAGAACCAAGTACTGACAGCGAGGTGATTACCCAAGTGCCACGGGGCGAGTTTCTGGAAGTTGATGAGATTTTGGAATGTGGTTGGATAAGGATTTATCTGGATTCGGAAATGGCATATATTTCCGGTGAGTTCGTAGATGTTCGCTATGATTTGGCAACGGCGATTACGATGTCGGAACTTTTATATGGAGCAGGGGTTTCTGATATCCGGGTTGACCTTTGTGAATATGCCAAGCGTTTTCTTGGCAATCCCTACGTCTGGGGCGGTACGAGTCTTACTAGGGGTGCGGATTGCTCCGGCTATGTCCAGAGTGTCTTTAGGAACTTCGGCATCCGTTTACCCCGATCTTCGGTTTCGCAAGCTGATGTCGGTACAAGGGTGACGGTAGCAACGATGAAACCCGGCGATTTGATTTTCTATGCTCGTGGCGGCAGGATAGACCATGTTGCCATCTATATAGGCGGCGGGCAGGTTATTCACGCTAGTACCCCTCGTACCGGAATTAGGATTTCCCGCTACAATTACCGCACTCCCCATAGGATAACACGTGTTATTTATGATTGAGGAAGAGGGTAATTTTTGTTATTTACCCTGCATATCCAATATAGGTATAGCCAATAGCCAATATAAGTTTTAGCTTGACTGAAAATAGTTTTTGTTGTAGAGTATTTGTATCAGTATGGAAAATTTAATAGTAATTGTGGAAAGCAAAAGAGGAGAAAATCATGAAAAACTTTCAGTATTGTTAATTGTCACTATGCTGTTTACCCTGTCACCGATTAGCCAATACCATGTGGGTCATGCAGAGGAGTATTCGTCTTTTGAATGTTGTGCTTTGGAGTGTGATGTTGAGAACGACACTACTAGAACTCCGGCAATATATGTGTTTTGTACGACTTGCAGGGCGACAACACCTTTTGATTTGTGTGGAATATGCGGACGGCTTAATCCTAATGCGTATAGATGCAGAATATGCAGAAATCCATGTGGTCATCAATAAATAATGATTGGATATAGATTACTACTCAAATATATTTGCTTAACACTTTCTTGCCATGACCCTACAGACCTTAGAACTTGCGGAGTGATGAATGACGAAAATCATACGCCTCCTTATACTGTTATTCATATCATTATTCCTTATATCACTGCTTCTCTCACTCTTCCTTTTCGCTTGCAGCAAAGAAATAGCAGATGAAACAGATTCTATCGTCCCACTACCCGATATTACCGCCTATCTAGCTGAGCTAGTAGAAATTCCCCATGATTCATTTCACTGTACTGCGGTATATCAAGATGTTTTGTACTATATTACTGATAATGATTTAACAACTACTACGACTGACACAACAACATCTAACTCAACAGACACTCCCACCCTTACCCTCGTCCGCATCAACCTACCTGACCTAAAAACAAGCACCGATACCAGTAGTGATATAACCCCCGCAGGTGTTCCTGCAGGCACACCCGCGGGTGATCCTGTACTCATCCCCCTTAATATCCCCCTCCCTGCCGTCACCCCCGGCTTGACCTTGCCATACATGATGCTTGCTATAGATATGAGCGGCGGTATCCATCTGCTTCTTTATCAATATGATGCCGGCGGGGCGATAGAGGTCGCCGCTTCCTATTGGTATCAGTTGGACGAGAGCGGACAGTTACTCAGAACCCTAGATATCGGCAACCATGTGGCGGGCGGACACCATAGTGCGATTACTGACTTCCTCATCGGTGGGTGCGGTAATGCTTTCATAGCCAAAGATAACCAACTTCATATCATCGTCCCCGATGGTGAAACTGCATTTGCGATAAACTATGATGGGCGCAATGCTTCCATCTATAAAAATGACAGCGAAGTCGGAGTTTTATACTATGGGGCGGGAAACAGATATCAGCTGGCAACAGTTGATACCGCCGCCCAAATGTTTACAGGGTTAAAGACGCTTGATGTTTCCGATATCATCAGTCAGAGCGTGGGGATAAGCGAAGATGGTATCCTTTTCCTCGCAACCACAGAGGCTGTTTTTGACTATGACCTCACCCGCAATACCATGTCTGAACGCTTTCACATGACTGATATCGGTATCACGATTATGAGTGGTTCGACTCGCTTCCTCCCGCTTTTGGATGGGCGGGTCTTGTTTGCTGACAGATACCCCTTTGACCAAAAGCATTTTCAACTAATCCGCCCGATGACCGATGACGAAGTGGCGGCAAAAATGAATGAACCCGATGAGGCAATCGTCATCACCGTTGGCTTGACCGGTCCGGTATACGGTACATTCATGCCCCTCGTGGCTGCTTATAACATGGCAAATCATGGGATACAGATAGAAGTGAAAGAGTATTTTGACGGCGGGTCACTTGGCAACAATAAGGTACTAATAGAGCTTCTCAATAAAGCCACATTCAATCTGGAACTGGACATCATCCGCGGGCAGAGTCCCGATATCGTGATTACTCGCCAGGCTCTCTCGTGGAATCGTTATGCTGAGCTTGGAATTTTCGAAGATCTCTATCCTTGGCTTGAAGCTGATCCTCTCTTCAACTGGGAAGAACACTATGAAAACCATATCCGCGCTTTTGAGTTACAAGGTAAGTTATACGGTTTTCCTCTGTGGAGTTTTCCCCAGACCTTGATCGTCCGCCAAGCCGTTGTCGGTGAAAGAGTCGGGTGGAACATCGACGAGTTCATCGCTTTTGTGGATAGTTTCGATTCCGACCACACCGTCTTTGCCGATCCGACCAAGACAGCGGTACTGGAGCTGTGCCTCATTGCCAATGGTGATATTCTCGTTGACTGGAGTAGTGAAGGAGCGGATGTGGGTTTCAACCGTGATTTCATCACCAAAGTTCTGGCATTTGCCAATCGCTTCATTGATGACGAGAGGTACGTGGACAACACTCGCTTTGACATCCGGGCGCAAAACGGTGAGATACGGGTATATGTTCCAGAAATGAGAGAGTTATTTACTGAGGAAACCATGCCGGTCTATCAAAGCCTCTTCGGCGAACCGATAAGTTTTATGGCTTTTCCCTCGGAAAGAGGAAGCGGTAATATCATCAGCACCGATTGGCTCGTTTCCCTTTCCTCCCAATGTCGTGACAAGGAAGCGGCATGGCATTTTCTCAGTCACTATTTTTCCGAATCTATGCGAAGCAAAGAATTTATCATGGAGTATATTGAAAGCAGGAGGGGAGTACATAAACGATATAGCGACCATGCATCGGGAATTATTGAGTTTCATATCGACGATAACGCTATCGACTCATACCATGAATTGCTCCAACGTGATATGCAAATCCGTATTTATGACCCTCGTATCGAGGACATCATCAAGGAGGAAGCCGCTCCCTACTTCAGTGGCGACAAGACCCTCGATGAGGTAGTTGATATAATCGCAAACAGGGTGAGTGTGTATGTGAATGAGTCAAGGTGAGGTGTAGTACTTACTCTAATAGATATAGATTTCTGTAAGCTTACGTATTTACGCCGTGTATATGCCACTATAGCTAATATGAGTTAACAGCTACTGTAGCCAATAGGATATTTACCGGTTATTTGTACGGTGGTGGTGCACGGTGGCGCATGGCGTACGGCGGCAAATTTTGTACTTGCATATCTAATTTAACCGTTATATAATGTGTAGCAGTGTTGACTCTTGGTCAACTTGGCAAAGTAAAGCGAACCCATGCGCGGATATTGGACTCTCCGACCATGTCCGGGTATTGCCGGGGCAGATAACCCGGCGGCATTACCATTTCATCAGAAGCGGTATGGCGGGCGATTCATGTTTACGGATTGACTGATAGGAACAGTCTCGTAAACATATGTACCGCAGCAAGCGGTGGGGAGGAAAAATGATATCAAAAGAGAAGAAAAACGCAATTATTAAAGAGTATGCCCGTAGTGAGGGAGATACCGGTTCACCGGAAGTCCAGATAGCTGTCCTTACTGCCCGCATCGCCGAACTGACCGAACATTTGAAAGCCAACCCCAAGGATTTCCATTCAACACGGGGGATGCTCAAAATGATAGGCAGAAGAAAAGGTTTGCTGACCTACCTCAGGGAAAAAGATATTGAACGATACCGTGACCTGATTGGCAGACTGGGGCTTCGCAGATAGAATCTAGCAAATAGCGTCCGCATTACGGACGCTATTGTTTGTGTAAAAGTAAGTAAATACATCGGTAAAAGATAATGATAAAACAAATACATTAGATAATATGAGGAGAAAAAAATGAGTAACTACGAAACATTTACAATGGAACTGGCCGGACATACGCTCAAAGTCGATATCGGTCGTGTCGGTAAGCAAGCAAATGGCTCTGCATTCATTAGATATGGAGATACGATAGTACTTAGTACGGTGACATCATCTGACAAACCCCGTGATGGGATTGATTATCTGCCGCTTGCGGTAGAATATGAAGAGAAACTCTACTCGGTGGGTAAAGTCCCCGGCGGGTTTTTGAAGCGGGAAGGCAGGGCAAGCGAAAATGCCGTCCTCACCGGTCGGGTTATTGACCGTCCGATGCGTCCGCTTTTTCCCCATGATTACCGCAATGACGTGACCGTCAGCAACTTGGTGATGTCGGTGGATCCGCTTTGCCGCCCGGAAATCGTGGCGATGCTTGGATCGGCGATAGCCGCATCTATTTCTGATATTCCTTTCAACGGGCCGTTGGCAATGACACAAATCGGTATCATTGATGATGAATTTGTCATCAATCCCAGTCAAGAACAGTGGAAAAACGGCGACCTTGATATGACAGTAGCATCAACGGCGACCAAGGTAATGATGATTGAAGCGAGTGCCAATGAGATACCTGAGGAAAAAATCCTCGAGGCCATCTATATTGCCCATGATCTCAATCAAGAGATTATTAAGTTCATTGAAAAAATCGTCGCTGCTGTGGGTAAAGAAAAACATGAGTATGCAAGTTGTGCGATAGCGGCAGAAGTTTTTGCCAAAATCGAGGAAATTGTTCCGCCTGCGGAAATGGAAGCGGCTGTTTTTACTGATGAAAAGCAGGTTCGCCAAGAAAACATCCGCAAACTTACAGCACGCCTCGAAGAGGCTTTTGTCGAAGACGAAGCTATCCTCGCTCTTTTGGCAGATGCGGTATATCAATATGAAAAGAACACCGTCCGCAAAATGATATTAAAGGATGGGAAACGTCCTGACGGGCGAAAAATGGATGAGCTTCGTTCGCTTTTTGCCGAAGTTGATTTGATTCCCCGTGTTCATGGATCGGCGATGTTTACCCGCGGGCAAACACAGATATGCACGATTACCACCTTGGCACCGATGTCAGAGATGCAGCGGATTGATGGACTTGATGAAAATGAAATCAACAAAAGGTATATGCATCACTATAACTTCCCCTCATACTCAGTAGGCGAGACCAGACCCAGTCGCGGACCGGGACGGCGGGAGATAGGACATGGGGCGCTTGCGGAAAAAGCGATGATTCCGGTTTTGCCGAGCTTGGAGGATTTCCCTTATGCCATCAGGACGGTTTCTGAAACTTTCGAGTCAAACGGCTCTACCTCACAAGCGGCGATATGTGCTTCCAGTTTGTCACTTATGGCAGCCGGAGTTCCGATTACCAGAGCTGTTGCCGGGATTTCCTGCGGTTTGGTGACAGGGGAAAATGATAATGAATATATCCTTTTGACCGATATCCAAGGTTTGGAGGACTTCTTCGGCGATATGGATTTCAAGGTTGCGGGAACGAGCAAAGGCATCACCGCTATCCAGATGGATATGAAAATCAATGGACTGACGAGGGAAATTGTCGAAGGAGCGATCAAAAATACTTACGAAGCACGGATGGAGATACTCGAAAAAACGATGAATCCTTGTATTGGTGTACCTCGTCCCGAGGTGGGTCAATACGCTCCCAAGATTATTGCCCTTTCGATTGATCCCGAAAAGATTGGTGATGTGGTCGGACAGCGTGGCAAGACAATCAATGAGATTATTTCCCGTACCGGGGTCAAGATTGATATCACCGATGACGGAACGGTATCAATCTGCGGTACTGATCCAGTGCTGATGGAGCAAGCGGTTAATATGGTCAAAACCATCACAACTGACTTCGTATCAGGGCAAATATTCACCGGCGTGGTGGTTAGTATCAAGGAGTTTGGTTGCTTCGTTGAGTTCGCACCCGGCAAAGAGGGGATGGTACATATCTCCAAGATCGCCAAGGAAAGAATCAACAGGGTAGAAGATGTGATTACGCTTGGGGAAAAAGTGACAGTCATCTGTTTGGGTAAGGACAAAATGGGAAGAATGAGCTTCTCGATTAAGGATGTACCTGCAAACAACCAAGGATAAATAACATGTGTTATTCAAAATGCGCCACATCGTGGCGCATTTTTTGTTGGCTAGATACAATTTGCGCCACCATGTGGCGCATATTTTGTTTGCTAGACACAATCAACAAAATATAGTTTTGAAAGTACGTTCTTTTGGACTGCTATTGTGGTATGATATTTCAAAGAGAGATAAACCACTTCTTTAGGTTGTGGGAGTAGCAGTTTTATCAGATGGCGAATGGAGAGAGTTATGGCAAGGGTATTTCTTATCATCTTAGATGGATTTGGTATCGGGGCTATGCCTGATGCGAATGAGTACGGCGATGTGGGGACGAATACACTTCGTTCAGTTGCCAAGAGCCATCTCTTTGCCATGCCGCATATGCGCCGGCTCGGATTATTTAATATAGATGGGGTCAAAGAGCTACCCGCTGTTGATAATCCGGCGGGATATTTTGCTCGCTTGGGTGAAGCTTCCAAAGGCAAGGATACGATAGTCGGTCATTGGGAACTGGCAGGACTCATTTCTCCGCAACCTTTGCCTCTTTATCCTCATGGCTTTCCTGAGGAGGTACTGGATGAGTTCTCTGCGGCAACAGGACGGGGATATCTATGCAATCTGCCATATTCAGGTACTGATGTTATCAGGGATTATGGCTGTCGTCATCTGGCTGAGGGGAAGCTGATTGTCTATACCTCGGCTGACAGCGTTTTTCAGATAGCCGCCCATGAAAAAATAGTACCACTTGATGAACTATACCGCTATTGTCAAATTGCTCGCCGGATACTCGTTGGTGAGCATGGAGTAGGTCGTGTTATTGCCCGTCCTTTTAGCGGCGATGACGGTAACTTCTACAGAACAAGCGGTCGTCATGATTACTCGCTTTCGCCGCCGGGGACGACGATGCTCGAAATCATCATTGCTGCCGGGCTTGATGTCATCGGTATTGGCAAAATAGCCGATATCTTTGGAGAGACCCAAGTTACCCGCTCACTAACCACGAAAAGCAATGAAGAGGGCGAGGTGGCAACGCTGGCGACGATGAGAGAGGATTTTCACGGACTTTGCTTTACCAACTTAGTGGATTTTGACATGCTTTACGGTCATCGCAATGATAGTGACGGCTTTGCTCGCGCTCTTAGTGCATTTGATGAGAAATTGCCGGAGCTTTTGTCACTACTCAGAGCTGATGATTTGCTGATGATTACCGCTGACCACGGTTGTGACCCCGGATACTTGGAAACCACCGACCATAGCCGCGAGTATGTTCCTTTTGTTATGTACGGGCATGGTTTGGGTGGTAGTGACACAAATCGCTGTGAATTAGGTAGTGGCAATTTAGGCACACGGGAGACATTCGCTGATGTTGCGGCAACAGTGCTTTCATTTCTGGGTTTGCAAAATGAAACAAGGAAAATAGCAGGCAAATCCATGATATAAATCGGTATATGCTATACGTAACACTTGTTATTTAACAGAGAAAGATAGCAATGAAGCCGACAGTTGGCGAGTAGTGCTTTATCGACATAGAAAAATATGGTTTTCATTATAAGTCACCGGGACTTGGAAACGAAAGGAGGTATTCATGAAGCTTAGGTATTTGTGGTTTTTATCCTTGATTATACTATGCGGTTGTTGGGGAACGTTTGATTATCCTGTTTTGGAAGTCCCTGTTTACCCGATCATGGAATATGAGTGGACTCCGGTTACGCATACGGAAGACACCCATCTTGATATCGTTATTGAGCTAAAGCCTTCGGAAATTGATACCCCTGCCGCAGGTACGATAGTTGATATTCCGCTTGACAATTCGCCGCCGCCGGGTTTGTCGGCTTTCGTTGCCAGTGAATTGACTGATGCGGAAATAGAAGCACGAATCAGGGTCGGTTTGACTGATGAGGCAATCAAGCATCTACTGGAGGAACAGCGGGGAAAATACTATTTTGACCGTTTGAGCATCCATGAACAGCGTTTGTACGTAGAACTTTTGCAAATCATCAAAGCCTATGCTTTCAAGACCATTGTTTCCAGTTTGAGTACGGCTGAGATTGACAAGGTTTTTCAATGTGTTTCCAACGACCATCCCGAGATATTTTATACTCATGGGTATTATACTACCAGTTACACACTTGATGATGTGGTCAAAAAAATTGCTTTTGCTGCTTCTTATACTGTCGGTACCAATGAGCGAGACCGGCGGCAAAGGTATATCGATGCTTATGTACGAGAGTGTTTGCAAGGAATGCCGATTGGTGCCGATGATTACCAAAAGGTCAAATATGTTTATGAATACATAATCCAAAATACCGAGTACGACCTAACTTCGCTTGACAATCAAAACATCTGCTCAGTGTTTCTATATGGGCGAAGTGTTTGTCAAGGTTATGCCAAAGCGACCCAATATCTCCTGAATGCAGTCGGTGTGCCGACTACATTGGTAACCGGTTGGGCGATAGATGGTGAACGCCATGCCTGGAATCTGGTCATCGTCGATGGTGAATTTTATCATGTCGATTCGACATTCGGCGACTCATCATATAATCCTGCCAGTGATTATCCCCATGATCCGGATACGGCTAATCAATGGCGTGAAAGTGTGATGTCGCTTAATTATGACTTTTTGCTAATAACAACAGCTCAGCTTGAGCGAACCCATATAATCGAGGCAATAGTCCCGATTGAGCGCGCCACCTCGATGCGGAATAATTATTATATCCGTGAGGGATTGTGGTTTGATGCGGTGGATGAAGCAAAATTACAGGCGTTATTTAATCGTGAAATAGAGAAAGGAAGCAGATATGTCACTCTCAAATCTGCTGATAATCATGTTTATACAGCGATGATGGATTACTTAATCGGACAGCAAAGGATTTTTAGTTATCTGGCAATAGTCGAGGGAGTGGTGCGATATATTGAAAATGAGAAGCAGTATACAATTACCTTTTTTCTGTAGATGGGTAGGATGTAAGTGAAGCCTTCTCGATTAAAGCCGCCTGAAAGCCGACAGAAGGTCTACTCCGGAAAGCCTACTCCACAAGAGTACTAGTCAAGTTCGGAAAAATCTGTTAAAATAACATCATCACTAAACAAGCACGGCAAGAAGAGGAGTATTATGGATAAGTTGGGCAAAGAAGGAAAAGTAACCGAGGCGGTAAAAGAAACAATTGGTACGGTGAAAATAGCTGATGATGTCGTGGCAATGATTGCCGGGATGGCGGCCGCCGAGGTGGAGGGAGTTTCTGCGATGACATCGGCAATTGCATCACCTAAAGCTGTAGCTAAAGGTACAGCTGTATCCGGACATTTTGCAGCTGACCTGATGAGTAAGAGCGGGATGAAGAATATCGCTAAGAGTGTAAAAGTTGAGATAATCGGCAAGCGGGTACATGTCGAGATGGCACTCAATGTTGATTATGGATACAATATCCCTGCCATTAGCCAAAAAGTACAGGCAAAAGTCAAAGCGGCGATTGAGAATATGACAGGACTTTTAGTTACTGACGTAAACCTTCGGATCGCCGGCGTGAACAACGTAGTATGAGCAGACGTGAGATACGCGAGCATATCTTTCTGCTCCTGTTCCGTGCTGATTTCTTTGCGGCGGCGGAAATGGCAGAGCAGGTTGACTTTTATTTCACAACCGAAGAGGGAGAAGCAGCTTTGGCGGCGGTGGATTATATCCGCACGAAACTACTTAGGATAGTAGCCAACCTCACAGAAATAGATAATGTGCTGACAGAAAAGATAGAGGGTTGGGGTATCAACCGTATTGGCAAGGTGGATTTGGCAATTTTGCGCCTCGCAGCTTATGAAATAATCTACGATGACGATATCCCCCAACGAGTGGCAATAAATGAGGCTGTTGAGTTGGCAAAGAAGTTTGGACAGGATAACTCAAAGGCTTTTGTAAATGGGGTCTTGGCGAAGTTCCCGATGAAAGGATAAAGATCACATTATGTTTCATCAGATATAATGTGACATGAAGTAATGTATATGTCCGCTGTCTATTCGGTGTCGCAGATTAACTCATATGTCAAAACCATCATCACCCAAGACTATCTGTTGGGGGATGTGGCAGTCAGAGGTGAAGTAAGCAACTGCAAATATCATTCTTCGGGTCACATTTTTTTCACTTTGAAAGATTTGAGTAGCACAATAACATGCGTTATGTTTGCGGGAAGTCGTGGTAATCTCGCTTTTCGTTTGACTGACGGTTATCAGGTCATCGTTTCGGGAACGGTTGATGTATATGAGAGAGAGGGCAAATATCAACTATATGCACGAGAAATCAAGGCAGACGGTGCCGGGGAGTTATATGAGCGTTTCCTTGCTCTAAAAGATAAATTGGCGGAGATGGGAATGTTTGCCCCGGAATACAAACGTCCGCTCCCTCGCTATATTAGCACTCTGGGAATAGTTACCTCGCCAACAGGAGCGGTCGTCCACGATATCATCAATGTAGCGAAAAGACGAAATCCCTATCTCCAAATTCTGATATATCCAGCCGCTGTGCAAGGTGATGAAGCGGCAGAAAGCATCATTGCCGGGATAGAAGCCTTGGGAAGGGCAAAGGCAGATGTGATAATCATCGGTAGGGGTGGCGGTTCGATTGAAGATTTGTGGACATTTAATGAAGAAAGCGTGGCTCAGGCTATTTTTGACTCCCACGTACCGATAATTACAGCTATTGGTCATGAAACTGATGTGACGATAGCCGACTATGTCGCTGACCTGCGTGCGCCGACACCTTCGGCAGCGGCAGAGTTGGCAGTATATGATATATTGGTGTTGGAAAATGAATTGTCGGGATTGAAGCGGCGACTTAGACAGGCTTGGGAGCGGCAGTTTTCATCAATTAAATATCACGTGTTATCGTTAGAAAAGAAACTCATTGCCGCGAGTCCGCAGGAACGCTTACAGGATAGGCGTACCCAAGTGAAGTTACTAACAATACGCTTACAAAATCAAATTCGTGAACGAATAAATAACGAACGTTACTTAATTAATATTAAAGAGCAAACACTAACAGGAATGTCGCCACAGGCGAAATTAGGCAGGGGTTGGGCATTTGTTGAAGAGATGGATGGTCGCAGGATTAACGACATCGGGCAAATAAAGAGCGGCGGGCAATTACGGTTATATCTACCGGGCGGGAGAGTTATCGCCGAAGCAAAAGAAGTGGAGAAAACAAATGTCCCTTGAAAAGACGATTGGCAAATTAGAAGCAACCCTCAACACTTTGGAACGTGAAGATATTTCCTTGGAAGAGGCTTTCAAGGAATACCAAAAAGGGGTCATGTTAGTAAAAGAGTGTAATGCGATGATTGACAAGATGGAAAAAGAAGTGATGATACTCGATGAAGACGAGGAGGCGGTCAGATATGACGAGTAGTTTTGCCGAGCAACTAAAATCTCGTACTGCTTTGGTTAATGAAATCATCATGGAATTTGTGCCGCTTGCTGATGAATATCAACAAAACGTAGTCGTGGCAATGAATTATAGCTTGGCGGCAGGTGGGAAGCGGTTACGTCCGCTATTGTTACTCGAAACATACAAGCTATTTTCCGATGATGAAGAGGAAATCTGTTATCCTTTAATGGCAGCGATTGAGATGATTCACACTTTTTCATTGGTACATGATGATTTGCCGGCAATTGATAATGACGAGTATCGCCGCGGAAAGAAAACCACCCATGTCGTCTATGGGGAGGCGATGGCAATATTGGCAGGAGATGGACTATTAAACCTAGCTTATGAAACGGTGCTAAGTGCTATCGTCGGAGCAAACGATGTCAAGGACGAACGCAGTATCAAAGCTCTTCGGGTACTGGCGGTGAAAACCGGGATAAAAGGGATGATAGGCGGACAAACAGCCGATATCCTCGCTGAGAGGGGGAGGCTTTCTGTTGATGAGGATTTGCTCTTTTATATCCATCGTCACAAAACAGCGGCATTAATTGAAGCAGCGATGGTATGCGGAGCTATCCTTGGCGGCGCAGATGACGATGAAATCAAGATAGTGGAAAAAGCAGCAACTGCCGTAGGTATCGCTTTCCAGATTGAAGATGATATCCTTGATATAATGGGAGATTTTGCCGAGATAGGTAAGACAGTCGGCAGCGATAGGGAAAACGATAAAATAACGAGCGTTACCTTATTAGGACTCGATGTAGCAAAGGAAAGAGCGGTGCTGTATAGCATGGAAGCGATTTCGTCCATTAAGCTATTATCACGGGAAAATGACTTTTTGACGGCGTTGATAAAAAGCCTAATCGGACGGACACGTTGAAACTCCCGGAAGCAAAAATTGGCATACTAAGAAGCAATCACCGAAAAGATTTGCAACTGACAATTAAACACTAACCCTAGAAAGAAACTGACATGTTACTTGATCAAATCACTAAAGCCAATGACATCAAGAAAATTAAGTCCCGCGACTATGCAACTCTGGCGGCGCAGATAAGGGAGTTTTTGCTCGAAAAAGTCAGCAAAAGCGGCGGTCACTTAGGTGCGAATCTGGGAGTGGTCGAGTTGACAATGGCGCTTCACCTAGAGCTTGACTTTCCCACCGACAAGCTCATCTGGGATGTGGGACACCAGTGTTATACTCACAAGCTCTTGACGGGACGAAGAGATGGCTTTGATGATCTGCGCAGTTTCGGCGGCATGAGTGGTTTTCCCAAGAAAAATGAGTCTGATTGTGATTGCTTCAACACCGGACATAGCTCAACATCGCTTTCGGCAGGGGTTGGCATGGCAAAAGCCCGTGATTTGCAAGGAGAAAACCACACTATTATCTCCGTGATTGGCGATGGTTCATTGACAGGGGGGATGGCTTATGAGGCACTCAACAACGCCGCTCGCCTCGACAGTCCGTTTATTATTATTCTAAACGATAACAACATGTCGATTTCGGAAAATGTCGGTGGTATGTCCAAATATCTCAACCGTGTCCGTACTGCCGATGCCTATCTTGACATCAAAGAGGGAGTCTACAATATCCTGAGTGACAGGAAGTATGGCGACAAAATGACCCGCGGTTTGCAAAGAGCAAAAGAATCAATCAGGCAAAGGGTCATTCCCGGGATGTTCTTTGAGGACTTAGGAATCCGCTACATGGGTATGGTTGATGGTCACGATATCGCAAGAATAACCCGTTTAATCCGTGAGTCCAAACGAATCAATCAAGCGGTTTTGATTCATGTTATCACGGAAAAAGGAAGAGGTTATCCTTATGCCCTCAAATATCCCGCCCGTTTTCACGGCACTGACCCCTTTGACCTCAAAACGGGCTTGGCGGTCAAGGAAAAGAATGTTGAGTATACCGATGTCTTTTCACGTGTTATCACTAAACTGGCAGGAGAAGATGAACGAATCGTGGCAATCACGGCAGCGATGCCTGACGGCACCGGGTTAAAACGCTTCCGCAAAAAGTATCCGCATCGCTTTTTTGATGTCGGGATCGCTGAAGAACATGCCGTTACTTTTGCCGCCGGACTTGCGGCAGGAGGAATGAAGCCGGTCGTGGCTATCTATTCTTCCTTCCTCCAACGGGGATATGACCAGATAGTTCATGATGTTTGCTTGCAAAATCTAGCAGTTGTTTTTGCGATTGACCGTGCGGGATTGGTCGGCGGTGATGGTGAAACCCATCATGGAGCTTTTGATTTATCTTACCTTTCCTCAATCCCGGGACTCTATATCATGGCTCCGAAAAACAAGTGGGAGCTTGCCGATATGTTGCAATTTGCCCTCCAACTTTCGGCACCGGTGGCAATCCGCTATCCCCGCGGCACGGCATATGGGGGACTGGAGGGGTATCGCAGCCCGATAGTGGCAGGAAAAGCGGAAATGATATATGATGAGAGTGATATTTGCCTGTTGGCTGTGGGCAGCATGGTCAAAGAGGGTGAGATAATTCGGACGAAAATCAAGGAAGCAGGATATGGCTGTACCCTTGTAAATGCCCGCTTCGTGAAACCATTTGATGAAGAGATGATACTAAGCCTTGCTGCCAAGCACAAGATTTTCGTCACCCTTGAGGAAAATGTCGCCAGCGGCGCATTCGGGGAAAAGGTGCTGCACTTGCTTGCGGAAAAAAAGCCGAGGGTCAAGGTCATCCAAATAACCCTGCCGGATACATATATTGAGCATGGCGATGTTGATTTACTCAAAGCGAAACACGGCTTTGACAATCAATCAATTATCAAGAAGATACTGGCAAAAACGAAGAAGTAAGGGACTGTTATGGACAAATTTTTCATTATTACCAATGAAAACAAAGACGGAGCTTCTGAAACAGCGGCACAAATCCGTTCATTTATTGAAAAGAACGAAAAGAGCTGTGTCAATGCGCCGGAGCTTGCAGATTTGATAATTGTCCTCGGCGGTGACGGGACTCTCCTGCGGGGAGTGGCGGCACACGGTAGTTTGGGTATTCCTTTTCTCGGTATCAACCTCGGGTATCTCGGTTTCCTCACCGAGGTTACTCCTTTAGTAAACTCGGGCAAAAACAGTGTTGAAGCAGCCCTACAGCGTTTGTTTGCCAACCAATATGACCGGGAAGAGAGAATGATGTTGACAGGAATAGTCGGCGGGGAAAATAACGGTGAGTTTATAGACGAGACGATTTTTTATGATAAGGCTCACGTTAGCGACAACAAGCTTGCCCTTAACGACATTGTCATTGCTTCGCCTCAATCGGTCAAATTGATTTATTTTTCCCTCTATGTTAATGGGGTGAAGCTCACCAGTTATGTAGCTGACGGCTTGATTGTCTCGACTCCGACAGGCTCGACCGGTTATAATCTTTCTGCCGGCGGTCCGATTGCCCCGCCCTGTGCCGATATCATTATCCTCACGCCGTTATGCGCCCATTCGATGCGCAGCCGCACGATTATTCTTTCTGCTGATGACGAGGTGGCAGTAGAGATTGAGTTGGGCAAAAAAGGTGAGGTACAGACTGTCGAGGCAGTCTTTGACGGTCATTACCGAATGACGATGAAGACTGGGGAGCGGATTACCATCACCAAGGCAATGCGAACGACGACATTTGTTAAATTGAGTAAAACTAACTTTTTGGAAACATTAAAGGAGAAGTTATAATATCAAAGAGAGAGATGCCCCCACCTCTATAGGAAGGGGAGTTGATTAGGTATATCTTTCCCGAAGCTATACGCAAAAATTATCGTAAATACTTGGTAAAATTTAGTTGGTGGAGCAATATAAGGAGTTAGGAGATGAAAAGAATAAGACAAGCGAAAATAATGGAACTAATCCGTGAACATCAAATCGAAACCCAAATTGAACTGGCGGACTACTTGAAAAAAGCAGGGTTTTTGATAACCCAAGCCACGGTATCACGAGATATTCGCGAATTACAACTGGCAAAAACGTCAGCTATCAATGGACGAAACTGTTATGTTTGTCCCTTGCCTGATGTCAGCGGCCCAAGCGATAAGTATATCGGCGTTTTGAAAGGCGGCTTCGTGTCAGCGGAAATAGCCGGAAATCTTTTGGTCATCAAGACTGTTGCCGGGATGGCAATGGCAGTTGCGGCAGTTATTGATGCGCTGCGTTTGCCTGAGATAGCGGGGTGTATCGCAGGTGATGATACGATAATGGTAGCAATTAGAAATGCCGATGCGGTTGAAAGTGTCAGAAATAGGATATATGCGTTGATTTCAAATTGAAGTAGTGATACGATGAGAAGAGGAAGTGTTTCCATTAAGTATTAGAACATGTAAGCTATGGGACATGCAAATATGGACAGTGCCCAAGCAGGGCAGAAGAGGTCAAGTTGTTACTTAGCCTGAATGTGAAAAATCTGGCGTTGATTGAGGAAGCAGAAGTCTTCTTTGAGCCGGGACTAAATATCCTGACCGGGGAGACGGGAGCGGGGAAGTCGATAATACTCGGCTCTATTAATCTGGCTCTAGGGGAAAAAATCGAACTGGTAGAAAAAAGCCAAGGGGGAAAGGGACGGGCAAACACCCAAATCCATGCCTCCCAAAGCCAAGGCGAACAAACTTATGCAGGGCAAACCCAGGTCAGCGGACAGCCGCGGCGGGGAATTATTCGCAGCGGGGCAGAATATGCCACAGTTAGTCTGACTTTTGTGATTGACCGCCCTGAACAAAGAGCAGCGGTGGCAGCGATGGATTTACCTTTGGGTGAAGACGGTATTCTCGTCATTAGCCGCCGGATAATGCCTAACCGTTCCGTCATGAAGATAAACGGAGAATCAGTCAGTGCCGCAGAGGTGCGGACACTAGCGGCGGCATTACTCGATATTCACGGTCAGCATGAACGCCACTCCTTGCTGAAAGTGGCTAACCACCGGGAAATTCTCGATGATTTGGGGCAAAAAGATGAACTCTTTGCCCTAAAAGATAGTTTACGTACATCTGTGCGAGAATACAATGAGTTATGCCGAGAACTAAACCATGAAAGTACCAGCGAATCCGCCCGCCAGCGGGAAATAAAGTTACTTGAACATGAGATAAACGAAATCGAACAAGCGGCGTTAATCATTGGTGAAGACGAGCAATGTGAAAAAGACTGGCGCAAGATGGCAAATGCGGGCAAGCTGCGGGAAGTTCTGGGGAACACCCATAATGTTACCGGTTATGACAGTGAAGCGAGTGCGGGAGCAGCTATTGGCAGGGTTTTGAAAGAGGTGATGAGTGTTACCGGAGATGATGAAGAGCTTTCCAATCTTGCGGCACAGCTAAGTGACATTGATACCTTGCTAAATGATTTCAACCATAGTGTGACTGCATATATGGCGGGTCTGGAGTTTGATGAGCGGACACTTATAGCCACCGAAAGCCGCCTCAATCAACTCAATCATTTGAAGACGAAATACCATACGGATATTGCAGGAATTTTGACCCTCAAAGAAGAAAAAGAAAGTCGTCTCACCATCCTTTTGGACTATGAAAATTATCGTGCCGGATTAGAGGAAAGATGTGAAGGGAAGAAAGCACAAGTCCTCGATATCTGCCGGGAAATATCGCTTTTGCGGACACAAACGGGCAAGACATTGGCTCTACAGATGCAAACAGCACTTCGTGAACTTAGTTTTGCCGATGTCAGGTTTGAGGTCACAGTCACGCCTGATGAAGAGAGTTTTAGTGCCGATGGCTATGATCAGGTGACTTTCATGATTGCCCCCAATCTGGGGGAAGAACTTCGTTCCTTACATCAAGTAGCGAGCGGCGGTGAGCTGTCACGGGTTATGCTGGCACTAAAGACGATTAAAGCAGGGATTGAATCAAAGGGAACACTTTTGTTCGATGAGATAGATGCGGGTATCAGCGGTAAGACTGCTTGGAAGATTGCTGAACGACTGGCGGCTTTGACGGCGGCACATCAAGTTATCTGCATTACCCATCTACCACAAATTGCGGCAATGGCGGACACGCATTTCGCTATTCGCAAGGAAGTGAAAAATGAACGGACAGTTACGTTGATTGATAGTCTTGATGATGAGGAATCGTTGGCAGAGCTTGCTAGGCTTCTGGGAACGGAAGCGGTGACTAGTGCCGTGACCGAAAACGCAAAGGAAATGAAAGCGGCAGCACGGAAAGTGAAGAGTGAAGTCAGGGAATAAACGCATTACAAGGGAGATATGAAAAAGTCAGGTCATGCAAATTGACTGATACGGTCAATGAAGCGGGAGGAGAAAGAGGAAATGAATATGCCACTCAAAAAGAAGCCGGTAAGCGGAATGAAGGACATTTTACCCATCGAGATGCAGATACGTGAGTATGTCCTTGAAGTGATTAGAAGCACATATCGTAGTTTTGGCTATACTGCTATTGATACCCCCGCAGTAGAGCATATTGAGAACCTAAGCAGTAAGCAGGGCGGCGATAACGAGCAGTTAATTTTCAAAATACTAAAGCGAGGCGAGAAACTATCCTTGCAAAATGCGGAAAGTGAAAATGACTTATGCGACAGCGGTTTACGTTACGACTTAACCGTTCCCTTGGTACGGTATTTTGCCGCCCACGAAAATGAGCTTCCCACTCCGTTCAAAGCCCTCCAAATCGGTAATGTCTGGCGAGCTGACCGCCCCCAACGCGGCCGTTTTCGTCAATTCACCCAGTGCGATATAGATATCATCGGTGATGCAAGCTCTGCCGCCGAAGTTGAACTCATCCTTGCCACGGCACAGGCTTTGACGAAAATCGGTTTTAAGGGTTTTCAAATCCGGGTGAACGATAGGAGGATACTGTCGTTTATGGCATCATACTGCGGTTTTGGCGAAGAAGAGCAAACAGAGGTCTTTGCCAGCCTCGACAAAATGGAAAAAATCGGTAACGACGGTGTTCTTGCCGAACTGGAGGAAAAAGGTTTTGATTCTGTAAAAATTAAGAAAGTGCTTGATATTATCGCCGTATTGCAAAAGTTAGGAAGAGAAAGCGATGCGTCTTCATTGATGAAACAACTGGCTTTACTTCTCAAAGGATACTTAAACCCACATGTGGCGGCAGATTTGGGTACGGTAATCAATAACATCCTCGCCCTCAAAACATCAGAATGGGAAATCGTTTTTGACCCCACTTTAGTCCGGGGAATGGGGTATTACACAGGTACGGTTTTTGAAGTAAACGTTCCCGAACTGGGAGGAAGCCTCGGCGGCGGCGGTCGTTATGACAAAATGATTGGCGCATTTACAGGGAAAAATGTTCCCGCAGTTGGTTTTTCACTTGGTTTTGAGCGGATAATTCTCTTACTGATGGAGCGTGGCTTTGTTGTTCCTGAGCAGTCGGAGCGAAGAGCTTATCTTATTGAAAAAGGGGTAGAAAATAGCAAAGTAATAGAAATCATGCAAAAAGCCCAACTTGAACGTGAACAAGGGGAGATAGTTCTCGTCATATGGATGAACAAGAACAAGAAGTTCCAAATAGAACAACTACAAAAAGAGGGATACACGCAAATAGTGGATGTATATTTAGAGGATAGCAAACCAACTTAACCTGCCACGAACCACTCCCTAGCGCAAGAAATCGATAATATCGGTCGCTTTCGGCGGGCAGCCGGGGACGAAGCAGGAGAAGCCACGAGTGCAATCACCGATACCGACACACTTGTCAGTCTTTTTGGCACACAAGTCTTTGCCGTCGTTATTTCGGTATCCTTGACCGATGAACAGTTTGTCCTCGGTGCGGCCGTTCAAGCGGTAGAGGGCATAGATGAGCGAAGAGTAACATACTGAACAAGCCGAATCAGCATTTATCAGCCGTTCATAACGTTCAGCAATCCGTGTGACCTTGGCATTTTGCTTGGGTTTGTTTTGGGTGTTGAGGGAAACCACCTCTGTCTGTTCATTATAATACTCACCGACACCGAGACGGCGGGCGATAGCCAGATGTTCAATGTCATCAGGGCGATAACCGATGAGTTCAGCACAAAATGAGTCAACAAGAACAGGATTTGCACCGACGATAATCCGCTTCGATTCTACCGGAGTTCCTCCCTCTTCAAAGGACAAATCACCGCAAATTCCATCAACGACACAATAATGAGTCTTAATGAGGGCGTTGAGAGCGGCAATCGGTTTATGAAGCCCCATGGTATGGTAACGCCTCTTTTCGCTGTCAGGAATACAGCCTTTCATATTTTTGAGGCAGCAGGTCATCCGTGTTTGGCAATGTGATTTCAGCACCGGGACGTTGATGAGGAAATCAGCATCAAGAGCTCGGTTGCATAAACCCAGTTGATACCCACTGTGAGTCAGGTGAGTGACACGATCATCTTTCAGGTCAAACAGCATCACTTTATATTCTTGCGCCAACCTTTCATAACCGCAATTTTTGAAGCCAAGGCGAGTGCTTTCGCCGATGGCGGCACTTTCGATTATGGAAATATCCTTGATTCCATATTCTTGTAAGAAAATAATGATTCCTTCCACGACTTCAGCGTGGGTGGTAGCTCCGCCGCTTGCAGGACGGGGAACGACCAAGTTGGGTTTGATGGCGACTTTTTGCTCCCGCCGCAGATACTTGTGGATATCGGAGGCTTGGAGGGATTCGTAGGTATTGCTGATGATATCGTTTCCATAGTTGATGACTATCATTATCTAGCTCCTTTCGGGGACAAAACCGCCAACATCATTATCATAGCATTTACAGTTTTCTTTTACAAATACTTCATAGCAATCAATCGCCGAAGCAATCCATTTATTTATCAATAGATATTTTCCCTGCACTATGGTAATATCATTTACAACAAACAACAGTACTATAATTGGGGTTCATGTTCGGAGGTAACAAATGCAAGAAGCGATAGATGCGATTCTAAATGATGCAGAGACACGAGTGAGTGCGGCGGCGGATACTGAGGAGATGAAAGTTGTCAAGGCAGCTTTTTTGGGAAAACAAGGGGAAATCGCCAAATTGATGAAAGAAATTCCCGCTCTTTCCGGCACGGCTCGTGCTGATGCGGGACGGGCACTCAATCAATTGAAGAGCCGATTATCCGTCATGATAGAGCAAAAAACCGAGGAGCTATTGTTGAAAACCACCGCTGTCCCCGTAGATTTTGATTGCACTATTCCCGGGAAAAGTCCGGCAAACGGCGGGCTTCATCCGATTACCCAGATTTGTTATGACCTAAATGATGCTTTTCGTTCATTGGGGTTTGCGATATTTGATGAAGCTGACATCACCAGCGAGCTTTACAATTTTGACTACCTTAACTTTCCCCCTGACCATCCCGCACGTGATAGCATGGATACATTTTGGTTGGCAGGACATGCCGAGCGAAGCGGCGGGGCGCGTCTTTGTCTGCGTACTCATTTGACCGGAGCCAGCGTTCGTCATATGAAAACCCACACCCCACCATATCGTTTCGTTTATCCCGGTCGCGCATATCGCAACGAGTCAACCGATGCCCGTCACGAACGTGCTTTCTTTCAATATGAAGCCCTGATTGTGCAGGAGGATTTCACTTTTGCTGCGGGAAAGGTAATGATTCAAGCGATTTTGTCCAAAGTTTTTGGTCGTGATGTTCCGGTGCGGATGCGGGTGGGTTTCTTTCCTTTCGTCGAACCCGGCTTTGAAATCGACATGGGTTGTTTGGTATGCGATGGTAAAGGTTGTAGTGTTTGCAAGCATGTAGGTTGGATAGAAATCATGCCCGGCGGCGCACCGCATCCCAATGTCCTCAGGGCGGCAGGTCTGGACCCTGCCATATATACCGGTTTCTATATCAATGTCGGTCTTGACCGTCTGGTGATGATGCGTTACGGCATTGATGATGTCCGTCTGTTCCGTAGCTCAGATTTGCGTTTTTTGAACCAGTTTCATTAAAGACAAAAGTAACAATCAGGAGACAAAAGATGAAAATTTCACTTGCTTGGATAAAAGATTTCGTAGAAATACCTGCTGACCTCGAGATCACAAAACTTGCCTTTGACCTTACGATGTCTACGGTCGAGGTGGAGGCGGTGACACAACCGGCAGCGGGGCTTAGTGCGGTAATCGTCGGAGAAATCAAGACTATTTTGCCCCATCCCAACGCCGACAAACTAAAGATTTGCTGTACCGACATCGGAGACGGTGATATCCGGGAAATCGTCTGTGGCGGTTCAAATATCTATGAGGGAATGAAAATTGCCGTTGCCAAGCCGGGGGCATGGGTACGCTGGCATGGTGTGGGTGAGTTGGTGGAAATCAAGGCGGCAAAGCTTCGGGGCGTGGAAAGCTACGGGATGATATGCGCAGCCGCAGAGATAGGTTTACTTGACCTCTTCCCCGGTGATGATGAAGCGGCAGTGATTGACCTTTCAGAGTTCAATGTCAAAACAGGAGAACCGCTTGCCACGGCTTTGGATTTAGAAGACACGATCCTCGAAATCGACAACAAATCCTTGACTAACCGTCCTGATTTGTGGGGACATTATGGGATTGCTCGTGAGATTTCTGCTATTTATGACTTACCGCTTATCGGATTTACTGAATGGGTTTCACCGACGGAAACGACCCTTGCCATCGAAATAACGATGCCGGATCTTTGCCGCCGTTATATGGGAGCTAGGATAGAGGGACTTTTGGTTAAACCATCACCATTTGCCATCAAAAGCAGGCTATGGCGGGTGGGAATGAAGCCGATCAATGCTATTGTAGATATTACCAACTACGTAATGTTAGCGACCGGGCAGCCGACTCATGCTTTTGATGCTGACATCGCATCTGACCAAATTACGATCCGCATGGCGAAGGATGGTGAGAAGCTGTTACTGCTTAGTGAGGATGAATTAACTTTAACAGCTTACGATATGGTAATCGCCAATCAGAAAGAGGCAATAGCCCTTGCAGGGGTGATGGGGGGACAGAAGAACTCTGTCCATGACACGACCAAGGATGTGATTTTGGAGATAGCCAACTTTGCCGCAGCTTCTGTCCGCCGCAGTGCCGCCCGTCATGAAATACGGACGGAATCAGCCACTCGTTTTGAAAAGGCAGTCGATTCCGAACGCACCGAGCAGGCATTATCATTGGCAATGCACTTATTCAGGGAAATTTATCCGCAGCACCAAGTTGTCGCTTTCACGGATAATTATCCTGCGAAACTCGTTGCCGTGAAAGAGCCGATTTCGGTATCGACCAGATGGCTCATCAAGCGACTGGGTAAGGAAATCCCCGTGAGTGAGATTGAGCGGATTTTGCGGCGGCTTGGCTTTACGGTGGAAGCAGAAAGTAATACAGAGAAAACAAACGAAGACTGCCAAAAAGACGATATTCGCCCAACTAAAGCAGACGAAATTCTAAAGATAGCTGTGCCGTCATGGCGGGCTACCGGTGATATTTCCATTCCTGAGGATATCATGGAGGAAGTGGCGCGGCTTTTTGGATATGAAAACTTCGCTGCTGCTGATATCACCACCACTTTTACCGCGGCAATCAATCAACCTGATTATGACAAAGAACGTGCTATTAAGGAATACTTGGCTTTCCGCTGCGGTCTGCGGGAAATTTTTACTTATCCGTGGATGAATGATGAGTATATTTCTCCTTTTGTCCCCGGGATAAACTTGTTTGCCTGTATGGATGAACGGGAGTCAAGGTTGTCAGCAAAGACACTTAGACTGGAAGCACCGCCATCACCGAGCGAAAGTTACTTACGGTCAAGCCTATTACCGAATATCTGTCGGGCGGTGAGTGAGAATTTGCGCTATTTTTCCGAGTTTGCAATCTTTGAAGCGGCGCGGACGTTTAATGGTGATGAGTGGGAAGCTCGCTATGATGAGCAGGAAAAACTACCGTTACAGCGGCGTTTCATTGCGGGAGCATTTGTTGCCCCCAAGGATGATTTTGCCCGCCTTTTTGATCGGGTCAAGGGCGTTTTGGCGGCTCTACCCCGCTATACACATATCGAGGGCTATACATTTGCCCGCCGGGAAGAGCCATCATGGGTTGACCCCGCACTTTGGCAAAACATCATTATCGGCGAGCAGATTATTGGCAATCTGGGTTTACTTGCTTCCCGTCACGCATTGTCATGTAATATAAAAAATGCCACGGTGATGTTGTTTGAACTGGACATCGATGCCCTGATACCGTATGCCTCACGAACCAACCGCTTTAGTCCTTTGCCGGAATATCCCCGCATCGACTATGATTTGTCAGTTTTGACAGATACTGATTTGACATGGGAGCAGATTGAGGTGGCAGTAAGGGAGGTCATGAAAAAAGACAGCTTGATTCGTAATGTTGCTTTCATGGGAGAGTACCAAGGAGAGCAAATCCCTGTGGGTAAGAAGAGTGTTACTCTGCGGCTTACGATTGGATCGAGTAAGAAGACCTTGACTGCGGAGGAAACGCAAGTTTGTATCACCAAGGTGGTGAAGCAGCTAAAGCGGCTTTTTGCAGCGGAGCTTAGGGAGTAAGGGTTGGAACACTAAACCATCTAGAGAGGAATAAGACATGGAAAAGAAAAACATATGGGAACTTTATGGTGCGGAGGAGTTAAAAGAAATTGAAGTGCTGGCTAGTGGTTATCGCAACTTTCTTGACCGTGGCAAGACGGAGCGAGAGTGTATCGACATCACGATTACCCTCCTGCAAGAAAACGGTTATCGTGATCTTGATGCTCTGATTACCAAGGGGACGAAGCTTACTCGGGGCGACAAGGTTTACCGTACTTTGGCAAACAAATTGCTCGTGGCATTCAATATCGGCAAACTGCCGTGTGCGCAGGGGATGAATATTCTCGGAGCTCATGTTGATTCGCCGCGCCTTGACATCAAGCAAAACCCTCTTTATGAGGAAGATGGTATTGCTTATCTTGATACCCATTACTACGGTGGTGTCAAAAAGTATCAATGGGTCACGATTCCCCTTGCCCTGCATGGGGTGGTGGTGAAAAAGGATGGGACAACGGTAACGGTGAATATCGGCGAAAAGGAAGATGACCCGGTTTTCTTTGTCCCTGATTTGCTGCCGCATTTGGCGCGTGAGCAGATGGAAAAAAAGGCAAGTAAGGTTATCGAGGGTGAAGCCCTTGATATCGTGATTGGCAACCGCCCGTTGATTATTAATGAAAATAATGAAAAAGTGGTTGAGGAAACGAAAGCCGATGCTGCTGACTCGGGCAAGGATTTGATCAAAAAGAACGTACTGGCAATACTCAAGCAAAACTATGATATTGAAGAAGAAGATTTCATCTCTGCCGAACTGGAAGTAGTCCCGGCAGGGCGAGCGCGGGAGGCAGGCTTTGACCGCAGTATGATACTCGCATATGGTCAAGATGACCGTGTTTGCGCTTACCCCGGGTTGATTGCGATGTTGGAAACCGCTGATGTGGCGAAGACAGCGTGTTTGATTTTTGCCGACAAAGAAGAAATCGGTAGTGTTGGAGCAACGGGAATGCACTCGCGTTTCTTTGAAAATACGGTAGCGGAGCTGATGAATCTGATGGGTGAGTATAATGAGCTTGATGTGCGCCGTACCCTTGCTTCATCAGCAATGTTGTCAATTGATGTCGGTGCCGCATATGATCCGATCTACAAATCTAGCTTTGACAAACGCAACGCATCGTTAATGGGGGCAGGGGTGTTTGTCAGTAAGTTTGGCGGCAGCGGCGGTAAATCCCGCTCCAATGATGCTGACGCCGAGTATCTGGGATATTTGCGCCGTATTTTTGATGAAAATGGGATTCGCTTTCAGACTGCCGAGCTGGGCAAAGTCGATGCGGGCGGCGGCGGGACGATAGCCTATATTCTAGCTAATTACGGGATGAAAGTAATTGACAGCGGTATCGCCATAATGAATATGCACGCTCCATGGGAAGCTTCGAGCAAGGTAGATATTTATGAAGCAAAAAGGGCGTGGGCAGCATTTTTGCGAAGTGATATGATGACTCCATGAAAACAAAGGATTTCCATTACTATTTGCCACCGGAATTGATTGCCGTAAAACCACCGGTGAATCGCCTTGACTCACGCCTTTTGGTGGTGGAGCGGGAAAGCGGCATCAACCATCACCGCGGCTTTGGTGATATCGTTGAATACCTGCGTCCCGGTGATTGTCTTGTCCTCAATGACACCAAGGTGATACCCGCAAGGCTTCATGGAAAAAGAAGTGACGGTGCAGCAGTTGAGCTATTGCTGCTTCGCCGTCATGATGGTGATGTCTGGGAAGCACTCACGAAGCCGGGGCGAAAGTGCCGTCAGGGGGATAGCCTCTCGTTTGCTGATGGTCGCCTGACGGCAAAAGTAGTCGGTCTCGGTGATGATGGCATTAGAATAGTGGAACTTGTTTATCAGGGTGATTTCGATGACCTCTTGGCGGAAATAGGGGAAATGCCCCTGCCGCCGTATATCTCAGAGGCGGAGTTGAAAACAGCTTCAGCAAAAGCGGGAGAGAAGTGTAATCCTGTAAATAGAGTTACAGCTTCAGCTTCTGCGGGTGGGGAGAAATCTGGTGTTTTGACTGACTCGGTCAGTCATTTTGACCGCTACCAAACCGTTTATGCCTGTCACAAAGGCTCAGTGGCAGCACCAACAGCCGGACTTCATTTTACCCCGGAGTTACTTAGCCGGATTGAAGCAATGAAAGTGCGGATTGCCGCTATTACCCTCCATGTCGGGCTTGGGACATTTCGCCCCGTGCGCACGGAAAATATCGATGAACACCGCCTTCATAGTGAAATTTACCATATTTCACCTAATGCCGCGGCTACCATCAACGAGACGAAAGCAAATGGCGGGCGCGTGATAGCAGTTGGCACAACCAGTTGTCGCACCTTGGAAGCAACGGCACGTTTGTCTCCGAGAACAGAGCCTTTTACACTTTTGCCCGCTTCCGGCGAGACCGATATCTTCATCAAGCCGGGGCATGTTTTTCAAGTAGTCGATGTACTGCTAACCAATTTCCATCTGCCGGAATCGACGTTAATCATGCTGGTTTCTGCTTTCGCCGGGCATGAACGAACGATGGCGGTATATACGGAAGCGATTAGGGAACGATATCGTTTTTATTCCTATGGGGATGCGATGTTAATTATATAGTAGAGCAATAAAGGGAGTACACAAACCGTGATATTCATTACCGGCGACACTCACAGGGATTTCGTGCGCGTTGAGCAGTTTTGCAAACGCATGAAGACGACCAAGGAAGATATCTTGGTGATTCTTGGTGATGCGGGGATCAACTACTTTGACAAAATGAATTATCATGAAAATGACCCTCGTTCTGATTATGGGTTAAAAAAGCGGCTTTCCAAGCTGCCGATTACTCTTTTTTTGGTAAGGGGAAATCATGAAGTACGCCCGACTAATATTGAAACATATCAAGAAATAAATTGGTGCGGGGCAAATGTCTATCAGGAAGCGGAGTTCCCCGCACTTTTGTTTGCCAAGGATGGGGAGATATATGAACTGGCAGGCAAAAATTGTCTGGTTATCGGCGGAGCTTTTAGTATTGACAAAGAGTGGCGGCTCAACCACGGTTATCGCTGGTGGGAGGACGAGCAACTCTCAGCAGCAGAAAAAACCACAGTCGAAAAGTCGCTGGCGGCGGTCAAATGGCAAGTGGATATTGTTCTTTCCCATACCTGTCCGCACAAATATATCCGGCAGATTGTGCCTTTTGTTTATACTGATGTCGATCACAGTATGGAGAAATGGCTTGATGAGATAGAAAAACAGCTGCAATATTCGCATTGGTATTGCGGTCATTTCCATCATGAAGCTAGTTTACCCGGTAAGGGAAGCGGTAAGTTTCATTTTATGTACGAGGGGTTTACGGCGATGGCAGGGATTTGGTCTCGTGTCGGTCAGTAAGTGCGCACGTTCACCGATTTTAAGTGAAACAAGCGGAGACTGGATTTTAGGCTCCGCTGTTAGCCGAACGAACAAACCCGTGTTGTGGGTTTGAGAGGTAGGCGGGTGGAACGCATGAGGTGAACAGGCACTTATTGACTGGCACGTACACGATTTCAAGCAAGTAATTAAGAACACAAGGATAAAATCCAAGAAATTTCATGGAATTTAACATAAATCTACAGATTTTCGCAAATTTTCCCAATTTTTCCCGATTTTCGCAAATTTACCCTTGCATTCGGCTTTTTTTCGTAGTATGATGAACAAGAATTTTGATTTACGGTAAAAGGTGAGCCTCGCGGCTCACTTTTTTAGGAAAAGGAACGAACTTAGTAATAGTGCGTATTTGCAGGGAACGATGTCATTCATCGGAATAGGACAAATTCCAATGACGACACATACCTGCCGGGGAAAACCATGTCACGCAGTAATGTATATGAAACGAAAACCATTGCCTTGTTAGAGCCGATAGCCAAACAGCATGGGGTGAAGATTTATGATGTCGAGTATAGAAAAGAGGGCAGCGACTATATTCTTTGTGCATATATTGACAAGGACGGCGGGGTGGCGATTAGTGATTGCGAGGCAGTAAGCCGTTCCCTCACTGCTTCTCTTGACGAAGAAGACTTCATTCCCGATGCTTATATCCTTGAAGTGTCCAGTCCCGGACTTACCCGCCAGCTGAAAAAGGATATCCATCTGGAAATGAGTATCGGCAAAAAGGTGGAGATTAAAACTTACCGCCCCTATAAGGCAACAACGAACACTACGGCGACCTTTGCCGAAAAGAGTGTTAAGAAAACCGAGAAAAAGACAGGAAAAGCCAAAACTGCCACTGATGAAAAGCTCTACTTGGGATGGCTTGACAGTTTTGATGAGAACAGTATTACGATGAAAAGTGAAGACGGCGAGATAGTTTTTTTGCGTTCTGATATTGCCGTAATCCGTCTTAGCTTTGATTTTGACAGTAACTAAACTGCTGGGATAGAAAATTACAGATGGTAATCCGTCATTGGCGGCAAAACCATGCGGCAAAAGATTTGCCAAAACGGTTAACCTGCAATCTCACAAGGAGGAACGGAAATGAACAAAGAGTTAATGGAAGCCTTGGATATTCTGGAGCGAGAAAAGGAAATCAGTCGGGAGTCGATATTTGAAGCTATCGAAAACTCATTGATTACCGCTTGCAAAAATCACTTCGGCAAATCTGACAATGTCAAGGTAGAGATGAATCGCGAGACCTGCGAATACATTATCTATGCAGAAAAAGAGATTGTTGAGGAAGTCGAGGACAAGGCTTTACAGATATCCTTGGAAGAAGCGGTGTTAATCAGGGAAGATGCGGTACTGGGCGAAACCATTAGCTTTCCCGTTGAGTCGAAGAGCTTCGGACGTATTGCTACCCAAAATGCCAAAAACGTAATCTTACAAAAACTGCGTGAGGAAGAAAGAAGTGTTGTCTTCAATCAGTTTGCGGGGAAAGAATGGAATGTTGTAACCGGAGTCGTCCAGCGTTTCATGGGACGAAATATCAGTATCAATCTGGGCAAAATTGATGCAATTCTCAATGAAAATGAACAGGTAAAAAGTGAAAGCTTCCGAATACAGGAACGCTTGAAGGTCTTTGTCCTCGAAGTAAACAATACCGCCAAAGGGCCAAGGATACTAGTAAGCCGTTCACATCCCGAGTTGGTAAAACGCTTGTTTGAGTCAGAAGTGACGGAGATCAAAGACGGAACAGTTGAAATCGTCGGTATTGCTCGTGAACCCGGAAGCCGCACCAAAATGTCAGTATGGTCACACAATCCCCAAGTCGATGCAGTTGGTGCTTGTGTAGGTCTCAACGGTTCTCGTGTCAGTTCGGTGGTTGATGAGCTACGAGGGGAAAAAATAGATATCGTCAACTGGGATGCCAATCCCAGTACCTTGATTCAAAACGCACTTGCACCTGCCAAGATTGTTGCCGTTTTTGCCGATCCTGATGACAAAACCGCCAAGGTGGTCGTTCCCGATTATCAGCTATCTCTGGCGATAGGCAGGGAGGGGCAAAACGCGCGGTTGGCAGCACGACTGACAGGATACAAGATTGACATCAAATCCGAGACCCAAGCCAAGGATGCTCCCGGCTTCCGCTACGAGGATTACCTTGATGATTATGATGAATATGATGATGAATACGATGATGAGTACGAAGATGACGAGTATAGCGAGTACGAAGATGAGGATGAAGAGTACGAAGACGGGGAATATGAAGATGAGGAATACGAGGACGAGGAATATCCCGCCGAGGATGTAGATGGAAGCGAAGACAGCGAAGAAGTCACAGAAGATTTGTAGGATGCTGGGATTGGCAACCAAAGCACGGTATCTGGTTAGCGGCGGCTACATGACGGAACGAGCAATCAAGAGCGGTACAGCGAAGTTGGTGATTGTCGCCGAAGATGCCTCTGCCAATACCCGAAAATCATTTAGTGATGCTTGTAATTTTTATCAAGTTCCCATATATTTTTTCGGCATAAGCACGGAGTTAGGACAGGCGATGGGAAAAGAAGCAAGAGTATCATTGGCATTGACAGATACAGGCTTTGCGGTTGCTGTCCGTAAACTACTGGACGAGGAAGCTAAGATTTAAGGTTGGGGATTTAGGATAAATAATACTTCTATATGAAGTTATTGGCGGCTTATACAAAAGCTATTGAAAGGCGGTAGGGGAATGGCAAAAATGAAAGTGCATGAACTGGCTAAGGAGCTTAACCTCCCTAGCAAAGAGTTGCTTACATTCCTGAATAATAAGGGTATTGATGTCAAAGTGGCGCAAAGTGTGGTATCAGACGATGCCATCACGATGGTGCGGAAAAAATATGGAAATCAAGCAGCTGTAACCCCAAAGGCTTCGGCTCTTAAACCAGAGGTTATTGAGCCTAAGGCATCCAAACCAGAGGTTGCTAAACCTCTAGTTGCCAAACCTGAGCCTACCAAACCTGAACCTACATCTACACCTGCCAAACCGGAAACGGTCAGGTCGGAAAACAACAAGCAAATAGAAAGTAAAAAAGAAACTACAACAACAGCTGCTACAGCAACAGCAAAAGAAGCAGCTGTCACCAAGAAAAGTGGAGTAAACAGTACTGTGCCAGGAGTAAAAGATAACGCAAAGGCATTGACCGCCTTGGTCAATGAAACCGGCGGCAAAACAACTAATGAGCCTCCTCCCGCTTCGGTAAAGGGAAGTGCGAACGAGTCAGCCCCGGGCAAAAGAAAGAGAATAATCATCAGCCTCAATCCCGAAAACACGGGACGGGAAAGAAGAGGTGATGGACGTAGCGGCGGTGGTGGTGGCGGACGTGACCGTGATCGTGGCGGCGACCGTGACCGCAGCAGCGACCGTGACCGTGGTTATTCACGGGGGGGACGGATGGGCGGTGGTGAAACACCACACAAAATCATCAAACCAATCACAGCACCATCAGCAGTTGAAAGCACTCAGCCGGAGAGAAAAGCACCGCCACCAAAACGGCGGCCGCAACCTGCTACCACTGAAAGCAAAATCACCAAAGACGATATCGTAACAGATATCATCGGTAGCGATGAAGTAAGCACGCTTCCAGCAGTAAGCACACTTACTGCAAACAATACCGTTAGCACAGCGACAGACGATACTGATAAAGAGAAGCAAACCATAACTGAACCACGCCAGGAAAAACAGGATAAGGAGCAAACCAAAAAAACAGGCGAGCGGGTCAATAAACCGCAAGGAGAACAGTCTCGTCCTGACCGCACCCGTTCTGACCGCAATCGTTCTGACGGTGGTTCACGTCCTGAACATTCACGTTCAGAGCAACCTCGCTCCGACCGCTCCCGCTCTGATGGAAGTACACGTCCCGAGCGTTCCCGCTCTGATGGCGGTACTCGTGCAGATCGCCCTCGCTCAGATCGTCCTCGTTCTGATGGTACGGCACGTCCAAGCGGCGGCAGACAACAAGACGGGGTGAGACGGGTTAGTTCTCCGAATTATTCCAGCGATCGGCGTTCACCACAACAAGGCAGTTCTCGACCGGGGGGTGATACCCGACCAATGACAGGTGAGCGGGGTGATACCCGGGGAACGAGACCGGGCGGTGGTCGTCCCGGTAGCAGCGGACGGCATGGAAGCGGTCGTCCCGGCGTACCCGGACGTGGTCAAAAAGCCGGAGAGGGTAGTAAGCATCAAGATAGCACCCGCCGTCAGATTAGCGACCGTGATCGCCGCAGCAAAAAAGAGTTCCGCTATGTGGATGAGGATGTACTGGCTAATACCCGCCAAAGACGTGTTGGTGCTTTTATCCGTCCCGAGAAACAAGCGGGAAAGGATGAAGAGCAAATCAAAGTCATTACCTTACCGGAAATACTCACAATCAAGGAATTGGCGGAAAAAATGCGCCTCCAACCCTCAGGTATTGTCAAAAAACTCTTTTTACAGGGGCAGATTGTCAATGTCAATACAGAAATATCCTATACAGAAGCTGAGGAAATCGCAATTGAGTATGATATTATCTGCGAACAGGAAATCAAGATAGATATCATCGAGGAACTTTTGAAAGAAGATGATGAAGACGATCAAGAGATGGTAAAACGCCCGCCGATTATCTGTGTTATGGGACACGTAGACCACGGCAAAACCTCCTTACTTGACTCGATCAGACGAACAAGGGTAATTGAGAAGGAATCAGGCGGTATTACCCAGCATATCGGCGCATATACCGTGGAAATTCATGGACAAACGATTACATTTTTGGATACGCCGGGACATGAGGCGTTTACGGCGATGCGAATGCGCGGGGCAACAGCCACCGATATTGCTGTATTGGTAGTAGCAGCCGATGACGGAGTCATGCCACAGACCAAGGAAGCCATCAGTCATGCCCGAGCAGCAGGGATAGAAATTATTGTCGCCATCAACAAAATTGACAAACCCAGTGCCAATCCCGACCGGGTCAAACAGGAAATGACAGAGTATGAATTGATTCCTACTGATTGGGGCGGACAGACAGAGTTTGTCCCCGTCTCGGCGAAGAGCGGCGAGGGAATTGAGAACTTACTGGAGACAATTATACTTACCGCTGATATCCTTGAGCTGAAAGCCAATCCCCACCGTCAGGCAAGGGGGATGGTAATAGAAGCTGAACTTGACAAAGGGCGCGGTCCCGTTGCCACGGTATTGGTACGAAAAGGAACTTTACACGTCGGTGACTTCATTTCTGCGGGAGCGTGTTACGGCAAGGTACGGGCGATGGTAGATGACAAGGGCGAGCGGGTAAAGAGTGCATTTCCCTCAATGCCGGTCGAAATTCTCGGTCTTTCCGGTGTACCGACTGCCGGCGAGATATTCCTTGCCCATGAGACGGACAAAACTGCCAAAACCTATGCCGAGACATATCAGGCGCAGAGCAAGGTGAAAAAGCTAGAGGAAACCAAAGCGAAGATGTCGCTTGATGACTTGTTCAGCAAGATTCAGGCAGGCAATCTGAAAGAACTCAACATCATCGTCAAGGCTGATGTTCAAGGTAGCGTCGAGGCAGTCAAAGAGAGCTTACTCAAACTATCGAATGAAGAGGTGGTGGTGAAGTGTATTCACGGCGGTGTCGGGGCAATCAATGAATCCGATGTTTCCCTAGCCAGCACATCATCAGCAATTATCATTGGCTTTAATGTTCGTCCCGATGTGATGGCAAAGACCAGTGCCGAACGTGAGGGTGTAGATATCCGCCTTTACAAGGTAATATATCAAGCAATAGAGGACATTGAAGCGGCGATGAAAGGGATGCTTGACCCGATATTTGAGGAAAAAGTCTTGGGTCATGCCGAAATCCGTCAGATTTTCCGAGCTTCGGCGATAGGCAATATCTCCGGCTCATATGTCCTCGACGGTATTTTTGTAAGAAACTGCAAAGTTCGTATCTCTCGTGAGGGAGAGCAGATTTATGAGGGTGAGCTGGCATCACTCAAACGCTTCAAGGATGATGTCAAAGAAGTCAGGGCAGGCTATGAATGTGGTCTGGTCTTTGATGGCTTCGATCAAGTAATGGAGTATGACATCGTCGAAGCATACACGATGGTGGAGGTGCCCAGATGAGAAAAGTTAATCATCGTAAGTCACGAATCAACAGCGAGGTGCAAAGAGCACTTTCGGAAATTATCCAAGGTGAACTAAAAGACCCGCGCATCGACCCTCTTTGCAGTATTACAGCGGTTTTGGTAAGTGCAGACCTAAAAAACTGCAAGGTCTGGGTGAGTACCTATGACGAGGAAAGCAGCGAGGAAACACTTGCAGGATTAAGGAGTGCCGAGGGATTTTTGCGCAGTCGTCTGGCTCAGTTGGTCAATCTCCGCAACACTCCCGAACTCAAATTTACCCTTGATGAGTCGATGGCATATGGGGCAAAAATGGCGAAGCTGATTGATGAGACAGTCAAAAAGGATGAAGCGAAGTGAAGATACTGGAAATGGTAAAGGAAGCCAAAACGATAGGGATTACCGGGCATGTCCGTCCTGACGGCGATTGTATCGGTGCGTCACTTGCCCTTTACCTTTACTTGCAAAAAAATCTTCCTGAGGTGCGGGTTGATGTCTTCTTGGATACACCGCCACCGTTTTTTGCCTGTTTACAAGGGTTTGAGGCAATTATTAACGATGGCAAGAGTGACATCAAGGAGTACGATATCTTCTTTGCCCTCGATGCCCCGCAGAATCGTTTGGGGAAAGCAGAAAATCTGTTTAAGAAAGCCAAGACCCGGATAAACATCGATCACCATGTCAGCAATGATGGTGACGGTGATATCAATATCATGCAACCGGAAGCGGCGGCTACATGTGAATTACTTTACAGCTTGCTTGATTTCCCTGATGAGCTTGATGCTGATATTGCCAAGGCTATATATATCGGCATTGCTCATGATACCGGGGTTTTCCGTTATGGTTCGATGACCCCGAAGACCTTTGAAATCATTGCCGCTTTGATGAAATATGACTTTGATTTTGCGCAAATACTTAATGACACCTATTTTGAGCGGACTTACGTACAACATCAAATCCTGGGGCGGGCATTACTAGAGAGTATAGTCTTCATGGACGGTCGCTGTATTGTCAGTTGTCTTTCTCGCCGTACCCTTGATTTTTATCATGTTGGTTCAGGCGATTTTGAAGGCATCGTCAATAGATTACTGGCAACCAAGGGTGTTGAATGTGCGATTTTCATGTATCAAACACGGGGACATGAGTACAAGGTCAGTCTTCGTTCTCAGGGAGTCGTCGATGTAGCGGAGATCGCCGGTTGCTTCGGCGGCGGCGGGCATGTGCGAGCGGCGGGTGTGACCATGAAAGGCACATTTCATGATGTGGTGAACATTATTTCTTCAAGGATAGAAGCGCAACTTGATTCACGAAAGAATGTAGGGTGATGAGGTACTTGGTTTAGGTATCTGCCTTTACCCTAAAAACGACAATATATGCAAAATGGCATCCTTAATGTTTATAAAGAGAGTGGTTTCACCTCGCATGATGTAGTCGCAAAACTGCGGGGAATATTGAAGCAAAAAAAAATCGGTCACACAGGTACACTCGACCCGGCGGCAGTAGGGGTTTTGCCGATTTGCCTTGGTAGTGCAACGAAAGCGGCAGAGTACTTACTGGAGTCAGACAAGGAATATCTAGCGATACTACGCCTTGGGGTAACGACTGACACCCAAGATATGACCGGAACAGTACTGAAAATAGCTGCGGTTGCTGTCGATGAGAAAGCGGTACAAGATGTATTTTTTCATTTCATCGGCGATATCGAACAACTACCACCGATGTATTCAGCAGTACGAGTCAATGGAAAAAGGCTCTATGAAATAGCCCGCTTGGGTCAGGATGTAGAACGCAAGCCACGAGCGGTACGAATCAGCAAGCTAGAGATTATCAAGATTGATTTGCCGGAAATCACCTTTCAGGTCGAATGTACGAAAGGAACATATATCCGCACCCTATGTCATGATATCGGTGATAAGTTAGGATGCGGCGGAGCAATGGCAGCCTTGACCCGTACCCGGGTAGGTGAATACAAGATCGAGGAAGCACTTAAACTGGGGCAAATAGAGGAACTGACAAGAGCAGACAGGATAGCTACGGTTATCAAGGGGACTGATTCTGTTTTTACCCAACTAAGGGTGGTGAAAGTAGCTGCCGCACAGATGAAGTTATTGATGAACGGCAATAAGTTAATGCTCTCCGGAGTCGAAGTACCGCCGGATATTACTTGCGGTGAGGAGTTTAGGATATACGGTAGTGATGGAGCGTTTTATGGTATATATCGGTATCAGCAGGAACAAAAGCAGCTGTTGCCGCTGAAAATGATTAGCGACAGATGAAAATTATCAGAGAAATTAGTGATGTGACAGGCGAGAAAGCTAGAGCAGTCACAATCGGGAAATTTGACGGGGTACATCAAGGGCATAGACTGCTTCTGGCAGCATGTGCAGGGCAAAAGAAGCATGGTTTGACCAGTACCGTAGTAACTTTTACGCCGACACCTGAGGCATATTTTACGAAAACCAAAGAGCAAAGACTCCTAAGTGAATGTGAGTTGGAAGCGATTTTGGCGGCAGCGGGGATAGAGGAGCTGATATACTTTCCTTTGCATGAAGCAACAGCGAAGATGACAGCGACAGCATTTACAGAAGATTTTCTCATAAAGAAAATCAAGATGAAATATATCTGCGCCGGTGATGATTTTCGCTTTGGCAGTGGCGGACAAGGGAACAAGGAATTACTGCTTAGACTGGCACGGCAACATCATTTTACTGCTGATTTCGTCCCCAAGATGTACTTGGGTGAACGTGAAATCAGTTCCACTTATGCCAGAGAAGCAGTTGGCAGCGGCAATATGGCTTTGGCGGCAGATATCCTCGGTGACTTTTTCCCTGTTAGCGGTGTGGTGACGAGGGGGAAGCAACTGGGGCGAAAACTCGGTTTCCCAACGGCAAATGTTCCTTGGCCGTCAGGAAAAATCATCCCCCCATATGGGGTTTATCTAAGTAGGGTGCGGACACCGGGCGGAGAATTTACTGCGATCAGTAATATTGGCACGAAGCCAACGGTAAATGATGATATTGAGAAGAAAACCGATGACAGCGGTGTGGGCATTGAGACCTATATATATGATTACAACGGCGATTTGTACGATGAGCAGATAACGGTGACATTAACAGAGTTTCTTCGTCCTGAACGCAAGTTCCCCGACATTTTTGCCCTCAAGGAGCAAGTGATGAGGGACATCGAGGCAGGAGCGAAGCAGATTCTATAAAGGAGTATTTTATGCCTGGCGGACGACGGGAAGTGAAATTTCTTTTGGCGCAAGCTGAGTATGCGGTCATCAAAAATCGAGTGGCAGCATTACTTGAACCTGATGAGCATAGCGACAGCGATGGTGGTTATTTCATCAGAAGTATTTATTTTGATGATATCCGTGATACGGCTTATCGGGAAAAAGTAAATGGTGTATTTGACCGCCGTAAGTTCCGGATTAGGTTATATAATGATGACCTTACTTTTATCAGGCTTGAAAGTAAGGAAAAGTACAATAAGTGGATCATAAAACAACATGCACGGATAGATGAAAACATCGCTAAGCGACTGCTTGATGAGGATTTTCGTGTTCTTGATGATAGCGAAAATGATTTTCTAAAGCATTTTTCATCGCTGACCTCGGAAATAGGTTTGCGTAGTGTCGTAACTACTGATTATTACCGCGAGGCATATATGTACCCGGCTTCAAATCTGCGCATTACCTTTGATAAACACTTACATGCGAGCGGGCTTACAGGCTTTTCACTGGTTCGAGGAGAAGCGGGTGATTGGCTGTCGTTGCCAATTTTTCGTCATGATGAGGTAGTCATGGAAATCAAATACGATGATTTCATGCCGGAAATGGTAAGTGCCGTCATCCCCCGCAAGACGGGAAAAGCCTTGGCTGTTTCCAAATACTGTCTCTGCCGCGCCCAAGCGATCGGACTTAGCGGAATATAAACGAGTACTTAAATTAACTAACAATACAGCAGCGAAACCACCATACAGTTACTAGTAAAGGAGAAAACCATGAACAATGTAGTTGATGAAATCCGTGATAGTCTGGAACGAGCCAATTTAATTACCAGACTGACCCCATCCCATATCATTGCTTGCCTTTTGACGGCATTAGTATGCGGAACCTTGATTTACATCGTGTATCGCACGTTTTACAAGGGAGCGGTATACAGCGAGAGCTTCAACCTCCTCAATGTCCTTACCTGCCTGACAACAGCATTCATCATCATGACGATTTCTCAGAATCTCGTCCTGTCGTTAGGAATGGTCGGTGCCCTCTCGATTGTTCGTTTCCGAGCAGCAGTCAAAGACCCTCTCGATATCGGTTTCCTGTTCTTGGCGATTGCCGCCGGACTAACAAGCGGAGCGGGACTTTATCCCCTTGCGGTAATCGGAACTTTGCTGATTTGCGGGGTATTCATGGCTTACTCATTCCTAGGCGGTTCGGCACGCAGATATGTTTGTGTCATCAAGCACGACCTCGCAGTCAGGGATGCGGTTTTCGAACTTTTGGAATCTTACCCGACACGGATGAAGAGTTCCATCTCATCAGGCGACCACGCCGAAGTAACAGTGTCACTCAAGGTCAAGAAGATGAACATCATCCTCCAAAAAGAACTGGAAGCAATGGACGGGGTGAAGAGTGTTGTTTTGATGGAGTATGTATCTGATTGAGGTGGTAAGATGATTCTGATAGGATAAGAGTAAAGATGCCGGGAGGGAAAATGTACGCTAAGCTAAAAGAACATCGTCTGATGATAATATTTTCTGCTATAATTTTTTTGATGGTTTTACTCTATTATAGTACAGTAAACCCTGTTGTATTGAGTATATCAAATACAGATGATTGGACTTACTTTGGTACTTTCCGTTCACATCCTTACCCGCGTTCAGGTTGGAATGTCACCCGCATTTTACCGGAAACATTATATCCGCTTACCGGTCTCTTTTCGGCATTTGTCATTTATCCATTGACTGGTGATTATCTAATGTCAGCCAGTATCGCTTTGGCAATAGTAATGGCAATAGCTTTGACGGCTCTATATATTGCTATTTATGGTTTGTTTAGAGCCCTATGTGTAAATCATCGTTTGTGTGCCCTAGTTGCTTTGATGGCAATGTTACTCTTTGCGATTATATTTAAGTCGGCATCCGCTCCTGCGGGAAACGTTCATATGTTCTTTAGCGGCGCTTATAATCTTTACTTTTTTTATGTTTTGCCCAACATTCTCAACTCGATGGTTGTTTTATTATTGATGAGAATAACAATAAAAACAGGGGCTTTATCACTATTAACTTATATAGAAATGCCAACAAAAAATGGGGGGGGGGGCAGAAAAACTAGGTATAGACAGCAATGATGATGTTAATCGTTATCGTATTGGTTGTTTAATAGTTGCCATATACTTTTCGATTTTTTCGATGCTTTTTTCGACAGGAATACTGTTGGCGTATGTGATTGCGGTACTGCTACTTCGCTTACATGCTTTTTTGTCGAAAAAGGGAATGAAAAAAAGACTTCGTCATTACTTTGCTGATTGTATCAAAAACTATCACTTGGCAGCATTTACTTTATTAACGATACTGATTGCTATGGTTTTGGAAACTACCAGCGTCAGATCGAGCGATGAACAGTTTGAAACTGTATATCGTGGTTCACTTATTAGCTTGGAGTTCATACGCCGTGTGGGTGAAAGCGTAGGACAGTTCATTGCTCGGAGCGAAATGATGAATCGTTATGTGATCGTCTTTATGATATTGGTTTTTTCAACAAAAGGAGTCATGTTCCTGCTTAGAAAGAAAAATATGAAGCTGAATGTGTTAAAACAATTTAATGAAACCAAGCAAAACAAGAACTTGCATTTGACCACACTTACATGTCTGGTGGCAATGTTTATCGTGTTTTGTTTTCATGTACTATTAGCGGCAAAAGCGGGACCGCACTATTTATATAGAGAGGATAGTTCTTATGGGACATTTTTCTTTCTTTTGATTGTTGTATGTTTACTATTCCTTGAAATAAGTCAACAGTTTAGCGGAGTGAGAGTATTGTTGCCATTTTTGCTAACGATATTCGCTCTTTTCATGGTCAACTCGATGTGGCCATATGCAGCTCATCCTAGTAGCAATAAAGGTCTTGAGCTATCGACTGCAATTATTAACACAATAGTTGAAGCAGATTTAAATGAAGATTACGAAATTATGTTGTATGTACCTCATGACTATCGCGGTGATATTTTAACAGTAAGAGATGGTGTAACAGTAGCTCTATTCAATCATAACATCACCTCACAGCGAATAAAAGTGTTGCAGCTATACACTACCACCACTAACGGAGATGTATACTACCTAGCGGAGAAGCAGTATGAAGAATAAACAAAAGCTCTTACTATTTATTTCTTTTTTCTTCTTGGTCATTTCGGTGGCGGTGGGTTTTTCCGAGTTGCAAAAGCGGGGTATGCGTACTGATTCGATGCCGATGGTGATACCGCTTGCAGGGATAGATGACGATGACAGCGAAAACACAAATATCCTGCCATCATCCTTTGTAAGGCGGGAAGAGGCGATTCTCTTTTCCCATCGGGAGCATTTTTATGATGAAGAAATCATGCTTTCATTTACAGCAGTGGATACGGACATTACCGATATTTACTATACTGCTGATGGTAGTCCTCCTGATGGCGATGCTGGAATTTTGTACCAAAACACTATCAGTTTGAGTGCAGGGCGCAACCGTGTCTTTGCTCACACTATCAAAGTCTGTGGTTTGCGGTCAGACGGAAGCTATACTGATGTTTACACACATACTTACCTCATGGGTGAAGATGTTTTCTCCCGTTTCGACACAATTATCATCTCTTTATCGACCGACCCCTACAACATCTATGATTATGATTATGGTATCTTCGTCCCCGGACGGCTGCGGGATGAGTATATTGCGGAAACAGGAGATATCAATCCCGACCCGCCGCGTCCGGCAAACTATAATCTTCAGGGGCGAGATGCGGAGCGACCGGTCTACGTGGAGATTATTGACCAGTACGGTCAACCGATACTGGCGCAAAATGCAGGGATGCGTGTCTTTGGCGGTTGGTCACGAGCTCTTGACCAAAAGTCGATTCGCCTCATTGCCCGCCGTGAATATGATCCCCTGCATGGTAGCTTTGATTTTGACTTTTTCCCCAATGATTTGACACATTACGGGAATCCGATAGAAAAATACAGTCAAGTCGTTTTGCGCAATAATGCCAACGACAACCCCTTTGCTTTTATGCGCCATGAGACAGTTTCTGATATGGCTTCGGCAATTTTGCCCGACACGCAAAGCAATCGCCCCGCTGCTATTTACCTAAACGGCGCATATTATGGCTTCGCATGGGTACAACAAAGATATACCGAACGCTACATGGATGACCATAATGAAATATCTAACGGTGATTGGGCGATACTAAGGGGCGGTGAATGGGGGCTTTGGGCTCCTGAGACTGATGAGCTGGCAATTGATGATGTCCTCGATTACCGGGCGATGTATGACATGCACGAGCTAGACCTCACCAATGATATGGTTTTCGCTTCACTTGGCGAGATGATGGATATTGATAACTTTTTGCGCTATTATGCTGTGCAAATATATGCGGGGAATTATGACTGGCCTTGGGGAAATTTCCGTGCATACCGCTACCGCGGACCGGAGGAGACGAGGATTCATGATGGTATCTCTACTGCTGACGGCAGATGGCGTTGGTTACTATTTGATACGGACTGGACATTTGGATTATACGGAATGTCAGCTAGGGAAGAGAGCCTTGGTCGGCTTCTGGGATTTGTCAGGAGTGACAGGGGTTCATCTCCGCTTCTCATTTCCCTTTTGCGCCGTGATGACATGAAAGAACGTTTCACCCTAATACTCTGTGATATCATGAATCACCACTTTTCCCCGGAGATGGTCGAGGATACAGCCAGGCGTAAGGAAGCCGAACGCCTGAATGAGCTGACTTTCAACTTCCGTGATGGCGGAGCGCAGCTAAAAGGGACATGGTCAAGCCTTGATTTTGTGTCAGGACAGGTAGACAGCATTATTACTTTTGGGCGGCATCGTCCTGCGGAAATGCGAAAGCAGATAGAAAAATACATGAAAGTCGCTCCCGGCGGCTTCGTTATCAACTTAGCCGCTCATGAGCTGGCAGAAATTGTCTTAAACACCTGTACACTAAAGAATGAGGACTTCCATGGTTTTTATTACAATATAAACACGGTAACACTTTCCGCCAGCCGTCCCGTCGGTTATCAGTTTTCACATTGGTTGGTAAATGGGATAGCGGTAGAAGATGAAATCCTGATGGTTGGCAGGGAAAGTGCCATACTTGGGGTGATGCATGTCGAACTGGTTCTCAAACCCGCAGAAGATGGTGTTCCTGTCATTACCTTGATTGATTATGTTGGCGGTAGTGATTTCATCGAAATCTTTAATCCTCATAGCGAAAACATAGATTTGCGCCAGTTTTACATCAGCGATGATGTGGAAAATCCTTACAAACAGCCGTTGGCAGGTTATATCCTGAAACCGGGGGAAAGTATCAGGATATACTGTAACAATTATCTCTCAGCGGATGCTTTGGGTGGTTTTTCCCTTAGCTTTAACCTCCGGCGCGGCGAAACCATCCTGATGACCGACATGGGAGGCGAGACAGTCTTCTCCCTGACCTTGCCACGACTGAGCGAGAATTATGTCCTCGTCCGGGAAATGACGAGTGAACGCTATCTAGCGCAACATGTATATGCACGGTAATATGGTGGTGTACTAAAACTAAAATCATTGGTGGTATTGGTTTTCATGCTAAATATGAAAGAAAATACCTTAATTATGAATAAAAAATATTTTTCAACAGTCAATTATTGCTCTCCAGTTAGCAATTATTGCTAACTTTCAAAAATCTTGATTTTATTGTGGTAATTTACCTATAAAAGGGGTGAAAAGACAACAATTCAACTTGAAATCACTACTATGAAATGATATCATTATTGAGTCGTATTTAATATAGAAATAAACGAAGGCGGGTATCAAATGAAGAAAGCTACTATTAGAATTTTATCAGTTATACTGTGTATAATGTTATTGGTGAACATCACATCTGATTTCACCTATATTTATGCACTCGAAACAGATTTGTTCGAAGAACCAGAATCATTGCCTGAACAAGATGATGTTGATAACTATGAAGATACTATTGAAAATAATGAAGAAAATGGTGAACCTGACGACCCGGTCACTGAAAATGAAGACATAGATGTTCCTGAACTTCCAACTGATAATAATGCTAAAACTGATATTACGGATAATGATGGTGAAGAACAAAAGACTGAAGATAAAACTAATGAAATAACGGAAGAAGAAAAAGACGACGATGAGTTTGTGTTAGAAGAGCTTCCTTTTGAAGATGGTTCTGAGGAATTTCCATTTCTTATAGATAATTATGAAACCCTATTACAGTTTACCGAGGGTATGAGAGTTAATGCGATGTTTGAAGGTGTAAGGCTCTTGACAGCATCATTCAAACTCACCTCCGACCTTGACTTATCTGGCATAACCTTTACACCCATCGGTACTTCTTCTCTCCCCTTTGGCGGTACATTCGATGGCAACGGTCATGTCATTAGTAACCTCGTCATCGACCTACCCACTATTGACAATGTCGGTCTTTTCAGCCATAACAGCGGCGTTATCCGTGACTTACGCATTGAGTCATCTAGTATCAGCGGTCGTAATAATGTCGGCGGTCTGGTCGGCAATAACATCAGCGGTCGTATAATCGGTGTAAACGTAGACGTGTCCGTGCGTGGTACATCAGCCATCGGCGGTCTGGTCGGTCGTTCGATAAACGGTCGCATCGAGGGTACTAGCTCGACCATGGACATTACTGTACCCGGTGCTACCAATGTCGGCGGCTTGATTGGCTTATCCTCCTCTGACACTATTTCGCTCAGTTATTCAACCGGGAGTATTATAGGTGGTGGACAGATCGGCGGTTTGGTCGGTCAGCTTTCCGGTACTACCATTAGCCGCTCATATGCAACGGGTAATATATCCGCCACCAGTTTCTCCGGCGGTCTTGTCGGTTATATGCTCATCAGCACCATTCGTGATAGCTTCTCTCGTGGAAATGTTTCCGAGCAACACACATCCGGTGG
>JAITGA010000019.1 GCA_031280955.1 Lachnospiraceae bacterium
TGCGCAGAAACTACTAGATGCACCGCTAGGGTGCAAGTTATCCGAGTGCGGTTAAACTGCACTATGCAGTATGAACTGCACCGTGCAGGTTGCCTGCAATCCGGACTATCGAGAGTGACACTCCCTTGTGAAATAATTCTACTGATTTGAGTAGTAAATGTCAAGTAAAAGCCAGCCGAAATAGTAACCAAAAATGAGGGGTCAAATTAGTGCAAAATCGCTAAATTTACTCATTATCGCACCCTGTTTTTATTTTAGAATGACGATTGTAGGGATAAACACCAGTCATTGCGATGAAAACGTAACCCCAATATGGTTGTGCCAAGGACAAAATATGGATGGCAGATGATTTTGCCGCACCGCTTGAAGATTTTGAGGAGCCACCCCTCCCCCTACCATCTAAAATTTCCCCTTGCATTACCAAAACACCTATGATACGCTATCAGATAGAGAAATCAAAGGACTGGGTGTACCACCCGACAGAGTAACCCCTCCATCGGGTAAGGTATGGTAACACCACTACCACACAATACAGTAAACTGCGGCACACGTATCATTCATTATATTGGAAACAAATTTTGTTTACAATAAGAATGTACGTTATGGCATGGCTTCATAGCATAGTAGTTTGGCGATTTATCGCAATTTACAGCTATACGGGAGGTCATACCGTCCAGTAGATTACTGCCTATCGGACTACGACGGGGCGTTAGTGTGGAAGCACTACGCCTCGTTTTTGATTTCTCGAAAGTACCGCAGTCCAGAGCGGTATCAGCCGTTGGTTGCTGCCGCTGGATTGTGGTAGCGGTCGGATTGGCAAGGGTAGTATCGGAGGAAAAAGTGGCAAGATACGATGATTTGGTTAGATTAACAAGGGAGTTAGCAGATGTGATGCCTGAGGATTTGAAAAAGGATGTTCTCATCGACTTGGCGATGGCTAATGACGGTCACGTAGCAGCCATGAAGATGCTTTCGGTTACATTTAACGTTCTGGCGGAAGACTCATGCAGAGGAAATGAGGAACTCGAGGAGATATGCAAAACACTTGCAGGAGAGTGGAATGAACTAGCGCAACTACATGAAAAATGAGGAGAACACATGACTGACTTTCGCAACATGACACTTAACCAACTGTTAAACCACCAACATAACAGCGATTCATGGTATTGGCTTGGTATGGCGTACATGGAAATATTTGATGCCGGAAATGCTATCAACTGGCTTGAAAAAGCGATGAACAATGAGGGACATGAATGGGCAGACAAAGCGACCCAAGAACTTGCCTACGCATATATTGCCGAGGGGCATCCTTATACCAACAGGGACAAAGCTTTGGATGTATTGAAAAGAGTCAGACAATACCTAATCCCCCAGCTACTAGCAGGTCTGCTGCTTTATCATGGAACAGAAACCAGGCGTGACCCACAAAAGGGGAAGCAACTGGTAGAAAAAGCTTTGCAGGGCTTAGAAGAAAAAGACAGTCTCCATGTCCTCTCGGCATATGAGTTAAACGAAATTGCGGCAATGTACGAGAGTGAGGGAGAGCATAGAAAAGCAGAAGAGTATACGCAAAAGGTCAATGAGTATTTGGCAAACATGTAGGTAACGTAGGTACTTCACCAAGAAAAGGAGAAAATTATGTGCCCGGTTTATGATTACAACAACAACAAATGCAGAGTGACACCCGAGGATTACAATGCTACCTGTGATCGGAGCGATGCCGACTACAAATGTAAAGACAGTTACAACTACAAAAAATGCGGTAACTATGAGTCATATGAAAGTGGTAGATACAGAATTGAACGGTAGATAACGCAATGTTGACACGGTCAAAAAAAGCAAAACCTCCTGCTTCAAAGGGTTCATCTGATGGCGGTTATTATTATAGCCGTCTTTCAGATGAGCAAAAAAGGGTTTATCTGTTATTTTTGTCCTGCCTCAGGAACTTTTCTCCCCATCTCAAGATATCAATGCGCCCGCTTGCCGAGTTTAGTCTGGTTTTCAATGCCATATTACTTGACAACCCGATGCTTTTTTATGTTTCTTCATATACTATAGCGAGTGACTTATACAAGAAAAAATGTTTCATCACCCCGGTATATGATTACACTTATAGTGTTGCCAGCGATTTTGCCCGGCAAATAAAGAAATGTATGAGCAAGTTTGATGTGCTTATCGACAAAAGCGAACTGGACAAGGAACTTTATGTTCACGACTACTGCCTCGAAAACCTTCGCTATGATAACTCCCATCCTGACCATGCTCATTCACTTCTGGGTCCCGTTCTTCACCACGCCGCTGTTTGTGACGGTATATCTCGATTTGCCAAATGTGCTTTTGATTACCTAGGGGTAAAAAGCTTGGTAGTTGGCGGCAAAGCCAAAAACCCGCTTGATATGAAGATGGAAAGACATGCGTGGAATATCGTCAGAATCGGCGGCAAGACGTATCACCTCGATATCACCTTTGACATGACGATTATGGACAAAATCAAACGCTATGATTACTTCAACCTCCCTGATAAAGAAATCAAGAAAGACCATGTCATCATCGATGAAGTACCTAAGTGTGATACCAGTGGTAATGATTACTATGCAACCCATCAAATGTGTGTTGACAGTATCAATGACCTTGAACGTTATCTGGAAAAAGAGTTAAAGCAGGGGAAAAAGCATATTACGGTCAAAATAAGGAATGTACCATATTCAGACGATATCACGCAACAGGTAGTTGACATTGCCCGACAGCAATACATCAGACTATTTAACAACATCAATACAATAGAAGTGACATATAACAGCGAACAAATGGTATACGAAATAATGTTTATGTAAATACATTAAATAAATCGTTAATTATTAACAAAATCTGACATATGGAGAAAGAAAATGTCAAGTAACAATACCAACGGCGGCGGGTGTTTGTTGTGGATTATCAATACCCTAGTTGATATCTTCAACAATCGCCGGATCGAAAAGCGTAACAAACAATCAAGGGGATTGGAAGAATATCTAAGTGTCCCTGTGGATGTACTTTTTCCTGCGGAGTCACTACAAGAAAACATCATTATTTCCGGCGGCGATACAGGAGTACGCCATCGGTTCAGCGAGCAGTTGCTGCGAACCGGCTTCATTCAGGATCACCCGATTATTCTCCTCCATCAGGGTAATGGCGGCATCGAAAGTACTATTGCCCGCAACAATTGGGGAGTCGTCGTAAACAAACGCAGTCTCTTGTTTGATGCTTTTACTTCCTTTGATTTGCAAGAAATCTGCCAACTGGTTTTTGATACTTGCAAAGCCAAATATGATATCAAACCCGGTGGTCGTTATATTCTCCAAATCGTGTATGAATTGTTGGCTTGCCGCAAGCTCCGCCCTTATTTTGCCGGTTATGCCCGCTTCACCTATCATCAAATCCCCGAACGGATCAACGAATGTCTTACCAAGGGACTCATCACCCAAGACAAAGCAGACAACCTAAACTCACTACATATGATGGGTCAGTCTGAGTGTGCCAAGATTGACACTTTCTTTTATGATATGAAAGCGCAGATGAGTCACATCGCTGCGGACAAACCCTCTGTTACGTCAGGCAGCGGTATTAGTATTCTTTCGGCAATCAAAAACAAGAAAATCCTCTGTATTGAGTTAAATTCATCGGCAAACACGATGTTGGTGGAGTTGATCGTCAATTCACTGACTATCGCCATGAACCGTGGTTATCAGTTCTCCCTTTTCCTTGACGATATCGCCATCACCAACAATGATTTACTAAAAAATGCCTTATGCCAAAAATCGAATCACAATAATATCATTTGCACCAAGGATTTGTATGCACTGCTAGGTGGGAATGAAAATGTTTTCACCACTCTCTGCGGTGAAGCGGAAAAGACGGTATTGTTGTCGCACGGTTCGCACCTTAGCTGCGAAAAATGGTCGAAGTACATTGGTGAATATGACAAGATAGATGTCTCACGAAACACCAATGCCGGTTGGGGCAAAGGAAGTGCATGGTCATACAACACCAACCAAGGACAGACCACCAAGGATGTAAGGGAGTACAAAGTAAAGCCGGAGCAAATAAACCGCCTGTCGGCAGATGAAGTCTTCGTTTACGACAACCAAACTGGCAGCTTGATGCAAACAAGGGTAGGCTAAAAACACCACCCACCCCACAAAGGAAAACCCATGGCAAACGAAAGCAACTGCAACGAACATTGGTGTGAGCATTACAAAAGCGCATTGTGTAATGCCTGTCAGCAAAAGGAAAACAACGAAGACAAGCCCTATCTCCGGGTATTACTAAAAAACCGTGCCGTCTCGATTATCGAAGCGGACAACAACCGCAATAAAGCACGAGGACAAGAGCGGTGAAACCCATCCATAAAGGAGGAACATGAAATGAAATGTGGCAATTGTGGCAGTGAATGGAATGTAGATGCGAGTAAGTCATCATCTTTTACTGTATGTCCCGTTTGTCAGGAAAAACTGACAAATGAGAAAAAGAGTGGGTGGCAATTCTTCGACAATACCGAGGAGCTTCTGGCTTTCATCGCTGCTGAATATGGAAATGATGCCTTGTTTCAAAGAAAACACTTCTCCGACCACTCATCACCGACACTAACGGAGGGACAAAAGAACCTCATCAAGTACGCATATCAATCAGGTGCGGTAAAAATCCTCGAAGACAATATGACTTCCGATCAAGCCCGCCAAGAAACTGCCGTCAAACAAGCAGTCGGCAAGATAGTGGACAAACACCATACCGCAGAAGAAGTCGCCAAACGTGTCGTCTGGGAACTCACCAATGCTCTCGGTTGGGGGATGGCAAAACCACAAGGAAGCACAGCGCAAAAACCCCCGGACTCCACACCGACAAAGACGACAACAACTGCCACCACCCCTGCCTCTACCTCCGATTCGGAAACAGACAAGCTCATGACCCGCGCTTGGCTCTTTGCCGAAGACGGCGACTGGGACGATGCCACGACATATTTCAATCGAGTACTGGATACTGAACCCACCTATGCGATG
>JAITGA010000005.1 GCA_031280955.1 Lachnospiraceae bacterium
GTCAACTCCTCTTAATGTGCCTAGAGGCCGTGCCTTAAGGCACTAGTCATCGTCGTTTCCTTGCTCTACACAAAAATTCCTCGCAAATCTTTTGGCAAAGTTTAATTGGTGGAGCAATACTTCTATTGTCTGTACGAATCCCTAGATTATGCTTTTTCATGCAGACATGAATACATGACCTTTGAACCCTAACAATATAATAAACTATTTTTTGGATTTTTTCAAGAAAAGTTACCGGGCGAGGTCAAACGGTGAGGTTATCCTCCTAAACCTATGAAATATTCGTATTTGTTTTTTTTTCTCGGCTATGCTAGTATATTTTCATGCGTTTCACCAAGATGCACGGATGTGGCAACGATTTTATCTTCATAAACTGTTTCGAGGAAACTGTCGCAGAGGCGGACGAGAGCCGCTTGGCACAGGTACTTAGTGACCGCAATTTTGGAGTTGGCGGCGATGGGGTGGTCTTCGTCAGTCCCTCAAAAGAGGCAGATGTGTTGATGAAAATGTACAATGCTGACGGTAGCTATTCAGCGATGTGCGGGAATGCTATCCGCTGTGTGGCAAAATTTGCCCACGACAATCGACTGACCGAGTCAGTCAACCAAGTAAATAATCCCCTCGCAACTTCCGCCAACCAAGTAGATACCCCAGCCCATATTTCAGTCAACGAAGTGAGTGTTCTCCCCGCAACTCCCACCAACCACCCGAATACCCTCCCCATTACCATAAAAGTAGCCAGCGGCAACCACATCTACGACGTGGAACTTACCCCGCAAAGTGAAAACGACCCCCAAGCTTTTTCCAGCTCCTTAGCTCGTGTCAACATGGGAAAGCCGGAGACGACCGCCAAGTTGATTCCCGTCACCTCTGACCATGAGCAAGTCATAGATGAAGAACTGGATATCGGCGGGACGATATATCGCATGACCTGTGTTTCGATGGGGAATCCCCATGCGGTAGTCTTCGGACAGGATTGGGATAAACTTCAGATTAACAGCATCGGTTCACTTTTTGAAAATCACGAACGTTTCCCTGAACGGACGAATGTTGAGTTTGTTGAAGTAATAGACCGCCAAACGGTGCAAATGAGGGTGTGGGAGCGGGGAAATGGCGAGACTCTGTCATGCGGCAGCGGCAGTTGTGCGGTTTTGGTGGCGTGTGTTTTAGGCGGCTTGACCGACCGCGAGATTACCGTCCGTCAGCCGGGTGGCGAGCTACTCATCAGTTGGGACGACGAGACAGACAATGTTTATATGCAGGGTGAAGCGGTAACGGTATTTACAGGAGCAATGAACACTAGCAAATCATAAAACCATTTTACGGCTAACTCATATCACTACGTAGATAATGGAGGTAAACAAATGATCAAAATAGCAATCTTGGGATATGGTATCGTCGGCAGCGGTGTCGCCGAAATTATCGATCGCAACAAAGGAGAAATCAGCGCCCGAGCAGGGATGGAGTTGTTTGTGAAACACATCCTTGATATTCGCAGTTTTCCCGGTGATCCTCACGAAGCCAAAGTCACCGCAGATTTTGAAAATATCGTAAATGACCCCGAGATAAGTATCATCACAGAAACGATGGGCGGTATCAATCCGGCATATGATTATACAAAGCGGGCGTTGTTGGCAGGGAAGAGTGTCTGCACATCCAACAAAGAACTGGTGGCTGTCCATGCACCGGAGTTGTCACGGATTGCGGCGGAAAACGGTTGCCATTACCTGTTTGAGGGTAGTGTTGGCGGCGGGATTCCGATTATCCGTACCCTAAGCCGCTCGCTTACGGCAGAGCGGATTGAGAGTATCACGGGAATCATCAACGGTACTACCAACTATATTCTGACGAAGATGGAAGATGGACGTGCAGATTTCACTACAGTTTTGAAAGAAGCACAGGAGTTGGGATATGCGGAAAAAGACCCTGAAGCTGACATCCAAGGGTTTGATGCTTGCCGCAAACTGGCGATTTTGTCCTCACTCATGACCAGACGGCATGTACATTACGAAAAAATCCATACTGAGGGTATCACCGACATAACCGCTGAGGATTTCCGCTATGCCAAGGTTCTTGATATGACAATCAAGCTACTGGCAATGTGCAGTTATGATTCCGAGGCGAGGCTTCATGCCATCGTTGCTCCGTTTTTGATTAGCGATGAACACCCGCTATTCCATGTCGATAGTGTCAATAATGCCATTTGTGTTCATGGCAATATGCTGGGTGATTCGATGTATTATGGACGGGGAGCGGGTAAATTGCCGACTGCCAGTGCCATCCTTGCCGATGTAATTGAGTGCATCCGTCATGACGGTCACGCAAATGATTGTTTTTGGTTGGCTGAGGAGATGGCGGTTGCCCCGATTGCTGAACGCAGTTCACGTTTTCTGGTGCGGATTACCAAAGAAGAGAAAAAAATCCAACTTGCTAGTCAGTTGTTTAAAGGTTACGAAACCGACCCCAACCTCTCATTTGCTCCGGGCGAATGTGCTTTTGCCTGCGGCCCTTTGACGGAAAAAGAGTTTGAAACTGCTTGCGCCGCCTTACCGGGAGGAATCATAGGACGGATAAGGATAGCATGATGAAGCTTGTCAAATAGTGTATGTATAATTTGTTTCTACGAAATAGGAGTCCGATGAAGTATGTAATAGTCTTGGGTGACGGGATGGGAGACGAGCCGCTTGCTGAGCTTGGGGGGATGACCCCTTTGGAAGCTGCTGTCACCCCCATGCTTGATGAACTCAGCCCAAAGAGCCGTCTGGGAATGGTGAGGACGATACCTCAAGGTATGAGTCCCGGTTCTGACATCGCCAATCTGGCGGTGTTGGGTTTTGACCCCCGCCGATGTTACACGGGACGTTCACCCCTTGAAGCGATCAGTATCGGTATCGACATTGCCGCTGACGATGTCGCTTTGCGCCTTAATCTGGTGACTTTGTCTGCGCCTACGGGTGTATCTTCGGATGGCGATACCGACTTCGGCGATTTGGTGATTAGCGACCATTCTGCCGGAGATATTACCACGGAAGAAGCCTATATCTTGTTGGAAGCGTTAAAAAGCGGACTCGCAAATGATGACAAAAGTATGGAAGAGGGTGGGGATAGTTATTTAGACGCGGATTTCGATTTTTCCATCCATACAGGGACAGGGTATCGTCATTGCTTGTTATGGAAAAAAGGGGCAGTACTTCCGCTCACGCCTCCGCATGATGTACTGGGGCAGACCATCATCTCCCATTTGCCGACTGACCCACGCTTTTTGTCACTTATGAAAAAAAGCTACCGCATTTTACAAAATCACCCTCTCAATCAAGCCCGGCGAGAAGTAGGCAAGAATCCCGGCAATTGTATCTGGTTCTGGGGTGCGGGTACGAAGCCGAGGTTGACTGACTTTTATACTAAGACAGGGCAAAAAGGTATCGTCGTATCTGCAGTAGACCTCCTAAAGGGTATCGGTTTGGCAGCAGGAATGAATGTCCCCACCGTCCCCGGGGCAAACGCAACGATTAACACCAATTATGCGGGTAAGGTGAATACAGTTTTGCGGGCATTATTGAATGAAGACTGTGATTTCGCTTTTATCCATATTGAAGCTCCTGACGAAGCAGGTCACAAGGGTGATTTAGCGGAAAAAATCAGGGCAATTGAGTATGTTGACCAAAAGGTAGTTGCCCCGCTTTACCAACGCTTACAGGAAAGTGGCTTACATTTTCGCTTGCTGGTGATGACTGACCATATGACCCCCATCCGTGTCCGCACCCATACTAGTGAGCCTGTACCTTTTCTTTTGTATGACAGTGAAGATGCTATCGCAGAGGCAGCATTAAACGATAATAGCGCAACCCCACCCCGCTTTTGTGAAAAAGACTGCCTCGCCGGCGGTGATTATATCGAAGAGGGGCATTTGCTGATAGAGGAGTTGTTGAAGAAAAACGGTCCACCGATGATGAACGATTTTCAGCAAAAAGAATAAATGATGCTTTGGATAAAGCGTGGACAAGTGTAGGTAAGTCAAAAAACACGGTGACATTCAAGGGCAAGGCTATACCCAAGAAAAAGAAAACACGATGAATGAATACAACCAGCAACAATATCAGAAAGGATACCACATGAAAACAGTCGTCAAGTTCGGCGGCAGCTCATTAGCAAGTGCTGAACAATTCAAGAAAACCGCCGCCATCATCAAGTCCGACCCTGCTCGCCGCTATGTGATTCCCTCCGCACCCGGCAAACGCTTTCCCGCCGATATGAAAGTGACGGATATGTTCTATGTCTGCTATGCAAAAGCAGAGGGCAATGAGAAGTTTCAAAAGGAGCTAGAGCAGATTGCTGAGCGTTATCAGGAAATCATCACGGGATTGGAGTTGGAACTGTCGCTGACAGATGAGTTTGCCGTTATCAGCGAAAACTTTTCCGCCCATGTTGGTGTTAATTACGCCGCTTCACGAGGCGAATATCTCAACAGCCTTATCATGGCAGAGTATCTCGGATATGAGTTCGTAGATGCGGCTTCGGTGATTAGATTTGCCGATGATGGGGTTTTTGACAGCGAAAAGACCAATCAAATGCTTGCGGAGCGGTTAAAGTCGCTGGAGAGAGCCGTTATCCCCGGTTTTTATGGTGCTTTTGCCGATGGACGTATCAAGACTTTTTCACGGGGTGGTTCGGATATCACCGGTTCTATTGTTGCCCGTGCGGTAATGGCAGATGTTTATGAGAACTGGACAGATGTTTCCGGCTTCATGGTTGCCGACCCGCGCATCGTTGACAACCCGGTGTTGATAGAGACGATTACATATCGGGAACTGCGGGAGTTGGCATATATGGGAGCCAGTGTTCTCCATGAGGAAGCGATTTTCCCCGTTCGCCATGAGGGGATACCCATCAACATCCGCAATACCAACAGCCCTGATGACGGTGGGACATGGATTGTGGAAAGCACTTGCCAGAAGTCAAAGTATGTTATTACCGGGATTGCCGGGAAAAAGGATTTCTGCGCTGTCAATATTGACAAAGATTTGATGAACTCGGAGATTGGCTTTGGACGACGAGTTTTGCAGGCATTTGAGGATAATGGTATCTCTTTTGAACATATGCCGTCAGGGATTGATACCTTGACTGTTTTCGTCCACCAAGATGAATTTGCCGACAAAGAGCAAAAGGTAGTGTCAGCCATTCATCGACTGGTGAAGCCGGATCATATCGAAATAGAGGGTGATTTGGCAACACTTGCCATCGTAGGCAGGGGGATGAAATCAATGCGGGGAACGGCAGGACGGATTTTTTCCGCTCTTGCCCATGCCAACATCAATATCCGCATGATTGACCAGGGTTCAAGCGAGTTGAGTATCATCGTCGGCGTTGCCAATGAGGACTTTGAACTGGCGGTACGGACGATATATCATTTATTTGTAGATAATTACTCCACCAACTAAATATTACGACAATCTTTGCGCAAGATTAGTTGGCGGAGCAATAGTGAGCTAACTACTCTCCCCTCACTTTGACATTAGTTATCCCTTTGGCTTTGAGGCGTTCCGCAAGCATGGTGAGTTCATCGTCAGTATAGGAGCTGAGTGTTGGCGTGGCTTTTTGCTCGCTGTCTTGGTATGACTGTAGATACCAGACATCAGCTTCAGCCAAAAACTCCCCGATAGCCAGCAGTTTTGCAAAATCGTGAAACTCTTTGATGACGGTGGTACGAAACTCATAAGCGATGCCTGAGCCGATAATTAGTGCAACTGCTTTCTCGATTCGCTCTAATTCTATATCTTCCCTGCCACAGATAGCGGCGTAACCAGCCGCATCACTTTTTATGTCCATAGCGATATAATCAAGCAAAGCTTCGTCCAGCAGCGAAGCGAGTACATCGGGGTAGTAGCCGTTGGTGTCGAGTTTCAGCGGATATCCCATCTCACGGATACGGCGGATCAAGTCGGTCAAACCGGCTTGAATGGTCGGCTCACCGCCACTGATACACACACCGCCGAGGACATTTTTGCGTTTCGCCAAAAACGTCAGTATATCATCTTCGCTATAGATGGAGGCAGCAGTATCTGTCGGTATCAGGTTCTGATTGTGACAAAAGGAGCAATCGAAGTTGCACCCGGCAGTAAAGACTGTCGCTGCCACATGTCCGGGAAAATCAAGTAATGTAGTTTTTAACAAACCGCCGATTTTTACTTTTTCATCATTCATTGAATCACTCCATCGAATCATGTATACTGACAGTATAATGCAAACATATTCCGATTTCAACACAGATGAAAAGCATGAAATGTACATGCGTCTAGCACTAAAAGAGGCAAAAGAGGGCATAAACCTTGGTGAAACGCCGATTGGTTGTGTCATCGTTTATGGTGGCAGTCAGCATGAAAAAGCGGAGAATCGCCGCGAATCAGAAGCCCTTGCTCTCACTAGGCATAAGACGATGCTGATACCGGGGCAAGTCATCGGCAGCGGCTATAATCGCCGCAACACCGACAGGTCTCCCCTCGCCCACGCCGAGATTACCGCCATAGCCGAAGCGGTGAAGTTGGTCGGTGATTGGCGTCTGGACAATTGTATCATGTACGTGACCCTTGAACCATGTCAAATGTGTGCCGGTGCCATCATTCAGGCACGAATACCGATGGTGGTAATCGGAGCGATGAATCCCAAAGCCGGGTGTGCCGGGTCACTCCTCAATATTCTCGAAATGCCAAAATTCAACCATCAGGCAAAAGTAGTAAGAGGTGTTTTGGCAGATGAGTGTTCGTCACTATTGACGGGGTTTTTTCGGGAATTGCGGGAGGGGAGGGGTTGAATTCTATCCGTAAAGGTCAATCTCTTAAACAACCGACAGGAATAATCTTAACGCCATCGTTTCGGGTGTATGCCATTTCGCCACCGGTGATTACAATCAGCAAGTCCGGTTCTCTGAGCATGGTTCTTTTTTCGTCATTGGCTTTTCGAATTAATTTTCTTAGTTCAAGTAAATGCTGTGCTCCTTCTTCAATACCGCTGCTTCCGAGTTTAAATTCAATCAACGCATAACGACCATCGGCAAGATGGAGAACACAGTCAGCTTCAAGACCGAATTTGTCATTATAATACGAAACATGACCTCCGAGTGAAGATGAGTACACCTTCAAATCACGGAAGCATAGGCTTTCAAAAATAAACCCAAATGTATGGAAGTCTTGCATCAATATTTCCGGCGATAGTACGAGAGCTGCTACGGCAATAGACGGGTCGGTGAATCCTCTTTTCTTTTTGGCACGAATTACGGTAGCAGAACGAATGGATGGACACCATGCGGGAATATCTTCAATTACAAAAAGCTGTTCGAGGGCGTTGAGATATGAAAATAAAGTCGGTTCGGAAACATTCATATAATTTGAACAAACATCTTTGAGGATGGTTTTAACGGTTGCAAGGGTGGATATGTTGCGGGCGTATGACTGTAAAACTGCTTTGATTCGCTCCGGACTTCTTTTCACACCATCTACGGTAGAAGCGTCGCTGTCGCAGATGTTGGCGATGTAATTTTGTGCTTCAAATAGTTTGGATTTGTCTGTCTTTTTTCTCAAACTTGATGGCCATCCGCCACGGCAAGCAGCAAAGATAAGACCTTCAATCGACAAATCGGAAGTGTTGCCGTCTATATCTAAAGCGGGATTGTCGAAAAGTTCCTTTAATGAGATTTTACCGTTCGACTCGCTCGACTCAAACAAACTCATTGGGTACATAGTCATGCGGGAAATTCTCCCTGTACCCGAGTGCATTATTGCGGTGTTGTCAACAGTCGTTGAGCCGGTAAGAATAAATAACCCTTCTTCTCTACGTTCATCAACGGCATTTCGGACAGCATCCCAAAGAACGGGAGCCATTTGCCATTCATCTATTAAGCGCGGATTATCGCCTTTTAACAAAAGCGAGGGTTTTGATTCAGCCGTTGCGAGGTATCCTTTTGTTTTGTCGGGGTCTTGGAGTTTCAATACACTTTTGGCTTGTTGTTCAGCCGTAGTTGTTTTTCCGCACCATTTAGGTCCGGCAATCAAAACAGCGCCAACTGCACTTAGTCGTTCTTCAAGCAATGTATCAACCACCCTCGGCAAATAAGCATCTATCATTTAGCAACCCTCAATATCTCTCGTGATAAGTATACCCTGTAGTTTTATGCTTGTCAACATAATTTTAGTGATTAGACGCATTTTGTTTTAGTGTTTTGACGCATTTTGTTTTAGTGATTAGATGTATTTTGTTTTAGTGATTAGATGTATACGGAGACTAAGGGATTTGAACCCTTGCGCCGGCGTACCGACCTACTGGATTTCGAATCCAGACCCTTCAGCCTCTTGGGTAAGTCTCCACATGGGTAAAGCTCATAGGTTTCTGCTGATTATATAGTGCTTGATTTTATAAGTCAATACAGGGGGATTTATCGGCAACTACTGACCGACCGAGTCGGTCAAACCAATCAACCAAGCGCAAACCACCCCACTGTGACCAGGAAAGCAGAAAGCAGAGGGACAGTACTTTACACACCCCTCTGCTTTGCTTTACCTTACTGCTCATTAATATATACCTGTACTCGATTATTGATGATTGCTGCCACTGTTTGCGCCGTTTTTTGTTCGTTAACAAGACTGCTGATTTCTTCTTCGATGATTCGCATGATATGCGGGTTTATCATGATAACCTGCTGAACATCATTTATCATGCCGTAGAACATTGCCAAATACTCAGCGTCACGTTCCAAATCGATGCGAATGAACATATCATCGTGACTAAATCCATGTGGTATCCGTCGTCCCATTCCCGGTGTTTCTACTAATAACCTTTCGCCGAACAATTCAATCGCCGAATGTTTAATCGGAATCATCCCCAAATCGTGCAAATCGCCATTACTTTGGAAATTATCACCAAGCAGAAATTGGATAAAAGCAGAAGCGGCATTTTTATTAGGCGAGTTAACGGGAATTGCCACGGCACTTTGTGGAACAGCGAGGAAGCCAAAAGTATCTTCTGTAGGAAAGCCCATGTATTGCGGTTCACCATCAAACATCACTTCATGAATGTAGAAATCATTTAATGATGTTATATAATCTGTATGAAGCAGATAATGTTCATGGCGGAAACCCTCATGCAAACCGATATAATTAAGCTCGCGGCTATCAACAATATCCTCCATTCCCGAAGAGGTGGCGATAAATTCTAAAACACGTATGAAATCATCATTATCAAAGTGACATACTTTATTATCCCAATCAATGAATTGATTCAAATTGTTACCAGTTAGTAGCAAAAGATGATCTAGTTCACTACCGCGTGTCAGTTTCGCCTCTGGATATTGGCTAGACAAATCCATAAACTCAACAGCTGTCCAATTCTGTGTACTCCCTAGCTTACTGCGATGACCAACCAATGTCTTTAGTCGAAAGCCAGTCATTACCGCATAGATCTCCTCAGAAATGTTATAACTACTAAAAGCCGGCGCAAGGTAATCACTTTGCGTAATCCTGTTATTATTCAACAGTTGATTTAAACTTGTGAAAGATCCTCTTTGCGCTAATTCATAAAAGTCTAAATCTTGAATATTGACGATGTCAGGGGGGGTGGATCCCATGATATCCAACATAAATTTCATCTTTGCCGCTAAAAGGCTCGCCGTATCAAATGGGTCAATACCAGTGTAATACTCCTGCAAAGTGATGTGATATATTTCGTTTGTTCTGTTAAATAAAGCGATGGCGTTTAATGTCCGGCTATCAGCATAACCTACGGCAAAGGTTGCATATTCACGTGGTGGCAATTCACGATAGGTAATTCTTGTGAGCATTATCAGTTCGGCATGGTTGGGGGTGAACTCGTTATGTATATAGCGAAAAACCCAGTATTCATCGGATGTTCGTTGACCGAAGCTGTGGATTCCATCAATGCCAATATTACAGTCAAGCCAATTAATGAATCTGTCTGCTTTCCCTGTTGTCATGTCAACCTGTGTCATTCCTAACATATCAGCAATTAATAACTGCCCTTCTCTGTCGTGACCCAAACCCGTGATATTAGACAGATTGGTAGTAGGTATGGTGGTGACATTCATCCCTTGTTCATCAAAAGTCAGTTGCTTTAACAAGATAGTACCTTCAGCAAAAACCGTATAGAATATATCGTTGTCGATAAAAATAAAGTCGAGGACATAATCTCCTGTGGCAAAACGGTTAGTTATTTGTATGTCTTTATTCATGATATAGAATGACGAAGCGGCATAGCCTGCCGTCATGCTACCTTCGTGAACCAGTAAGCAGATATCGTCACTTTGGTTGCTCTTGATTCCTACTACATGAAGCTCTTCATTTGCGGCTATGAGTTGCTCGATGCCAATCTCCCTTATCAATGCAGCATCACCATCGATTTCTACAATGGTCGATTTAAAATGATCGCTTTCCCATGACGAAACAAGCAGTAAAAATCCGCCCTCCTCATTCAATGTTAACATTGTAACTGATTGGTTCGTTGATAGAAAATTTAAGTCAATGCTTGTACTTTCATTCTTGCCAAAAGGAAATATGAGGATACTTGATTTCCCTGTTTCTGTAACCGCTATATATAAATGCTCATCATCAGCGACTATCCCGATTAAATGATGTCCACCAAGATCAAGTGATAAAGACTCTGCAAGGTAAGCGGTGGCATCAAGGTCAATACCCGTACTTTTTTTGGGAGTAGAACAACTCAAAATACCAATGCAACAAGTTATAATGAAAATAGTGCAGAACCATTTGCTTTTTTTCACTAACCACCTCTTTTTTGTGTTTATTTGCGGACGAATCGGTAGTCACACAAAAGTTAATTTTTCCTCAGTTGAATTAGTACGAACAGCTCTCTATCCGGGCATGTTAGCATTGCTACAGAAAGCTGTTTTTGGTTTTCGCATTACTTTCAGAGAATATATTTCAGTAGGAGCTTGAACTCCTACTGAGATATATGATGCACTCAGATGTTTCCGACTAACTTCCCGGAATATGTCGCCTTGAACCAACTTCCCTCTACGACTACTGAGCGTAGATTTAATGTCCCCTTAAACCAAGAACCATAATTGAACTCTTCGTAATAGTAAGTTGAAGGAACACTCGAATAGCTAGGAAAATACACAACAATCGTTTTATCATATGAATGTATTATTCTGTTAGAAGGCGTGTCCTCTTTATCTGTTACTAACAGATTTTGAGTGATTGGTATTTCGGCAGCATATGAGTATGTTGGCAATGTTAATACAAGCACAACCATCATAATTACTCCGCCAATTGTGGAAATAAATGTTTTTTTCAATTGCATTTTCATGTCAGATTCTCTCCTTTTTCTTTGTAGGCATCAACCTTTCGATTTTTTGACAACAAGTAAAACTCCAACTAGTCCAATGAATATAGTTATACTTGACATTACTTCATGACCAAGAAGATAACACAGTATAAATAACGCAAAGTAAAGTGCTAATAATATCCTAACGATATACTTGTTTCGTCGAAACTGCCTGTTACTTAGTTCATTGTTCATACTTGTTTGTGGAGCTAGAAACAATACAATTAAGCATAATATTAGGACAACTATCCCTGATAATATTAAGTTATCAAACATTGGTAATATCTTGACCGCAAACAATGATATCGTGTATATAACAGTTGACAAGACCATACATAATTCACTTGTTTTTGCATGATAACCCCCGGCAAATGATCTAAGTGGAATGAAAACTATCACAAATGCCACCAGATGTAAAACAGCATCAAAAGCGAAGCTGACAGTTGAAATAATGATGAGCAAGCAAATATTTAACAACACAACTTCTGTCCCATATAAATAAACATCTCGCTCATCAATACTTATGATCTTGTTTTTAATCAAGATAAACACTATATCCTCAGCCCAGTTGGAAAACAATGCTTTTACCTCGTCTCTTTTAATACATTCAGTTCTTTCTCTTTTAACACTTTCGGTACATGTGGTTGATATAACAAAAATATCGAGGTTGATTCTGCCGATACCTTTGCTATACTCTTTACACCCTTAGCAGCAGCTATCATTATTGCCTTTTTCATACTTTCCTCCTTTCCGTACTCTACCTTGTATACACATCATAATAAATATTTATGTGTTTGGTAAAAAATGGCGCAAATTGTTGTTATTTTGGCATGAATTGTGATATTATCCTTTTAATGACATGAAAGGGTACAACATATGATAAAAATTGCCGTATGCGATGATGATGATTTTTCGTGCAACAGAGTAAAGGACATCATAGCAAAAACAGCTGCTAAAGTAAAACAGTCAGTGGAAATTGATTCGTATGATAATGCTCTAGATGTGGAAAAACGAATTATCAAAAAACAAGAGTCGCTGGATATCTTAATTTTAGACGTTGATATGCCGATTATGTCCGGACTTGAGTTGTCTGAAAATCTTCGGCGGCATGACGAATCACTACTCATTATTTTTCTGTCTGCTCATGAAAAATATGTTTTTAAAGCACTTGAATTTTCACCTTTCCGATATGTAAGGAAGGTTTGCATGGAGCAAGAACTATCCATAGCGTTAGAAGCGGCGTTTCGTTATGTTAATATCCACTCAGATAAATGTGTTATCGTAAAAACTGAAGATGGTACTGAACGCCTCTTCTTATCGCAAATCATGTATTACGAAACAAATATAAAGCGGCAAATACTCATTTGCTTAAATGACAAAAAAACAATTACTACAAACAGGATGACAATAAAGGAAATGCAAGAAAAAACTGCAAGTGAACCGTTTATTTTACTTCATCGCGGTCTAGTGGTGAATGCAAGGTTTATTAAGAGTATAAATCAATCCATAATAATTCTTGACGATGAGCAAAAATTAATCATAAGTCGCCCGCAACTAAAAGAAGTAAAACAAAAACTCTTGGCGTTTTGGGGAGATTTAGTATGAATATATCTTTTTGGATTATTGAATATTTCTCCAGTTTTACGGAGATTCTTCTGGGTTATTTATTTTGCAAAACATTTGTTGGCAATGCGCAGGCATCTAATCAAAAGACGGCAATGGTGCTGTTGTCATTGTCAGGTGCAGTTTGCATTATATATATCAATTATCATACACTATTTTCACAAGCCACCACCCTTTTCGCAAGCATACTGTTTGTTCTTCTTCAGTTCGCACTCTACTATAAAAAACCGATTAGAACGTTACTTTTTTCCTTTATATACCTTGTATTGATGGCATTAATTGATGCCATTTGTGTCTATTCAATCGCTTATATTGTTGCACTACCATTAAATGATATTATACTCAGTTTTAGCTTGTTTCGTTTGGCAGCAATTATTTTTTCAAAGAGTTTGTTATTCATCATTGTCTATAGTATCTATAAATTAAAAGCTGATACGCTTGCCTTACCCAAGAAATATCTCTTAGCACTGGCTGTTTTTTCTGTTTTCATGTTTACTTTGCTTCACTACATAGTTTTAAAGGATATCCATTCAGCAACAGAGGAGTTATCCGAAACATCCGTTCTTTTCTTTTTATCAACTCTTATACTCATATTAGTGTTATTTGTTGGTATCATTAAGATATCTGAATATCAAAAAAATTCACAATACTTAGCATTATTGGAAATGCAAAATAGCGTATATCAAAACGCAATGATTGAGACTGAAAAGACTTTTTCACACTGGAAAACCAGTTTGCATGACTACAAGCACAACATTTTCCATTTGGTATCATTGGCTGAGAGAGGGGCAATGAACGAGATAAATGAGTATTTGGCAAAAGAAAATAAATTATTGTCAGAAAGGCTCTTTTATTATCAAACAGGAAATAATACAGTTGATGCACTTTTATATGCAAAGCAAACCATCGCTAATGATAACGGTATATCTTTTTCAATTAACGCAAGTTTGCCAAAAGAGTGTCATGTTTCAGATTTTCATTTGTGTGTCATACTTGGAAACCTAATTGATAATGCAATTAATGCGTCAAAAAACGAAGAATTACCTTTCATAGATGTTAGCATAAAACAAGTAAAAAATTTTTTAGTGTTTAGGATTATAAACCGCTTTACTCCTGATAACTCTAAAAGGTCAGCTCAAAATTTTGACAGTCATCTACATGGAATTGGTTTAAAAAGCGTAGCAAAAACTACGATGCAATGTAATGGTGAGTTTGATTTATCTTTTAATAACGAACAAGTTATCGCCAAAGTGATGATACTAAATAATGGTTATTCATCAAACGCTCATTAAGCAAGTAATGATCCACCCCTCCCCCCCACCCCCGAAAATGATACTATTGTCGAAAGCAGCTTTTTGATATATAGTAGAAGAAGATATTTGCTAAGGGAAAAGAAGATGAAATATACTGCTTTGTACCGCAAATTCAGACCGTCTCGTTTCGATGAAGTCCACGGTCAGGATGCGATTGTCACGACACTCAAAAACCAAATTACTGCGGACAGAATCGGTCATGCCTACCTCTTTGGCGGGACAAGGGGGACGGGGAAAACATCGGTTGCCAAGATTTTTGCCCGTGCCGTCAATTGCGAAAAGCCGGAAAACGGCAGTCCGTGCGGCGTATGTCCCCTGTGCCGTGCCATCGCCGCCGATGCCAGTATGAACGTCATCGAAATTGATGCCGCTTCCAACAATGGCGTGGACAACATTCGTGCCATCAATGAGGAAGTCGCTTACTCACCGGTTGAGGGTAATTACAAGGTCTACATCATCGACGAGGTCCATATGCTCTCTATCGGTGCATTTAATGCCCTGCTAAAGACCTTGGAAGAGCCGCCGCCGCATGTCATCTTCATCCTTGCTACCACCGATGTCCACAAAGTACCCCAGACGATTTTGTCACGCTGTCAGCGTTATGATTTCAAGCGGATTACCGTGCCGATAATTATTGGGCGTTTGGAGGAAATGATTGCCGCCGAGTCACTTACTGTCGAAGCAACGGCACTCCGCTTTATCGCCAGGACGGCGGACGGTTCGATGCGCGATGCTATCAGCCTCCTCGATCAATGCGTCTCATTTTACCTCGGAGAAACACTTACCTACGAAAGGGTACTGGCACTTTTGGGGGTAGTTGATTCCGAAACCCTGAGCCGTCTTTACAACGCCTGTACTAACGGTGATGTCAAAAGTACTATCGCCATCGTTGACGAGGTCGTCATGAACGGGCGTGAGCTATATCAGTTCATCATAGATTTCACATGGTATCTTCGTAATATACTCTTACTGCAAGCCGCAGAGGGAAACACTGAGATAATCGACGCTTCGGCAGAGGATATGGCACAGCTTTTGAACGAAGCCAAATCCGCCGAGAGCGGGGTAATCATGCGTTATATCCGTATTTGTTCTGAACTTTCCAATCAAATCCGTTTTGCGATTAGCAGGCGGGTGATGGTGGAAACAGCGTTAATCAAGTTGTGCAAGCCGGAGATGGAGACGGATTCACAATCGCTTCTTGACCGCATCCGGGTGTTGGAGGAGAGGGCAAACAGCGGGACCATTGACTCACTCGGTCAACGAAGTGGAGTGACTAAACCACCCACCTCACCCTATGACCCTCAACTTTTACCAAAAGAAATGAATTTGCCAACACATGAGGCAACCACGCCTGAAGCGGAAGAGATTACCGATACTCAGACAACAAGCGAACCATCACCTCCTACCCCTGCCGATGAGGATATTGCCGCCAACTGGGCAAAGGCGATGACCAGAATCGACAAGATGATACGTCCTTGTTTCAAAAATGCCGCCATCCGTATTGAGACAGACGGACAACTATTGGTGATGATAGAAGATGGAATCCAATACGATAATATCAGCAACAACCCTGAATACCCAAAGCAACTGGAGCGGATTTTGACCGAGTTGTGCCGAAAAGAAGTGACAGTGGAAATCCGTAAGACATATGGGAATATGAGGGGCGAGGACAAGGTGGTTGCAGCCACTAACAGCGATACAGCAATGAATCCTGATATCACAAAAGATATACAGAATAAAATAGATACCGATACGACACCAAACAACGACACCATTCATGACTTTGCGGGAGTTATCAGTATTCCCGTCAAGGTTGAGGATGAGGATATTTTTTAGGAGGACAAATGGCAAAAAGAGGCGGATTTCAAGGTGGCGGCGGGATGCCAAACAATATGAGCAATCTGATGAAACAAGCACAAAAAATGCAGCGTCAGATGGAAGAAAATCAAAAGGAACTGGAAACCAAAGAGTTTTCCGCCAAAGTAGGCGGCGGGACAGTCGCGGTGACAGTAAGCGGTAGCAATGAAATCATCAAAATCAAGTTGGCAAAAGAGGTAGTCGATCCCGATGATGTGGAAATGTTGGAGGATTTGATTATCGCTGCCGGCAACGAAGCCTTACGTGCTGCCGAAGCTGCCAAGGCAGAGATGATGGGAGCGATGACAGGCGGTTTGGGTCTGGGTGGCGGCTTGCCGTTTTGAGTGATGACATGGAAGTATACAGCGGTTACATCAGCAAACTAATTGATGAACTGGCGAAGCTGCCCGGTATTGGCTCCAAGTCGGCAGGGCGATTGGCTTTTCATCTGATGAATCAACCCAAGGAACGGATAGAACGTTTGGCAGCGGCAATCGTAGAGGCACGAACCCACGTCCGTCATTGTGAGGTTTGTTTCACTTTGACAGACCGTGAGATTTGTCCGATTTGTGCCAATCAAAGACGCGACCGGGCTTTGATTATGGTGGTGGAGACGACAAGGGACTTGGCGGCATACGAAAAAACAGGTCGCTATGAGGGAGTCTACCATGTCTTGCATGGAGCGATTTCGCCGATGCTTGGTATCGGTCCTGCTGATATCAAGTTGAAGGAATTGATAACCCGCCTCGAGGGAGAGGTAAATGAGGTGATTATTGCCACCAACTCAAGCCTGGAGGGGGAAACGACGGCAATGTACATCAGTAAGTTGATCAAACCGACAGGAATCCGTGTCACCAGAATTGCCAGCGGCGTACCCGTAGGCGGTGATTTGGAATATATTGACGAAGTAACCCTGCTTCGTGCCCTAGAGGGGCGAGTTGAGCTATAGGATAAAGTAACCATGAAATGAAGAACTGTGTGTGAGGAAGCAAAAGGAGAAAACGATGAGTATTGAAAAAAGAGTATTCGGCGTAATGCCAAACGAACAACAAGGTCAAGAAATTTTCCTTTATTCAATTTCCAACTCCCGGGGAATGAAGGCTGATATCATGAACTACGGAGCAACGTTGGTAAATCTCATTGTTCCTGACCGAAATGGAGCGGCAGTCGATGTCGTTACCGGGTATGACAATCTGGCGGCTTATCTGGGAGCGCATCCTTACTTCGGGGTGGTGGTCGGTCCCAATGCCAACAGAATCGGAAATGCCACTTTTGACCTTGATGGCAAAACCTATCAGCTCTCGGTCAATGACGGCGTGAACAACCTCCATAGCCATGATGACCTGGGCTATCAAAGGAGAGTATGGGATGTGGAAGAAAATGACGCAAGTGTCACTTTTTCCCTGAATGACAGCGATGGGACGATGGGTTTCCCCGGCAACAAATTCATGAGTGTCACCTATACCGTCACCGAGGATAATGAACTTGTTCTGGTTTACCATGCCACTAGTGACCAAAACACGGTAATCAATCCCACTAACCACGCTTACTTCAACCTCGGCGGACATCAAAAAGATACAATCACTAATCATCTGTTGACAATCAATGCTTCACGCTTTACCGTTGTAGAAGCGGGTGCGATTCCTAACGGTGAGTTAGTCGATGTTGCGGAAACGCCGTTTGATTTTCTAACTGCCAAGCCGATCGGGGACAAAATCAACTTCAAATGCTGTCAGCTGGAGCTTACGGGCGGATATGACCACAACTGGGCTATTGACGGTTACGATGGCACGGTCAGGGAAGCGGCACGGCTTACGGATACGGACAGCGGTATTACCATGACCACATTGACCGACCTCCCCGGCATCCAGTTTTATGCGGGCAATATGATACCCGACCATATTGGCAAAGAGGGTACAAATTATCGGAAACGTTGTGCTTTGTGCCTTGAAACTCAGTTTTTCCCTGATGCAGTCAATCGTCCGGAGTTTGTTTCCGCTATTTTTGGTCCCGGCAAACCATATCAATCAAAGACTATCTATCGTTTTTCGTGTGAATGAGGGGATTGATAGACGGAGCAATAACTATGTCGAGTGTCTCTTTAAACAAAAAGGATAATGGGAAGCAAAAACAGGAACAGAAACGGCTTAGCGTGAATGAAATAATTCGCGGTCGTGGTATACGCCGGTTTTACACTCGCTTGTTATTTATTTCCGTAGTGGTAGTAACGGTATTGGTGTTTTATCTCCAATGGCAAAATAGGGTTTTTTCGGAAAGCATCCTCGTATCGAGTTCTGCAACTCGGTTTGTCAGCGGTATTACCCTGATGAATCTCGATGGTTTCATCCTCGGCTATAGCAAAGACGGCATCAGCCTGACTGACAGCAGCGGACGTGCGGTGTGGAATCAGACATATGAAATGCAAGAGCCGCGGGTGGTGATATGTCGCAATGTCGTGGCAGTCGCTGATTATCTGGGTAGTACGGTGTATGTCCTCGATACGGAGCAAAAGTTGGGTGAAATCAACACTAACTTGCCGATTCGCAATCTGGATGTTGCCGCCAGCGGTCATGTACTGACAGTTTTGGAAGACGGCAACACAACATGGATCAATCAGTATGCCGCCGACGGAACGCAGATTTCCAATAGCCGCACCACGATGAATGAATCCGGCTACCCGATGAGTATTACATTGTCGCCAAATGGCAGATTGGTGGGGATATCCTTCTTTAGTATAATGGACGGGGTTTCACGCTCCAGCCTTGCTTTCTACAATTTCGGACCGGTCGGGCAAAATGTGCAAAATTACATGAGCGGGTATAATTATGCCAATACAATCGTCCCCATCATGAGATTCATCAATGACAGTTCCGCTTTTGCCGTTTCTGACGATCGCATCATGTTTTTTAGCGGGAATGAACAACCACTAAGTTCCGCCGAACACTTTCTCGCAGAAAATGTCCGCAGTATCTATAGCGGCGAGGATCATGTCGGACTGGTTTTTCATGCAACGAGCGGTGAAGCGATGTATCGAGTCGATATTTATGACAGCCGCGGTCGCATGATTTTGGAAAAAGAGTTTGATTTTGACTATCGGGAAGTGATACTTGCCCGTGATGTGTTCATCATCTACAATGAGCTGGATTTACTTATTTGCAGTTATGATGGAACAGAAAGATACAGGGGTTCACTCCATAGGGTCACTTCGCTTCTTATTCCTACAGGGCAAAATAACCGTTACATAGCGGTGACGAATGAAGCGATAGACGTACTGGAATTTAGGTAAAGGATGTGGGGTTATGACTTATTATGTGGCACTTGGTTTGGTGGTGGTAGTTTTCATCTGGCGGGTCTTCGCCGGCTTTCGCAAAGGGTTGATTGGCGAGTTAATCTCGTTGCTTTCTCTTGTGGTAGCGGCATTTTGCCTGATGGGATTGTTCATGGTCGTTGGTAATTATATCAATGAAAACATCACCGAAGCCATCCAAATGCTGGTGGTACTTGCCGTCATCGGTCTAGTCTACAAGTTGGCAAGCCTGCTTTTCTCCTCACTCAAACTAATCACCAAGCTTCCGGTCATCAAAGGCCTCGACCGCCTACTCGGCGCAGCTCTCGGGGCAGTCGAGGCAGTATTGATCCTCCTCCTCATCATCGAAGTCCTCAAATACTTCAGCCTCCCCGTACCGCCGATATTGGAGGATATCATGATTTGAGGGGGTTCGTCATTGCTCAACCTTTACAGAATCCGGAAGAATGACACGGTCTATCGTCATTCTTCGCACTAAGGACTACATAACGCAGTTTTGCGTTGCAAAACATGCGTAGTGAAGTCCGTGTGCCGTCATTAGCGAGGCAGCTTTATACGCCGAAGCAATCCATTACAAGCAGCGGTGCAGAATGACGAGTTCATTTACATTATTTCAACATAAGGCTGAACAGTAACGGCAAATGTGTTGATAGGCTAAAAGAGACGAGATAAAATAGTTGCAAGCGCAACTTTATTGCGGTAAAATGGTTTGAGGAGGTGTAGTTATGTCTGCCAGAACAAAATCTACAAACATAAATGTACGTTTATATCCGGAAGTAAAACAAGAAGCGGAAAATATCTTTGCATTTCATGGTCTGTCTTTGCCTGAAGCAATTACTGTATTCATTTATCATGCATGTCATGCAGGAGGGTTTCCGTTTGATTTGCGGGGAGCATACTGGCAAGATTCAGTTTCACTCGCTGCTCTTCACGAATGTAAGCAAATTGAAGCCAATCCCGGAGAATACAAGGGGTTTCATAATGCTGCCGACCTCATAGCCGACTGCTTGGAGGGTGATAATGAATAAACGCAAGCGAAGCATTGAACAATCGTCTCAATTCCGAAAAGATGTACGGCTTGCACATAAACAAGGCAAGGATATAACACTATTAGAACAAGTAATTGACATGCTGGCTGATGATATATCGCTTCCTGATAAACACCGCGACCATGCTTTGCATGGCAACTGGAAAGGATATCGTGAGTGTCACGTGACCCCTGATTGGTTATTAGTTTATAGAAAAACAGACAATGACAAATTATTGTTAATATTAGTTCGGTTAGCTTCTCACAGCGATTTGAATTTTTGAAATAGTAAAGCCACAAACTGCTATATACAGTGCTGTAATACTGGAAATAGAAGAGTGTATAATTATCCAATGGGAAATGAATTAAAAGAAAACACGCAGTTTTAAGCAAAACCTCGAGAAACCACCTAATCATCACTCTAGTTGACAACTCCCCTTTCATTTGATAAGATGACTTAGCAACTAAGCGAGTAATCGGTGCCATGGCCAAGCGGTAAGGCAAAGGTCTGCAACACCTTCACCGCCGGTTCAAATCCGGCTGGCACCTTGAAGAGTGTGAATAAAGGATTTTGTGTGGAGGTATATACTAATGTTTACTACTCACGTTAAACCCATTCGCGAACTGAGAAATAATTATCCTGAAGTTGCACAGATTGTAAAAGACCAAAATCATGTTATTATCACTAATAACGGCAAAAGTGAGGCTGTGCTAATATCATTTGACGAATTTGAAAGGTATCAGGAATTTTTGCACATTCGTTATGTAAAAGAAAAACTTGCACAAGCAGAGAGTATCGCTGCTAATCCCGATGAATGGATGGAAGTTGACGATTTGTTCAAGGAATGGGATGCATGGGATGCGGTGACAGTATGAAGCCTGTTGTACTGACTCTTGCCAGAGATGATTTAAAAGAAATACACAATAGACTGACAGAGTTCGGTGTTTCCCCTCCAAAAAAGTTCAGGGATAGTTTTACGAAGTTTTGTACCAATGTTACAGATATGCCGCTAATGTATCCGCAGTATGATATTGTTCCATCCTATCGGAAAGCAGTCATTGAATACGACTATATAGTGTTTTACAAAGTCGTAAACATAAAAGGAAAAACCAGAATTGAAATATACCGCGTTCTTCATGGTAAGCGTGCCATTGTATCTTTACTTGAACGTAG
>JAITGA010000026.1 GCA_031280955.1 Lachnospiraceae bacterium
TAGTATCAAAACCGTATAGCAATAAAAGTTCCTCACGATAATCGCTGTCATAAATACTACGATTTAACTCCTCTATCATGTTATTACTATGCAAATATTTATAGAGTTGGCTAATAGACGACATTCCTTGTATCAGTCCTTGACTTAATCCTTGATTTAATCCTTGACTCAATCCTTGCTCCAAACCTTGCTCCCAGCCTATCTCTCGTCCCTCTTCAATCTTGTCATAATCACGCAGAGTCGATAACATATAGTCTCCCTCCATTGTTTTATTCATTTTTATGCTACTCACCTGTTGATGAACCAGTTTCACCCATTCACTTTTGAGCTGTGAGGCATAAGTGTCATTACTGTTCTTCACATATGCGAGGAACTCCCTCATTTCGTTACTGATACGATCGTGTACTTTCCATTCAGTATTGAGGAATATCGTATATGTCTCATCACCGAGTACCAAATCAGGCTCTTCATGGCATATTCTCTCAAATGTATACACATGCCGTCCGCGTCCAAACAAGTCGAAAGTACAGATGAAGATGACAAATGCCTTGGTTAGATCTTTGTACTTACCTCCTTTTTCTGCTTCTCTCGTGTCCATTATGCTATGATAATAACGAGCTCGTTTGGGTAAATCTCTTTTCCTACCATTTTGCATTTCACAGTTATAGGTGTTTCCCTCGATATCCCTTATATATACATCGAGTCTTACTCCCTTTTGCTCATGGCTTGATTTAATGGTATACTCCACTATCGGTATCTCAATACTCTCAATCTGTATTCCTAGAATCTTCTCCAAGGTAATTCGACAAACCTCAGGGTTGCTCATCACCATACCAAACAGGAAGTCATCTGATAGATTGAGGTTTTGGAACTCCTTCTTTTTTCGTTCTTGTAACTCCGGTGGTATGTCAATGTCACTTGCTTCTGTGTTCCTGCTTTCTCGTTCTCTTTCCATACTCTTCATTCCATTAGTTCCTTTCTGCTTTGTGTTCCATGCACATGAATACGGCATGAATGTGGCAGCTAGATAGGCGGTGAGTACCGCACGCTAATGGACTTTTGCTCATGAGCCGCTGCCAGTAATAGGGGTAATATGGTATTCTGGCAGAAGCTGCGCAGAAAGTGCTAGATGCACCGCTAGGGTGCAAGTTATCCGAGTGCGGTTAAACTGCACTATGCAGTATGAACTGCACCGTGCAGGTTTCCTGCACGCCGAACTATCGGGAGTGACACTCCCATGTGAGATAATTCTATTAATAAAGGTAGTAAATGTCAAGTGAAAATCAGCCGAAATAGTAACCAAAAATGAGGGGTCAAATTAGTGCAATATCGCTAAATTTGTGCATTTTCTAACTTTGCCTCTATTTCAGAATGACGAGGTAGGGTTATATCTTGTCATTGCGAGGAAAACATACGAGTTTCGTAGAATATGCTCTACGAAACTTGTGTGACGAAGCAATCCACTCTACAGAGTAGTGGATTGGTTGCTCACATTCATCACACAACGGTGAAAAATGAGCTCGTCTCTACAGAGGCTATTTTTACAAGATAACACCTTTATTTCCTGCGTTAAGCATAAAAATCAAGGCGTAAATTACCAATTTTAACAGTTAGACCGTTATTTTTGACAGTTGGCGATACTGGGAAAATTTTTGTGATACAATAAAAAAGGTATCTCTGGTTTGCTGTCAGCTATACTGATACGATACCCAACCCGTTACACGGGTATGGCAACCCAATCCGCTACATATATTGGGGAGATGAGGAAAATTTTGGCAAATTGTTCCCTGCTCACACTAACGGATGGTGGAGACAGTAAACCGTCTATAATTGCTCCGACTATTAAACCACTTGGATGTGTAAGATTTAATATGTCGCTGCAATATCTAAGAGGCGGGTCATATGACCCGCCTCGTCTATTAGTGGAGTTAAGCATCACTAACTATTTATAATGAGTTTATAGTAGTATCAAAACCGTATAGCAATAAAAATCCCTCACGATAATTGCCGTCATTGAAGCAATGCTTTAACTCATCAAGCATGTTGTTTCTGAGTAGGTGTTCAATGAGCGAAAGCATATAAAACCCACACTTGTATACCACTTCCATAAATGATACACTTGGTTTACGTTAAATGCTAAACCTCGTCATTGCAAGCGACACATGGATTTTACCATAGCATGATTGCTATACCAAGCCCTTAGTGTGCGAAGCAATCCAAGTAAAACGCTTTCGTTTTCAGGACAAACATTGAGTTGCACCAGAACCACGCCTCGTAAGTGTGACTAACAATGTCAGCAAAACGAAAGCTAATAAGGTGACGAATGAATATCAACTACCATTACTATACGATCAAGACTCTGGCGCGACATGCGGGTTTTAATGATGAAGACGCTCAGTACATTGCTTATTTTTCACAGGAGGTTGACAATTTCATCCTCAGCAGTCCTTTGATTGTTGACGTGAAGCCGCCGGAATTTTTCTTCAAGCATAAACTGGCTCACAAACTTGGAAAAGACAAATGGGTATTCATGCCTTGCCCGACAGGGATAAATGTTGCCGGTTCAATCACGGGACGATATCAGCAAAACACCCTCATGCCTTTCCATTTTCTGATGCCTGTTCCATATAATATGTCCAGCGGCGGCGACCGCAGAGTCTACCGTTGCTTGCCTGCCAATCATTCCGAAGATTTATTGATTAACCGCATGGTCAAACGACTGATAAAGGATGCGGATGTAAGTGACAAAAACACGCTGATGGCTTTGGGGATGTTGTTACATACATATGCTGATACTTATGCTCATTGTTGGTTTTCCGGGTTTTATGGTTGGGAAAACAAGCTGTTCGTCTCAGAAATGAAGCATCGGAACTTGCGGAGTGAAACTGAAAATGTGTTTGTGAAAATATGGCGGGGTACGATGAAGCTCCTGCTTGGCAAAAAAGAGCCGTTTGACGGCATGACCGCAAAGGAAATTGCTCTTTTTCAGAAGCTGCCACCCATTGGTCATGGTAGGGTAGCCAGTGCTCCTGACTATTGTGATTGTACTATTATCCTGTCTGGTAAACGGACGGAAGCAGGTGAACCTGAGCCTTTGGTGGAACGTGATAATATGCTATTCTTTGCTGATTGTTCTCGTCGTATTCTTGATATGCTTTGTCAAGTAAAAAAACAACCGTTATTTAATGATGACGAGTGGGAGACTTTGCAGGAGAAGCTAGGTGAAGCTCAGAATGTCCGTGAACAGACGAGTCGCCGTAAGAACAAGAAGAAGTGGTCGGAGACCTTCCCTGACATTGAGTATAGTTATAACAAGCACGAGTTCATGAAGTTGAAGCTTGAGGTATTACAAAGTGAAAAAGATTTGCCTGATGAGTTTGCCGTCAAAAAGAGCGAGTTGACCGATATCTATTCACCGGAGGGAGACCATGCCCGCTCGGTATGTTTCACCCTCGCAAGGAATGTTGACGATGTTTTTTACAAATTCAATGAAATAGCCTATAACCACGTCTTTACTGCGGTCGGACACTATGCTACCAACGGTGCTTTGACGGATTTGATAGAGTATTGTGAGCTGGCTCTGAGTCCTGAAGGATTGAATCTTGCAACTTAGCTATCATTTGGAAAGAGGCAAATATGGTAACGCTCAGTTCATTTCTCAATGAATCGTATTTACACGAACTAAAGGTTTTCGCCGAGTATGACGGTTTGGACAAGGTAGCAAAAGCTGATATCCATTTACCAGCGGAAAAAGTAAGCGATTGGCAGGTATCGCTTCGTTATTTGGAGAGCGGAAATCAACGTTACCGTGAGAACAAAACGATAAATCATCGTTTAGGCAGCAAGGAAGAAAGAGACTCAATAAAGGATTCACAGCAACCGTTTGCCGTGATAATCGCTTGTTCTGATTCACGCACGATACCGGAGTTTTTCTTTGACCAAAAGCCGGGCGATATCTTTGTGATCCGGAGTGCCGGCAATACTATCGATGTAACTGCTCTTGGCTCAATTGAGTTTGCGGCGGAATACCTCATGGTTCCGTTGGTGATGGTGGTCGGGCATAGTAATTGCGGGGTGGTCAATGCCGCTCTCAAAGGTGGTGTGTATGGTGGCAATCTGCAAAAAGTAATTGATATAATCCGCCCTCAGACGATCAATTGTGCTGACCTTCTTCAAGCAACACAGGCAAATATCCACCATCATGCGAGTATAATTCGCAAAAACGAGGTAATTAAACGGATGGGGGTAAAGGTAATCGGTGGCTATTATGATATTGAAACCGGGGGTGTCACAATCTTAGATGATGACGCAACCTCAAGATTAGGTTACAGTTCAGATTCATGATAAAATGCCATGGTTTCGTCATTGCGAGGCGGTTTATACGCCGAAGCAATCCACAAATCGTGTAATACATGATTTTCCTCGTCGCAATGCCGGGCATAAGACTGAACTGTCACCCGATTAAAGCCACTATCAACCGCTGGTCTCTTAATTCTTGCTTAATTGTTACAAATATGTTAAGATAGCATCAGAAAGTATGAAAGGATGATGCTTTTTTTATGGAAAAACAAAGTCGCCGCCGTAGTAGATTCGCAGTCTTACTTGTCCGCGAACGAAAGGATGGCACGATTCGCCAAAGCCATATTGCCACTCTGACAATAATGATAACAAGTGTTATTTTATTGTCTGCAATGGCGTTTCTTATTGTTAGAGTAGTGAACGAGCAAAACAGCGAAACCCATAGGAAAATAGAGGAACACGAGGGCATTGTCACCGAGTTAAATGATGAATTAACCAACCTTGAACGGGCAAATAGCGAGATGTATAGTATGATTGATATTCTCTCGGAGACTCTGGCTATCAGGGTGGCTCTTGATGAAATAAGGGAAGAGGAGTTGCGGGAGAGCAGCTTGCCTACGGGTTTCCCCATCGGCGGTTCGGGTTCGGCATCACTTGACGCAAATGCCGAGGAAACACATATCCTCGTCATCAATGCTTCTGACGGCAATACCATCATTAGTGTTGGTGCAGGGGTAGTGGAATCAATAGAACCTGATGAAACATATGGCAATCGGCTTGTCATCGACCACCGTAATGGTTTCAAATCCATTTATCACAATAGCGGGCAACCATTGGTAAGGGTGGGTGAAGAGTTGGGAAAAAGATATATCCTCTTTTTGGTTGGCAACTCCAATCGTACCCTTGGTTTCGGGATAATGGAAGATGAGCAACCGGTCAATCCGATGGATATAATGGAAACATCGGGCTGAATCATAAAACCATCTTCAACTCCGCCTCTAGCGGAGATTTCATCAAAGCCGCGAGAAAACGATGTCATACCCCTCATTGATGGAGCGGCTGACACGACTGATAGTTGCTGTCGATGCCCCGGTTGCTTCGGCTATTTCCACGTATGTCTTCCCCTCGCTGACCAACTTCGCCACCTCATACCGTTGTGACAATGACGAAAGCTCATTGGGCGTACACAAATCCTCAAAGAAAAGATAACACTCTTCTTTATTCTTCAACGTGAGTATCGCCGCAAACAGATGGTCAGCAGCGATGGTTTTCTTACTTTTTCGCATATACCCTCCTTATAATCCCGATTAACTATTACTGTCGATATCGCCGCGCTCTTTTAACTCCTCCACCAATTGCTGATGCCTTACTTCATCAATCGTGTACTTTTTCACATAAACCAGATAGCCCAAGGTGATTAGCACAAATGGCAGCAAAAGCATCGCAACTTTCAAGATGGTAATCCCTGCGGGTGCGACATCAGCGGCGGTTTCAGCAGCGTTGATGCCGGAGACGACTAAGGTTACACCGATAACACCATTGGCAACCGCGCCGCCGATTTTGTTGATGAACGGCTGTACCGAAAAAGTGATACTCTCATTTCTTTTGCCCAGTTTCCATTGTCCGTATTCAATCGTATCAGCGAGGAACATCAGCATCAGGAGTTGGATAAAAGCCTGACCAACGAAAATCATAACCCCGGCGACACCGATATAAGCCATGTTCATTGGTGAGAAAAAGAAGATGATATATCCGACACCGATGGTCAAAATCGCCAAGCGATAGAGGTTTTTGCGGTTTAACTTCTTGCGGAACAAAGGAAAAACAGATAAAGCCGTCAACTGCGACACTCCCAGCACAGCGGCAAAAATCGAATACATTTCCTCATTACCATAAGCATACTTGAAAAAGTAAACGCCAAATGAGGTTGTGGTCATATAACCAATCATAAACAGCGACATCGCCACAGCAACCCACAGGAGTTGGTCATTTCTAAACAGAACCCGGAACATTTCCCGAAGTGGCGTTTTTTCTTCTTCCTTGAAAAAGCCTTTCTTTTCTTTTACGCCAAATAGTGTAATCGCTTGAAACCCGAGCATTAGAAGAACGATAATCAAAGCAAAGACCGCCCATCCGCTCTTGAGACTGCCGGTTATCCTGCCAAGAGAATTAGTGGCAGGGATGATAGCCACGACTACGGCAAAGAGTCCGACATTGGCACAGATTCGGGCAAATGCTCCCATTTTTTCCCTTTGCTTTTGTTCAGTCGAGAGTGAGGGCATCATTGACCAATAAGCAATATCATTGAGTCCAAAGGAAATATCCCAGACCAGATAGAGAGCTACTAGTCCTACCACATATGCCGTTCCGCTGAGACCCAAATCCACAAACATCAAGAACATTGCTACCGATGCTATTAACGCCCCAATTAGTATTCCCGGCTTGAACTTTCCGAAGCGTGAGCGGGTGTTATCGACGATTACCCCCATTATCGGGTCATTGACGGCATCGAAGATTCTCAGCCCTGTCAGTACAGCCGTCACCATCAGCAAAGTTGAGTCGGACACAATCAACACATCAGTGATATAAAACAAAAGATACATGCTCACCATCGTGTAAAACATGTCACGCCCGACCGTTCCCAGTCCAAAGCAATAAAGATTGCGGCGGTCAAAGTTGGTTTTCTTCATTTCATTCTCCCTCTGCCAGATAAAGGCTTGAACCGAAATCACCTAACAATCTGGTCTTCTCATTGTAATGACTGCCGACGAACTGATTGTTTAGTAGTACTCCCTCGGCGAGTACACTTCCATATGCCGAATACTCCTCAACACAATCAGACAGGCAAAAATACTTACCAATTGTTCGCAAAAACCACCCCTCCGGATTTACAGTAAAAGGCAGGATATGCTTCACCAGTCCTCCGAAACGGCGGATAAAAAGGCTTTGTGGTTTAGTCGTAAGCCGATATTTGTTCTTGGGTTTGAGGCCTATGATTCTCAAGCGGTCAAAACCTTCACTTGCATGTGTCAAAGTTTGGAAGAGACCACAGATTGCTTTCTTTTGGTTTTTGTCTACAATATTCCATACAACTTTGTTATCCTTGGTCTTCTCACCACGGTAAAAGTCACCATATTGCAGCAAACGGCGATGTAGTTTATAAAACGCAATTTGTTCGCTGATTTCCTTGCGTTCCACCCGAGATAGGTACTTGAAATCCATCTCATACCCCAGACAGCCAAAGGCGGCGACATTGAAGCGAGTTGAGAGCGGCGTAGCACGCAGGGTCTGTTGGTGCGGGGCTTCGGAAACATGAGCACCCATCGTTGCGGGCGGGTAAAGATAGGAAAGCCCGCCTTGTATCATCAACCGTTCGATGGGGTCAGTATTATCGGAAGTCCATATTTGCGGCGAATAGCATAGCATCCCTGCATCAAAGCGATTGCCGCCGCTGGAACAAGTCTCAAGTAATATCTGCGGACGAGGTACAAAAATACGATTGAGGATATCATAAAGCCCGAGGACATACATATGGAAAAAGCGTCCGTTTTCGGCGTTCATTTGCGGCGAACAAGCATCGCTCAGATGGCGGTTAAAATCCCATTTGATATAGCTTATCGGCATCGTATCGAGAATATCGGTTACATTTTTGACGATATAATCACGTACAGCAGAGTTGGTAAGGTCGAGTACCAGTTGATTTCTACCCAGTGCCGCAGTCTTGTTCGGTGTCCGTAAGGCATATTCGGGATGATTGCGAAAAAGGTCTGAATCCTCATTCACCATCTCCGGTTCAAACCAGAGACCAAAGGAGAGTCCCATTTTGACGATACGGCGGGCAAAGTATGCCAAACCGCGGTGAAACTTCTTCTTGTTGACAGTATAATCACCAAGTCCCGCTTTGTCGTCATTTCGCTTTCCGAACCAACCATCATCAAGGACGAAAAGCTCTATTCCCACTCGCTTTGCCCTCTTTGCCAAGCGCAAAAGCTTAGCTTGGGTGAAGCGAAAAAAGTATGCCTCCCAACTGTTGATAAGGATGGGACGTTCCTTTCCCTGCCAATCACCACGGACAATATGATGGTTGATGAAGTTGTGGAAATTGTGTGACAAACCGTTATACCCACGATCGGAAAAGCTCATAAACGCCTCAGGAGTCTCGAATCGCTCCCCCGCCGTCAGTTTCCATTCAAAGCAATAGGGGTTGATTCCTGTCTGGATGCGGACGAGGTCATGACCTGAAAGCTCAACGGCACTATAGTGGTTGCCGCTATAGATGAGGTTAAAACCATACACATTACCCTGCTGTTCACTGCTGTTCGCCGCCGCCAACAAGAAACCGGGGTTGTGGCGATTGGAGCTTTCCCCTGTGGTCGAGGAATTGACATGGATGCCGGGGGAAAGCCGTCGTTCATGGCGGTGTCCCTCTTTGATCCAACCGCCATCAAAGGTAACGAGTGAGAAATTATCGTCGGCAAGGTCAAGTGACATACTCATCAGTTTGCGGATAGAGAGGGAGGCGGGGTTTTGGTTTTCCAGTACCACTCGCCGAGAAATGACATCGGTGTCATAAAAGACGGTGTAGTACATAAAAAGCTTTACCTGATTGCTTTCATCAAGCAGCGTGATTTCAAGTGTTTGGCACTTCATGTTTTCCAGACAATATGCTGATGGTAGCGTGGAGATGGGGACACAGCCATTCATTATCCGGTGACTTTGGTAGATGAAGTCAGCAGTATACGTGCCGTCGGGCATTAGTATTTCCGCAGGAGTATGACGGTAATCGCCTTTGCCTATCCCTGACCATTCGAGACAAAGATTGTCAAGACAATAGGTGTTGTCAGGCGGGAGGTTATTGGATGGCATATAAATCACCGAACTGCCGAGCAAAGCCGTGCGTTTGTGAATAAGCGCAGCGGGGCTTTGGTCAGCAGGAAGCCGCTGTCCATAGTGAAGATGGAGTAGATGTCCATACTTCGTTACCTGCATCCAGTAACTGGTGGCAGCGGTATCAAGACGGAAGATATCGTTCTCGTATGAAATCATGATTAATTTTCCTCAACATGTAGTCTATCTCTTGTATTTTACTGTTTCATTTGTTTCTATCAGCATCACCGCTCCATACGCTGCCAGCTTACCAGCGAAAGTTTTCTCCTCGGTATTTGCCAAGACAACTGTACCACTAAATGGTGTGAGTCTGGGTACGGGTGAAAAGTTGAGGATGACGGTATAACTTTCATCCGCCAAGGCACGGCGGTAGGCGATGACGTTTTTGCGGGCATAAAGAGGGGTGAAACTGCCATATTTGAGGGTATCATTTTGCTCACGAAAAGCAATTAGTTTTCGATAAAAAGAATGAATCGAATCAGGGCGGCTAAGTTGCTCTTGGTGATTGATATCGCTGTGGTTTTTGTTGATACCAAGCCATGTAGAAGCAGTGGAAAAACCTGCCCCCTTTGCCCCGCTCCACTGCATTGGTGTCCGGGCATTGTCACGGGAGGCGGTACGAATCCAGTACCATCTGAGCTTGGCGGGCAGCAGTAGTCGCTTCATCAAGGTGTTGATATTGTGGCTTTCGATATCGTTAAGCTGCTTCATGTCGGTGAAATCAAAGTTGGTCATCCCGATTTCCTGTCCCTGATAAAGGAATATCGTCCCCCCAAGGGTAAACTGCATTAACGCCAGCATTTTCGCACTCATTTCCCAATGGAGCTGATCATCGCCGTAATGGGAAACAATCCGCGGCTGGTCATGGTTTTCCAGATAGACGGCGTTCCATTCGAGTCCTTGTTGCCACTTCGTGAGGACTTGAAGCAGTTTCGCTGCCCGGAATCGCTTGGGGATGTAACGAGCAATGCGGCGATCCACTTCCAGATGATCGAAATAAAAGAGCATATCGAGTTCGCCCCGCTCACGGTCACATAGCTCTTTTGCTTCTTGCAAATCGACCATTACTGTTTCACCAACAGTAAAGGAATCATATTTATCAAGGATTTCTCGCCGCAGTTCACGCAGGATTTGGTGATTACCTTCTTGGCTTTTATAATGCTCCAACCCGCGAATGATGAGCGATGGTTTACCGTTGGCAAATGAGGCTTTGTAGATGATATTGATGACATCGAGGCGAAAACCTGCCACACCCTTATCAAGCCAAAAGCGCATGATATCCTTGACTTCGGCAATGACGAGGGGGTTATCATAATTGAGGTCAGGTTGTTGGCGATGAAAGAGGTGCAAATAGTACTCACCGCTTTTTTGGTCATATTCCCAGACACTACCCATGAAAAAAGCCGTCCAGTTGTTGGGGGGCTTGCCATTTCTTCGCCCCGGTTTCCAGATATAGTAGTCACGGTATCGACTATCTTGGTCACGGCTCTTTTGAAACCATTCGTGTTGATCCGAGGTGTGGTTGATGACCAAATCCATGATAATACGGATATCGAGCTTTTCCGCTTCCGCGAGCAAGCGTTCCATATCAGCCATCGTTCCGAAAAGGGGGTCAATGTCACGGTAATCACTGATATCATAACCATTGTCCACCCCCGGCGATTTGTATATCGGCGACAGCCAGAGGATACCCACTCCCAGTTCTTTCAGTTCCGGCAGGCGCATGATGATTCCGGGGATATCACCGACTCCGTCACCGTTTGTATCCTGAAAACTACGTGGGTAAATCTGATAAACCACCCGTTCTTGCCACCATTTTCTCATGAAGCTACCTTTTCTTTTCTTATACTACAGATACCACAATTATACTCTATTTTATAATGATTATATACATCTTTATTTTTGCTAACAGTTCAGGCAGTTTTGTCATTGCGAGGCGGCTTGTACGCCGAAGCAATCCATAAGTTGCGTAATATAGTATATAGATTGCCGCGTCAGAAATACGAAAACCCCGTATTTCTTCCTCGCAATGACGAGCAAGGCAGTTTCGTCATTGCGAGGCGGCTTTATCCGCCGAAGCAATCCATAACTATTAACCATTAGCATAAGCCATAGCAAATGTGGTATGATAAAGGCGACAATGATTTTTGCTCCGGCAACAAAACCGATGAGGCAAGCGTGACTAACGAACAAGAGCAATGGTTAGAGGAAATCATCAAGAACCTCAGCACCCTCAAATATATCAGGTTGGAGGAGATACCCAACCTTGGTTTGTATATGGAGCAAGTCACTAGTTTCATGGACAAAAAGCTGATGAAGTCGCCGCGCGGGCAGGAGGAAGACAAAGTCCTGACCAAGACGATGATTAACAATTACACCAAAAACCAGCTCATCCCCCCGCCGGAAGGGAAGAAATATAGCAGAGATCACATTCTTTTATTGATCTTCATTTATTACTATAAAGGGGTTTTGTCGATACAGGATATCCAGACCCTATTAACACCATTAAAAGAGGATTTCTTTCATATTGACGTAGATGAAATGGTGAAAAAAGTAAACGACGGCTATCAATCTTTGGACAAAAAAGAAGCCTCCATCCTTGACCTCGGTGATATCTATCAGGAAATCTTTGAGCTTGAAAGAGAGCAAATGAAAGTCTTGAAAGCTGATATAATCGAAAAATTCATGATTTCACAAAAGGCATTTACCGATGCCACGGCAGAAGACGAGGAGTTTTTGCGTTTGTTTGCTTTCATATCCATGCTTAGCTTTGATGTTTACCTAAAACGTCGTTTGATTGAGCAAATGATTGAACAGATGAGGCGGATGGGCAAGAGCGATGAATGAACAGTTCAGCAGAACGGAGCTAATGTTCGGAGCGGAAGCGATGACGAGACTCAAAGCGGCGAAAGTAGCTGTTTTTGGTATCGGTGGTGTTGGCGGTTATGCTGTGGAAGCACTCGCCAGAAGCGGTATTGGCAGTATTCATCTTTTTGATTATGACCAAATCGAGTTGAGCAACATAAACCGTCAGCTTCATGCCACTCATGCGACAATTGGCGAGGACAAGGTTTTAGCTGCCGCCAAGCGGATATCTTTGATCAATCCTGATGCCGCTATCAGCTGCCACAAGCTTTATTACTTGCCGGAAACTGCTGATGAGATTGATTTGTCGCAGTATGACTATATCATCGATGCGATGGATACGGTAACAGCCAAGATAGAGCTTGCTGTCCGTGCCGCATCTTTGGGGGTTTGGCTAATTAGTTCTATGGGTGCGGGTAACAAGGTCGAGGCAGCGAAACTAGAGCTTGCCGATATCTATGAAACCTCAGTTTGCCCGCTCGCCAAGGTCATCCGCCGTGAACTGCGAAAACGCGGGGTCAAAGCGTTAAAAGTGGTCTATTCAAAGGAAGAAGCCATCACCCCCAAGCTGCTTTCGCCTGATTCTCGCCATCAGCCTATCGGCAGCAATGCCTTTGTCCCGGCGACGGCAGGGCTTATCATGGCAGGGGAAGTGGTGAAACATATCACTTCATTTCCCGCTTCATCCCCATCTTCAGACCTTGGAAATCCAGATAATCCTCAATGAATTGCTTACGCAAAAGCGGATAAGGGATAAACTCGTTATATTTGCCGAGAACCTGGGCTTTGTCAGGCAGGGGTAAGGAATAAAGGTCGAGATGACTATGCAAAATCTCATCAATAATCGCCGCAAGCTCAGCAGCAGTTCCGTCAAAAATGACCTCCAGATAGATACAGGTAATCCACGGCAGCTTGCTTTTGATCTTGCGCTCACGCAGGGCATAATTGAGGGTCATAATCTGCCTCGTTCCCACCCATGGAAAGACGGCATATTTTTTGTCAGATAGCGGGGTAACGAGTTGGTCAAGGATACCGCTATTGCGGGTGATGTAGCGGATTTCCGCAAGCCGCTCCTGACAGCGGATACTGCAATAAGGGAATGGGTCATCATTTTTTAGTATCTCACGAAGTTTTTGGACGAGGACAGTATGGAGTTCCGCTTCAAAATCCACATTCCAATCGACCAGCGAGATACCGGGGACTTGCTTCACGAAAATGACCTTTGACTTTTCATTGACGGCAACAGTTTCCCAAGTGAGTCCGGCGAGGGCAAAACGGATTCCCACGGGATAAATCCGGTCAACCGTGCCGATGGTACGGTTTTCGTCTTTTACCAGTAGGTATTCGGGAGCCATGAAGACAGTCAGGAATTTGTGGCTGTTGACCACTTTTTCCCCCTCACGCCCGATCATCAGACCGCCGTGTTCAGTTCGCTCCAATTGGTTTATTTCCAGTAAATGGGATAGCAAAAAGCGAAAATCCTCTTGGGGAATATGAGAAAAACAACCAAGGGAAAGCATCGTGCTTGCCAGTCCCGCCGCCGACATTTCTCCATTGCTTTTGAGACAGCTCATCGTTTGGTGGTAAAGGAGATTGTAGGCGTGGTTCTGCGGTGGAATCGGTTCAAGCCAGTGAACACGCAGATATAGTTCGATAATGGCGATGGTGCGGATAAACTCCCAGTTAATCGGGCCGAGAATATCATCGGAGTTGATACGGATGCTTTCGACAAAGGTAAAGAGCAACTGGGGGACTTGTCCCCGCCGTCCGCAACGCCCCAGTCGTTGGGCGAAACTGGAAACATTAAGGGGTGCGCCGACCTGGACAGCTTGGTCTAGTGAGCCGATATCAATACCCAGTTCCAAGGTGACAGTCGCCCCGGTGACGATTTTTTCATCGGCGGATTTCATTTCATCCTCGGTATTTTCTCGCAGCAACGCCGAAACATTACCATGATGAACACGGTAAACATCGGGAGCTTTGTTTTGAATAGCGATTTCTCGCAAATGGGCAATCACATATTCTGTTTCCTCACGACTGTTGGTGAAGATGATGGTTTTTTGGTCAAGGGTTTGCTTGAACAAATACTCGTAATGCTCCCTCGTGCCGCTGTCTCCGGAATCGACATTGACGATATGACCGCTGCCGTTCACTTCCACCAGATCACGCTCCTCAGCGTAGTTTACGAAGCGTTCAATATGAAGTTTGACCCTCTTTTTGCCCTCATTGATGATGGGAGAGGCACAAACACGGTTAGTTCCGGTGTTGAGCCAATTCTCTGCGAGTGTGACATCGCCAAGGGTGGCGGAAAGCCCCACCCGGCGTGGATTTACCCCTGTCAGGTTTGTCAGGCGTTCGAGTACACAAAGCAGTTGCAAACCCCGCACCCCCCGCATGAAATAATGGACTTCGTCGATGATGACATAGCGCAAATCAGAAAAGAGGGAAAGACACGCCCCGCGCTTGTTGGAAATCAAACCCTCCAATGATTCAGGGGTAATTTGCAACAAACCCTCCGGGTTTTTGACCAGTTTGTTCTTCTTCGTCTGCGAAGCGTCGCCGTGCCATTTGGTGACAGGGATGTTGGAATCCAGAAGCATTTGCTCCAGTCGCTTGAACTGGTCATTGATCAAGGCTTTCAAGGGGGAAATATAGATCACGCCGACAGAGCGGGAGGGGTGGTTGTAGAGGTCGGTCAAAATGGGTAAGAAAGCGGCTTCCGTCTTGCCTGACGCCGTCCCCGAAGAGAGCAGGAGATTGTCATCGCTGTCAAAGATAACCTCACAAGCGGCAATCTGATTCCCCCGTAGTTCTTCCCACTTGTTCGCATAGATGAAATCCTGGATGAAAGGTGCCAAGCGATAAAATACGTCCATTAAGATACCTGCTTTCGTTACTGGTAATCCTTAAACTTCAAACTCAACAAAGTCAGCGTGGATTTCTTCATCTGTCACCCCGCCCTTTGCCATCGTGAAACTGTTACCGCCGAGTAAGGAAGCGATGTCAAGCTCAGGATTTTGATGTAGGATATTAATGAGCTCAACAAAGTCACGGATGATTTCCCGAGGGGTGATATGCGTTCCTGCCCCGACACGGTTATATTCGATGGTCAGGAAATATATCAAGTCTTCGCTAGTCAAAGTAGCACAATAACCATGTAACTGCGTATGCATGAGCAGAAGTTTTTCGATCAATATATACATTTCCTCTTGCGAGAGCATTTGCAACCTGATGATGGGAGCGGAGAGGTCTTTGAGCGTTGATGTGGCAAAATGTCCCTCCGCCAGACGGGAACGAAGAGCCTCATAACTAAAGAGACCTTTGTATTTGTCCTCAATACATTGCGGTGTCCCTCCCATCAAAAAGCCGATATGACTGGCTTTCCCTTGCAAAACATCGTTATACATCGTGAGGATTTTTTCGTAATTGTTGGCACGGGTGACAGAGTGGGGGATTTTGAAAATATTGACCAGTTCGTCAATGACGACAAGGAGACCCTTATAACCGGCACCAACGAGGAAAGCAGCAAAGATTTTGAGGAAGTCATACCAGGTATCATCACTGATGATGAAGTTGATTCCGAGGTCATTTTTCGCTTCTCGGCGGGAAGGATATTCGCCTCGAAACCAGCGCAGGACATTTGCCTTGGTGGTATCATCGTCGTTTCGGTAGGCGTTATAATAAGCCACTACCGCTTTGGCAAACTCAAAACCGTTGACCATCCCCTCCAGAGTTCCGGCGACGGCATAGATTTGTCTTTCGACCAGTTGTTCAAACTCATCACCATCGGCAGCAGATTCACTCTTCACCACCATCTGTATTCCCGCTATCCATTTTTCGAGGATGAGCGGCAACGCCCCGCCATCAGGCTTGGATTTGGTAGAAAGGTTTTGCATCAGTTCCTTGTAAGTGGCGAGCCCCTGTCCCTTTGTTCCCGCAAAACGCCGTTCGGGGGAAAGGTCGGCATCGACAACAACAAAGCCCTTGGCGGTGGCATAGTTGCGGATGGTTTGCAGTAAGAAACTCTTGCCGCTACCGTACTTACCGACGATAAAGCGAAAAGATGTCCCGCCGTCCTCGATTAACTCGATATCACGCAAAATAGCGGTGATTTCCTGTGAACGCCCCACGGTGATATATTCTAGCCCGACCCTTGGCACGACCCCGCCTTTGAGGGCGGTGATGAGAATATTGGCAATTCGGTTTGGCACTTTATTTGTCATGTTCATTCACCATACTTTTTATTTGCTCCAAATATTCATCATATAACATAAAATCCTCATCGGCAATATCATTGGCAACAAGATTGTCACCAATGTAAACGAGGGCTTTCTCATTGATACTGTCCAGTAAAACTTCGAGCATGACACCATTTTCCGCTGAAAAAGACTTTAGATTACCATTATCTACGAGTAAAGCGAGGGCTTTAATCTCTGTTTCATCAAGGGCGTTACCCAATCCCGTCCACTCATCGCCACAAAAATCGCTGTTCGCCGGGTCAGACACGGTAGCCGCCAAAGAGTCAGTAGTGATATTTTCTTCACTGACAGTTGCCGGAAGTGATGCGGCAGGGTTTACCGGAGGAGGATGTTCATGTGCGGCAATGTCTTCAGGAACGATGAGGGCTTGTTGGGTGATAAGAGCTTCCTCACGAATCCGAGCCAGTGAGTTTTGGTTGACCTTTACGACCGTTGCTGTTTTGAGCCGATGAAACTCAGCTACAGCGGCAGGGACGATTTGGTCAATGAAAAGTCCCGATTTGCCCAAGACCCGGAGCGTGTTTTCGTTTACCATCTCGACTTTGGCAGTCAGTTTATATTTGTACTTCGTGACTTCACGCAGTGATGATTCCATCTGTTTCATGACGAAACCAACGAACTGCCGCCCTTTCTCGGTGGTCAGATTGACACTTTGCTTCCATTCGTTGTTTTTGCAAACATAAAGCTCACCTGCACCAAAAATGACACTTCTGTCAGCTTGGGTTGAGCGGGCGTGAAAGAGGGCATCCTTGAAAGGTGTCCAAGGAATCAGTCTTTTGGTCGGGCTGAAAAAGACGGTGTCAAAGGAAATTCCCGCGGCTTCAAACTCACGTTTGATACGGTTTAGAACAAAAGAAAAGCAATCAATAATCATCTCACTAGTGGCAGGGGTAAAGAAAGCCGATTTGCGGATATCATACTTCGATATCGAAGAGAACAAACCGAAATCATCGTCATCTGTCAATATATTGGGAAAATATAGCTCCAAGCCGTGAGTTCTCACAAACACCGACCATGTATGCGGCAACTCGTAATAGATGTGATAATCCTTTAGCCAACAGAGCATATATTTGTCAATGGACGGTGTCAAGGGACGAAAACCCTGCCAAAAAGACATCAGCTTGCCAAGAGCGTCGCCGGGGTCATCGATGCCGATGTTGTTTAACAGTTCGTAGATGTAAAGAAAGGCATATGACAAAGAGGTGGCGGTGATATCACCGTTTTTTACCTTGGTACGCCAAGTAAAATATGTGCGTAACTGTTCATAACCCATCATCTGATAAAAAGGGAAATACTGGGAAAAAGGCTTGTTACCACTATAATCATCGGTAAAATCTTTCATAAATAAGGCTTGTTGGTAAAAGATGATGGCATTGTCCTGTTGGATACGGCGGTCAAAAAAGCGGGTATAGCTATAGGTTGAACGCTGCGCACGGGCAATGTCACGCATCTGCGAAAAAAGCTCACGGATTTCATCATGGGCAGGCGATGGTAGCGGCTGTGAGGAAGCAGCTACATGATTCCCGTCACCGCCGCTATCAGGCTTACCATGAGAGGAGATAGATGAAGCGGCGGTTTCCATAGTGGCGGCAGGAGAGGAATCATACTCAATTTCATGGAAAACCAAGGCAGTAGGGGTTCTAGTATTGTCCGGCGGCAGTTTTTGGTTTTGGTTGCTATACATGAGGGTATTATAACATGGCTTGGGAAATAATGCAAACGAATGTTCTAGGGGGGGGGGGGTGGGTATGCTTGCGGCAACGAAAAATATCATTCAGTTTACTTATTCATCAGCTTAGTCCTTGAAAAGGCGATAGCGCCGTGTCTTTTTCTCGCCTTGTGCTTCAAGAATATTTTTGTTTGTCAGAATGCGTAAATAGCGCTTTGCACTACTTTCCTCAGATCCGGACAGTTCTCTCGCCTGTGAATTTGAGAGCCATTCATGGTTTTTGAAATAAGGCAAAAGCGATTCAAAAAATTTTCTTTCGCCGGACGTTAGTTTATCGGCAACTTTATCGGCAACTTTATCGGTCAGTATATTGGTCAATGTTGTTGAAAAACCTTCCGTGTACGGAAATGTCACAATTAAGAAATTATCTTCAAACGTAAAAATTGACTGGTCGTAGATTTCCATAATACGACTCATTCCAGAGCCGAGTTGTTCCACGAGGTCAACATCATGAAACACGCGCATGAGCTCACGGTTTCTTGGCATAGAGCGGCATCGGAAAAAGTTTTCACGGCTGAGTCCGGGTGGCAAACCGCCGTATGATGTAATCGTGAGCCTATCGGAATAAATCTCTACCACAGGTGGAACTTCACGGCTGTAATCTGTGTGGACAATGGCATTTATGATGGCTTCTTTTAAGGCGAGTTCATCAACCATCTGTCGTTCCAACCGCTTTGTGGGAGTTATTTTTGTAAAGGTTCTGTTTTCTATTTTCATTTTTTCGAGGATGCGGTTTGTTGCCGTGATGAGGCAGCGATAACCGTATTCTTCGTTTTCGATCAAATCCACTTTTGTTGTTCCGGCATATTTGGCAACCTTGATTGATACGTTGTTTTCGTCAGCTAAAAGGTAGGCGGCATAATTAAATCGCCCATCTTCGTCAATCAAATCCAATGAGGCTAAAAATTCATCATTTAGCTTCAGCTTCTGTTCTGAATAATATATTTCTAGTTGCTTGAACGTGAGTTTTTGTTTTGGAGACCGCATACTGCTCAAGCTATGCGGAATACGCTTGGCGTACATCGCCTCGATTTGTTCTTTAGTCATGTGCTGCTTGGAACTGCCGATGCGAATAAAACAACCCTCCGGTGACATTCCCTTTTTGCGTAAATAATACGGTTTTTCAATGCCGCTGGATACAATCAGCTTGATAACTTCGGTTCCATCAATATTTTCAATGACAATATCAAACAAGCCCAACGTATGCGGTTGGATGTTGTTTTTGATTCTGTCGGTAATCTGCCGTTGAACAATGTCGAGATTTTCCACACCAGGTATGGTTTTCGTTTTGTCGTCAATGCCGACGTAAATCTCACCACCCTCAGAATAATTGAGAAAGGCGATAACAGTTTCTTCGAAATTGTCCTGTAATTGGGATTTATATTCTATTCTGTTACGTTCTTCGAGAAATTCGAAAGCCACAATAACCGCCTCCTTTCTTTCAAACTGCTTCGGCACAAATAAAATTCTCGCCAAGATATATCCTTGACGAGAAACGGAATTTCCGCTCGACAGTTACTATTTTACATTATGTAGTTGCATATATCAATAGGAAAAAGCGGAAATTTTTCAAGTTTTTCCATATGTTCCATTTTAAAAGAAAACAGTGAATTACTCTACCCGGTGGAAATCAAGACTACGAGCAAGCTGAGTAAAACAAAGGAAAGTGTGTTTCGTTGTCCAAATAATACTCCCGGGAAGAAAGTTAGTACTGGGGTGATTGTTATTTACATTTCCCCCCATATAGTGTATACTACAAGCTATATCGACACAAAATAAAGTCGAGACACCTTGAAAGGGGTTTGACAAACAAAGCGTTATCTAAAAGAAGAAAAGAGTACCCGGCAGACAATAGGTGGATACGATGATAAAAAGCAAATGTAAGACACTATTAGCCCTGTTACTAGCCATTGCACTTTTATTTAGGATGTTGCCCCCGTATATGGTGACGGCAACAGAAGGAGCAGAGGTAAAAACAGAGGCAACAGAAGAAACAACAGAAGCAAAAGAAGAACCAAAAGAAGAACCAAGAGAAGAACCAAAAGAAGAACCAAAAGAAGAACAAAAAGAAGAACAAAAAGAAGAATCAATAGAAACAACAATGATCTCGGCTACGGAAGGAACACTGGGAGGTGAACCACCGGAGACAACAGAAAAACCTGAGTCGGATATCACGTTCATTCTACCCCTGCCGGAACACATAGCCCATCAAATCGTAGGCTATGCCACAGACCAATCCGAATTAGAGTTGCCTGACACCTTAGCGGCAATCACGAACGAGCAACCACATGAAGTCGATGTGACATGGGAATCCCAACCTGAGTTTGACGGCTACGAACCCGGCATATATACGTTCTTCGCCACGGAGACGAGCGGCGAGTACGTCCTTACGGCCAGTCCGCCTGTGATTACGGTGACGGTAGAGGAAGCGGCGGTGGCATTAGCGGGTATCGGCATTGTGGCGACAAGCATGAATAATGTTCCTTATTTGGATGCAAACGGTATAGCTCGAACTCAAAATGGTGTAACACCATTTATCGCGGCAAGCATAAATGCTAATGAAGCAAAAATGAATGACTGTGCGTCTCCTTGTCCTCATTACCTTGATCAATCAATTACTCATGGTCGATTTTATACACAAGTTCCAAGTGCAGGCTATGAATATAGAGCAGCAACGCTAAATACTGGTTGGTATATTTTCGAAAGTTTCGATGACTATGATGTAATTTGTTTTAGTGATATAGTTATCAATGGCAATGTACATATTATTCTTGCTGACGGCTTTCATTTAGCTGTAGATTATGGAATAACTGTGAATCCGGGAAACAGTTTAACTATATACGCTCAGTCGACCGATGCAAGTACTATGGGAAAACTGACAGCTAATGCTACAGGCGTTTCGAGAGCAGCTATCGGTGGTTCTCCCGGTATGTCGGCAGGTAATATCACCATCAACGGCGGTACGGTAGTTGCCAACGGCGGTGCTCTTCCTGCACACGGTAATGGTGGCGGTGCAGGTATAGGCGGCGGCGGTGGTAATATTCTTCTCCAAATTACAACTCCTGTTGGAGTTACCAAAGGCGGCGATGGAGGTACTATTACCATCAACGGCGGTAATATTACTGCCACCGGTGGTCGTGGTGCCGCAGGTATCGGCGGCGGTAGCGGTGTTTCTGAAACTATAGGCGGTACTCTAACCCACACCGTAGGCGGCAACGGAGGCAGCATTACCATCAATGGCGGTACGGTAGTAGCTAACGGCGGTGTTGATCTTGGCGTAGGCAGGGGCGGCGGTGCCGGTATTGGCGGCGGTGTCGGTGGCGGTGGTGTCAGTGGTGGTAGCAGTGTCGGTAGTACAGGTGGCTCAGGCGGCACTATTAACATCAGAGGTGGTACTGTTACGGC
>JAITGA010000008.1 GCA_031280955.1 Lachnospiraceae bacterium
CTATAGTTATCGGAATTTCTGTATTATTATTTACAATAATGTTCTTAACATATATAAACACGACAGGGTGTTGTCGTGATATTTTTGGTATAATGGTTTGATATACTCGCGGTCGAAAAGAGCGGCTACACCAGAGTAAAATTCATTTGCATCTTCCATCTAAATGCCCTCTTCTGTAAAATAATTCAAATTCAAATACTCATCTACAGCCTCAATAAATTTGCGTGCATTTTTTACCATATCAGCTACAAGGTCATGTTCGGGTATATAATCCAAATCATAGTCACCAATGTCTCTATACCTATATAGATCGCCTATATATGAAGAGAGTGCCAAATCAAGTTTTTTTGTTTTTATGTACAGTCGTCTGAATTCACCAATGTTTCCGCTATGTTTTCTTTGCTCTTCATGTTCTAAATTCAATAGTACACGAATGGCTGTGTAAGCTGCATAATATGCAGAGTGAAGTGAGTCTCGTAAATGCAAATTTAACAGATTATCTTCGGCTGCTTTTAAGCGATCATAAGCAACCTGAATACGTCCTTTTGCTAAGTCAATTCCCACATGCATGTTCATAATATACTATACCCTCCTTTTCAACAGTTTTATAAAACGACGTAAAATCAATAGCATTATAAAAATGCGTGTAATTTTGAAAATGGCATGATATCATAATCAAATAATCATCGGATAAAGAATCCACTTCGGATTTTATTACCGGGTAGATACTGCAAGGATTGGAAGCATCGACCAAAACTAAAATATCAATGTCAGAGTTCTCGGTATAATCACCGCGGGCATAAGAACCATAGAGGACAATCTTACGTAAGCAATCACTTGCTGACGATGATAACCTTTCTGTAATTCTTTCCATAATGTTTTCTATCTCGTTTTGCATAAGAATCATTTATATCACCCTCCTTATCGTACCCGGGCTGTAAGTGTTGAACACTTGCTCGAAGTTGACCATTGCGCTGTCGTTAGCGAAACTGCTGTCACGGAAAACGGCGTAGTACGGCTTTTTCTTGGCAATATCGGTTATGAGGGCGGTGTCTACCCTGTCAAAACAAGCGATAAGGTAATTTTTGTTTACACACAACAAACTACCCTCTTGCGTGATTTTTGCAGAGAGAGGTATGCCAAGCTCCAGCATAACTTGGAACAATAAATCCTCGGCAGTTCTGTCGGCTTTGATGTTGTCGGTAAAGCCGTCAAGACTAAAGCTCATTTGCGCCAATTCTTCCGGCGTGTAATATACATCTTTCATATTGGATGAATCCAATTTGAGGACACGGAAACCTATGTCAAGGTCTTGTGCCGTTAAGCCAGCCTCATCCTTGATTTTCTGCCCTGCACGGCGTATGCGTTCTTTACCGATTTCGGGGATTGTGGCATAGCCTGCTTTTGCAGCTTCAGATTTTTCATCGCAGACTTCGGGCAACTGTACCATGATAAATTTTCGCTTGCCGCCATCCTCGGCATTGAGTTGCATTACGGCGTGCGCTGTAGTGGCGGATCCGGAGAAAAAGTCGAGAATAATATGCTCCGCAGTTTTGTGAGTTGCCAATTCAAGGATTCTCTTTAATAATCTGGTTGGTTTTGGGTTAGTGAATATATCGCCCTGTCCTAGCAAATCTTTAACTTCTTTTGACGCTTCCTGATTATGTCCGACTTCTGTGTTTGTCCACCACGTCCAAGCATTTATCCCTGCGGATTCTGAAAGAAAGAGTTTTTTTCTCGGTCTTGATGAACCACTCTCGCCAAACCAAATTCGCCCATCAGCAACCAACTCATTGAATGTTCTTTCTGCCATTGCCCAACAGCGTCCAGAGGGCGGTTTCATTTTAACACCTGAACGTGTCGTAATCTCATAGAACTGGCTTGGTGTAGCATGACCAGTTTGACCAGTTATATCTACTGATGCCCAAGGTCCGCGTGGGTCGTTATCTGGGTTTTTATATTGATTGCTCCTATCCTCTGATAGCTCTAGTTTGTTAAGAGTATCTTTAAGCTGGTCGAGACGTTTAGCATACACCACAATAAAATCATGCGCAGGTCCAAGATTCAATCGTGCATCTGGGGATGTTCTTTTTTGCCACATTATATTAGCGACAAAGTTTTCATCGCCAAAAACTTCACTACACAGCTTGCGTAAATTCGCTTGTTCACCATCATCAATACTTATAAAAATAACCCCACCATCGGTTAATAAATCCCTTGCAATGCGTAGCCTCGGATACATCATATTCAACCAATCCGTATGAAATCTTCCGTTGCTGTTTAGATTCGGCGAAAGGCGGTTGCCCTGTTCGTCATATTGTCCATCACGGCGCAAAAACTCGCCTACATCTTCGGAAAAGTCATCCTCATACACAAAATCATTGCCTGTATTATACGGCGGGTCAATATATATCATCTTTACTCGGTTCAGATAAGTTTCCCGCAGAAGTTTTAATACATCAAGGTTATCTCCCTCAATGTAAAGGTTTTCGGTTGTATCAAAATCAACACTTTCCTCACGGCATGGACGCAAAGCCGCCGCAATAGGGGCGTTGGCAAGCAACACACTCTTGCGTTTGTCCGGCCATGTGAATTGGTAGCGTTCTTCACGCCCCTCAACAACATGGGTATTTATTTCTTGTGTCAGCACATCTTTATCTATTGCGCGGATAACCGCACCGTTTTCATCCATGATTTCCGTCACGGCGTTCGGGAACAGTTTTGCAAGAGTGGCGAAGTTCTCGTCCGCAAGGGATGGGGTGTGCATTTTCAATTTATCCATTTTTGGTGTCCTCCAATTCGGTTTTTAGTTTTTTGATTTCCTCGGCAAGCTCCCACTTCCGTCGGGGCTGCTTTTCGCTCATAGCTTTCTTTTCGAGAGCTTCTATTTTTTTCGCCACCTTATCTCGGCGGTCACTTTCTATTATCGTTGTATCAAGGTCTTTGCCGTCACTTAGGTCTATACCGCCAATCTGTGCGATGGCGTTTTCCCATATAGCTTCAAGGTCAAGCCCTGTAAGAGGCAAAACCCAATCGCCCTGCGGCTTGCTATCCGAAACAAGCACTTTGCCCGTACGGTAGGCGGCAAGTCGGGCGTTATCGCCGTGTTGCAATACAAAGAGCATCCGTTGGTCAATCAGCTTTGACAACATAGCGATGTTGTTTTTATCGCAGTCCGGCACTTTTAATGCCACATGGACAACATAGACTGCTAACACTTCCTCACTTGCCGCAATCGCCAGCGTTTGGGGGGATATTTCAGCCACAATCGCCATACGGCTGATTTGCTCATCAAACACTTTTCTGTCTGCTGTGCTTGGTTTGAATGTATCAAATACTGCCTTTTTCGGCAACGGCTTGGTAAACAATGTTGCCGTCGGTAACCCTAACTTTGTCAGAAATAGCCCATGACTTCCCGAACTGAACCACACCCTCGATTTTGTCCTGATTACACCAAAACTGCACCTGCCGAACAGACACATCCCATCGTTCTGCCATTTCTTTAGCTGTCACATACTCATTCAATTTGTCCATTTTAGCCTCCAAAAAGGAAGAATAAAAGCTACCGCGACACTAATTTCAGTAGCTTTTATTATATTCGTTTTTCTGAAAATATCAAGAGAACTATTTACACCAACAATTACCTGCCTTGCTTGCAAAATCATATTGTTCTTGTGATTTTCGCTCTAATAAGGTATGCTATTGGCAAGGAGAAGATACCATGCGAATCTATTTTGATAACTGTTGCCTCAACCGTCCGTATGATGATTTGACAAACAACACCGTTCGCATGGAATGCGAGGCTATTCTTTCCATTATAGACACTTGTAGAACGAGCAACTGGTCATATTTTAGTAGCGACATTCTTCTTGATGAAATTCTTGTGACAACGGATAATGACAAACGAGAGAAAGTAATGTTGCTCTATAATGCTGCGATGGAGCATATTAGTTTCACTGAAGCAATTTTAAGAAGGGCGAAGGAACTGGAAAACTTTAATGTCAAATCCTTTGATGCACTTCATGCTGCTAGTGCGGAAGCAGCAAAAGCGGATGTACTATTAACGACTGACTGCAATTTTATCAACGCAGCTAAAAGAGCAAAAACTCATGTTCCTGTAAAAAATCCATTGGTATGGTTAGTGGAGGTACTCTATGATTGGGAATCTTAGTGTGGTACGAAACGAGGGTTATCGTGTTTTGACTCAAGAGCTTGGTGCGGCAGGCGCTGTTGTCTTCTTGCGCCAGTTGGAAAGTGGTAATGGAAATTACACAGAGGAACGTCAAGGGTTGTTGGAAAAAAATACGGTTGATACAATCGCTGAGCGAATTAGAAAACGCAATATGTGTGGCAGTAAGAATATAAACCATCAAAAGGAAGTCTAATACCCTAAAAATCTCCTACCAGAACACATGATCACCGAGTACATAACCGGCGCGATTCCCGGCGCGGCGGAAATATAGTGCGCCGCCAACGGTCGTCTCGCCGTCCAGCGCAGCTTGTGCCGCTCTCAGGCAGGAAGCGGGAACGCCGCTTTCGTAAATACGTGCCACTTTGCCATTGAGTGCCGGTGGGAACTGTCCCGAAGCATAGATTACTCCGTGGATAGTATTGGGGAAAGCACGATGTCTAACCCGATTCATGACTACTGCACCCACGGCAACTTTGCCCTCATATGACTGATTCCCTGCTTCACAGTAAATGAGCGCACCCAAGAGACGGACTTCATCAGCGGTGGCATCAAGCCGTCCACGGTTGGCTGTACGTCTGCGTTCTGCTTCTTCGGCTTCACGTTTTAGAACTGCTTCGATGGTTTCTGCTTCGTCGATATGATATTTGACACTCACATAATCAGTCGCCACATAGCCGACGACATCGCCATAAGCTACGCTAATCCAGTCATCGCTTATCACCTCAATGATGCTGATTCCGTCTTCATAGACGATATATCCCAAAATGTCAGCGTTTTTGTCCGGCTCTTCACGAACTCGGACGGCGGCGGCATTTATCGTAGCGAGCCAGTAACCGACCTCTACCGCCATCGCCATTGCCTCATCACCGGTCAGCAAAAACTCTTCCTTCGCCCAACCAATAACTGCACCTGATTTGATCTTAATCCATCCATCAGCACGTTCCAGTATCGTCCCGCCGCAATCCTTGTATAACATCCCCACTCTTGCTGATTTCTCGTCAGCTTCAGCACGGATATTCAAAGACTGCTGCACATTTGCCATTGCCAAATGCTCCCCTAGCCGTTCTTTTTCCATCAACATTTTTTCATTGATATCAAGGGAGGTGTTTTCTTCTTGCCGTGTCACAGAGCTGTCAAACACTTGTGAAATATTCAGATACGGTGAAATTCCCGCAGAAATGAATAAATCCTCAGCGGCGTAGGAAGAAGTGCCGAATGCCAAAAAGCTGCTAGTAACAAATACAAAGGAAAGTAAAATCGCAACTGTCGAGTTCACAGCCGAGGTTCTAAGGAGCTTTCTGTTATGATTTTTTAGTGCTTTTGCTTTTATTTCTTTAGTTTTCATATCAAATAACTTCATATACCACTTATTCATCAATCGTTAAAAATTCTTCCTGCTACTACATATGGTATTCGTTATAAATAATCACCACATGATGTTCAGATATTACGAAAATATTACATTTCCTAAAACAAATATAACAGCATTTTCATCTGCTGTCAACACAAAAACGAAAAAAACAACAAAAATGACTAAATAAGGCGAAAAAACGGGGCAAAAAATGGGACAGCGTAGCGAGAGCGGCGATGAGCGGATGAAATATTTACGAAATTATATCTCAGAGGGAGATGACCTCCTCACATCTCCCCTGCCTTTTTCATGGCAGCGGTGGCGGCAGCGATGATGATTTCACGGAAGTGTTTCTCTTCAAAAACACGGACAGCCTCAACTGTTGTTCCCCCGGGGGTACAGACCATCTCACAAAGTTCTCTTGGCTCTTTGCCCGTTTCCAGTATCATACAGGCACTTCCCAAGGTAGTATGAGTAGCGAAGCGCAGAGCTTGCTCGGGCGGCATCCCCGCGGTAACAGCGGCGGCAGTCAATGCCTCTATGAAAAGAAATACATATGCGGGGGCACTACCGGCAACACCGACAGCAGCATCCATGAGGGTTTCGGGGATTTCTTCAACCGCTCCGATACTCTGTAGCATTTCCACGGTAGCAGCCATTTCTTGGTCGCTCACCAGCTCATTGCGGCAAACAGCAGTAATTCCTGCGCCGATGAGTGCGGGAATGTTAGGCATGGCACGAACGACCTTGGTGTCGGCAAAGAGATGAGCCGTAATCCATTCTATACTTTTCCCTGCCATGATGCTTAGAATAATCGCTTTGGCAGGAATACTTTCTTTTACTTCTGCCAGAACTGTGGCGGCAAGATACGGCTTGATGGCAAGGACGATAATGTCCGCCGCTTTCACCGCTTCGCTATTGTCGGCATATACATTGATTCTGAGAGTAGAATTTATTTCTTCACGGACATTCGCCGAAGCATCTGCACCGATGATATCCTCGGCGGCAAATTCATTATTGAGAAGAGCGTTAATCATCGCTTTTCCCATATTTCCCATGCCAATGAACGCAATTTTCATCTTTTGTTTCCTCCCCTTTGTCTGGCGGCTTCATAGAGCAAAATTGACGAAGCAACGGCAACATTGATTGAGTCCGCTTCGCCCTTCATCGGAATTACTGTATCTATGGTATTGCGGCAGCTGTCTTCACGCAAACCGTGGCTTTCACTTCCTATCAGAAACGCCGTTGCCGCCCAAAAATCACAGTCATAACAAGGAGTCACACCACTTGGCTTGGCAGCATAAACCGTGACCTCATTCTCTCGCAGAATGTCGATGACTGATGTAATAGATGTGGTCGTGGATATTCGGGTACGAAAAATTGAACCCATTGCTGCACGGACAGTTTTAGGATTATAGACATCAACACAATTGGCACTTAGAATTATCGCATCGATGCCGATAGCTTCAGCAGTACGGATAATCGTCCCGAGGTTGCCGGGGTCATTTATATCTTCCAGCAGCAACCAAAGCGGCGCAGAACTCTCACTTTGAAACTGATTTCCTTTTTTCCACGCTTGTTCCCCTTTTACCCCCTCCAAGATGATTTCAAGCGGTACGATTTCCCTTTTCACCACGCAAAGAATACCTTGTGGGGTCATGGTGTCGGACATACGGCGAAAGACATCATCGCTGACGACTTCATATTGCTGCATGGAGAGTTTGTGAGATAAATTTACGACAGTGCTAGCGTGTTGAAGAAAACCCGCCGTCAGGTACACTTCCTGTACAGATGAATGTGGCGCATCAATGAAGAGCTTTTCCCCCTCAATGATATACACATTCTGTGTCATGCGGGATTTACTCTTTTTTTGCAACTCTATCACGTTTTTTATCCGTGGGTTATGAATACTTGTTATCATTCTTTAGTTATAGTGACAATAACCGGCTGACCTCGACTTCATAGTCATCAATCTTTTTCTTCATTCCCAAAGCAACGGTTATATCTTCATCGTCGAACTGCCCGTTGCGGTAGACGACAACACGGTTTATTTTGCCCTCACAAAGCAGCTCAATGGCTTTTGACCCCATGACGGAAGCATAATAACGGTCTTTGCAAGTCGGATTGCCGCCCCGCTGCATATACCCTAAGATAGTGGCGCGGGTTTCAAGCCCTGTTGCCGCTTCAATCCGCCGTGCCATGGCATCGGAGTGTCCGATTCCCTCGGCATTGATGATGATATGGTGTTTTTTTCCTGTTTTGCGATTGGCAATGATATTGTTAATCAGCGGTTGCTCGTAGTAGTCGTAATGCTCCGGCAGAAGAATGTCCTCTGCGCCGTTGGCGACACCGCACCATAAGGCAATGTACCCGGCATCACGTCCCATTACCTCGATGATACTACAGCGTTCATGTGATGAAGAGGTGTCACGGACTTTGTCTATCGCCTCCATTGCCGTGTTGATGGCTGTATCGAAGCCAATCGTATAGTCAGTACTGGCAATGTCGAGGTCGATGGTAGCGGGTATACAAATAGCGACAACACCCTGTCTGACCAAATCCAATGCTCCCCGATATGTTCCGTCACCGCCGATGGCAACGATGGCATCAATCTGATGGCGGCGGCATATTTCAGCGGCTTTTATCTGTCCCTCCGGCTGTATGAACTCCGGACATCTGGCAGTACCAAGCACCGTCCCGCCACGCTGAATGATATCGGAGACATGGTGTTTTTCCATTTCAAATATTTCTTCGTTGAGCAGTCCTTGCCAACCCTTTTTGATACCTTTGACCTTTAATCCTTTGGCAAGAGCCGTCCTTACCGTGGCACGGATTGCGGCATTCATGCCCGGCGAGTCACCGCCACTGGTCAGTACGCCTATCGTTTCTATTTCTTCCATGATTTCCAGTTCAACCATTCGAGCTTCCTTTCGCTGCGACGAGGACTATTCCTCGCTATAGATGGGGTAACACTATAATATCCCCAATTGCGGCATATTTCAAGTTCTTTTGTAAAAATACTTCAAACCAATTTACACAATTTATACTACACCAACCCTGACCCCCTCGCCCGCAACGCTTCTTCCTGTTCTTTGAAGCTCCTGATTTGCTCGCATAAGAGTTTTGCATCCTTGTTTTCTTCTATCGAGACACGCCCACGGACGAAAACCCTACTCTCGTCGGTGAGGTTGCTGCTGAATTTCTCATATTCCTTGGGGAAAACGATTACTTCACATGCTCCTGCCAAGTCCTCTATCGTCAGGAAACACATTGCTTTGTCGCCACGGGTATACTTGACTTGTTTTCCGGCGATGATGCCGCCGATTATTACGGTTTGATGGTCACGGACATTGACAGTACTGTTTTGATGTCCTGTATCACTCCCCGCAGCATCCACACCCTCGCTCTCATGGACGAAATCAGCGCAAGTGTGGGTAATCGTCGCCCGCCATAGCTTCTCATGTTCCTCAAGCGGATGCCCGCTGACATAGATTCCGAGTACCTCTTTTTCAAAAGCCAGCGATATTTCCTTGTCATACTCGCCGACATCAGGGAGACGAGGCTCAAATTCCTCCCTTTGGTCATCATCAAACATATCCATTAGCGAAAACTGTCCCGGCATGTTGCTCTTCTTATCACGCTGAAGTCCATCGACAATCTGGGGGAAGCTATACATAAACTGCTTACGTGTCCCCGGCAAACTATCAAGCGCACCCGCCTTGATGAAGTTTTCGATGGCTTTTTTGCCCAAGTCCCGTGACGGTATCCGTGAGATAAAATCCTTGAGGCTCGTGAACACCCCATTTGCTTTCCGTTCATTTACCAGGGCCGTTATCGTGGGATATCCCACGCTCTTGATTGCTGTTAGGGCGTATCTGATGGTCTTCTCTTTCCCCTGTGTATGGAAAGATACCGAAAACCCGCCTTCGCCTTGATTGATGTCAGGCGGAAGCAGCGTAATCCCCATATTACGGCATGTCATGATATAAGCGGCGACTTTGGCGGGGTGGTCAATTACCGATGTCATCAGTGCCGCCATAAACTCCACGGGATAGTGATGTTTCAAGTACGCTGTTTGATATGAAACCACGGCATAGCAAGCGGCATGGGATTTGTTAAAAGCATATTTGGCAAAATCAAGCATATCATCATATATACTGCCGGCGACTGCCGCACTAATACCGTTGGCAACACAACCGGGAACGTTTTCTTCCTGATTTCCATAAATGAACGAAGCCCGCTCTCTTTCCATCACATCTTGGTCTTTCTTGCTCATTGCTCGCCGCAGGATATCACTGCGCCCAAGTGTATACCCACCGAGGTCACGAACGATTTGCATGACTTGCTCCTGATAGACGATACATCCGTATGTCGGCGAGAGAATCGGCTCTAGCTGCGGACAAAGATATGTGATGGCTTCTCCGGAATTTTTGTTGCGGATATAACGGGGAATGAACTCCATCGGCCCCGGACGGTAAAGTGATATCCCGGCGATGATATCCTCCAGACTGCGAGGTTTCAACTCTTTCATGAAGCTCTTCATTCCCGCACTCTCCAGTTGGAACACACCCTCGGTGCGAGCGTTGCCGATATCGGCAAAAACTGCTTGATCGTTATAATCTATTTGGTCGAGATTTATCTCTTCTCCCTTATTTTTGTTGACTATCTCTACAGTATCTTGGATAACCGTAAGTGTCCGCAAACCAAGGAAATCCATTTTGAGAAGTCCCAGTTCCTCCAGTGTATTCATCGTAAACTGAGTCGTTATCGCTCCCTCCTGACCACACGCCAGCGGGACGAACTCGACTGCGGGGCGACTGGTAATGACCACACCCGCGGCATGAGTGGAAGCATTGCGGGGCAAGCCCTCCAAGTGCTTTGCCATCGAAAAGAGGTATTTGACCTGATCGTCGTTCTCGCACAGCCGCCGCAAATCACCGTTGATTTCCAAAGCGCGTGTCAAAGTGATGCCTAGCTCGTTGGGTATCATCTTCGCTATCGAATCAACGAAAGCATAGGGCAAATCCATCACCCTGCCGACATCACGAATTGCCCCTTTCGCCGCCATCGTGCCAAAGGTGGCAATTTGGACGACTCGGTCTTTGCCATATTTTTTCCCGACATAATCAATGACCTCTTCACGACGCACGAAGCAAAAATCAACATCTATATCAGGCATGGATATCCGTTCGGGGTTGAGGAAGCGTTCAAAGAGAAGATGATAGCGAACCGGGTCAATGTCCGTAATCGCAAGGCAATATGAAACCAAGCTCCCGGCAGCAGAACCACGACCGGGACCGACGATGATTCCCACTTCACGAGCATGACGGATGAAATCCCAGACTATCAAAAAGTAGTCAACAAACCCCTGTGAGGTAATCGACTCCAACTCAAAATCAAGCATCGCCTTTAGCTCCGCTGTGACATTTTCATAACGCTTCCCTAGTCCCTGATAACATAGCTCACGCAAATACTCCGCTGCCTGATACCCGCTCGGCACGTCATATGACGGTAGCTTGGGTACGCCGAACTCAATTTCCACATTACAACGTGATGCTATCAGCTGCGTGTTCGCCACCGCTTCCAGGGCATAAGGGAAAAGCGACTTCATTTCCGCTTCGCTTTTGACAAAATACTGCCCACCCTCATAACGCATCCTGTCGTTGTCGCTGAGCTTTTTGTTTGTTTGAACACAAAGAAGCACATCATGAGCGGCTTCATCTTCACGATGGGTATAATGGATATCATTGGTGGCAACAAGAGGAATCCCATGTTTTTGACTGATTTTTAGCAACTGGGTGGCGACAGTTCTTTGTTCCGCAAGACCATGATCTTGTATTTCAAGGAAAAAGTTGTTCTCGCCAAAAGAATCACGATAATGAAGAGCCGCTTTTTCGGCTTCCTCTAGCTGTCCTTTGAGAATTAACCGTGGTATCTCACCGCCAAGACAAGCCGACAAGGCTATGATACCCTCGTGATAACGATGAAGTATCTCACGGTCAACACGAGGACGATAGTAAAAACCCTCGATGAAACCAAGGCTGACTATCTTCATCAAGTTTTGATAGCCGATATTGTTCTCTGCCAACAATACCAGATGATGATAGCGTTCCTCACCGCCGGTCGTTTCCTTGTCGAAGCGTGATTCGGGAGCGACATAAACCTCGCAACCCAGAATCGGGGTGATTCCCTTTGCCTTTGCTTCCTTGTAGAAATCAATTACACCATACATAACCCCATGGTCGGTGATGGCGGCATGGGTTTGTCCGAGTTCCTTGACACGGCGGATATATTCCTTGATTTTGTTAGAGCCGTCTAAAAGACTATATTCAGTATGAGTATGCAGGTGGGCAAAAGGCATGGTGCATCCTCTTTATTTCGCAAGATACTTCTTCAACACTTCCACCTTGTCAAGCCGTTCCCAAGGAAGGTTGAGATCGTCCCTGCCAAAATGTCCGTATGCGGCAGTTTGCCGATATATCGGACGGCGCAAGTCGAGCATCTTGATGATACCCGTAGGACGCAAATCGAAGTTCTCCCTGATAATCGCTACCAACTCCTGTGTGGAGAGTTTACCGGTGGCAAATGTCTCTACGGCAATAGAAGTCGGAACAGCAACACCGATTGCATATGAAAGCTGAATCTCACATTTGTCCGCCAAACCGGCGGCAACGATATTTTTGGCAACGTAGCGGGCAGCATATGCAGCAGAGCGGTCTACCTTGGTACAGTCCTTGCCTGAAAAAGCACCGCCGCCATGACGGGCATAGCCACCATAAGTATCAACAATGATTTTGCGCCCGGTAAGTCCGGCATCGCCATGTGGCCCGCCAATTACGAAACGACCGGTCGGATTGATAAAATACTTCGTGTTTTCATCAAGTAACTCCTTTGGCAAAATCGGGGTGATTACCTGTTCCTTGATATCGGCGTGGATTTGCTCTTGGCTCACGCCGGGGTCATGTTGGGTTGAAAGGACTACGGCTTCGATACGGAGTGGCTTACCGTTTTCGTCATATTCCACGCTGACCTGACTCTTTCCGTCCGGGCGCAGATATTTAATCGAGCCGTTTTTGCGAACCTCAGTCAATTTCTTCACCAGTTTATGCGCCAATGATATTGCGTAAGGCATGTATTCCTCAGTCTCATTGGTAGCATAACCGAACATCATCCCTTGATCGCCGGCTCCGATAGCATCCTCATTGGTTTCACTTTGCTTCGCTTCAAATGCCTTATTGACCCCCATCGCAATATCGCTACTTTGTTCATCAATTGCTACGAAGACGGCACAGGAATTGCCATCGAAACCGAACTCTGAGCGATCGTAACCAATCTCCACGACGGTATCACGGACGATACGAGGAATATCAACATAGGCATTGGTGGTAATCTCGCCCATGACAACTACGAAACCGGTACACGCCGCACATTCACAGGCAACGCGGCTAAGCGGGTCTACATTCATCAGGGCATCAAGGATGGCATCGGAAATAGCATCACACATTTTGTCAGGGTGTCCCTCGGTCACGGATTCAGATGTAAACAAATATTTTTCCATTTTTCCTCCTATATTCTGTCGTTATGCCACTTGCTTCCCGCTATCTGTGGCATGTTTATGACATTTGCAGATACATTCTCATTTTCTTTATCAGTAAATCCATATCAATCGGTTTGCCCAAGTGGTCAACCATGCCCGCATCGAGACAGTCAGCAATATCGCTGGTGAAGACATTAGCAGTAAGGGCAACTATCGGCGTTCTCTCACGGCAGAAGCCCGGTAGTTCACAGATACGTCGTGTTGCTTCGAGTCCGTCCATCCGCGGCATTTGTATATCCATGAGAATGATATTATACTTGTCGGGTTCAGCAGCCACCAAATCAAGAGCCTCGATTCCATTTTCGGCACTGTCAATCTGAATTTGCGTATCTTCGAGCAGGGCGATCAGTATCTCGCGATTGATTTCGATATCCTCAACCAACAACATCTTCTTGTCGGCAAACTCTCCGCTCATGACTGCGTGACTTTCTTCCTCATTGACGCCGAGACACTCATTTATACAGTCGATAATCGACGAAGAGAAGAACGGTTTCAACAAGTGCATATCTACACCTGCATCATGGGCTTCATCTTTGACCCTGTTCCACTCCGTCACCGTTATCATTGTCACTACCGAAGGACGACCGACCTGTCGTGATTTGATCCATCTGGTCAGTTCTATCCCGTCCATCTTGGGCATTTGTAAATCAATGAAGTAAATATCATAATCGCCGCGTTCTTTCACCAAACGACACGCCTGTAACCCATCTGCCGCGACATCGCATGTAACATCCAGTTGCTTGAAGACCTCACGGAACTGTACCCGTGTTTCTGCCATGTCATCAACCACCAAAACCCGTACGTTTTTGGCATTTACGCCCGGTGCGAGTAATGATTGCAGTTTCTTTTTGCCCCGCAACATCTTGAATGTGAAGACAAACTTAGAGCCTTTTCCAAGTTCTGAAACTACGTCTATTTCGCCTTCCATTTGCTCAATGATACGTTTGGAGATGACAAGCCCCAGTCCTGTTCCGCCATAATCGCGGCTAATATCGCTCTTTGCCTGTCCGAATGGAACAAAGAGTGCCTTTTTGTGTTCCTCGCTCATGCCGATACCGGTGTCGGAGACTTCAATACATATCTCGCAGACACGATTCACCTCATTTACCAAGGTCGCCTCCATGTGGATTTTGCCTTGCTCCGGGGTAAACTTGACGGCATTGGAGAAGAGGTTGGTGATAACCTGTGCCAGCCGTTGGCTATCGCCGCGCAAGAAACGGGGGATACCCCGATCTACTTTGACCGTGACCGCAAGTTGCTTTTCTTCGGTACGGTAACTGTCGCCGGAGATTACCCTTTGCAGCACCCTCTCGAAGTTGAAGTCAATTGCGTGAAGCTCGAGTTTGTTGGCTTCGATTTTGGTCATGTCGAGGATGTCGTTGACTACACCCAGCAAATGAGTGGAGGCATCGCTAATCTTGTTGAGGGCATGATTTTTCATTTCCATGTCCTCTGACTTCTTGCCGATTGCCGTCATCCCGACGATGGCATTGAGCGGTGTCCGCATTTCATGGCTCATATTGGAAAGGAAATCACCTTTTGCCTTGCTGGCAGCATTGGCTTGTTCAAGCATTTCTTTACGGATAATCGCATCGGCAAACATTTGTGCCGCCGATTGCAAGAGATTGAGTTCGGTCGAACCCTCATCAAAGTACTCCGCCTCGTCATGGTCTTCAAGGGAAATAATACCCCAGAGATTGCCGTGTACGAAGATTGGAGCCATAAAAATGGTCTTCACCCCATGTTTCGCAAAGAGTTTGGCATCTTCCTTGGTCATGCCGGAAACACGCTTGTTTATATGATCGCCGCTGTTCAAAATTTCTATCCACTTCTTGGGAATAGGAACGTCATGTACTGAAGCAAAGCAAATTTCCGGCGATACCGTACCGCCTTCTTTTCGATCCCAAAGATAAACAGACTCGTGGGTAACTTGCTTCGGATTATCATCATCTGCATACTGCTTGAAGATATGTACCCTGTCTACTCCCATTGAGTCTGCCACGACGTAAATACCATTGGTCATTACTTCGTCAAATGTCCTGCCATCATGTTGCGAGAATACTTCGGTGGCTTCATGAAGTGATTTGATTATTTGGGTACGATAATCCATGGATTCTTGAAGCAACTTTTGCTCATGGATATCATTTATCGCTCCTGCAACCCGAATCGGCACTCCCTCATGATCACGCAAGGTCTCGCCAAAGGCGTGGAAATAACGATACTCACCATTTTTGTGCAGGAGGCGATATTCCACGTTGTAGCGTGTCTGTTCTGTAGTATCCATGATATGCTCATAAAATACACTCAAAACCCGATTCACATCATCCGGATGTAAGCGGTCGCGCCAACTGGAGAACTCATCAGGGAACTCATCTTCAGCGTCATAGCCAAGCATCTGCCGAAACTCCGGCGAAAACCATGCCGAAGTGACAGGGGCAGAGGAATTCTTGGGGTCAACTCCGAAATCCCACAAGGCTACATCCAGACTCTTTACCAAAAGATTGAGGCGCATATTGCTGGCGACTAATTGTGTTTCCATTTCTTTCCTGGCAGTTACATCTTCTACCGTGGCAAGGGATGAGGGTTCTCCTTGATAATCGACCTTGCTGGAATTGATTCTGGCAATGAATGGTTTACCGCTCAGTTTAAGGCACTGCATTTCTACGGTAAACGAATCTTTCAAAAAGACGTCGGCAACTAAGTCTACTGTTTTCGTGCCATCCGGCTGGACTTCCGGCATGAACTTGAAGCCAACATTACCTGCTACCTGTTCTTCAAAAGATTCACAACCAAAGACCTTTAGCGAAGCTTCGTTTGCATATGTCAACATTCCGTCAGAGATTCGCATTACCCTGACCCCGACAGGCATCAAATCAAGGATTTGCTGTAACTTCTGCTGCTCGGCTTCTACTTCCTTGATTTGCTCCTCTATTTGCTCCTGTAGCATGACTTGATTACGCAAATCGTAGATATATCCGATTCCGACGTAATTTCCGTCCATCATAACCCTTGTCAAAGTAAGTTCCAACGGAATTGGCGTTCCATCAGGCATACAATGAACCCAGTTAAGCCGCATCGTCTCGCCGGCGAGGACTTTCTTGGTAATCTCGATACTCTTTTCGACTGAATTCGAACCATCAGGTTGAAACTCAGGGGAATGACCGGGAGAACCGAAGAAGGTACTGTAAAACTCCCTTGTCGTACCATAGATTTCCAGAACTGCCGTATTACAGTCTATGAAACGGATACCATCATCGGTATAATCATAAACAGTAATTCCCACCGGAGCTTGTTCAATCAAAGTATCAATGAACTCTGCTTTGTCCGCCAACTCAGATTGCGCCAATGTAATATAGCTCTCCTGTGCCGCACGTTCCGCTCGCAGTGTTTCCGCTACCTTGGTACGAGTGGACATTACCGTCTCCGCCCGTGTCAGTTCCCGCTCCTGTAGCAAGATAATCCTTTGCAGTTTTTCGATTTGTAGCTGTAGGTTCTCTACGGTATCAATAGTTTCTTTCGCTTCACCCATTTGGATTGGCCCCGTTTCTCTGAAAATAGACAACGATGTTCACTATAGTAGCACAAAATCACGGTTTCCACAATTACTAAGTTGAAATTTATTTCCCAAACTCTATCCATTCCACATCAATATCGCTTCCCGGCAAGAAAACGAGTGATACAGTCTTTTCACCGCAGACACGCTCGGACAAAGGATGGGTAGTGGCAGTATAGTCAGCCGTTCCCGATATCTCCAACATCTCACGGCGGTCATCAAGCATTAACTGTACCGAGTTGCCCTTTAGGGCAGAGCGGGTTGACAGAGTAATGCTTCCTGCTCCCCCCTCGCCGAAATCCATCGCCGTAAAGACAATGCTAACATTGTTGCCGATATTCACCACCGCCGTATCCTTGACGGTGTAGCTATCACCGCTGATACCATCGTTGTCAGCTGCATTAAGGCGCATGAACGCTTTCTCATAGCGGGTGAACACGAAGCCTTTCACATGAACCTTGCCGCGCATAACGAAGCACAAAGTCTTCACACCACGGATACGGCGGGAGAGCTGACATTTGAGTTCCTGATATGTGTTCCAGATTGGCTTCAGGTCATAATGAACGATTGCCAAGCGTTCTGCACCTGCCTCATCAGGCATACCCTCCCATATTTCGAAATCGAAAGGGTCATGGCTTAGAGGGAAAATCGGCACAATCAGCTCATCCGAACCGAAACTGCCGAAGTCCAGATTGCTGTAGCCAATATAGCTGTCGCCATCTCTTGCGGAAACAATACCACGTTCGTTGCCATTACCCAGTTTAACGTTGCTGCGGTCAGCCAGACCACCGGTGACAAAGTTATACGGATTGAGGAAAGGTACCCCATAACCTGTCGTCTGGAGCATTACCTGTGAAATCAAGACGATATGATCACGACCGTTGCGTGTAGCACAACGCACCCATAGCTCCCCATCACCACATGGCTCGATCACCGCACTGCGGTGGTCATCGGCAACAATGAGTGTACCCAAGGGACTGTCAATTCCCGCCGAATCTGTAAGCCGCCATTCCAGTTCATCATAGGTGGCATTTGCGGGGAATGTTTGAACCATCGCTTTGTAACCCTCCAGTGTTATCTCTATCTTGCGGATGGGGATATCGCTTTCATCAATGGCAGCCGTCACCAATGGCGGATTGTCGGGATCGTCTTGGCTAACGATTGCCAACAACTTGCCGGCGAACATTCTGCGGTTGTCGGTCTTATATTGCTCAAAATCTGTCGAATCGCCATTGTCCATCCCCAGTAGCGTTCCCCCCTCCACGGTGACACGAACGCGGTTACTGGCATTCGCCACTTCGTTTCCATCTTCGTCCACCGCGCTAATCATCACAAAGGATAACTCATCATAAATATCAGTCTCAACCTTTAGCTTCGCCACGTCGCCAAATGAATGTCTGGATGTTTTCGCCACTATTTGTCCCGTTTCATCATAAGCCACGGCACTTAGTTCACCCGCTTGATATGGTACACGCCAGTCAGCTACATATCGCCCGGTCATATCTACTGAACCTTGGGACTCGCCGTTAAGGAACAACTCGGCGCGGGCGGCATTGGTAGCGGCACGGACATCGACGATGAACCCCGGCGAATGATCCCAGTGGGGGTAAATATGAATCATCGGCTCTTTCGTCCAAGCGGCTTTGTAGACATAGTATGAATCCTTGTGGAAGCCAGCAGTGTCGATTTGTCCAAAATATGAGTTTTTGGTGTGATACGGAGTCGGTTCGCCGATATAGTCTGTTCCCGTCCAGATGAACGTTCCCAGTGAAAAGGGGGCGTTCTCGTCATCAAGAGCACATTTCTCCGGATTTTCCGAACCCCAACTCGTACTGCAATTGCCAAGTACCGAGCATTGGAAATCATCCTCTGCCAGAACTGACTGTGTGAGCGGGAAGCGGTAAATTCCCCGGCTTTGGACATGCGAAGCGGTTTCACCGCCATAGATAATCCAATCGGGGAAAGTCTCATGGTGCGAGGCATAAAGTATCTCAGCATAGTTGTAGCCAACCAGTTTGATGAGTTCAACACACTTTTGCGTATTCTCCCATGCCATATAGTTGGAGCAAATAGTCGCCGGGGCGTGTCCTTTCGGGTCATGTTCCTTGATATATCCCATCAAAAGGGTCAGTAGCTCACTCCCCCGCTCCACTGAAGCGTGGGTATCGTAGATTTCATTGCCGACGCTCCACATGATGACTGACGGTGAATTGCGGTCACGGCGTATCCATGCCGCCGTATCACGTTCCACCCATTCATGGAAGAAACGCGCATAGTCAAACTTGGTCTTGGGTTGCTCCCACATATCAAGCAACTCACTCAACACCAAGAATCCCATCTCATCTGCCAGTTCCATGAAGACCTTCGCCGGCGGGTTGTGGGCGGTGCGAATGGCGTTGACTCCCATCCCCCGTAACAAATCAAGTTGACGGCGAAGTGCGGCTTTGTTCATCGCTGCTCCCAACGCCCCTAAGTCATGGTGCTGACAAACTCCATATAACTTCATGCGGCGACCATTCAGAGAGAAAGCTTCATCAGGGTCAAAAGCTATCTCACGGAAGCCGAAGCGTGTTTCCGCGGTATCAACAACGGTATCATCAATGATGAGTTCGGAGAAAAGGACATAGAGGTGAGGTGAGTCGATATCCCATGTTTTGATAGCGTCACTACCGTTGGCGATTTCATTTGCCACATCAAAGGATATACCATCCTCACCGAGGAATTCATATAATGTATGGCGAACGGTATAAGGTCTGCCGCCGGAAGCGACTTCGGCGGTTACGTCATATCTCCAAAGCCCATCTTTCTTGGCGGTGGAGATATAGATGCCGTCATTGATGAAGTAACTGTCATTTTTGACTTTGAGGGTAACATCCCTGTATATCCCTGCGCCGCTATACCAGCGGGAGTTCGGCGATTGATGGCAAACCTCAACGAGCAGGGTGTTCTCCTTCTCGTAATCCCAAAATGAGGTGAGTTCAAACTCGAAAGCGGTGTAGCCATATTTCCACTCTCCAACCTTTTGGTCATTGAGAAAGAGCGTGGTATCCATGTACACGCCGTCAAAGTTGATGAACAGCCGCTGTCCTCGCTCTATCAACTGTGGGGAAAGACGGCGGCGATAACGCCCAGTACCATCTTTATACAGATTCATGGTGTCATAAATCAGCCAGTCATGAGGTAGTTGAACGGGTGTAAAAGCAGGTGCTAAAGCACCGTCATCCAGCGCAAACTCCCAACCATCGTTGAGGAGCAAAGAGGGGGTGACGGGGAAAATTTTTTCCTTCATTTGTGATACCGCCTTTTCTTTTTAGTATATATGAAGATAGGGAAAAACACAAGAAAAACAAACAGCGGGGTCATATCGTCCCCGCTGTCTTTGCTGTCGTTCAGACCTGTGCTCTAATAGTGTAAGAGAACTCGTTATTCTGCGCCGCTGCTTGCAGCGGATTAGTCACAGAATCTAGTTTGAAATGAATGGATTGCTTCGGCGTGTAGAACCGCCTCGCAATGACGAAACTGTGGTTTTAATCATGAGTTCAAGCGGAAGTCGCCATTACTCATAAGGATCAGCCCTAGTTACCTGCTGCCGCAGCTCGTACATCCTGTTCCATCCCCCAGCGGCGAGCGGCTTCCTCGAGTGAGAAATCTACACACTCATCATAGCCATACGCCCTGGCATTGGCAATCATAGTAGCCACGATATCGTTAAACTCCTCCGGGGTATCCGCGTAAATTGCCCGCCATGAAGAGTTCACGATCTCGGTAGTGACCTGTTCCCACGTACTGCGCAGTTCCACACTCCGTGTCGCATCGTTCCACGGAATCCCCGGTGATACGGTGTGGGGACGGTTTACCATAAATTCATGAATACTGGTAGCTCCTGTAAACTCCCGCCAATCAGCCTCGGCGGCGTTGCGTGGTTCTTGTTGATATGAACGCCAGAAAGCTTTGTTGTACGGCTCATTCGATTCCGGGTTGACTACCATGTTATCCCATGTCGTATTGTTGATTTGGAAAGAACCATCGCCAAACTTGCCGCTGTAATCACCTTCCATTTCTGTATTACGGTCAGCGTCTGTTCTTTTACCCAGCTCTGTAAAGACCGTGTTGCCGTCTTCATCATAATCCCATGTAACACCTTTGGGTCCGTAGTCAACTGTCAAGCGTCCTTCGGGGGTGGCAAGCCAATTGAGGATTTCCATACAAAGCTCCGGATGCTGTGTTCTCGCCCCGATCGTCCAAACACGGTTGCCGCCGTATACATTAAGCCCGTATGCGATCGGAGTAGCTTCCGTAGGAGCATATGAAAGCATTATCTTGTCTTCATTCATGTGATCAAGAGTATTATATCCTTCTGAACCGCTGAAGTTGAAAATCGAAAATAACGTGCCACCATTTTGCAGTTTAGGTGACATCGTATCAAAGGTATGGGTCATTGAGTCGGGGTCAAGCAGACCACGACGATAGAGCTTGTTGAAGAACTCCAGCATTTCCAGATAAGGGCCGCCCTCCATCAGCGCATCATAATAAGTTCCCGTATTGGAATCATACAGACCCATGTGCAGTTCATCATAACCGTAATACGCTGTTGCCATCGACTTGACATACATGACCATCGTGCCGTCCCAGTTCGTCCAAAGTGATGCAGCATATACCGGATTCCCCAAATTGTCCACTTTGACGTGATTTCTCATCGCATCGAGAACATCAATAAATTCATCCAGATTTCTCATGCTCGGATAGCCGATATCACGGTAAATATCCCATCTGAGATCCCAAGTGTAGAAGAAAGTTCCCATATCCTCGGCACTTGATGCCACGTTGTGACCGAAACCAAAGAGCTTTGGCTCTCCTATTTCACGCATGGAGATATCACGATTGCTCTGTAATGCCGCCGGCATATTCTCATAGATATAAGGCCCATACTCACGAAGCAAGTCTTCATCGTCCCAGTCCCAGAGCAGTCCCTGTCTGGCGGCTCTGGCATAGTCATCACCATTATTACCCCAAACAACGATATCGCCTAAGTCCCCGGCTTCCATTCTCGTGTCATAGACACCGTCCTGATCGTCAATCAGAATAATCCGAACATTGAACCTTTCCAGCATAATCTGGGCAAACCACCCTGTCATCTCGCCGTTATAGTTGGCTAACTGGCTATAGACTGTCAAGGTAATGGTCTCGCCCTTGCCGCCACTGCCGCCACATGCGGTCAAAAGTGATACGGAAAGCACTATCACCAACAATAGTGATATTAGTTTTTTTCCTCGTTTCATTTCTTCCTCCCTCTTGCGTGTTAATGAACCGTATTTATTAGTTATCCCTTTACCGCTCCGAGCATAATCCCTTTCACGAAATGCTTTTGCATGATAGGATACACAACCAGAATCGGCAGGATGGTAAGCATGGATATGGTAAAGTTGATTACCTTGGTATTGGTCACGCCTGCAAGTGCGGCGGCGGCAGCGGCGGAGCTGGTCCCCGACTGCATGAGAGCCGCCAGATTGTTGGATCTGGTGAGGTACACGAACAGGCGATGCTGTAAGGTATGAAGGTCGGGGGCATTGTTCATCAAAATAAGCGAATCCACAAATGAGTTCCAATGCCCGACAGCACCGAAGATGGCGATGGTCGCCAGTATCGGCTTGCTGAGCGGCCAGATGATTTTGGTAAAAATCGTCAGCAATCCTGCCCCGTCTATATGCGCACTCTCTTCAAGCTCTATCGGAATCGACTCAATATACGTCTTCACCAAGATGATATTGAACGGTGCAACCAAACCGGGGATGATATACGCCATAAAATTGTTCGTCAACCCCAACATCATCATGTTGAGAAACCAAGCGATGAGACCGGCATTGAAATACATGGTAACTACTGTAAAGCGATACCAAAATTTCTTCATCCACATTTCATCCTTGGTCATCAGGTAGCCTATGAAACTGGAAGCGATTACCATCACCAATGTCCCGATTACAGCTCGTGCCGTCGTGATGAATATTGCTCTTCCCACCTCATTTAACTCCAGCAAGGCAATGTAGTTATTGATGTGAAGACCTTGTGGATAGAAGTTAATCATGTTGCGGCTGACCAGAGTGTTTTCCGAGATAGTATTGATGAAGATATAGTAAAACGGAAACGCACACATCAATGTGAAAAGCCCGAACACGGTATAGTTGAGGGTATGGAAAATTACATCGCCGACAGTAGTTTTGTATCGCCGTTGATGTTCATGTTTTTGTTCTGCCTTGTCAAAATCGCGCTCTGCTTTTGTTTTTCTTTTAAACATTCCGCCACCCCCTTTCTATATGATACTCTCGCCGCCACGAAGCCATCTGGAGGCTTGGTTGGCAACAAAGAGTAAGGTTACGCTGATAAGTGATTTGAGCATCCCAATCAAGGTTGAAATAGGTATCAGACCATTTTCTATCCCTCGTTGGTAGACATAGAGATCGAGGACGGTAATCGGATTCGTGTTACTGGGGTTCTCAAAGACCATGTACTGCTCCAATCCGTTGTTGAGGATACCCGCAATCCCGAGCAACAGTAGTACGAAGAAAGTAGACATCAACCCCGGTAGGGTGACATGAATCATCTTTTGGAAACGTCCCGCTCCGTCAACCGTTGCCGCCTCGTAGAGTTGGGGATCAATCCCCGAAATCGAGGCGATATAGATAATCGCACTCCAACCCAGTCCTTTCCACATCCCCCACGCCAACATCTTGAGCCAGATATTGCCGTCACCCATCAGGTAGTTAGTACCCGGTCCGGAAAGCCAACCCATTGCTGACATGAAGCTGTTGATGAAACCATCTGTAGAGAAGATAGCAAAAGCGATGGCATAAACCATAACCCAGCTGATGAAGTTGGGAATCGTAGTAAAAGTCTGGACGATACGGCGGAACTTTATATTACGCATTTCCACAAGGAAAATCGCAAATGCCATCGCTACCCAACTAGTGGAAATACCAAGGGCACTCATTGCCAGAGTATTGCGCATAACCCGCACGATATCCCGCTGTGTCCCGGGGTCATTGAAGAGAAAGCGAAACCATTTGAGACCGACGAAATTGTCCGCTGACATCGGAATCCCCGACTGATAGTCATAGAACGCCGCCCGCCATCCCCAAAGTGGCAGATAGGAAAAGACAAATAGCAACGCCGCAAACGGCAGGAACATCATGAAAATTCTATATTTGAGTTCAATTTCATATTTTTCTTCAACAGGAACATCTTTGAGCATAAAGATTTGAATCATTGATGACAAAAATATCAACACGGCAATAATGACGAAGAAGTATAAACCGTCGGGGATTGCCGGGGAGAGTCTTTGCACGTCATTTTGTGGATTGCTCATCATCAGGTAACTTAGGTATATTCCCCCTAAGCCGAGCAACTGTGTGATACCGCCTATCACCCCGAAGATATTACCCCTCTTCTTGCACTTCATGTTGCCCACCGACAGACAGCCATATACCCCTGTCAAACCGATACCGATACACACTACCATGCTGGCGAAGAACAGCATCATGTAGCTGCTGCCGCTGACCCAACCGCGGTCAATTGCCCGTTCACTCCCGGATATCAAGGTGTTGTATGCCACCCCCGAGGTGAAGAGCGATATATTACGGTTAATTAGGGCATTGATGTTGGCGGGATTGATGCCGGGGAAGAACATCATCGCCATGGACAGGACAATTCCCAGTCGGGAAACGATATACAGGCCTCGCGAGGCTATTGATTGTTTCATAAACCTATCTCTTTCTTGCTTGAATTGAGAATTGACAGGAGTAAAAAAGGGTATCCCGGAACTTGTGTCCGAGATACCCTTCGTTAGTTATTACTCTTCGGCTTTACTGCCTTTTTTCTTTTTGGAAACAATGAATACCACTACAATTATCGCTACGCCAACTACTCCGGCAACAATGGCAATGATAATGCCAACGTTCATGCCGTCACTGCTATCATCTACATCAGCAGGAGGAGGAGTCACAACAGGAGCGGGCTCGGTTACAACCGGTGCTGGTGCATCTTCAACTGCCGCCGCTGCATCCCAGTCAAAGTCTGAGTTGAAGCCTGTACCTTTGAGGGTAAAGACAACTTTGATCTCATCATTAGGATTGAGGCGTGAAGGCATCGCTACCGGGTTATCAAGTGTTCCTGTTCCCCAGGTATTGACCAGTTCCAGACGGAGTCTGCCATTGCCTTCGATATCGCCGTACTTGATGTTTTCATTTCTGACGCCCGATACCGGCTCGCCATCAACGAAAATCTCTACCGAAACTTCGGCATCCGTACCCGTCATGCCTGCGCCATCTTCTTCCCAAAGAGTACCGATGTATTCCATCGCTCTCCCCAGTCCTTCGATGTCAACAAGGAAAACGAATCCTGATTCATCAGGAATAGCTTGTCCCGAACCACCGGCTTGCTCACGGGTGATGGAAACTTCCCAGATACCGTCGCCGAGGATCATCATGTCATTACCAACGCCGGGAGCGAAGTTCGACCATTCGCCGCCGCCATTGTCCTGGAACATCATGAAAGCGTTAAACGCACTAGGCACTTCGTAGTCATCTTCATCATCGCCATAACCAAACGCCACACCATCCATCAGGGTAAATGTGACTTCGATGGAAGATACATCGCCAACATCAGCGGATACAGGAGTCGGGGTAACGCCATCGCTGTCACCACTGACCGTGATTCCTTCGGTTACAGAATCAACCCACTCATTGTAGAGGTTGGTGCGCAAGTGACCACCTTCGTAATTACTATATGTATTGCCTACTTCTACTTCTTCGCCATTGATCAAAACTGAATCAATCTGCATAAATTTGTTCGGGAACAGGTGCTGTCCGGCATTGATTACGACGGCAAAGAATGCAATGCCGCTGCCGGGAGGGTCGAATTCCAATGAAACCGTGTAAGTGCCATCACCTTCAACAACAGTGCTATTGGCAGTCACGCCGGAATCAGCGTCGCCACCCCAGAACTGGACTCCCCAATCCGATGCGGCATAGAGAATTTCTACCGTCGCGACAGGTACTTCAAGGGTAAAGGTGACATCAATGGATGAAATACCGGTCAGACCGGAATCAACCGGGGTCGGAGATGCGGCGCTTGAATCAAAGCGGGCATCATCGGGAATGGCATCAACCCATTCATTATAAAGATTGACACGGGTATTGCCGTCTTCATCGCTGGTATAAGTATCGCCAAACTCGATCGCTTCGCCATTTATCCGTATCTCGTCAATCGTCATCATAGCTGCGGGATAAAGTGACGTACCGTCGGCTATCTCGACATTAAAGAATGCGAAACCGTCTACCGGCTCATCAAAATCAAGTCCTACCGTGTAGGTGCCGTTACCATTGACAGGAGCATTACGCACGGAGACACCGTCTTCGTCCACGCCGTCCCATGTCTGGACACCCCAGTCAGCGGCAGCAAAACGCAGGAATGCAAACGTTTCTTCGGCAACAGCGTTGATTGCAGGAGCAGCCGCTACAGGCAAAACCAACGCTGCGGCACTCAGCAATGCCACAAACTTCTTCTTAACATTTTTCATTTTTTCCTCCTCTTGAATGGGTTCTCTTTCCGCCAATGACGTTATTGTCATAACCGCATCCGCCAAAATGGCAAGCGAAACCGCAGCGGATAATACCCACTTATTGCGAGTATAGATTATCTCTCCTTGTAATGATACCCGCACATTTCGACATTTGTTGCATTTATTATTAGTGATTTTGTCCGTATCAGATGATTTCGCTTCATCTGATATCCGCTCGCCCCGGTCGATAGTGATAATAGATTGCGGGTCAAGCCCGCAATGACAAGCTATCCGCCCAGGCTATCCGCTTACTCGAGGTTGGCGGCGATACTCATCACCTAATAATAGTGGTAATCCTGCCTGCCGCAGGAGCTTCAAACGGTGAAATCCTCTTTATATATTCATCCAGAGCCTCATCAGCTGTGCCCAGTTCACGCAGAACAGGCAATTCGCCGAGCATTTGATAATAATCACCCCCGGTCATGACATAGTTTGAGCCGGCAAGGGTGAGAGTCGTCATATCATCGTCAAGCGATAACTCTACTCCGCTATCAAGGGTAATCGAGATAACACGCTCGCCCGGCGGAGCAATCGGATTGTAAGCGAAGCTAAAACCCGACACATGCAGGAATCTCCCTTGCGGTGATAGCTCATGGTCTATAGTTCCATCATTATCCGCAACTATCCCGCTCACGCCATTTTCCAAAGCCTCACGTAACTGAGCGGGAGTAACGGTTTTCACCATCAATGTATTGCCAAAGGGGAGAATACTGATAATATCCCCTTTAGTAACCATCCCTATGCCAACATCGGCACGGATATCACCACCGTTGGCAATGGCAATGTCAGCGGCGGCGGCTTCACGATACGCATCAGCAACCAGACTGCCTAGCGGCATTTCCTGTGTCCGCACGCCGGGATTCCTCGCACTCGACATTTCCACCCTTGATTCACCTATCGGTTCGCCAAGCATAGCTTCTATCCCCATCATTATCGCCGCCAGCTTCTCAGTGACAGTCGGGTCAGGTGCAATCTCGCTCGCTTCGGCAAAGCTTATCAAAGATGCCGTCTTGGAAGTGATTTCACCGTTTTCCACCATCACCACAACTTTGCCTATATTGTTGCCGTAATGTCCCGCTTGTGCAATCAAGACACCGTTTTCACTAACCCCGTTCGCCAGTCCGCTATGACTGTGACCATCTATTATCACATCTATCCCGGGGACTTCCTGCGCCAGCTCCGCCGAAAGTGTACCGTTATACGGCTCGATACCCAAGTGACTTAGGGCAATGACAATATGAACCCCCTGACTGCGCAGATACTCTGTTTTCTCACGCGCCGTTTCGATCGGATTGGCAAAAGTGAGTCCGCTCACATACTCAGGCATGGCAGAGCCATCTGTCGCTTCGGTCGTAATCCCAAACAATCCGACTTTGACCTCGTCTATTTCGATGATTAGCGTATCATCAAGGAACTGTGATCCGTTTTGCTTGATATTCGATGCCAGGAAAGGGAAACCGCCTATCTCGCGCAAATAAACAAGCCGCTCCCAACCATAGTTGAACTCGTGGTTGCCTACAGCCATTGCGTTATATCCTGCCCTTCCCATTAGCTCCGCTACATCTGCACCTCGGCTCAGTGTCGCTATCGGAAGACCGTGCAGGGCATCGCCCGCATCTACCAAGATAGAGTTCGGTGTACTCAGGTGAATCGCCGCAATCCGGTCAATACCAATGACATACTCGTCATCACCCAATACCCGCCCATGCATATCATTGGTGTGAAAAATGATGATTTCGGCAGTAGGATTCAGCTCGTTATTGCCGAGGCAAGCGGAAAGTGACAGAATGACAAATAATGCTGTTAGGAATATGGATACTTTTTTAGCCATTTTGCTTCCTTTTCTTTGTAATTGTTTAATCTTCTCTATTATACATTTATTTTTGTCAAATCATATCCGGGAATCAAATTTCTATTGCCGTAAAACAAAGGAGCGGCTCCCGTTACTCTGAGAGCCGCAAGGGGGATAAATTGGCGGGAGTGGTGTTTGGTGACATCTTATGCGCCGTTATCGATGTCACCGTAGTTGTGGCTTATTGAGGGGTTAAGCTTTTTGCTTTCTTTGCCACAACCAGACCGCAGCAGCTACCACGATCGTTATTAAACCCACCAAGATAATCAACCATGCCGGAAGACCTCGACTGTCATCAGCGTCATCTTCCACCAATGCTAGTATAAGCCAAAACCAACCATATCAAGGTATCATCATGGTATCGGCAGGGTATCAATTTTGGCGAAATTTATGACACCATTTTTGTTCTATAGTATATCTTCAAATCCCTCCGTAGAGAAAGCTTCTCCATTTCTCTTCTTTTCCAACGCCACAATTAGCAATTCATACTTCTGCTTGGATACAGGGTAGGCGACCAAGAGAAAGATGGCTACAAGCGAAAGAATCGCCGGGAACAAAGTTGCCAAGGTGAGAATACCAAAAAGTGCGCTTTCTACCTGTACCTCTGCCATGCCGTTATACCCGGAAAATTCCAGATAAAATCCCGTAAACGGAAGTGCAAGAGCCATCCCACTTTGTTGGGCAAAACAAGCGAGTGAGGTTATCGAACCGTCTTTTCTTTCTCCTGTTTGAAACTCATCAATTTCAACACAGTCATATGCATATCCGATATAGAAAGTAAAAAATGATGATGTTGCAAGAACCAACAATAATGCGTAAACATACATGACGGCAATAGAGTTGATACCCGTGAAGAAGAAGATAAAGCCAAAGATAATCGACGGTGTCATCGTCACCAACATAACCGGCCGCTTACCATATATATTACAAAACCTAGTGACTATCGGCAGAATAAGAACCGTGAACCCGACATAAACGACCCAGAAGAGGGCTTGTTGGGTTTCACTCATACCGACATTGTGAGACATGAAATAAACGACTACAGTATTGATCAGGGTGAAGCTAAACGTATATATGAATATCCACGCTGTAATCTTACGAAAACATTTGAGGCGCAGACAATCTTTCCAGATTTTCAAGTAAGATTGTTTGATTCTTTTCGTTTGCGTCTTGAGGGCAGTCTTTATAGATTCTCTTTCACAATCTTTGAGCAAGTAAATACCTGTGCCGCAAAGTATCAGCAAAAGTGCGGCAAAGACCACGCCCGTGATTCCCCATGCCTGATAGTCAGAGTAACCTCTGCTGTCCGCCCAATCCCATATCAACATCGGTCCGGAGGCAGTGAGCAAAAATATCGGGTAATAGAAGAACATCGACATAAACCGCAGTACATTACGTTCGCCATAGTCGGTTGTGATTTCTCCGCCCATCGCAAAATATGGGATGACAAATAGTGAATACGCTGTACAGACGAATATTGCCACAAAGACATAGTAGATAATCTGTGCTGCCGTGTTTTGAAATGCAAACGGGGAAAACATGAGGATAATCGAAAACGCTATCGGGACTACACTCACTTTCATCCAGGGAAGTCGCCGCCCCTTTTCCGTCACATGCCGATCTGACATCCCGCCGATAAATGGGTCGATTATCGAATCCCACAAAACGACAACGAAAAGTACCATCCCTGCCAAGGATGCCCGCATACCCGCGATGTCGGTTAGGTAGAATACGAAATAAAGAGTCAAGAGATTGTGGGGGATAGTCTCTGCTCCGGTACAAAGACCGTATCCTAGCTTGGTTTTCCACGGCAACTTGTTTGTGTTCATTTTTTCTCCTTTACTTGTTCGTCAAGACAATAGATACTACGCTGTTGGGTATCTCTTTCGTTATCAACTCTTCCAGTATCGTAAGGGCTGCGTTGATTTCTGTATATGTTCTGTCCTCGCTGAAACCGATTAAGAGATCAATGTGAATTGTTTGCCCTGAGCTTCTCGTCCTCACCGAGTCGAAACTGTCATAATAATCATTCCCGCCTGCCAGAGCTTTCATGATTTTGAGCTGAATGTCTTCGTCTGATGTTTTGTCCAGTAAATCATAAATACAGGCTTTCAACGGTTTGACGATTGAAATCATCATGAAAATCGAGTAGATGATACAAAGAGCCGGCTCAAAGTAAACGGCAAAGGTATAATCACGGAAAACATAGAGAATGATTATTGCCGATAGTGAGATAATGTCAAAAACGAGATTTTCTGCCAGAACATGGTTTTGGGCATCAATCAACTTGCCTTCTGCCATTTTGCTGACTATCCGTTGCCTGAAAAGCAACCAAACATCAAACGAAGTGTTGATTACCTTGAGGATAATCGCCAGCAGCAGTACATCACTCGGTCGGATAGGACTGAGGATGACATAAAAAGATGAAAACAAGACAACAATGAGTCCGATATAGAGAAGGATGTTGGTAATCAATCCCCCAAATGATTCAAATTTGCCCAATCCATAATCATATTCCAGGCTTTCATTTTTTGCCAGTTTCTTGGAAATCACAAACACTATCCATGTTTGCATAAGTAGTGCCAATGAACCGACCGCATCGGCGAAAAGAATCAGCGAACGCCCCATAACCGCAAAAACAATCAATGCTGCCAGATTCGGAAATTCCAAAAAGAACTGGGTCAATGCTACATTTTTTTGCTTTTTTAGTGCTTCCTGAGTACTCCCCTTATACTCGGACATTTTTTATCCCCCCTCTAGTTACATAGCTCCCCTCAACATTAGTTACATAGCGATTTTTCCGCTTTAAGCGGTGACATCGCCCTTATATCTGTGTGCTTTCTCCCTCCATGCTTTTGCTTTCCCCGGTGATTTTGAGTGCCAGCATAGTTATGTCATCTGCTTGTTCTGCACCATTGGCAAAGATGACAATTTCTCTTTTGAGGTTTTCGACAAGGTCGTTTAACGAACAGTCTTTGTACTCATTTGCTTTTTCGATGAGACGTGGGTCTGAGAACAAATCCTTCTCGATGTTCTCAGCTTCGGTAACGCCATCGGTATAGAGGAAAACCACATCACCCACACTCAGGATGATCTCATGCTGTATATATTGCACACCCTCGAACCCCGCGAGAATGAAAGCTGGTTTTATTTGTAAAAACTCATAATCGCCATCGGCTCTCTTGATAAGCGGGAGATTATGCCCGGCATTGACATATGTAAACCGTCCGCTCGGTATATCCAGATATCCCATGAAAGCGGTGACAAACATTCCCTCATCGTTATTTTCGCAGAGGATATCGTTGACAGCTGTGAAAACCTCTGCCGGTGACATGCCCGCACCGCCGTAGGAAGTGTTTTGGGCATTGTTTTTGATTAGTGTTTTGGCGATAACCATAAATAACGCCGCCGGAACTCCTTTGCCTGACACATCAGCAATCACGACTGCCAGCGTGTTCTCATCTACTAGGAAAAAGTCATAGAAATCACCGCCAACTTCCTTTGCCGCTTCCATGGAGGCATAAAGGTCAAAGGAATCCATCTCCGGAAATGGCGGGAAGATACAAGGAAGCATACTCGCTTGTATCCTGTTGGCAACATCCAGTTCCGCACCGATACGCTCCTTTTCGGCGGTTACTTCAGTGAGTTTTTCGATATAGTCCTTTAGCTCGGCAGTCATCGTGTTGATACTGCCCGCCAGCCGCTCGATTTCGTCATCTGTCTTAATATTGATGAATGTATCCAGATTGCCACGGGCTATTGATTCGAGGTTTTTTTCCAATACAGTAATTGGTTTGGTCAAAGAACGGGCAAGCCGATTGGAATAGATTCCGCTCAAAAACGCTGTAACAATAAGAAGTACGGCAAATAAAACCACGAGTAAGAGGATAATATTGAGGGTGTGTTCCGCTGATTCTTCTATCATCCCCTCCATGTTGGCACGAATGATATTGGCGGGACTGTATACCTCATCCAAGTCGATTAGGGTAACAATACTCCACGGGAATGTTTTGAGGGGAGTGTAGGCAAAAATATATGAGGCTTCATTTTCACCGCCATCCACGATGCTAAAATCGGTGATGCCCCTGTTGATTTCGCTAATCATCAGTTCCAGTATGTTTCTTAGCTCATTATCATGGAACTCATTACTGGAAACGATGATTTCCCCATGCTTACCTACAATAAATGTCGTCTCACTTTCCCATGACCGTCCATCGCTGATAATCCAATCCAAATCTTTGAGAAACATATCTAGTCCAACCACTCCTGCCAAGTTTCCGTGACTATCGTAAAACGGAGTGGCGCAAGTAACGGTAAGCCCATGCCCCATCGCATCCATGTAGATTTCCGTCCATATTGTATTGGCAGCTGCTTTGGCGGCAACATACCATGGACGACCTCTTGGGTCGAATGTCTCACCCGGCTCCGGAGCTCTGCTGCCGCTGATATAAAACCCTTGTTCTGTCCCAAAAAACGATATTGCCGTCCCCAGGCTCTTGTCGATACCATAAATTGCGCCCTGGGCATTTCCCAAAAGCCCATTGTAGTATTCGTAGTCGGATGGGTCAATACCGTCTGCGTGCCAAAGCCAAATCATGTTCGGGTTGAGAGGGTTTTCGTTGTATGACTGCGGATTCATCACAATATCTTCGACAACACCAGCGAGTATTACCGATGCGCTATGCCATGTTTCCAACTTTGCATCCATCAGCTCGGCGCGTTTGATGGTCAGTTTCTCGGCATCCTTACCCGCCATTTGCCCAAACGCTGACATGAAATCCCGAGGGACGGTTTCACCCAGCTCGGAGTACACCGTTTTGGCTTCGTTTCGCAGATATAGGATGCCGATGATATTTACCGTGCCAATTACAAGCAAAGAGATAAGCATCGTCGTGAGGGTCAGACGAATGACCTTTTTTTGGATGGAATTACTTTTTTTGTTCATCTTCATGTTTGGATACCATTTGACACAATTGTTAAATTTTCTCTCATACATTCCTTGGCGACGAACATATGTTCACGCAGCTTTCATTGCCTAGGAATAAGCAGGGTGGCGGACACAGGCCTTCTTAATTGTCAGGATGTTTTCATCGTTTTCATAGCGATAACTGATTTCATCCATTAACTTTTTGACCATAAAAACCCCCAACCCGCCTATATCACGGTCATCCGCTGGCAGGGAAATATCGGGGTCGGATTTGGCAAGGGGGTTATATGCCATTCCGCTATCGGCAAATGTAATCGCTGTCTGCCATAGCTCGCAGGATATGCCAAGGGTGACTTCACCCTCTCCGGCGGGATAGGCGTAGCTTGCGATGTTTACGAAGATTTCTTCAACACAAATTCTGATGTCATTTTTGGTCATGGCATCCATTTCTGTATTTATCATCGCTTCATCAACAAATGTTAAGACTTCGTCCAACCTGTCAGTATGTGCCGGTACGGTGATTCGTTTCACACCCTCTCCTTTGCTATTTCATCAGTAATTCATCCAGAGCCGTCATACCGATTACATTTCGTACCGTCTCTGACGGGTTCTCAATCTTTAGTGTCCCGCCTATGCGCCGCAACTTTTTGTAGGTGGCGAGTATCACCCTGATACCCGCTGAGGTAAATATTTTCACAAAGCACATATTAATAACGAGATAAGTACAGCCTGCCCCGAGTGCTTTGTTAAGTATATATTCTACGTGTGAAGCCTCACTCATGGTAACACGCCCTCTCATGGTAAAAAAGTAACTCGTCCCCATTCGCCTGTCTTCCGTGAATGAAAAATCGTTTCCATCACCTTTCTTTGCCGTTAGTCCTCTTGAATACATGGTGGTTTCCTCTTCCTCTTCAAAACTCTATGACTGCTATCATCAATACTTTACCTGACTTAACGCCGATGACCATGTCCTTTGCCAATGTGGCGATGATCGATTTCTCCAGGCCGTCCCATTGCTCATCATCCGGTTTCTTCGGGTGTTCCTCATGAAAGTCCGAGAGAGCAAAATAGCTCACCAATCCCATGCTGTCGTAATGAGGAACATAAACACGGTCGTATTCGTGTTCATCCATAATAAGACTTTCAAAAATGCCGCTTATTTTGCCGAAAAAGCCCTTTTCTGCTTTGTTTTCGCCTTTAGATGACAACGAAACCAACTTGTCCCTCTGACTGGATTTGACAAAGGTAGCCGCACTAAGATTTAAGGTGAAACGCCGCCAATCTGTCTTTTCAATGAAGAACTCATACCTTAGATTTTCAAACATGCGGACGGTCAAGCCCAGCATTTCCTCTGCTAACAGGCGTAGCTTTCCCATATCTTCAGGGTGTAAATCACAGAATACTCCCAACTTATCAATTTGGGCGAGTATATGTTCAATGCCGTGTTCGTGGGTATAGATATCTGATTTCATAAACCCTCTCTTCTGCTATACAATATTCAAGATGCCTGAAAATCCGGTGATGTTTAGAACTTCCATCACCTGAGAGGATATATTTTTAACTATCATCTTTTTTTCTGCTGTATTGGCACTCTTTTGACCCATCAATAATACACGCAGTCCCGCCGATGAAACATAGCTAACTTCGGCAAAATCGAGTTCAACTTTTTCACACAAGCTTATCGCTTCTACCAAAACCGTTTGCAATTGGGGGGATGTAATCGTATCTATCCGCCCGATTATGCTGAGTGTTTCGGTGTCATCTGTTTTCATTCTGATAATTTCCATAATTCTTTCTCCTACCGTGGTTTGGGCTAAAATACCCGCCTCGTGCATCATTAGACATCTTGCGTAACTCAGAACGAAAGTCCGCCGTGAACGGGTTGCGCAAGCAATCTTTTACTGCTCCAACAACTATGCCTTGCGTACCAAGAATGCGATTTTTCGTCACCGCTCAAATACGTAAGGTTTAATTGTCGGAGTACAACTGAGAGAAGGAGTGAGCTGACGTATTATGTCAGGAATAGAAAAATTATATTCGCCAAGAGCACACCTAGTTATCTCTAAGAAGTTTGTCAACCCACCCTCTCATCAGATATCTCTATTTTAGCGAAAACCATTTTTGCAAAAAGTCCCCGTGGGGGTATAGTTGTAAAATTATTTTCTTGATTTTGAAATTACATTACTTTATAATGTTTATCAGAGCAAAAACAGAGCGGAGGTTTACCATTTTGACCATTTTGAAACATTCAATTGATTATACCGAACAAATGAAAGTAAAAGAGCAGATTCCCCGGACATCTCTGATGGAGTTGCTAGACAGCTTCATCGAAAAGAGGGTCATCTATATCCACGCTCCTGCGGGATTTAGCAAAACGGTGTCGTCGCTTCTTTGGTTGGAACACCGAAAGACCCTGGCAAATTCCAAAAGAACGTGGATTAGCCTTGATGAACATTACAACAAAACCTCTGCATTTTGCCTGCGCTTTGTCTCTGAGCTGGCGAAACTCCAACCCCGAAACACTGCCCTGCGTGAGCTTGCCGCTCATCCATCTTTTAATACTGCTTCGGTAGAGTTCACCTTACGGGCTCTTGATGTCTGCAAAGAAAATAAAAGCGAGTGGATTTTCGTTCTCGATGATTTGCATAATATTGAAAATGATGAGATTTTGAATCTTTTGCCGGGATTGTTCAAGCGATTGCCGGGAAGCTGTACGGCTTTGCTTCTCAGTCGTACCGCACCACCGGATAGTTTTTCGGAAATGGCGGCAAAGGAAGAGCTGGCGGTCGTTGATGCGAGATATTTACAGTTTACCGACAGGGAAATTAAGTTATTCTTTGAAAACAACGGGCAATTCATATCTAACCGGCAAACCGACGAAATCATGGCTTCAACAGGCGGATGGGCAATCGGAATCCGGGCGATGTTACTATCAAAGGAATCCTCTTATAGCTTCAATTTGGCAGATAGGTATTTTGAGAATTTTCTGAAAACCCATGTTTGGGAACGGTGGGACGAGAAGATAAAGAACTTCATGACCTTGATATCGGTAGCCGATGAGCTTACGCCTGAATTTTGCGAATGGCTCAAAGCAGGAGAGAAGTCGCTAAAGAAGTTGTCCAGTACAGAAATACTGTCAGAGCTTGCCCGAGAAAATGCTTTTCTACGTGAGTCGGGGAGAAATGCGTATCGCTTCCACGACTTGTTCCGTGATTTTTTGTTGAAAATGCTGGAAGAAAATGGTGAACAGGCACTCAACAAGCAATGGAACAGAGCCGGAGATTGGTTCTTTGACAAAAAAGATTATTTCCGTGCCATCGAATATTACCTAAAAGGTAAAAATGATGAAGGTATCGCCAAATCAATCCACAGCATGTACGACAACCATAAGTCACCCAGTGCTTCCATCGAGGAAACGCTGCGTATCGTCCGCTTGTCGCTTAATGATTCAATTATCAAGAAATATCCTTTTCTTTTGGAACCTCAGGTATGGGCGGCGTTTGTGGAGGGACGTATCGAGGAATTGGAAAGCAATTTGGACAGATATTATCAGCTGATTCCCGAAATAGTCTTGATAAACCCTCGCTCTGCTGTCTCTTCAATGTTGCTTCGCTGTATGGATTACCGCGAGCCATTCATCAAGACGATGAAAACCTTACGCCGGATTCCCTTCAAAGGATATATGAGCGCGGCAACCCCTACCATCACCTTTAATATGCCTCTCTTTCACCGTTCCTGCCGAGATTATTCCGAACTTTCCCTTGATTTGGACCAAAATATACTACTGACCAAGAAAGGCATGAGTAATATTCTCGGTCATGAGTTCCTGGTAATCAAAGAATGTTTTTATGCGGGATTTAGTTTTGAGCGAGGCAATATGGGTAAAGCCCATGAACATGCCCTTCTCGCCTGTGCAAATATCCCTGAGAACTGTTCTGCCGAAGTAAGGTTTTGCGCTATGATGATGTTGGTTTCTGTCTTACTGGCGGTTGGTAACAAAGCGGAGGCAAACCGAGTGTTTGATAGTATAGAAAATATGATTGAAACACAAAAAGCTTTTTATCTGGAAGCCAACTTAGATGCTTGCTTTTATCGGTTAAGACTCGCTGATGGTGACAAGGAATCGGCAACCAGCTGGCTCAAAAATCACAACATTAATTCACTCGAAAACTTGATGTTCTTTAAGCTATATCAGTATTTAACAACTGCGAGGGCGCATATTGTCCTTGGAAACTATACTGATGCGATCTTGCTCTTACAAAAACTGTTGGTACTGTGTGAACGCTATCAACGTCCTCTCGACATCATCGAAGCGCATATATTGCTTGCCGTAATATATTGGAAAAGAGGAAGAAGCGGACACGGTCAACCGATTGCGCTGGAGCATTTGGAAAAAGCGGCAATGATTGCCTGCGAATACGGATACACACAACCTTTCGCCAACGAGGGAGCGGATATCGTCAATATCCTGCACCGGATGCAAAAACGCGCCATTCAAAAGGAGTATACCGATAAGATTCCCGCCGAGTTTGTCAAAACTTTGCATATTGTCGCTCTTGAGGCTGCCAAACGCTCCAAGGGTCTTACCGGTGGCGGCGTTTCGGAAAACCTGACTTTCACGAATAAGCAAAAGACGGTTATGCGCTTGATGTGTGAGGGTTTTAGCAGAAATGAAATCGCCGAAAAGATGGGACTCAAACCATACGGCGTAAAATCCCATACCAATCTCATCTACAAAAAACTAGATGTCTCGGGCAGCTTGGAGGCGGTCATGAAAATCAGGGAGTTGGGGGTGTTGGGGGATGGTGAGAGTTGAGGTTTTGTTTACGTTCCCAAGAGGATTCGAACCTCCGACCTACCGCTTAGGAGGCGGTCGCTCTGTCCTGCTGAGCTATGGGAACAGTTGGTGAAGATTGCGGTACATACTAACCTAGCGGTGGGAAGTTGATGAAGCCCTGCGCCCAAACCACCCCTTTGAAGCGACGTCCTATTTCCGGCTCACCGACCAAATCTAGGGAATTGATACAGACATCAAAGCGTAAATCATTGCAGTTGAGGGTCATTTGATGGACGGTTTCACCTGTTTGGCTGTTGTTTACCGTCCGACATTCGAGGATTTCACCCATCACCGAATAATGCTCACATTCAACCCCATAAGGCATGAAGAAAGTATCCACAAGGCTGAAGACATCCTCATGTTGGATGCGCTTGGAAATCACCGTGTAGGTATCCATATCCTCGACCGTCAAGCTCTCTATCGCATCTTCATCACCCAGTCTGGCTGCCGCAATCAGGTTGCTGCGGGCGGCGGTAGCACGTCTGCTCTGCCGTTTATCGCTATCGTTTTTGATAATCGGAAACAAAATCGTCCCCTCAGTTGACAAGCATGACAGCGACAGAGTAGTCCCGCTGACCGGGAGCTTGTCGGCAGACTTGAACTTCAGGTATTCAATCATGTTTTGTAAATAGAAAATCAACGAAACGCCAACACGGATGTCGTCACAAACACCCGCATATGATTCCTGAGCCGCATGTCGTTCAACCGATACATCCTCGCTGGTCGTGATTGCTGTACTACGCAAATAAGGGTAAAAATACTCATAAATGAACTTGTCTTCCTGATCGAACTCGCCGCAGACAGATATTCCCATGTTGAAGCCAAAATCACGGGCATAATCTGCCATAATGACATTATTGGTGTTTAGTGTGTATGCACGGGCAGTTGACTGTTGGACGATATCTGTCAGTAATTGTTTGACCTCGTCACGGTTCGACAGTTGACTAAAACCGATGGCACGCATGTATTTGTGCAAAGTAGTACCTCCTGTTATGATATGGTTGATTCATTCCTTAGTCGCAAGTGGATTGCTTCACCCACACTATGTACGGTTGCTCAATGTGACGGTATCAGTACTTCCTTTTCCCCCATGTATGGTCGCAAAACCGCGGGAATTGCAATTGTTCCGTCTGCTTGGTAATTGTTTTCCAAAAAGGCAATCAGCATCCGTGGCGGCGCAACCACTGTATTGTTGAGAGTATGGACAAAATATTTGCCGTCTGTGCCATTCACACGGATTTTCAGCCGCCTTGATTGAGCGTCGGTCAAATTTGAGCAACTACCCACCTCGAAATACTTCTTTTGCCGTGGCGACCATGCCTCGACATCATAGGATTTCGCTTTCAAATCCGCCAAATCACCTGTACAACACTCTATCGTCCGCACGGGAACATCAAGTGAACGAAACAAATCAACCGTGTTTTGCCATAGTTTCGTAAACCATGCCGAAGATTCATGCGGTTGACATATAACTATCATTTCCTGCTTTTCAAATTGATGTACCCGAAAAACCCCACGCTCCTCCATGCCATGTGCGCCTTTTTCCTTGCGAAAGCACGGTGAATAACTCGTCCACACCTGTGGCAAAGAGTCTTCTGCGAGTATTTCATCCGCATACTTTCCAATCATCGAATGTTCAGAAGTGCCGATCAGATACAAATCCTCACCCTCTATCTTGTACATCATCGCATCCATCTCGGCAAAGCTCATCACCCCGGTTACAATTCCCGAGCGTACCATGTAGGGAGGAATACAATATGTAAAACCACGCTCAATCATAAAATCACGCGCATAAGTCAAGATTGCCGTATGTAAACGAGCAACATCTCCGGTCAGGTAATAAAATCCGCTCCCCGCTACTTTGCGCGCACTTTCCAAGTCTATCCCCGCCAGATTCTCCATCATCTCTACATGATAAGGTATCTCATAGTCGGGTACGTTCGGCTCGCCGAACACACCGACTTCGACATTTTCACTATCATCACGTCCTAATGGGACATCGCTTGCCATTATATTAGGAATCAAAAGCATGAGATTGGTGATTTCATCGTCTATCTCTTTTTGCTTGGTTTCGAGTTGGGCGAGTCGCTTTGCATTGGCTGTGACTTGTTCTTTTTTTTCCGCAGCTGCGCTTTTGTTGCCTTGCGCCATCAACGCCCCTATTTCCTTGGACAGCCGATTGCGATCTGCACGCAAATCATCCGCCTCTTGCTTGACTAGGCGAATCTCACGGTCAAGAGCGATGATTTCATCCACCATCTCCAGTTTTTGGTCTTGATACTTTCTGCGAATGTTTTCTTTTACCACTTCAGGATTTTCCCTGATGAGCTTGATATCTATCATTTTTACTCCAATACGTTTTTGATATATGAATCGCTTTTCTTCATATCCACCACTTCATCGCCGGAAATGACATCTCCGTTGTTGTCTTTGATGAGCCTGATGATGGGGCGGTCAGGATAACCACGGTTTTGCCCGATTACTATCCCTGTCCCCAAATCACTGGTCACTACTATCGTACCAATTGGATAGGAAGCCAAAAATTCAAGCAATATATTAACAATCATCTCATTATACTTCGTTCCTCGGTATTTTCGCAAATGCGCTGTTGCTTCATGGGTCTTCTTCGGTTCTTGGGCAATACCGCATATCATTTCATCGAAAGCGTCACATATCGTAACTATTTGCGCTGCCAAAGGGGATTCTTTCATCTTGAGCGGGAAGCCGCTTCCATCAATATGCTCGTGATGGTGCAAGATAATCAGCTTGCCGTTGTTAGTTATCCATGATTCTCCTTGAAGCGATGTATAGCCATATATCGGATGTTTGTAGTACTCTGCCAACTCAACGGCGTTATACTCTGTCAAGTGGCGACTGGTATAATCGAAAAACATATAACGAAGTCCGATATCATGGAGCAAACAAGCGATACTTATGTCATGAATCGTCTGCTTGTCCATCCGCATCTGTAAGGCTACCAAAACCGCCAACACACAGATAGAGATACTATGTTCATATATATCCGCACTTCTTTCCCGTATCTCGTATACATGCCCTACGACATCATCCTCTTCCAGGACATTCATGATGATTTCATCGGCAGTAACTGCCAACTCCTGCAACTTTTTCGTGCGGGAATAGACATGTTTTTCCATGATATTCTTGACTTTTTGGTGATAGGCAGAGCCGACCTCCTGACGGGCTACCATTACCGTTTCTTTATCAATGGTCAAGTTATCATCAAAGACATAAACCTCTTCAACCTTGAACTCTACCAGTTTGTCTATATATTCCTTGGTAAGAATCGTCCTGCTGGCAAGCAAAACCTGATAGTCAGAAGCAAGAACGGCTCTGGCTAGTCTGTCACCTACCTTTAGCTCTTCAAGTTTACATAGTTTCATACTTCCCCGCTACTGCTTGATTGCCATATCAAGCGCTTGCTTCTCCTCGTCGCCGAGGTTGATGGAACTGACACCGCTACGTATTTCCTTAGAATATGAATAACATCCCTCGGTACTATGAACGCAGTTGAGGACGAAACCATTGTTCCCTTCGTCAAGCATAACCACGCAAAAGCTCATTTTACCGCCCATTTGTCCGCTCAACTGACTAAACGCATCATATTTGACCAAGCTGAACTTCTGAAAAGCACCGGTCATTTTCTCAAATAAGACATCTATGTCCTTGCGGTTTTTGTCTGTTGTCTGGCTAACATATTTGACATTCTCAAAGAGCCTACCCATATCTTCTTCTAATGAGCGGGCGTTCGCTCCCTGCATGAATTTTCCCATTCGTTTCTTTAGATTCATAAGCTTCGTCAAAAAAACTGCCAATAAAACCACCGCCACCAAAAGCAGTACCAAAAGCACCAGTAGTATTATTCCGATATCCAGATTGCCCATCCCCATCTTGTTCAAAACATTGCTGTTCATGCCATCTCCTCTAGTGTTTGTCTGTATTGCAGTTCAAGCTCATAATGAAATGCTACGATTTCGTCATCTTCCCTCATTCATTACTCGCTAAGCTGCTCGATTATCCGATCCAAATCATCATGACTGTAAAACTCAACCTCTATCTTGCCGCTCCCCGCTCCTTTAGAAGTGATCGTGACCTTTGTTCCCAAGATAGCTCTCAACTTATCGGCAATATCTTGATATATCACTTCCAAGCCGCGGTCAGTTTTGTCAGCAGCAACTATTTTGTCCGCTTTCTCCTTGCCTATTTGCCGTACCAGCTTTTCTACGTCCCGAACACTAAGCTTTTCGTCAAAAATCCGCTGCGCTAACAAATACTGCTGCTCCATGTCTTCTATCGCTATCAAGGCGCGGGCATGTCCGGTTGTAAGCATTTCGCTTATGACCATCTTTTGCACCTCTGTGTTTAGTTTGAGCAACCTGATAGAATTGGTGACTGCGGTACGACTCTTGGAAACCCGCTGCGCAATCTCTTCTTGTTTCAAGTGAAACTCTGTCAACAAACGCTTATATGCCTGTGCTTCTTCGATAGGGTTTAAATCTTCACGCTGAATGTTTTCAATCAAGGAAATCTCAATAATCTCTTGATCTGTATAATCCTTGATGATGACAGGTATTTCTTTCAAACCGACTTTTTTGGCGGCACGCCAACGACGTTCCCCGGCGATTATTTCATAATACGATCCACGGTTTTGTACCAATATCGGTTGCAATAAACCAAACTGCTTTATTGAATCGGCAAGCTCCTCCAACGCTTCATCGTCAAAATATTTGCGTGGTTGCTCTCGGTTCGGCTCTACCTTTATAATGCTGACAAATGTTTCGCCGCCATATGCCGTCACGCCCTCTTTGACTACGCTTGCTTGCTCTACCGTGTTCGTCGTTTTAGGGATTAGGACATCAAGTCCTTTTCCCAGACCTCCTCTTGCCATGTTCGTTCCTTTCCTTGTATCACACTTCATTCAAAATGTGTTCTCGTTCCCTGAACACTTGCATATACATTGTAACTCCTCATCGCCGTGTGCCAATCACCTCATCTGCCAAGCGCATATATGCTTCCGCTCCTGCTGATTTCGGGTCATATTTGTTAATCGGCATCCCATGACTCGGTGCTTCTGCCAGACGGATGTTGCGAGGGATAACGGTGTCATAAACCTTGTGTTCCAGGTGCTTTTTGACATTGTCCACCACTTGTGTGGAGAGCTTGGTGCGTGAGTCAAACATCGTAAACACCACTCCCTCCATGCCTAGCCGAGGATTGAGTCTTTCCTTTACCAAATTGACGGTATGTATCAGCTGGCTCAAACCCTCCAAGGCGTAATACTCACATTGAATCGGCACTAATACCGTGTGAGCAGCGGTCATTGCGTTGATAGTCAACAGGCTCAAGGCCGGAGGACAATCAATGATAATATAATCATACTGCTCGCTAACCCAGTCAAGTTCTTTGCGGAGAATGTATTCCTTTTTGTCCACACCGATTAGCTCAATCTCTGTCGCCGCTAGGTTGACATTGGAGGGAATAATTGAAATCCCGGGGATGAGTTCCTTGATTGTACACTCGTTGATGGCACATTCACCCAACATCAACTCATATATGGTTTTCTCCAAAACGTTCTTTTCAACACCAAAGCCGCTGGTCGTGTTGCCTTGCGGGTCGGCATCGACAACCAAGACCTTTTTGCCTTTAGCCGCCAGTGCCGCCGAGAGATTTATTGAAGTGGTGGTTTTGCCGACTCCCCCTTTTTGGTTGGTAATAGCAATGATTTTGCCCATGTTGCGCCTTTCGTTTATCGTACTTCCTTGCTTGCTTATATAAGCAAAGGTTTGTCGTGTCTAAAGCGGTGTCTTTTCATCACAGGTCATATCCTGTGAAGGTCGGTTGTCTTGAGGTGGAAGAAGCTGTTGCGGATGGTTGTTCCCGCTTCTATGCGAAAGGAGAGCGAATTCGTTCTTCTTTGAGTGTCCGCAGCAACTTCTTGTTGCCAGTCATATCTCTTCTTTTATTGCCAGTGATGTTTCACGTTTTGTCGCCGCCTTTGCCGATGTTTCACGGCAAGAGTCTATATGTGGTGGTGTAAATGTTTCACGTGAAACATTATCTAGTGTTCCTTGCTTTTTTTTGGCAATGTTTCACGTGAAACAGCTACAGCTTAACAAGGTTGTTCTTGATTGCAAACACAGCCGCCTGTGTCCTGTCGGCAACCTCTAGTTTCTTAAAAATGCTGGATATGTGGTTCTTCACCGTTCTTTCGCTAATGATTAGGCTTTTGCCAATTTCTTTGTTGTAATAGCCCTCAGCTATCAAGACAAGTATCTCTGTTTCCCGCTTGGTAAGCTTGGCAATTCGTTCGTTGTCTTGGCTCCTTCTGACCATTCTGCTGTTGAGTGGCGGAATCAATTGCGGTTGGATATATGTTTCCCCGGCAATAACAGCCTCGATTGCCTTCTTTAGCTCGGAAAAAGCGGCATCTTTTAATATATAGCCGTCCGCTCCTACATCGACTGAACGTAGAATATACTCTACTTCATTGTGAACCGTCAACATCAATACCTTGATTTCCCTGTTTTGGGCTCTTAACTCTTCTAACACATCAAAGCCGCTCATTTTTGGCATGTTAATGTCAAGCAACAACAAGTCGGGGTAAACTGTTTGCAAGATTTCCAAACACTTCACACCATCGCCCGCTTCGGCGATTACTTCCATGCTGCCATCAAACTCGACAAGTTTTTTGATTCCTTCCCTGACCAGAATATGATCGTCAACTAGCACAATTTTTAGTTTCATTCATCCCCCGATCGGCTTCCCTGTAGATTCCTCGTGTTTGTCGGTATCTCGATCTTGACTACAGTACCTATTTTACCCTCGCTCCGTGAAACAATCTCCAGACTTCCTTTTAACAACCGCACCCTCTCACTAATTATCTTGAGCCCAAAGTGATTGACATCGAAATGCACGGCATGTTCCTTGTCAAAGCCAATACCCTCATCGGATATTTCCACATAGAAGCGGTTGATATCGTCACGTAGTTTGACAACTACCTCATTGGCATTTGAATGTTTGACCGCATTCGAGACACATTCACGGACAATTCGATAAATATTCGAGTAAATCAAATCATTCTTTACTTTTATCGAATCCGGCATGTCAAGCCTGATTAAGATACGCGTGGTCATTTGCATCTTCGATACCATAGTTTGGATTGCCTCACAAAAACCCAAATCATCAAACTCCATCGGGCGAAGGTCATAAATGGTTGAGCGCATTTCCTCGATGACTTCCCTTAATTTTTGGGCGATGGACAAAAGTTCAAGCTTTGCCCGCTTCTTGTCGCTATCCATATAGAGAGAACAAAGCTCAACCGTATGGATTAGATGGGTCAGGTTTTGCAAAGATGAATCATGCAAATCACGGGCGATTCGCTGCCGCTCCTCCTCCTGCATGTCCAGAAACCGGAAGCGATTCAAAAACGGCTCTACACTAATTACCTCGTTGATGGTCTTGATACGCTCGTCTAACATATCAAGTGTCACCATAATCGCTTTGTTTTCCGCTTCCAAGAAATCTTTTTCGTGGCTTCGCTCAACTTTCATCAGCGACTTCATTTGCTCTTTTCCAATACGGTGCGGAGACAAAATGAGGTCGGCTTCGTCATCCTCTTCTTGCTTTTGCAAATGAAACTCCAACTCGTCAACCCGTGCTGTATTGTTGCTCGCCCGTCTTTTGAGTTCCTTTCTTTCATCCAAAAAGCTCTCGACCATTGCCGTCAATTTTGCATCTATGCTATTTTCCATAAACACTCCTGCTGTTCTGTATGCCTACTACCTGTCACTACAGTATACCACTTTTTATTTTATTGAAAAGAGGCAAAAAAGCAGTTTGTGTAAATTTGTGTAAAATTGTGTAAATTTGCTAGGTTTGGTATCATTCTTTAGCTTCATAGTGTAGAATGATATAACTATGAGGTGAGTAAGAAGATGTGAAAAGGAAAACATATGACCAACCAAGAAACTTTCATCCATGACTTGAAACAAATGCCGCTTACGCTCAGCTCGTTGCAAATAGAGCAATTCACGCTCTATCACGATTTGCTCATCGTTGCTAATGAAAAGACTAACTTGACCGCTATCACCGAAGAGGATGATATATACAAAAAGCATTTCCTTGATAGTTTGGCATTGATATACTGGGGGTGTGTAGAAAATGATACCCCGCTATCTTTGGCAGATATTGGCAGCGGAGCGGGCTTTCCCGGGATTCCGCTCAAAATAGCTTGTCCTTGGCTCGATGTAACCCTCATTGAGGCTCGGATGAAACGAGTTCACTTTCTTCATAATGTTATTGAACAGCTTGGTTTGGCAAATATCCGTGTCGTCCATGGGCGAGCAGAAGAACTGTCACGGCTTAGCGAGTACCGAGAGCGTTTTGACCTCTGTGTTTCCCGTGCCGTCGCCCCGCTAACTGTTCTGGTAGAGTACTGTTTACCATATGTAAAGCAAGGCGGGTTGTTTGTCGCTTATAAAACGCCGAATGAAGACGAGAGGACGGCTGCCGACACAATTATCCCGGTTCTTGGCGGAGAGTATGAACGAACCCTGCATTTCGTCTTGCCGGGAACACAGATAGAGCGAACCCTTATTGGCATCAACAAGGTAAGCTCCACTCCTGCCAAATATCCCCGCCGTGAAGCGGCTATCCGCAAAACCCTCACCAAATCTTCCGCACATTCCCATAAAGAGTAAGGAAAAGACCGCATGTTGTCAGCAAGGCAAACAGCGGTAGAATCGACTGCGCAGAAATACCACCTGTCAAAAGTGACGATGTAATAAGGTTCGCCATAATCGCCGAAAGCGACACCGTGACCGCAGTATATATCGTAACCGCCGTAGCTCTTACGCTTTCATCGATGATTTGTGAAAGGTAATTGATGGCAAGCGGCAGCAAAATCGCATATGTAATCCCTTGAAAAAGTTGTGCGTAAATCAAGCCATCAACCGTAGTCGCCGAAGCGGTAACAAACATGCGAATGACATAAGCCAAACTGCAAAAGAGAAGCAAGCGTTGAAAGCCAATCTTTTTTAAGATAAAAGCCACCAACAGCATAAGCGGTACTTCACTTCCCGCCATGACTGCGACTGCCGTACCTATTTGTGCCGCTGTGCCTCCCATTTCCGGGATAACAAGCTGTAGTAATGTCGTCATTGCGAAGTTACCTAGCAATAAAAAGAATGAAACCGCCAAAAGAAGGTTGTATTGCTTGGAAGAAAAAACCCGTTTGACTGCCTCCAAGCCGCCAAGAGTGCCGGGTGACTTCTTTTCTTTCTTTCGCAGGTGACTTCCCTTCTTTTCATCAGTAATGCGGCGTTCATCTTTGAATACAGTTGCCTCTGTCCGTACTACTCGGGCGGCACGAAAGTTAATCGCCACCACTGCCGCCATTACAAATGACACCGCACCAAGCCACAATCGGGCATCATGTCCAAAAGTGATTGTGATAACTCCTGCCAGTTGCGCTGACAGAGCGTAAGAGAGTGAACCCGTCCCCCGAATGATTCCATAATTGATAGATGGATGCTCTTGTTTTAAGCCTACTATCCAGGCATCAATCAAGCCGCCGACTTGTACCGCTGTCACCGCTATACCTGTCATATTGAGCCAAATCAATGTCCTGCTGCCACTTCCCAGCGAAAATGGCATCCCGAAGAAGCTGACCGCCGCCAGCATCAACAAAAGCACCGTCAATTGTTTCTCTGACATGAATCGGTCGCAGATATAACCATAGACTGGTTGAATCAACATACTAATAACCGCCATCGCTGTAATTGCTCCTGCGGCTTGACCGTCTCCCCAACCATAATCAACCAGTGTTGCTACAATAAATGAGAAATATGTACAGCATCCAAACCAAAACGGAAATTGCAACAACATCCCTTGGATGGTAATCTTTCGTACTGGAGAACTCACGCTAAACCTCTGCTTTCATACCTCATTCCATTTCCCGAATAGTTACATACACGGAATCTCCCGGCGACTTTCCTATCTTGGTGCGGATATCCTTACGAATACCGATTATATAGCATATTGTGCCATCTGTGTTCTTCACACCCATATTGACGATACTGCCGTGATAAGGCTCACCATCAAATGTGGCGCAGACCTTTACCCGCCCTTTGCCAAACTCTGTACGGATATCAAATGGGAACGCCACATATGCGCCGCCCTTACTTGCTGACTCGATAACTACCTCGTACTCGTAAACTCGCTTGTTCACATTTCCACCTTGGTAAGTTCTGCATCTGTGTTTTCTTCCATGTATCTTATCGTTTCATCCAGCATATTCCTTGTGTGTGAAGCTTCTCCCGATATAACCGCTATCCCCAGTGTTAGTGTTTGGTGAATGTCCTGTGTGCCGACTTCGGCTATGGCAACATTGAAACGCTGGTGTGTCTTCTCGATGAGACTGCGTGAAATCCGTCGTTTGTCTTTCAATGAAAAGGAACGAGGGATATAAAAGACCAGCTCGGCGGATTCAATATGCATGATGAGTCCTTTCTGCTTTATCTTGCTGCTTGATGGTGTTTGCTCAAATATCACATCCGGTATGGTTCACTCAGCTCTTTCTTCTTCGTTTTCGGCTTCGTCAAATCAAAGCTGTGTTCTATCATTCGTTCTAATTCTTGCTCCGGCACGTCGCCGTTTAGGGTGACTGTATTCCAATGCTCCTTGTTCATGTGCCATCCGGGAGTTACATCCTCGTAAATCTGCCGCCAAAACAATGCTTCATTGGGGTCATATTTGAGATTTATCCGCAATCGCTCATGCCGTTCGTAGATATGCGCAAATCCCTTTTTGTTGCCCCGATGGCGAATCATCGTCCATGTACCATCATCAGAGTGACCCTTTTCACCGTCAAAAGGGTTGTCCTTGTAGACGGCGGGGAATGTCAGGCAGTATGTGATTAACTCTTGTTTTGTCATGCGGATGCTTTCTTAATATTAAACAAACTCATCGTTTCATAGGTTAAATTGTTATAATTGCTCGCTTTACGGTCGTTTTACCGAATTACATCTCGACTCATGATTTCCTGCTTGGGGTTGATAAGTGGTGCTAATTAAACAATCTAAACTCTGTGTCAACATAATCTCGTTCATCTAATACAATCTCTTCATTGCGATACTGCCGTTCTACTAGCGAAATTGCTTCATCCTCGCTGCTTGCGACAATCTCTACTATTCGTTGTAATGTCTCTGTTATTTCAACGCTATATCTCAAATTTCCCTCCCTATCATGCATAGCTACAGAGTTTCATGTTATACCTTAATCTTTTCTGCTTCATTGTCAAATATTCGCTCTAGTGTCTACCCCATTTTGTTACCATTGGAACTACCAAAGCATTTCCCATGCAAAAATATCTAAGTCGTTCAGGCATTCCTGTGTTTGTCCAATCATCGTCGAAGCCCTGTATTCGCTCCGCTTCTATTGGCGTTTAAAATCTCCATTGTCCGGTTTCTATGTCTGTAACCACATGCGTGCTCCTGTTTAATGACGATTCGGAAGTCAACATAGTTCTTGCTGGTTTGTCAATATCATTCAGAAACTGTATCGCTCCCTCACTAAAAACATATTCATGTCCGTTTTTACTTGTACGATTGATTTTTTAACACCCTTCAAATACTCCCATTTTTCAATAGAACCATTGAGAAAGTGTTTTCATGAACTTTTTTCAAGCAGTTCTCCGAGTGCCTTTGCAGGCTCTTATAGGGCAACGGTTTTTGACGTGTAAACTTTCCCATCTTTACATATATCCTGAGTTCTCAAAGTCCCCTTATTAACATTATACAGCATAGAGGGTTGGCATCAAGCTAGTATCACACTTGAAGTTCAAACAAGGTGAAGTTCAAACACTCATAGCTCACTCATAGCTCTCATCGCCTAATTAAGTCATTTATTACAAAGCTAGTTCTTCACTCCTACTCGCCAAATCCATACAGATACTTAACATATCTGTATAGTACATATATTTGTTTTCGTTGTCTTTTTTTATATTGACACATTATTTTGGTCATAAATGTCTTAATATCAAGTTATTATCATAAATAACATACATCAATTACTATTCTCGCCATCTTGATTTCTCAATTCTTCTAATTTTTGCTGTAATCGCGCCTTGATATTATTGAAAACAGTATTTAGCTGTTGTTTGGCATTATCTGTCAAAACCGATGTGTGACCAACTGCATTCCTCAACGGCTTATATACCACCGCATCACGAGCTACACCCGCATTTTTAGTGCGGTCAGTAGGCTTGTCCACCAAATTAGAAAGGTTGTCCATATCCAAATAATAAATATCTTCATTTTCTTTTCTAATATCATAACTTATATTTGCAACATCTTTTGCCGTCTTTTCACGTTCACGCCATCTTTTTATTTCGTTTTGTGCTTCCTTTGATAATGAAATTGAATTATATTTTATATATTCTCGTAGCAAATTTTCTGCAATAAAACACTCTGTATATGAAGGTATATTAAACTGTGCTTCTTCGCCTAACAATGTAACCCATTCGTCTACAACTCTAATTTCCTTGATTATATCACCTGAAATAACATCGTTTTTTGTTGCGTTAAACAACTCTTGAGCTTTTCTTCTTTTGGATGTGATTGCCGTATTATCAGGATCTCCGTCCTCGTTTATCTTCCTTCTTTCTTTATCCCAATCGTCAATAATTCCCGATATAATAGCTTTGAATTTTTGCAAAAAATCCACATACTTTGGGTCATCCGCTATTATACCTTCACGACTACTGGTAAATACATCTCTTTCATAATCCAAAGTATCATAATGAATTTGTCCATATAAATAACTTTCTACAATACGGGTTGTAGGTATGTGTTTTAATATGTCTTTTTCTCTCAAGCGCCCATTAACATATAAGTCCAATGTTACTTTTTCACCAGTTCCTCTTATTTTAAGATTTGATGGTTTTTCTGTTGACGCAACAAATCCGTTAATGGGCAAGGATGATGTTTTTTGTTGATAACCTTTAACATTAGCGTTATTAGCAGGAGAAATTTTTTCTTTAAGATAATTATCGTTAGTTTCGTTAAGCTGCCATACAAACTGCGTAGCACTTGCTAATTCATCTAATGCATCAATAGTTATCTCTTTGCTATTAAGGTATATTTTGAAGGAAGTGTCAATCAGAGAAAACCTAAAATTCAATGCAATGATTTTTTCAATATATTCAATAGTGTTTATAACTCCATCATTTAGATTTTCAAAATAAATAGCAGTTCCAGATTTTAAAGAACTCAATCGCTCTTTTGCACAGTCATTCACAATACCTAAAGGATAATCGCTAGCATCTTCGCTAATTGCTGAATCTAAATCAGAATTGTCAATTAAACCGCTGACCATATCACAACCGTCTGATTTAGAGGCAATATGGACTTTTTCAGCACACGACAATAAAGCTAATTTACCTATTCCTTTTCTTCCTATGTAAGGTCTATTTTTCGCTGATACTTCGCTATTTTTTCGTTTTGAAAATCCTATTCTTAAAAACCTGTTTTGAAAATCATCATCATTCATTCCTATCCCGTCATCAATTATGAACATCGAACGGCTTTCTACGTCAATTTCAATCCACACATTGTCGGCATCGGCATCCCATGAATTTGAAATAGCCTCTCCGATAACAGTAACAAAGCTCCTATACAAATTTCGCCCTAAATGATTCAGTACACTTAGGGATATATTGAAAACATATGCCATTTAATCAACCTCCAAGTGCATCAAAATGCTTTTTCCTATAGCTTCACCTAACAGAGGAGGAACAGCGTTTCCTATGTGTCTCGCTATATTTTTCATAACTAATGGCTCGTTTTTTGAAATAAATGCATATTTTGGGGGGAAAGATTGGAGCAAAGCACCTTCTCTAAGAGTTAATGCTCTATCTTGCTCTGGATGCCCAAATCTCCCAGTTCCATATCCTGTGAATTGAGTAGTTATTGTAGGTGAAACTCCATCCCAACCCATTCGCCCATAAACAGAACTATATGATTTTCCAGATGCCTTTTTATGACAAGGAACTACTAATTTTTTTGGCCAATCTCTCCAAGAACCATTAGGCTTGGAAGCTCTAATTCTTTTGAGATTTATGTCATTCAACTTTGATGACTGGTGCAATCTATCACCAGCAAACACTTCACCTGCTGCCACCTCTGGCAAATCACCAATTATTTCTTTTACGGTTTTTTGAATGGTATCCGCATCTTTCATTAACTCTATTTTTTTGTTTTTTGCCGCAAGTAAAATAAGTCTTCTCCGACTTTGTGCCATTCCAAAATCAGATGTATTAACAACTGAATGGGAAACAGTATATCCCAGTTCTTCCAAACCCTTAACAAAGTCATAAAAAACTTTTTCTTTTTTGAGTGCGGGAACATTTTCCATTGAAACAACATCAGGATTAGATTCTTTAATTATTCTTGAAAATTGATAAAGCAAGCTCCAATCTTTATGGCTTTTTCTGTCCTTTTTGTCTTTTCTGTGATTAGAAAACGGTTGACACGGAGCGCAACCTACAAGAATTTTCACGTCATATGGTTTAAGTAATTCCTTAATTTCGACCCCTGTAACATCATCTACACTTTTTTGAATGAATTTAGAATGGTTATTAGTTTCAAAAGCATATTTACACGAGTTATCCAAATCCACACCCGCGACTACGTCAATACCCGCTTTTCTTAGTCCATAAGTCAACCCGCCAATGCCACAGAATAAGTCAACAGCACCTATTTTCATTTATATTCCTCCTGCTCTAAATCATCTGCCGTGAGCTCAAGCTAACTTATTGTATACCTTTCATTGGATTTTTTAAGTAGCATCTCCATCAAAAACTTTCTAAGTTTTTTTGAGTGCTTTTTAGTTCTCCTCACCATTTTTAATCGTGGTACAAAAGGGTTTTCACTAGTTTTTAACGCTGTATAAAGGTGATGATAATACAAGCCCCCAACAACGTCAAGGCTAACCCCACTGCCATCATGAAGGGCTAGTTATGAGAAGGGGTATCCTAGTTCCTCGCCGATAAGTCTGCCCCCCCTCCCCAGCTTACAGATAAATATTTAAAATTGGATAGGCAACAACATGGCACTTACTGCTCCCTTACTGCTCCCCGTAAAAAATAAATGTTGACAGCAATGACCGCCACGGTTACTATATACTTAGCAAGACAGCCGAAAGGTGAGGCACCACCTACCCGGCGACAATGAGTTACATGTAAAATAGCCGCCTTACTTTGAAGGGTCAGGGCGGCTATTTTTATGCGTTAAGCGTATTACGATGTGTATGTTCCAATATGCGACAACGAGCATTGCAAGATCCAATAGTATTGAAATAACTTCGTAAACTGACATAATATACCACCTTCCGTAAAATCCAGGTTGGTGGTGCCGCCTGTTCGGCTGCCCTGTTAAGTATATAACATTGTCAAGGAACATCACCACGACATCATAACATACAATGCGGCAGCAGTCTACTTGATTGAAATTTATCCAGTTCTCATATATTGCTCTTATTGAGGTCTTAGTTTTCACAGGGAAGCCTGTTCGCATGCTCTCCTTTACTAAAACAATATCTGAGAAATAAGGAATATATTACATAAATAATTAACACTATCTATGTTACAAACCATTAGCTTCTCTTTCTATGATTTCGATTTCTGCCGCTCTTCTTTCCTTAGCTTCGCTCAAAGATTTTTGCCATGCATATCTTCTCTCAAGGTTGATTGCATTGTATGGCACTTCATGGCAGTACCATTCCTTCAAAGCCTCAATCTCATCCGTTCCAGACAAAGCCGCCTGTACCCTTTGCTCCGTACCTACAACCAACCAGCCGTCGCCGTTACCCAGTAATTCCGTGCAACCGTTTCGCCCCAAAGCAATACGACTCTCGATATCGGTGGTCGTGCGGAATGCGAGCCGTGCTGATAGGTTGGCTCTGATCAGGTTGGTCGTGACTTTTGCCATCGGTGATTGAGTGGCGCATATAACATGGATTTTGAGTGCTCTGCCTTTTTGTGCCAGTCTTGTTATGCTTGATTCCACGTACTTCCCACTGGTCAGCATCAGGTCGGCAAGTTCATCTATCACCACTAGCAAGTAAGGTGTTTCCGCGCCTAAAGTCCTCACCCCCATTTCTGCTGCTATTTTTTGCCGCCAGTCCATCTCTTCCACGGCTTCACCGAGGGCTTCAGCCGCCATGTATGTTTCCGTGATAATAGGCATGAATAAATGTGGAAGACCGTCGTAGGGGATTAGTTCTGTTTCTTTCGGGTCAATCATTAACAATTGCAACTGATCGGGCGTCCGTTCGGCAACCGCCGATATCAGCATGGAGTTAAGCACTACCGACTTGCCACTACCCGATGTTCCGCATATCAGCATATGCGGTAGTTTGCCGATGTCAAGCACCGCAGGGGTATTGTCCGAATACATCCCTACTATCACTGGAAGTGATTTCGGATCATTCGCAATGCGCCTGAACTCATCAGTGTCCATCACATCATAGATCCATACGGTTTCACGGCTGCCCCTTGGTATGGTTAGCGAAAAATGCGCTCCATATCCCCGGCTCTCGCCGTGTGTAATGTCGGTGTCGAAGTCAGCCGCCATTGCCTCGACAGCTTTCGGTATTTTCGACAAGTCCATAATCTTATTAAGTTTAACATGATAAGTGATAACGTTAGCCGCCGTTACTATCTCTTCCACCGTGCAGCCGATTTTAGCTTCGTCTTTTAAGAAGCTGACTATCCTGGCAGTCGGGAAGTCCTCTCCGGCTGTCCGTGACTTTTGGGGCCTCGTGAATATCTCCGTCCACGGTGCCGATTCCCATATGATAGGTGGTGGGGGCGGGGGCGGTTCTTCTTCATCTTCTTCTTCATTCGGTATCAATGGCGGTGGTGGTTGAGTCCGCCGCATTTCAAGGGATTTTTGAAATTACTTAATATCATAATCTGCCCATGCTACAAATATTACCAATACTATAAGAATTATTATCTGCCACATGCTCGCACCCGCCCATGCCAGAAATGTTACTAATGCAAAAATTACTATTACCAGCCACATACTCTCACCTCCACAATTAGCAATCTCCGCATGGTTGTTGCACAGGTAATCATCAAGGATTATAGGCAAAAATATAACACATATGTATTCAAAGGACAATATATGTGTTTCTTGAGTTTTCGCAAAACCTATCCTACGTTTCTGCCGCCCATCCCCTCACTCCCACTCGAAAATAAAAGACTTATTCCAAACACATCTGTTTAGCTTCTGTATTGGATTGTTGCTCTATTTGATTCCAGTTATCCATCCTCTATGGCGTTCACTGATGTTCTGTTATCAAAATGTTATCACGGTTCTGTTATCAACTAAAGAATATGGTTTGCTAAAGTCAGATTGCAGTTGCTTTCATTTGAACTTGTAAGGATTGCTTACAAGTTGCCGCTTTCGTATTGATAAAGTACGCGTTTCACCGCGTTGCTGATTGTCCATTTGACGTCCTCCGCTTTTATTACAAACTTCCGATTGCACTGCATATTTTCCTGTCAGAACAAACTGATTTGAGTCTCTTTTGGTGGCATCGGTGGATAAAACACCCCTACGATGATGAACGGGTTAGGTGCGACATTATGAAATTGTTTTGTAGTGCCGAGAAAGAGATGCAGGTCTTTCTTTAAAAATTCATCATAATACTTCTGCCGCACTTTTTCGGTAGCCTCTTTTTCACTACCACCCGCACGCTTTAAGCAGTTAAAGTACAGCATGCCGATTTCCCAGTCCTCAATCATCATCGTTGACTGCTTGCCGCAATCATCTTCAAGCCTGTATGAAAATTTATATGGAACTTTCGGAACCACTTTGTATTCCGCTTCAATTTCCTCCGGCGACTGGAATAAATTGAGCTGTTGCGACAAATTCTTTAATATCGCCAGCTTTTCGGCGTCCCAATCACGATCTGTTGGCTCAACAACAAAATCATGGATTTTTGCGGGCTTGAACGCAGCGAGAGAAGTGCCGTCTGTCTTTGCCTTATCAATCAGCTCTTGCAGATTCGTATATATCTTATTATTGTTGAACACAATCCTGCGTCGCTCATCCCAGTCGACTTTTTTATGCTTTTCACTCACAGATATAGTGGTCAGTGTAGGGCGATATGACTCGGGTCGAAAATCCGACGTGTTACGGGTTGCTTCGACCTCAACCCATGTATATTTAGGGTATTTTTGATAATCTTCGAGCTTCTTAAACGGAATAGGATAAAGCCTTATCCAAGAACCATCCTCCAAAACACCCGCCGTACAGACAAGCTCTGAATACTCTTTGGAAATCGTCGGATATGTCTTCACAACAATATAGATCCTTTTCTTCTCCGCCGTCATATATCCACGCTCCTTACCTCATGTGCATCCGTAATATAATCCCTGATAACATGTCTGTGACACATTGCGGCATCCTTTTCGTAACACATCAGAGCAATACGGTCATTGGAACACAACAGCGAATACACCCAATCAAGATATGGTTCAAGGTTCGGTAGCGTTCCGGCATAATCAGCAAACAGCGCCTCGTAATCCTCAGTCGTTTCAAGCGTACTCCGTTTGTCGGACTCAATGCCAAGACCGGGTATGTGGATATACTTAATTCCAACCATTCTCGTAATGTGTTCGAGCTTGCTTTTTGAAAAGCCAAACTTGCGACTCAACGGGTTCCTACGCACATCGCACAACAGCTTTACGCCGTTCTGGATTAACGCATTGATAAACGCCTCTATGCTTATCCCCTCGTAACCTATTGTGAATAGGGATTGTTCGGTCTGGCTATATTTCTGTTTCTCACTACTAAAACGCGCCGCTTCTTCCGTGTTAAAATATAGACGGTCAATCATTTCGCTGTTTATCGTATAGTACGGGTACTCGCGGTATGCCTTACGAATAAGGTTATTGCCTCGTTCAGCCTCAATATCAAACAAGTTATCCTGCACATACTCGCCCACTGCTTTAATACCTGTCCCTGCGACTGTTAAATACCCATCCCTGCTTAGAATATCCACGTCCTCCGCAAGTTGGAAAGAGTAAGACCCATATTTATAAGGCAAAAACTCATAAAACGCCCTGTCTCCCCTCATCGTGTGCAGAAACACTAACTTTTGCAAGTCCGTCGCAGACACGCCGTTACCAAGCTGGCGTATGAACGACAGCAGGTAGCGCTGCCGCTTGTATGTGGGTTGCGTATTGCTCATGTTCTTCCTCTCCCTTCCTCTGTTGAGTTAAACATATTGGTTCAAAAACAATATAGTCAACATCATTTTCACAGCTAAGCAAGCCATTTCCTCTGCCTCTTGAATAAAATGTGCTTCACATTCAACTATTTCATCGTCATCCAAATCGTATGTATGAACCCACTTGTTTCGATAGTGGCGCAGTTTATTAAGAGCTTCTTTTTCTTCACAGCTCAGTGCACTTTCCTTATCAACCAATGAGTAAAGCGGTTGATTTTGCAAATCGGGATTTTCTGTTTTCAAGTATGTCTCTACGCAGGCAAGCGCCATTACGGTCGTTGATAAATCAGCACCATGAACAAATGCGGCAAATGTGTCTTTCGCGATAAAGCTACACCACTCAGAAAATGCTGCCCCACCTTTTAAAAATTTATCTTCTAAATCTATCCAATATTGTTCTCGTTCTTTTTGATTCATTATTTTATCCTTACTCATTGCCTCCACCGCTTGGAATACGCTCTTGTTACCCGCATTTTAACCATTCACAAACACTATCTAACTGTTCCGCAATTACACTCCAATCACGATTTAAGTCAAGTGTTTTTAAGCTGACTTTGTTACCGCTGATGAACAAATCTTCATCCGGCGTAATCTCTTCATCGGTTTTAGCATATAATAGGATTCCTGCAACATTGCCTGTGTTATCCTTGTCGCTGTTTTTAACATAAGAATAAATTTGATAAAGATTGCTAGATAAATATGTGCGTCTGTCGTAGATGGAGTTAAACTGCATTGTTTTTCCCAGATATTTTGTGTCGATTATTATTTTTCTTTCGCCGCTTTGCAATATAATATCTGATTTCATAATCGGCAGATAATCGCTTTTTTCTCCGTCGGTAATATCCCATTCAATATGTGCGGCATTTGGTGCATATTTTGGGTGATGCCGTCTGTAATATGCAAGAACAAATCTTTCGTACAACAGATACATTTTCTCATCTTGAATCCACTCGGCGAGTTCATGCACTCCCGCTTCCGTTGTTAGAAGTAATCCCTCAACCGTAAGACGGCATATTTCAATGAGCATACGATAGGAAGCATTGTTGCGATGATATTTCAAAACATCCCACCGAATTTCAGATGGATGAATGTCAGAAACATAAGAGAAATACATGAGCAACTTGCGAAGTGACTTTTTATTTTCGGATTTTACATTTCCGTGGCGCAACAACAAGAATAAAACGCTCTTTATCACTTGATTATGGAGCGAATCCTCTGTAAATTCGTCAAAAGCACACGTCAATTTTCCTTTCGGACGGGTCTGCCGTCTGATAGTTTCTGCAACTCTGATTTGCCCGCGTAAACCCGATATATCCTCTTGATTCGGGATGTAGTCACGGTGTAATCCCCGTTTTACTTGTGCCCCCACTCCATTTATGAGTATCGCCGCAAACAAATCATGTATATTTTCAAATTCTTCTGTAGCAACACTGCTGTAGCCCGTTTCGCATAAAGTTTGATAAGCATAGGAAAGCATGTAATAAATATTTTTTATTTTGTGATTATCAACCATTGACCGCACCTCGAAGCTGTCTTATCCAGCCTTCCGCTTTCGATGGTTCATCAAACCAATATTCATTAATAAGCGGGAGCAGCTCATATTCAACCAAGTCAGAAAGCCAGTCATCGTCGATAGTTATATCTTCATCAACGCAAAAATAGCTGTGTCCGATTCTGAAACCGTCACCTAACGAAGCATCTTTTCCGATGTCAGCGTTTAACTGTTCTACCATTGCAATAAGACTGTCGAATTTTGCGTTGCCAATATCCGTTTGATATTTTTTGAAACCGTCCGACTGAAAAGCAGGTGCTAAATCGAAGAACGCGAAACGGCGGCGCAATGCGTAATCAATCATCGCAAGGCTTCGGTCGGCGGTATTCATCATGCCAATTATGTGTATATTCGGGGGAACAGTGAATTGCTCGTCTTTATACAACAGCTTTATCGAATCGCCACGCTTATCTTCCTCAATCAACATAAGAAGCTCGCCGAATATTTTACTAAGGTTCCCACGATTTATTTCGTCGATAATGAAGAAATATGGTTCGTTTTCATCATCAACTTCAGCGATTTTGCAAAACTTATAGAACGGACCCTCTTCAAGTTTGAATCCGCTTCCATCGGGTCGCCAACCCATAATAAAATCCTCATAGCTATAACTCTGATGAAATTGTACGACCTTGATTCTGCTTGTATCTTCTTTTCCCATTATTGAAAAAGCAAGACGTTTCGCGGCAAATGTCTTTCCAACACCGGGCGCGCCCTGTAGGATTAGATTCTTTTTTCGTAGCAGTAACCCTTTCAAGGTTTTATAACGCTTTTCAGACAAGTAGACATCATCGAGGAAATCTTGTTCTGTATATTCGTTATAATGTATTTCAGGCGCATCATTCACCTCAAACAGTTCACCTTCGTCACGGAATAACGCTTCAAGTTTTTCGACATAGTCGGTATAAGACGTTATATCCGTCAGCGTTTTTTGAACAGCCTGTCCGGGATGCTCCCATTCACCAATATGTGCCCAATTAACTTTGCGAATGTGTTTATATTCCTCGCGGTCATCGTCAAATATATATTCCGATTCTACGATACCGCGTCCCAAAACTAAGGAATAGCCTTTTTTCACAAAAACAATATCACCTATAGAAATTTTATTTGCAAATTCCCACAAGGCATGAGTGTCGTTTTTATGTGATTTATCATCTTGGAATAATTCTTGTAAAGCGGTTTTTATATCGTTTTTTGAATTGTAATCAAACAAATCTCCGACTTCATCCCAGCCGATTCCCATAATGCCTATGTTTAAAAATTCGTTCCATAATCGTGCTTGTTCGCCGGGGGTGTAAATCCAATAACGAATATCGCTGTTTCTTAAACTCACTATTTTTCGAAATATATCACTCGCTATTTCCATATTCATAGGCGACGACAAACCTTTTTGCGTTAAAGTCCATATACCTCTTTCAGAGTTATCTATGTACCCGTCTACAACCAAATAATTACGTGCAAAAGCAAGCTCGTTTGAAAATTTATTTACTTGATTTTTCCCTCTGACTTCATTTATATCATCTTCGGACAAACTCATATCCGTGATAATTCTTTCGCGTACTTCTTTTGGAGTGGCCGTGCCGCCAAGTTCTCTGAGTGCAATAATAAGTGGCTCAAACCACTGCAAGAAAGCGGCGTTTGATTTGTTCTTTGATTGTGTGGTGTATGCTTGCCCGTAATCAAGTTCAAAATCATCTAAATCATATTCTGATAAAAACCTGCGATATAAATTTAAGGCACTGGAATAATGGTTATTACCCCGCTCATTTATATCCTCATAATCCGGTGCATTTAATATTTTTTGATATGCGATTTCAAAATCTTCCGATGATTTATATTGAAACAAATCCGAGAGCAACTCGTGTCCTAAATTTAAGCGATTTACAATACTGCTCAGTGCGCCTGCACGAGAGTTAATGGTGTCTATGCTATACTTTTCACCATTTGCCTTTTTCTGATGTTTCATCCATTTTTGAAACGCTCGCTTCAAAGATATTAGGTTCTTTTCTTTTGACTCAAACCACAAATTTTTTATTTCATCGCTATATAAAATCCGTGTATAAAGCACACCATTGTTCAGGGGATTTTTCGCTGCTATCCCGAGATTTTTCATTTCGGAAAATAAATCGGGATTCTCGCCGTCAAATAGTCTTTCTGTGATAGTTTTTCTGTAATCTTCTGAAATGATATTTATGTTCGCGTCGGGGTTTTGAATGAAAAGTATCGCATTACGAATATTACCGGGAAATGTGTTTATATCTGCACCCGACTTAAACTCTAGTAACCACTTTACCCATTTATCTTGCCGAACCGTCGCTTTCGCTAATACTCGCTTGTCCTCATATTCATTAAGCTTGTTTTTCATGGCGGCGTTGGTGTCGAAATAACTTACAACTTGACCAATCAAAAGCAACAAGATGTGTTCGAAAGATTCTTTACTATATGAATTAAGCCATTTCTCAAAAGAAAAATTCGATTGCTTTGTAATTTCGATTAAAGCTGGTATGTCAATGTTAGTAATATCGCTGCTTAAAAACTCATCAAATTTATCCTTGGCTTTTTGATAATAAAACTCATTAGCCTCTGCAAGCTCTTTTATATACGGAAGCTCAGAAGCCTCAAGTAATTCACTTTTATGGTCATTAAAGAAGAAAAACATTATTTACTCCCCCATTTGTTTTAGCCGCTCTTGTTTCTTTCATCCTACCATCTATCAGCTTTGATGCATCTGTGGAGTTAGAAGCCTTGCATTTCCAACAAGCCCACCCCCCTCACTCCCACTCGAAAATGAAAGACTTGCTCTAAACGAATCCGTTTAGTTTTTGTGTTAGATTGTTGCTCAATTTGACTCCAGTTATCCATCCTCTATGGTGTTCACTGATGTTCTGTTATCAAAATGTTATCAAGATTTTGTTATCAACCTTAACGAGAATGCTTAGGAAATATGTCGTGTTTTCATTTTTGCTTCCCTTTTCCTGTTGCTGAACTATTGGAGTCAAAATTGAATCAGCGGTTGTTCGGCTTCGATAACTTGTAGATAATGGAAAATAATTCAACCCGCTACTTCATCTCGTAACGCATTTTCAAACTGCAACACTTTACTGTCGCAACGTTGAAGTATATGCAAAGGAACAATCTCAAACTCGCGTGGGTTAAGCTGTAATATATAATCCATTTCCGAATGATATGTTTCGTTAACAAATTTAGCAAATACTAAATCTGTCATATCGCTTTCCACTTGCCCAAACTCTGCACTTAGACAACGGAATAGCTGTAATTTTTCATATCCTTGAGTACATGATTTGTAGATATCAATCATAGATTGCCCATTCCAGAATTTGGGATACTCAACACTGTAGCAAAAAGCCTCATTAATCTCTTGAGATATCTTTTGTTCAGCATCACTTACATCTACGTCCTCACCTAGAAGCGTTTTGGGAACAGGGGTATCCTTGTGGAAAAAACACGACAAAACATCCCACACGCCAGTTTTATCGCTTTCGATTTCTCTCAGCCTTCGTAGATATATCAGTTTAGAAATAATGTTACTTGATGATTTGCAGTTTTCCTTAAGTATGTTAATGTAATTCCTAACATTTGAATCTAATATGGGCTTTTCTTTAAGTTGAATAGTATCATCAACGGGATTCGCCTCGTTATATAAGAAGCTAGCTTTGGCAAATTGACCTCGCCTACTTTCTTCAGGCTTCCAAGTAAAAACCCGTGAGTGTGTTTTTATTACGTCTGCAATCGGCTCAAAATCATGAGTAAGCATTAAGGTTGTCAATCCTCTAAGAGTAACATCATCTCCACAAAATAGCATATCCATAATCGCGTATTTTTTGTGTTTATCAAATGATGATATAGGGTCATCAAGGATAACCAAATCTGGTTTCTCTTTAACTACATCATACATAAATAAGGCTAAAGCAAATGCATTCTTTTCACCAAAGCTTAAGTGTTTTTTTATCTCTGGAATGTTAACTTCTCCGTTACGGTATTTCAACAGCATTCTATATTTTTTCGTCTTTTCATCTTCTTCAATGCTTACAGTATATTGGTATCCCGCTTTCATCAAAAAATGATTGATACCACTTTCATTCTTTCTGATTGTTTCCTGTATTAGAAGATTTTGTGCGTCAACTGCAGCTCTTAACTCGTTCGCTTTTTGTATTATTCTCTCCAGCGACTCGTTAAGGCTATTGACGATGGTTTCTGTTTTTGCAGATTTAAGTTCGGGATAAACCAATAGGTCAATCACGTTGTCATTCAGCAGGGGAACAAAATCATCAACGTTTTTTAAGGTATCAAAAGTATAGAATCCTAAGCTTTTTGCGTTTTGCAGACGCCGTAGAAGCGCATCAATTCTTTCACAAACAGATTTAACAAAATCAATTTCGTTTTGGGTGAATCCTGATGAGCTTGCGCCTAGTTTATCTATTTTTTCTATAGTCGTTTCAACAAAAAATTCTTTGATACTATCGAACGCATCTATTACCGCTTTAAGGTCATCTAAATAACTACTGCTAAAACTCTCGGACAACTTCTTGATTATTGGTTTTTGAGTTGTGTTAACCTCTAAGGAACAGTATGGACAATTAACATTGTCGCAGTCCCAATCAAGATATTCATTGCCATCTTTTTGCCACTTTGCCCATCTGCCACCAGATGCGCTGACTATGTAAGATTTATATCCTTTTAACTCGTCAGGCACGTCAACAGTTTTATTTCCTTCGCTCAAAGCCTTATGCAATGGGCTGGTTGTACTAATTGGTTTGTTTTTACCTGGTTTAACAATCTTAGTTATGAACACATTGAACCGAGAAATTATATCGTCAAGTTCTTCATAACTACTGAAAAAATCCGTAATTTCTTGAATTAAAGCATTAATTTCCTGCATTTTCGCATCATAATCTTGGGTCTTAACATATATCTCAAAACTGTTTTGAACAACATCATCGCCAACCAGAGTGTGCCGTTCTACATACTCCTCATTAAAGACACGAACAGACTTAACGGGTGATAACTCCTGTGTAAACGTTCCTGTGGTTTGGGCATCAGTATATACTTCGATTGAAGGTCTATGTTCGTCTAAAAGATTGCCACTACTCTTTTCTGTATAATACTTAAATGGTAATAGCGAATCTAGACTGTCCTCCAACAAACATAACAGTGCCTGCGAAATAGTTGATTTCCCCGTTCCATTTATCGCATACTTTATATTTAAGTAATTATCAACTATCCCTATTTCACCGTAATCTACGATATTGCAGTTCTTGAGTATTACCCTCATATTTTTCTTCCTCTATAAACAATTGTTTTTTACAAATGCCGTTGTTGTTGCGTACGAAGGATTGATTTATAGCTTTTCATGTTATTTTGACCGATATCTGAAGCCATAACTGTTACTATTATAAACGCCTTTCAAAGAAATCGTCGATTTCGCTTTGGTGTCGGTCTATATCGCGAGTTTCAATGATGGCGGTTACTAACTCGTTTATATTTGAAAGCTCATTATCGTCGGGGATATACACAGGTATTTTTTTCAAGTAGTTTGCGGAGTTGTTTGCTGTCGGGTTGATTGTATGAATGAACTTGTTTGCCGTCGTTGAATTTAAATAAGCTAGTAAGTAGAGCAAGTATTTGTCTTCATGCGGAAAAACGCCTACGATGCTTTGATCGAAAACCATTTCGTGTAGAATTGTTGCCTTGACTTTAGAACTTTTCACCATTGGCAAAGCAATTCCCATACGGAAATAATATTGTGAGTTTTGAAACCGAGCTTTTTTGTCGTTATTATAATGAAACAATGCTGACGGCGTCCATTCGATTAGCCACTCATCTGATGTACGATAGTACCCTGTTGATGAACTTCCTTTGACTATCGGGATATATTTTTTTACATCGGACACAGGGTTATTTGATTTATGTGTATAGTCAACGCTTGATTTATCTGCGCGAGAATAATCCGCTAACGATTTTCTTTCCGACTGTATTACCGCCATGAAACGTTTATTGTCTCCACAATAAATGCCTGTGACACAGTTCGCAATATCAGCAAGTGTAATTCGACTTTCAGCAATTTTTCGGCTCGTATCATCGTCGCTAATCAAGAATGCATGGTCTTGATTTTGGTATACCTCTAATTGAGTCAGTTGATTGATGGTCAGGTACTCTGGTTTTGACTTTTTTGACAATGTGAATAAATCTTCATCTGACTTTAGTCCTTTTATGACAGAAAAATTATTCATGATCATTTCGCTCATTGAGTTAGATTTTTGAACTGTTATGATACACAGATTGCTATAACCGAAGGAGACACCGGGAAAGAATTTGCTTGGGAAAATCGCAATCTCTTTGATTATTGTTTGTTCGAGTAGATATTTTCTAAGTTGTTTATGATTATGTAAAAACAAAAACGTATCGGGGATAATGAAGGAAAGCACCCCATTTTTTTTTAACAAAGAAACACACCTTAGCAAAAATAATGAGTATGTTTCTCTGACATAGAATCCATTATATTTTTGCTTCAACTCAGTTCGGCGACTATATTCCTGCCATCCACCATATGGCGGATTCCCTATGATCTTGTCGTAGTATCCGAAATTACTAACTTCATCAAAAAACGAGTCCATTAATGTATCTGTTCTCCGTACAGTAACATTTTGATTAAGATGGTACTTTGATTTCATAGCATTGACCGCGTCAATGTCCAAATCACAAGTGTCAATCCTTAGCTTGGGACTAAAATCCAAGAGGGCGTCGATGAAAACACCATCGCCACCGCAAGGTTCCAAAATGTGATCGCCATGCGACGGATGAATCATTGACACCATATAAGATGTGATATTGCTATTCTTCGTATAATACGCACAATAAACGTCATTCATAAAACACCTCAGAATCTACCATGTTAAATATTTTAGTAAATCGTTATCAGAAAGATACTTTTTAAACTCTGGAGAAATATCATTATGCCAATCCATGTTTTCAATCATCCAATTCTTTATATCGAACCCGGTGAACTCGCGTATTTTTTCATATGCTTCATCTGCGCAATATACATCCCACAAACCTGATTTCTTTAATATTTGTAAATAGTGATTGTTTTCTTCTTCCTTTTGACGCAAGAACATGAGTATGTTATGAATCTCCGGCAATGATTTATATATGCTTGCAACAAGAAGCAAGCGATTCGTATTTCCTTTTTCGTTGCTACTAAAGCCGCTTTTGTAATCCACATCAAAAAATTCTTCTTCTTGCTCAAAATGCAGATCAAGCGTTAGATTGATATTTCCGCCGCTATCTATCAAAGCCCAAATAGATTGGTAGTATAGCAAAAGCTTGTTTTTGTCTGCTTCGTCAATACTCAAATTGGAAACTAAGCTGTTAATGTCTTTCTTCAAAGTGTTTTTTACATCCTCGATATTCGGTGGGATATAAATACTCAGAATATTTAACGGATACTCAAAAGGAAGCTTACACATAGGCTCCCAAAGCTCGCCAATTCTTCGAGAGAACGCCATGTATTCGTAAGGCCAAACTGAATTACGATATTCAAGCATGACCACATAGGAAACATAGGTAGCAAGCAGTACATGCTCCAGTTGAATTTCGATTGGATCTCCAATAAGTAGAATCTGTTCGATATATTTTTCTTTTATCTTCTCTGCTCGATTGTTTAAAGCAGTAGCTCTTTCTTTGAATGACTTAGATGTACCAGATATCTCCTCAAGATAGTCTGCCATTTGCTCTCTGAACTCAGCAATAAGTTGCTTCTTATTCACGATTATTCTCCTTTCTGGGTGGATTTCTTCGATGGTTATTATGCCTTGGCATTATAATCAAGCAGCGAACTCCGGCAATCATCACTTCTCTAACCTATTTGTCTTTATATATTCTGCACTACTCTCAGCTACTCTTGGCAGATTCGGCTCATTCTCAAAAGGATATTCCGTTATCTTGAGTTGATCGGATTCCTCGATAACATCCATAATGTCTCCGATGTTGCAATGCAACGCTTTGCATATACGTAATAATGTATCCATCGAGACTGAATCATTTTTGCTTAATCTAGCGATTATGTTCGTACTCAGCCCAGCAAGTTTGCGGAGCTGAGTTTTATTCAAATTGAGATCTATCATTAATTTCCAGAGTTTGTTGTAACTAATGGACATCCTTCTCACTCCCACCCGATTCAGTTACATGAGATTTGGTTAAGCACAGAATATCATAGTCAGCCGATAATGTCAACATTAAATCACGACATAATGATATTTTATAACGACGGCGGTTGACAACAGTAAAGATTACAATAATTCGAATAGAAAACATAGTCAAACCTCTTTTCATCGTGCATAGACATTTCGACTACGCCTTATTTCCCGCTGTGCTTGTTGTTGCGCCTGCTGCTCCGCGATTTCCTGTGTCTTGACCGTTTTGACTATTTCGTCTGTGCGCTCACCGCCCAAATACCGCCGGACACGACTATATTCCTTCTCAACACCGCGCAATCTCTCATTCTCAGGCTCTAACCTATTAACTCTGCTTGTCAAATCCTGGATTTGCTTGTTAGCTCGGTCAAGCATGGCTCTAAGCTCCTGTGTCTTTTCAATAAACTGCAACAGGATGCTGCGTATAACATCTTTCAACCGACGCACAAGAGGTGTTGCATATTTGTCGTGATAGGTTTTCGCGTACATCATCGGCTTCGGTTCCGGCAGTTCGTACTTTGGATTATCGTCGTAATGGCTGGCGTTCTTGGCGATGAAGCGCTCTTTTTCCTTGACTGTTTTCAGTTTCCCCTGCGTTTTGTCCAGCTCTAGAAGAAAATCGCTGAGTTCACCTTCAATTTCCGACCGCTTATCCGTCAACGCACTGACTTCAATAGTTTTCTCGGTGATTTGCTCATCAAGAGCGGCAACCTCCTTAATTCGTTGTTCCTTTTTGAAATTCTCGACACTCAAATGTGTTTCATGAGTACCAAGCTGCTCCCATTCGATGCCGTGGCGTTCCATAACCTGAGAGAGCTGCTCCTTTTCCGACCTAACCCATTGATTCCATTCGGTATCACCACGAGTCCCGCCTGTAAATCCCTGCACCGCCAACGCTTGTTTGAGTGTTACACGCGTATCCAGACCACGCTTGCTGCCGATGATAAACGGAATAAAATCCACATGGAGATGTGGCGTCGCTTCATCCATGTGCAGATGAGCAGAGAATACTCTCAAATTTGGATTCCGCTCTTGAAAGCTCCGCATGAACTCGTCCAGCATCTTGGCGGCAAGTTGACCATCCTCAGAAACGGCTGACATATTTTCCATGTTGCCGATTTGGAATATGACTTCCTTGAACAACTGCTCTTGTTTTCCTGTACGGATTTTTTCGTAATAATTATCAATGCAACGGTCGGCGCGGGTCTGCTTGGCGTTATACCTTTCCACAGCACCGTCGAACAGTTCACGATAAACTTCTCTGATGGGCGTGTTGCAGTATTCGATATTATATTGTGTCCGCTCGACATCTACGTTGGTAGCCTTAAACTCGCGAGTGTTGTGACTGACAGAACCTTTGCCGAGCATGACGCTGATTGTGCGTTTCACATCTTCCAACTCCTTCCTGTGGCTAATCCGGCGCAAGCCGGGGTTTTGTTACTTTTTTCAAAAGTAACGCAAAAGCACTTTTGACACTGCGTATCAAAAGCGCATTGCGCTCTCCGAGGGGGAAGGCGACCTGCGGGTCACCCATGACGGTCGTGACGGTATTTCACAGACCGTGTCCGTCTGCAAAATAACCATCATACCGTCACCATCGTCACGATTCTGATTGCAGTCCGTCCATAGTGATGGCAATCAATCTGATCGTGTCGAGAAAGTCAGCGCTGACCGACTCACCGACTGCGACACGTTTAAGTTCCTCTAACATGACGGCAAGCTGATTCCGTAATGCTTTGTACACTCGCGGATTTCCCTGCACGATCACATCACGGCATTGGAGCCGTCGGATTATATAGTCTTGTTTGGTCAGACCAGATAGTGCCACCGCCATTTCAAGCTGCGCATCTTCCTCCGGTGACATACGAAACGCCACGGTTTTGCTTCGCCAGCGTCCTTGACAGTCATATACTTTTTGTGACATCAGAATCCCTCCCCACGTTCCATATCCAACCTATCAGCCATTTCCTCTTGCTTGGATGGGAACAAGTGCGCGTATCGATAGGTTATATCTATACTCTCATGACCGACGCGATCAGCGATTGCCACCGCAGAGAAACCTAACTCAATCAGATGGGACACATGGCTGTGCCGAAGGTCATGGACGCGAATACGCTTGACCCCTGATTGTTTTGCGCCTCTGTCCATTTCGTGGTGGAGATAACTCTTGCTGATCGGGAACATTCTGTCGCCAGGCTCGCAACCGTATAATGTTTTCATATATTCCTGTATCTCCTGACGGAGAAAGTCCGGCATCTTTATGACCCGATTGCTTTTCGGGGTCTTGGGTTCGGTAATCACATCCTCGCGGTTAAGCCGCTGATAAGATTTACTTATGGATACTGTGCTTTTTATGAAGTCGAAGTCTGCAGGGGTCAAGGCGAGCAATTCGCCTAACCTGATTCCGCACCAGTAGAGCATCTCGAAAGCGTAGAAGGACAACGGCTTATCCATCATGGCATCGGCGAATTCGAGATATTCGTCCTTAGTCCAAAACAGCATATCTTTTGCTTCTTTTCTGCCGACACTCCCGGCTTTTGCGGCGGGGTTGGCTCTAAGGTCATAGAACTTCACAGCATGATTGAAAATAGCGCTAATCTGATTGTGCATGGTCTTGAGGTAGGTCGCCGAGAATGGCTTGCCGTCTTTTCCCCGCAGGTTCATCATTTCGTTTTGCCATTGAATGATGTCCTTGGCGCTGATTCCGCTCATGCTTTTGTTGCCGAAGTAGGGCATCAGCTTGTTTTGGATGATGTTTTCCTTTGTTTGCCATGTGTTCAGGCGCAGCCGTGTTTTCATATCCCGGCTGTACAGCTCAACAAAAGCAGCGAATGTCATATCCATATCCGCTGACTGTTGTTGCAAGAACTCGCGTTCCCAGTCTAACGCTTCTTTGCGTGTGGTGAATCCCCGTTTACATTTCTGCTTCCTTTCACCTTTCCAATTTGTATAACGAACCATGGTGTACCATGTTCCGTTATCATCGTTCTTAAATACTGACATTTCTGACCCTCCTTGTGTTCTAATTGTTTTTGTGTGTGCCGTAAAATTTCTCAAAGAAGAACTTACGGTCAATCCTGCCCGCGATAGTGATACAGCCCTTTCGTTTTAGTTCTTCGTTTAATTTTTTAATGAGCTTGTAAGCGTATGGTTTGGAAACATCCAGTGCTTCCGCAACCTCACCCACCCGCATAAACATTCTTTCTGCCAAGTAACCCACCTCCTTGTGATTTTTTATTTCGGACTTACCGCAGGCTCCGCCCCTGCGCCCTGCGGCTGCCCACGCCACAGGTTTCGTGTCGGGAGTACTTTCTGAATCGCCACCCGATTTGCCCGGGCGATACACGCCATTACCGTGACGTGCGACGGAAAACACTAAGCAATAATGTTTAGTTCATTATACTAAGCAATTTTGTTTATGTCAAGCGCTTTGCGAAAAATAATTAAACAATTTTGTTTCAGTTGTCTTGACAACGCCTAAACATATATGTTATGCTCCTGCTATCAGTTCACACATGGAGGATAACCAACATGGCAATAGGCGAAAGAATCCGATTTATCCGCAACCTGCGGGGAATGACCCAAAAGTGGCTCGGCATGGCAATCGGCTTTGACGAAAAGACCGCCGATGTCCGTATGGCGCAATATGAATCCGGAACGAGGACACCGAAAGAAAACTATGTGGCCGACATTGCCAATGCCTTAGATGTCAGTCCGAAAGCACTTGACTTGCCAAACATTGAAAGCTATGTGGGCTTGGCACATACGCTGTTTGCCTTGGAAGATTTATACGCCATCCAAATTGGCAAAATTGATGGCGAAGTCTGCTTACGATTGGATAAAACCAAGGGAACCACCTACCTTTCTATGTTTGATATTTTTCATGCTTGGAGCGAAATGGCGGAAAAACTCAAAAGCGGTGAAATAACGAAAACTGAGTATGACCAGTGGCGTTATAGATACCCGGAACTGGATGCCACAGGTCAGTGGGTGAAGATTCCGTCCGAAGAGTTGAGCGATGCCATTGTCAAAGAGCTCAATAAAGACTGAACCGGCGCAGAAAAAAACGGCTCTGCTGATAATCTTCATATCAGCAAGGCCGTTTTATATTGGTGGATTTTCGGTGGTAATTACTCGCTAACCACCTGCGACACAGGAATAATCCCTACAATTCTCCTGTTATCAAACTGTTATCAAAAGGCGAATCCAACCTCGTAAAGTCCTGCATTATCAAGGGTCTCAAGCGTTCTCGCTACTACTCCCACTCGATCGTACCAGGCGGCTTCCCCGTCACATCATACACAACCCGTGTTACCGCAAGCACCTCGCTCGTTATTCTTTCCGAAACCCGCCCTAAAAGGTCATGCGACAACGGAACATATTCTGCCATCATGAAGTCCGTTGTTGTCACTG